>JAFQIE010000006.1 GCA_017397645.1 Lachnospiraceae bacterium | reverse complement strand
TGGGGGTGTCTCCCATAATAGGCTGAAGGCCGCGCTGTTGGATTTGGCCGGCGATGTTGCCGCCCACGCGGATGTGTACGAAGCCTTGGAGGATTTTCAGGCGAAATTCGATAACGCACACATCAATGCGTTGTGCGTTACCATTTATCAGGCGTTAGAATCCGGACAGGCAGTGGAGCTACTGCGCGATTTAGGAGAACAGGTAAAGGATATGGAACAGCTTGTCTTAGCCGGGAAAAAGGCTTCCCTGGATCGCAGCCTTACGTTTTATCAATTAGGGATTTTGACTGTCCTATTGGGTCTGACGCTGTATGTGTGCATCGTTCAAATGTTGGGCGTTGCGGTAGAATTGTAAAACTGAATAGTGAATTATTAAATATGAAACTCTAATTGCGTTTTTGACAAAAAAACATGTTAAAAGAAAGGAAGAACATTATGAAAGAAAGAGTTATGAATAAAATGGATGAATTGGTGATCAGATGCAAGATAGGAGCAGAGAATTTGCGCCGTAAGGGAATGAAGAAGGAGGATGGTATCGATGGTATCCTGGTGACGGTAGGGCTATGCATTATCGCGCTTCTGTTATGCGTTACCATGAAAGAAAGTCTGGAAACCTTTATCACAGGCATTGTGGGCAATTTGACCACCGAAGCCAACAAGATTCTTACCGGTACCGGTGCGCAATGAAAAAAGAGACGGGCGTTGCAGGAGAGTTTCCTGTGGTGTGTTTATGCCTGCTTGCCCTCACGGTTCTTCTGTTCTCCTATCTGGGTAGCGTGAAGCTGATACAGCAGAAGGAAACTCTAGGGCAGATAGCCAGAAAGTACATACTTATTATGGAGACTTTTGGATATTTGGGACAGCAGGACAGACAAAATCTGATGGTGGAATTGGAAGAGATGGGGCTTGAGCAAATCTCCCTGGCAGGGACTTCCACCAGTCAGAGAAACTACGGCGACGAGGTTGCATTGATAATTCGAGGTGTATTGGAAGATGGAACAAGGGTTGTGGAAGAAAGATACTCTACAGCAAAGAATTAATAAACGGCGAAGTACTTGGTTTTTAAGAAGGCGCCTATTGTGTGGGGAGCAAGGGAAAATCAGTTTTTTTGTAGGGTTATACTTTGCACTCTTTTTCGCCGTGATACTGTATGCTTCCATACAAATACAGAGAATGCGGGCTGCATCGCTCTATCTGGAGGATGCCTTGGCGGCTTCTAATTTAGGAGCCGCCATGGTGGATCTGCGGGAGTATGGAAGAAGTCATCAGATCCTGGTGGAATCGCCGGAAAAAAGTTATGAGATGTTCCAAAGACTATTGTGTAAGAATTTAAATCTGGACGAAAATTTTCAGCCTATGATTGATACTGTGCTGGGAGGCAAGGTAGAGGTAAGAAACTTTGCGGTATACAATGTGGAACAGGATAAATTGACGGAATACTATTTTGATAAATATGGAAATGTGTATGTAACAGATTTTCCTAAGGATTTGTTTTTTGCACCCAATGGGCAAATCGTGGAATACACATCCATATATAGTGAGGTGGAAACCCGGGTCGAGTGTTTCCCGGGAATCTATGTTAAGGCAAAAAAAGGGAAATTAGTCGAGGTGGTAAACGAGACTGTCAGATAGAGGAATGGAAGGGGATGAGTGGAGTGAAAAGCGGCAAGAAGATGGAAAATGAGAATAAGCGCTCCGGAAGATGGAAACTGGGTGTGGGAATTGCAGCCCTGTTGGCGGCGGTGTCCGTATTTGTGGTGATGCTTCAAATAGAAAAAAGGGCGCTGGCGGGATATGAGAAAACACAAGTTTATGTGGCCGGTAGGGAGATTCCGGTTGGGATGAAGCTGACGGAAGCAAATTATGAAAAATACATAACCGTCCGGGAGGTGGATGCCGGAATTGTTTCGGAGGGAGTGCTTGACAGAGTGGCTTCTGTATACGAAAAAACGCCGGTTTACACCATATCGAAAGGGACAATTTTAGACAATGATATGTTTGTGGAAGGCGACCGTGTACCAGAGGAACTGAAGACGCCGGTGGTCGTAGGTGTCAGGGTGGAGGATTTATTCCAAGTGGCAGGAGGTATTCTGCGGCCCGGAGACAGAGTACATATCGTGGTAGTTTCTCCGGAGGGAGATGCTGATATAAAATGGGAAAATGTTATTGTGGAGAGTGCATTTCATTCTTCCGGGGACAGTGTAGAGCCTTGGGATACCACAACGGCAGCAACCAGCATTAATCTATATTTAGAAAAAAATCAGGTGGAGAGGTTTTATGAGGAGTTGGCAAAAGGGAGCATCAGAGCAGTCAAAATATGCAGGTAAGCTTACCGTTTTGGTGATGCTATGGATATGGTGGCTTGTCTGTCCTATGAAAGTACAGGCAGGAACAGTTTTTGATAGTCCGTATGTGGAAATCACGGAGGATGGAGGAGCGTGGACAACCTGTAAGGGAGAGACACATAAACAATACTATGACAAGGGATATGTGTTGGAAACAGGAATTACATCTTCGCTCCGGCTATTGGAAGAAGGGGAGCATTATTACTCCTACGATAGAACGGGTTCGATTCCTATAGGACGATGGATTGTGGAGCATATGTTTTCTTTTTGTATTCATAGCAGTTATCCCGAAGAGGGAGAAGATTTCCATGGAATTACATATAATAGAAGCTCCTGTGGCAGGCCATACTGCCAGGGATGGATTGCCTATTGCGCGGATTGTGAGGAAAAAATCATCAATCTGCTTATGTACATGTGCGACAACGCCGTGAAGAGCATTCACTATTTAGAAACGGGAATGGATTATTACTATTTATGTCCATATTGCAGTAATTTGGAACAAGCCAGACTTATCGCCCCTCATCCTTGCAAAGGTATTTCTAAGAATCAATATAGGGTGGTATATCATGTAAACACGCAAGAGTATTTTATGGGTGTGATGGCGGATAGTTATCATCTGTATGACAATGCTACTTATTATAATGGTGAAAAAATCCTGCCTCAAACAACTCTTTCTCCGCTGAAGTATACGGTGCCGGGATATTCTTTCATAGGATGGAATACCAGCGCGGACGGCAGTGGTGCGTGGTATGAAGATGGAGCACCAATCACCAATCTCACACCTTATGACTGTAATGAGGATGGAGTATGGGGAGAAGTGACTTTGTACGCCCAGTGGACAAAAAACGGCAGCAGTACGTTGATTATAGATCCGGGAACAGGGATGTATATGGGGCAGGAAGGGGAACAAAGATTTCATTGTTCTCAGGGAACGGTGATGACATTGGACCGGTTACTAATAGAACCTCCCTACGGTGTGAAGGTGAGTTTTGAAAGTAACGGGGGAGAACCCATTGATCCTATTTTTTCTTATGGCTACTTCTCCGGGTGGGATCCACAAGAACCTTTTTATGGCGCATTGGAAGGTGATACATATGTCTTCCCGGATTCGGACGGGACCACAGATAGAATTCGAATATGCTATGATTTTCAGAGCATACTCTTACCGGTGCCGATTAGGGAGAACTATATTTTTATGGGGTGGTATTTGGATCAGGAGTTGTGCAATCCCGTACCGACCATTGATGGTTTCTATTATCCCAGGCAATATATCACGCTATACGCGAAGTGGGAGCAGGCGCCCCCGGAGGAGAGTGTTTCGCGAGGGTTGGAGTCCAGAGTGCAGAGAATGTTGTCGCCCCATGAACCTGTCTTCCAAAAGGGTGAAAGTGGTGTGCTGACGGTGCGGGCTTGGGGTCACCCCAAAACTTTAACCATAGAGTTTCCGGAGATGTTACAGGAATACAATTTCCATAAAATCAACGAGGAGGGCTTATTTGAACAAACAGAGCAGATAGAGTTTATGATTCCCTTATACGATGTTGCAGAAATGGAGTACCAAATCTATGTGTCGGCAACTTATCCGGAAGGGAGCGACAGGGTGATCAATACCATTAAGGTAAGCGGAACCATCTTGAATGAGCTTCGCACGAGACTCAGGTGATGGTGGTACGATATGGGAAAATGGTGGTTGTACAGCGTTCTTCTTATTATAGTTACCTTGCGTGGTGGAATACGCATCATTGAACAATGGGATGGAAAATTAACTCTGGGAAAGAGAGAATGGTGTCTGGTATATGTCGGTTGTATGCTTTGCGGAAGATGTGTGGCTGAAATAGGGCCGGCATGGATGTGCCTGTGCATAATTCTTGGTTGCCTGATGACAGCGTGTATAACAGACCTTCTGTATTATAAAGTGCATAATTTTCTGTGGTGGGTGAGCGGTGCTGCCGCCACATGTATGGTATTCCGTCTTTGGATTACACGGTTATCGGACCGGAAATTCTATGGGGAGTTTGTCGGACTTCTTATTTTTATACTATTACAATTGCTGCTTTTCTCCAAAATGTACGGCAGGGCAGATTGCTACGCTTTTTGCGTCTGTGCTGCGGCTGAATTTGGCTTGGGAATGCATATTTTTGAGTTTTTATTGCATATGTTGGTTGCATATATCATTTTATTCATTATTCAGATACACCGAAAAAACATCGGAAAAACGGGGAATCTCAAGGCCTCAGTTGCATTTATTCCGTATATTACTGCAAGTTTTTTAATAATTTTGCATAAATATGCAATTTAGGGGTTGCATTTTTATAAAAAGGGTGTTATATTAATCACACGAGGCGGAAATAAGCCAAATAAAAAAGAAAACATAGAGTGTAACCGGAAAAGAAAAATGGTTACAAAAGGAGGAAACAAAAATGAAAAAATTATTATCAGCAGTATTGGCAGTTGTAATGTGTATGGCAATGCTTACCGCATGTGGCACAGAAGCACCTGCAAGTGTAGCAAGTGATGCAGCAAGCGTAGAAGCAAGTGACGTTGCAAGCGCAGAGGCAAGCGATGTAGCAGATGTAGCAACATTGGTAGTTGGTACCAATGCAGAATTCCCTCCCTTCGAGTATCTTGGAGATGACGGTGAAGTAGCTGGTTTCGAAGTTGACCTGTTGGAAGCTATGGCTGAGAAGATGGGTGTTGCGATTGAGTGGCAGAACATGGAGTTCGGTGCAATTGTTGCAGCAATCGGAACCAAGATTGATTTGGGTATGTCCGGTATGACCATCACAGAAGAGCGTCTTCAGACTGTTGACTTCTCCGAGCCTTACTTTGAGGCAGTTCAGTACGTAATGGTTGCAGAAGGTTCTGATATTGCTACCAGCGATGACCTGAAGAACAAGGTACTTGGTTCTCAGTTGGGAACAACCGGTAACTACTTCGCTGAAGAAGTAGAAGGCGCAGAAGTAAAGACTTATGATACTTTCGTTGATGCTGTAAACGACCTGGTTGCAGGACGTTTGGATGCAGTTATCATCGACAAGGATCCTGCAATTGTATTTGCAGGTCAGAATGAAGGTAAGGTTGTAGCATTGCCCGGCGACCAGTTTAATTTTGAAACAGAGCTTTATGGTATTGCAATGCCTAAGGGATCTGAGTGGGCAGAGAAGATCAACGCAGCATTGGCTGAGGTAAAGGCTGATGGTACCTATGATGCTTTGATTGCTGAGTACTTTATCGACTAAATAAGAACTGTAGAGAGGATAATGGCCTCGCCATTATCCTCTTTTTTACTTAACAAAAACAGATGAGGTAGAAAGATGGAATGGTTTGCTAAATTAGCTGAAACTGAATTAGCTAAAAAAATTACGGCAGCTTTCATTACCGAGGACCGCTGGAAACTATATTTTGAAGGTTTGGGCGTTACCCTGCAGGTATCGTTGTTTGCTGTAATTATCGGTATTGTTATCGGTACTATTGTGGCGATTATGAAGCTTTCCACAAAAAAGAACGGGAAGCCCACTATATTGGCACACATTGCAAATATCTATATTGATATTATCCGAGGAACACCTGCGGTACTGCAGTTGTTAATCATGTATTATGGAGTGTTCTATTTTAGCCGAAACGCAGTTTTGGTTGCGGCGATTTCCTTTGGTATCAACTCCGGTGCTTATGTGGCGGAGATTATCAGAGCAGGTATTTTGGCAGTGGATAAGGGACAGACAGAGGCGGGACGTAGCTTAGGCCTTTCCGGAGCCCAGACGATGATTTACATCGTGCTGCCCCAGGCATTTAAAAATGTGTTGCCTCCTTTGGTGAATGAGTTCATTGTGCTCATTAAGGAAACCGCTATCGTAGGTTATGTGGGATTGAGCGATTTGACCCGTGTGGCAAATCAGATTCGAAGCAAGACCTATGATGCATTTACATCCCTGATTGGAGCGGCAATTCTTTACTTTATTTTGGTTAAGATATTGACCAAATTATTGGGAATTTTGGAAAGGAGGTTGCGCAAGAGTGATAGACGTTAAGAATTTATATAAGAAATTTGACGATTTGGAAGTGTTAAAGGGCGTAAGCTACCATATCAATCCCGGTGAAAAAATTGTAATTGTGGGGCCCTCCGGTTCCGGAAAAAGTACGTTCCTGCGCTGCCTGAATTTATTGGAAACCCCGACGGCGGGAGAGATTGTGTTTGACGGGGAGGTCATTACGGACCCTAAAACAGACATCAATCAGGTACGCCGCCATATGGGTATGGTATTCCAGCACTTTAATCTATTCAATAACCTGACCATTTTGCAAAATATCACATTGGCTCCTGTGAAGCTGAAAATCATGACGGAAGAGGAGGCCAAGGAAAAGGCTATGCAGCTTTTGGAAAGAGTTGGTCTGGTGGACAAAGCAGACGCATACCCCAGTTCCTTAAGTGGTGGTCAGAAGCAAAGAATTGCCATCGTGCGTTCCCTGGCAATGAACCCTAAGGTAATGCTGTTTGACGAGCCTACTTCTGCATTGGATCCCGAAATGGTTGGAGAAGTTTTGGAGGTTATGAAGGAATTGGCAGATGCCGGTATGACCATGGTGGTTGTGACGCACGAAATGGGATTTGCTAAAGAAGTGGGTACCAAGGTGCTTTTCATGGATGAGGGACAGATTGTGGAGGAGAATACTCCCGAAGAGTTTTTCTCAAATCCTCAAAGCGAAAGACTTCAGGAATTCCTGTCCAAAGTGTTGTAATAGGTGAGGAAAGCAAATGGAAGCATACGGAGATTTTTCCGAAGTTTATGATGAGTTTATGGACAATGTGCCCTATGATGAGTGGGCGCAACGTCTGGATGAATTGATACAAAAATTCGGTGTTACGGACAAAAAGAAAGACAGTACTGATGCACTGGAATCCGAGAGAAACCTTGTGTTGGATTTGGGGTGTGGCACCGGTACATTGACTGAGTTGATGTATAATAAAGGCTATGACTGCATGGGCGTGGATATTTCCGCGTCCATGTTGAATGTGGCCATGGAAAAAAAGATGGAACACGGTACGGATATTCTGTATCTTTGTCAGGATATGCGGGAACTGGAATTGTATAGCACAGTGGGATGCGTGTACAGTGTCTGTGATTCCGTCAATTATATTCTGGAAGAGAAGGAATTAGAGCAGGTATTCTCGCTGGTGAATAATTATCTTTATCCCAAGGGAATATTCATCTTTGACTTCAACACTGAGTATAAATATGCGCAGGTGATAGGAAACAGTACCATAGCCGAAAACCGTGAAGATGCTGCGTTTATTTGGGAAAACTATTATAATGGAGAAACGCACATCAATGAATATGACCTGACTGTATATGTGCGGGAAGAGGGGGATTATTTCCGCCGCTTCACGGAAACCCATTATCAGAAGGGCTATACATTGGAAACCATGATCGGGTTGGTGCAGAATGCAGGAATGGAATTGCTTTGGATAATGGATGTGGACACCGGATTGGAGCCTACGCCTGGAAGCGAGCGCATCTGCATTGTGGCGAGAGAGTCCGGAAAATAAAAAGAAGGTTGAAAATACTATGGGAGATTATTTAGTAAGAGCAACTGCGGCAAATGCGCAAATCCGTGCTTTTGCCTGCGTGACAAAAGAAACTGTGGAAGCAGCCAGACAGGCCCATAACACCAGCCCCGTGATCACAGCGGCGCTGGGACGTCTCTTAAGCGCAGGGGCAATGATGGGTGCGATGCTCAAAGGTGAGAAGGATTTGCTGACATTGCAAATCAAAGGAGATGGCCCTGTGGGTAGCATCACAGTGACAGCGGATGCATTAGGCAAGGTAAAGGGGTATGCCCTCGTTCCGGATGTGTATCTGCCGGCGAACGCCGTAGGGAAACTGGATGTTTCCGGTGCGTTGGGAAATGGTATGTTACGCATTATCAAGGATATGGGCTTGAAGGAGCCCTACGTGGGACAGACAAGTTTGCAGACGGGGGAGATTGCAGAAGATTTGACGTATTATTTTGCCACGTCTGAGCAGACTCCATCCTCCGTAGGTCTTGGTGTGCTGATGGAGCGAAACAATACAGTAAAGCAGGCGGGAGGATTTATTCTTCAATTGATGCCCTTTGCGGAGGATTCCGTCATTGATAAATTAGAAGAGAATCTGTCCAAGGTTAGTTCTGTGACTTCTCTATTGGATGCAGGGAATACCCCGGAGCAGATGCTGGAGATTTTATTGGATGGATTAGATCCTGAAATCTCTGAAGTATCCCCGGTGAACTGGCAATGTGACTGCAACAGAAATAAAATCGAAAAGGTACTTTTTAGTCTTGGTCGGAAGGAACTGAAAAGTATGATTGAAGATGGAGAAGAAATTGAGGTAAATTGCCAATTCTGCAATACCCATTACAAGTTCTCAGTGGAAGAGTTGCAGAAGATTTATCAGCAACAAAAAAAGTAAAACGAAGAATGAGAAGTAAAAAACATCTTCCTGTGGAAACAGATTCACAGGAAGGTGTTTTAATATTTGTGGGAATATAGATTTACAGAATGGTTTTACTCAAAACTTGCTTTCTCCAAAACATCTTCAATGGCCTCCAATAATACCAGAGAGGTGTACTTTCTTTCGGGTGTGTAGGAAATGCCTTCCGTGGTCTGCATGGTACAAACCTGGGACTGGATATCGTCAAATGTGGGTTGAAGCAATGGGTACATGGTGGTTACTGCTTCGTCCAAATTCAACATCCGGATGGAAGTAACGGCATATTGGTTTACAGTTACTTCCAAGTCTACAGATTGATTGCCTAAACATATCTCGGAGGTATACACACCGGGCTGATATCTGGATACCGGTGCAAAGGAGGATTGTGGCAGAAAGGAAGCTCCCGGAGAGGCAATCGGAGTAGTCGCGGGAGGAGTGTCGGGTGAAGTATCCAAGTCCCCTCCTGAAAAGAACATGGAAATCACTAAGATAAGTAATATCAATCCGAGGATGGCGAAGATGCCGGTATACAGAACCTCTTTTTTATGTAATACGATGATTTTGGTTTTTGCGCTCATAATACCTCGTCGTTCGTGCCCCTTTAGGTTGTGCGGCACGAGAAATCTTTTTATTTATGCATATGTGGGATTTGAAGGAAATATGAAAAAAAGGAGTAATGAATTCAGCGGGACTTTTTACAGGTGCTGCTATAGAAAAACATTGCATCCATAGGGACTTGTGGTAAAATAGAAGAAAATGTAAGGATACGGGAGTGCGGTAGTTTAGCACGGAAATGAGGCAATATGAAATTCACAAAGATGCAAGGTTGCGGCAATGATTATGTATATATCAATGGATTCGTGGAGAACATTCCCACTCAGGAGAAGCCTTCGCTTGTCAGAAAACTAAGTGACCGGCATTTTGGTATCGGTTCGGACGGCGTGATTTTTATCAATCCTTCGGACCGGGCCGATTTTGAGATGGAAATGTATAACGCTGACGGCAGTCGTTCCGAAATGTGCGGAAACGGCATCCGTTGCGTGGGCAAATTTGTGTACGACAAAGGGCTTACGGATAAAACGGAGATTACGGTAATCAGTGGTGGACAGGTAAAGCACTTGCTCCTTATGGTAGAAAATGGTGTTGTGGTCAAGGTGCGTGTGAATATGGGACAGCCTATTTTGGAGGCAGATAAAGTGCCTGTGATAACACCGGGAGAAACAGCCATAGATGTACCAATTCTTGTCGATGGAGAGGGCTATCGGATGACTTGTGTTTCCATGGGAAATCCTCATGCAGTGGTATTTCACGACTGCGTGTCGAAAATGGACATTGAAGCCGTGGGTCCCAAATTTGAAAACCATGAAAGATTCCCCAACCGTACCAATACGGAGTTTGTGGAGGTGTTGGACAGGGATACTTGTTTTATGCGTGTTTGGGAACGGGGGACAGGAGAAACCCTTGCCTGTGGCACAGGATGTTGCGCCACCGCAGTGGCATGTGTACTGAATGATTTAACTAATACCAAACTTACCGTGAAGGTATTGGGTGGAGAACTTGAGATAGAGTGGGATAGAGAGAGCAATCTGGTATATATGACGGGACCGGCAGTGACGGTGTTTGAAGGAGAAATGGACGAGGCTTGATTACCTCGTCCATTTTTGATAGTAATATTTACTTCTGCATAACGAATTCCAAAAACTGATTGGCCCATGCGGCGTTTTTGCTGTTAACTACTACGCCGAATACAGGGGCGTCTCCGTCAATATAGTAGCTGGAACGGATGGCCAATTCATTGGTATCTCCCATATAGATTCCTACCGGGACAGGATCCTTCATAAGTTCCGGTTTGCGGGGATCGGGATAATCGTGTTTGTACTCGAGGTATAAAGAGTCTTCAGGTTCTTGCTCGTTTTCCAACATATGGCGGTCGATATAATACAAGGAGTCTTTGTACTTTTCCAGTTGTTCCGGCGTTAGAAACTCGCGCACATCCATTAATAAATCAAAGTATGCAAAGTATTCTATGACAAATTCTTGCGAAATCATTACATCCAATTCCTGGGAGGTTATAAACAGCATAGTCTTTTCAATAGAGGAATTGGTGTATTCGTCCCAATGTACCAGGTCGATATACATGGTTTCGTCGATGATAACATCCTGTTGCTTGGGATTTATCTGAGCGTATTCCTTAAAACTCTCTGCGTAGGCACCGTCCTTTTTTAAATCCATGGTATTATACATAGCCGCATAGAGCACTACGTCCTTTGCGGTTATATTCTTGATGATAACGGTGAAGAGACCAATGACGCAAACTGCAATGAGAAGGGTTCTTGCCCCATAGTATTCTATAAAATATGCCAGGCGCTCCTTAAAAGGCTTGTCCTTGATAGCTGCTCGTTCAGCTTTGAATTCATCCATTTTTGCCATGATGGTTCTCCTCTCTCCTAGGGTATCATCGGATATAAATATGAGTATAAAGTTCCATAAAACGATTGTCAATAAAAAACTCCCAAACCGGAAATGAACCGGGATGGGAGTCTCTTTATCTTTAAAAACTTAAATAAAAGATGCCTTGGAGGCGCTATCTTCGTCTAAATAGAGAACGAAACTGGGGTGCGTTTTTAAAAGAGTAGCGGGTACCATGTTGGTTACCTTTGTGGCATGAAGTGTCTTAGCAACTGCATCTGCCTTAACTGCATAGGGAACGCAGGATACAATATGCTTACACTGCATGATCTGATAAGTGGTCATGGAGACTGCCTGCTTGGGCACGTCATCAATGGTGGGGAACCATCCCTCGCCCATCTGCTGTTGCTTGCAACGGTCATCCAGATTCACGATAATGTATGCTTCCTTTGTATCAAAATCGGCAGGCGGATCGTTGAACGCAATATGTCCGTTCTCACCAATGCCTATCAATCCGATGTCGATGGGGAGTTTTCTGATTTCTTCTGTCAATGTGGCAATGCACTCTTTTGTGCCGTCCACAAAGTGAACAGCCTTCAAAGGAGCCACTTTGTCTACAAAACGTTCCTTTAAATACTTGCGGAAGCTTGCATTATGTGTTTCCGGCAAACCTACGTATTCGTCCAGGTGGAACATTTCCACACATTCCCATTTGATGTCGGGCTCTTGGGTGAGCGCTTCGATAGTGTCAAACTGAGATGCGCCGGTGGAAAGCACGATTCTTGCGTACCCTTGTGTAGCAATGCATTCACGTAAGCGCTCTGCGACATGTTTCGCAGCGTTCTTACCCAGTTCCTTGCTGTCTTTAAAAATTCTAAGTTCCATGTTTTACCTCCCTGTTTTCTTTATGTATTATTTGTTTGTTAGTTTATTTCCATACCTTGTGCAATTACCCGATGTATATGGATGTCTTCGTCGAAGAATACCAAATCAGCTTTATACCCGGGGTGGATTCTTCCCCTGTCTGTCAGGCGCATGGTTTTTGCCGGTGTTTCGCACATCATTTTGATACAATCCCTGAGCGGAATGCCGGATTTATACATCACCCGGACCAACCTGTCTGCAGTGGCAATACTTCCGGCGAAGGCTGACATATCATCTAACCATGCCACACCGTTTTTAATGGTGCAGGACATACCATCGTGTTTGGGTCCTAAAATAGATGGACCATCGCTTGTAGCTGCGGCCCGCATGGAATCTGTTATCAGACACACTTTGTCAGGCCCTTTGATTTTGTATATCAAGCGCAGAAGCTCCGGAGGCAAATGTTCTCCATCAGCAATGATTTCTGCGGTAACAGCATCCTCTAAAAAAGTAGTCTCAACGGCGCCAAGCTTGCGGTACAGATTACGTCGTGTAACCGTGTTCATTCCGGAGTACAGATGTGTGGCTAAATGACATCCCTTGTCAATCGCCGGCTTGAGTTCTTCGTAAATAGCATCTGTATGTCCGAATGCAGCCACAATATCGTTTTTGTTTAGGAAATCCATAAGGGCATCTGTCCCGGGCAGTTCCGGTGCAAAACTGATTCTTTTTACCGTTCCTTCGCCGAGAGCAACAAAGCTTTCATATTCCCCAGATGTAGGAGATTTGATGTAATCCGGATTCTGCGCTCCATTCATACTGAGCGAAAAATATGGCCCCTCTAAATGGGAACCGGCGATAAACGGCCGTCCCGGTGCATTTAGAAGCATAGCCTCCTTCACATTTTGGATAAAACGACAAATATCTTCCGTAGAGGATGAGGTACAAGTGGGAAATATAGTGGTGGTTCCATATTTGGCGTGAGTAGAGGCTGCTTTCAGAATATCCTCCACAGAGCCGTCTGCAAAATCATAACCACCCGCACCATGCGTGTGTATGTCTATAAATCCCGGAGAAACGTATAACCCTGCCCCATCTATGCACACGTCATAGGGAAGATTATCTTCTGTAACCGACGCGATGGTACCATCTTCAATATAAAGATTTTTATGGCTTACTATCTCGTTTGTTATTAGTTTGGCATTTGTTATTTTGGTTATCATGGTTATACTCCGCAGTCGTCGCCATAAAACTCGCTGAGCGCAACCCGACGGTTTTCTTTCATAGAAAGGTTTGCGGCCATACCGATACTGATGGACATAATACCTTCCCGTATACCGGCCTGCTGATTCAGGGGATCGCTGTCCATACCTCTAAAGAGCATGTCGCGAATCCGGTTGTCTGCTCCGCCGTGTCCGAGAACCTCTCCGGCAGGTATGTTATACACAATCTGCTCGCCTTTTCGGTTAAAGATTTTCACGTTGTCACTGGTTGCAACATCGTACCCGCTGGTGGCTAAATGAATACTTGTAATTTCCATTCGTCCATCGGTTCCGTTGAGGCACATTCTACAGCCTTCAAAAGGAGAGTGGGCGGTCAGGGAATAACACATTACGGCACCCTTGCGATATTTTACATTTACAGAAACGCTGTCCTGAATGTCGATTTCGTCTGAGAACACACATTTATCGCGGTAGTAACCATCCTGATCTTCACAGTCGAAGTACATTTTCTGATAGAATGTTTCACTCTTAAGATCTTCGTAAAACTCGCATGTTTTTGTGTGAGGACAGTCAGAACATCTCTCGGCGCGTTCTTCCCTGGTGGGACCATAGAAGCGTGTTGTGCCAAAGGCATTTACTTCTACGGGTTCGTCCTCTAAGAACCAGTTTACAAGGTCAAAATGATGTGTGGATTTATGTACCATCAAAGAACCTGAATTCTTGATTTCTCTATGCCATCTTCTAAAATAGCTTGCACCATGCTCGGTATCTAGCATCCATTCAAAATGGACACTTAAAACATCACCAATCACACCGCTGGAAATAATTTCTTTGCATCTCTTATAAAAAGGATGGAAACGGAGATTGAAGGTTACCTTCACATCTCTACCGGTGCGCTTCTTTGCGTCAATAATTGCTAGGGTTTTGTCAAAGGTCGTTGTCATAGGTTTTTCCACAATGACATCACATCCTGCCTCCATGGCTTTGATCATGTAGTAATCATGTTCACAGTCCTTGGTGGTGACAATTACCACATCCGGCTTAACATCTTCCAGCATCTTGTCAAAGTCATCATACACGGGGACGGGTTCGCCGGCAAATTCACTTACCAAAGCGGCTCTTTTAGGGTTGACATCGTATACACCGCAAAGCTTTCCGCAATCCTTGTATTCTTTGACCAAAGGAACGGCAAAAGCGTTTGTACCACGATGTCCGGTACCGACTTGTACATATTTTTTCATGACTTTCCTCCTGAAAATGACGTGGGTAAAGGCTACCAATCATCACCCACTTCGCTTATAAAGCAATTATAAATTCCCGATATTTCTGTGTAAAGCCAACAAATTGACACGTTTAGGACAATTCTTAAAAAAATACAGTAGACGAACCTACGTAAATACGTTATAATAATTAAAAACAGGATTATTCTTCACTTATTCAGACAATTTTAGACAAGAAAGGGAAAATATGCAAAAATACAAAGACGAACACATGGAAAGGCAAATGGACGAATATGTGATGCGTCAGGAGATAAGGCGAGCCCAGCTGATGGTCCATCCCCGGAATGTAGACCTGTATATTCCTCCCATCACATGGAAGGGAGACTGTGTAGGGCACATCGGAGTGGCGGATACCTTCTTTTGGCTACTGGAAGGGGAGTGTTTTCTTAATATAAACTCTCAGTATTTTGTGTTGCGCCCCGGTCAATTAGCATTTCTGCCGAAGGATAAAATGCGCGCTTATACCCATGTTAGCGATAATTTCTGCATGTATGAAATGGGATTTACAGCGGAGAGCGACGGGGAGAATCTCATGGCTCAACTGGGTCTCACGGAGTCAAATTATGTGGTGGACATCCCTCAAAAGGAAGAAATGAGCGGCTATTTTGAAAAATCATATCATAAAGAGATGTTTAAAAATCCGGTTCATAATTTGGGTTGGTGTGCGAATCTGATTAATATCATCTGTCTCTATGTAAGGGAGAGGCAGAATATAGACGGAAGCGAGAGCCGGTTTTTTGCACCGGTCAAGGATTATATGCTGGACAATCTGGATAAATCGATTACTACGGAGGAGTTGGCCGCACTGGTTTATATGCAGCCGAATTATTTTATAAGACGGTTCAAAAATACTTTTGGTGTTCCGCCCACAGCTTATTTGGCACGTTTGAGATTGTATAAAGCGATGGAACTTCTGATTTCCACGGACCAGTCAACAGAACAGATAGCGCGCCAGGTGGGGATTGAGGACACTTCTTATTTTGCCCGCTTTTTTAAGAAGAACAGTGGTGTCACACCTCGGGAATACAGAAATGCTTTCCGCAAATAAACAGCCCAATGTTCTATAGAAATAAGTAGCGCAAATACTTGCAACTTTCTGCCAAAAGGCGTATGATAAAAGGACGTAAAAAGTGTTTGCGATAGTGAAAAGGAAATGAAAGATGATAAATGAAACATATGTGGAGTGCCTGGTAAAGGCCCAAAGTTCTTTAAAGTTTAAAATAATTAAAACCCTGCTGATTATAGCCACTGTGATTTCTGTAATTTTTAGTCTCGCACTGGGTCCCTGGATGATAACGTTGGCATTGGTGTTTGGGTTAAGTGCATTCACAGTAAGTCCTCTGGTGCATATCGAATACGAATATTTATATGTAGACAGAGATTTAACTGTGGATAAAATTTTGAACAGAAAGAGCCGTAAAAGAGTCGCCACATACAGTTTAAGTAAAATTGAGATTATGGCGCCTTTCCGCAGTTACCGGTTGGATGATTATAGAAACCGGCAGGTGACAGAAAAGGATTATAGCATCGGTAAGGAAGAAAAGCCGGACAGACGTTATGTGATGTATTATGAAGGCAATCAAAGGATTATTTTGAGCCCTTCAGAAGAACTGATTCAGGCCATGAAATATGTGGCGCCGAGAAAAGTATTTACAGACTGAATTTCCATTGATTTTTCGTTGACATTAGAGGAAATCTTTGATAAACTCTGTAAAAATAAAAGCACATAGGAGGATAGAAAATGGGACAGATTATCGGCGAAGGTATTACATTTGACGATGTGTTATTGGTACCTGCTTACTCGCAGGTAGTGCCGAACCAGGTAGACCTGACCACCTGGCTGACAAAGAAGATTAAGTTGAACATTCCGCTGATGAGTGCGGGAATGGATACTGTTACGGAGCACCGTATGGCCATTGCTATGGCAAGACAGGGTGGTATCGGTATCATTCACAAGAATATGTCTATCGAAGCGCAGGCAGAAGAGGTTGACAAGGTAAAACGTTCAGAGAACGGAGTTATCTCAGATCCATTTTCATTATCCCCTGAACATACATTGGCAGATGCAGATGCACTGATGGGTAAATTCCGTATTTCCGGTGTGCCCATTACCGAGGGACGCAAGCTGGTAGGTATTATTACCAACCGTGATTTGAAGTTTGAAACAGACTTCTCTAAGAAAATCAAGGAATCCATGACCAGTGAAGGATTGATTACTGCTCCCGAAGGTATCACCTTGGAAGAAGCAAAGCAGATTTTGGCAAAGGCCAGAAAAGAGAAACTTCCTATTGTAGATAAGGATTTTAACTTAAAAGGTCTTATCACTATCAAGGATATCGAAAAAGCAATCAAGTATCCTTTGGCTGCAAAAGATGAGCAGGGAAGACTGTTGTGTGGTGCCGGTGTGGGAATTACCGCTAATGTATTGGACCGCGTCGCAGCATTGGTGGATGCGAAGGTTGACGTGGTTGTTTTGGACAGTGCTCACGGACATTCTCAGAATGTGTTGAACTGTTTGAAGATGATAAAAGCAAAATATCCCGACCTGCAGGTAATAGCAGGTAATGTGGCAACTGCACAGGCTACCAGAGACTTAATTGAGGCTGGTGCAGATGCGGTTAAGGTGGGAATCGGACCCGGTTCCATCTGTACCACACGTGTGGTAGCGGGTATCGGTGTTCCTCAAATTACTGCAATTATGGATTGCTACAGTGTGGCAAAAGAGTATGGTGTGCCCATTATCGCTGATGGTGGTATCAAGTACTCCGGCGATGTGACCAAGGCGATTGCAGCCGGTGGCAACGCATGTATGATGGGTAGCATGTTTGCCGGATGCGAGGAAAGCCCCGGAGAATTCGAATTGTTCCAGGGTAGAAAATACAAAGTATATCGTGGCATGGGCTCCATTGCGGCAATGGAAAACGGAAGTAAGGACCGTTATTTCCAGGAGAATGCAAAGAAACTTGTTCCCGAAGGTGTAGAAGGACGTGTGGCTTACAAGGGAGATGTGGAAGATACCGTGTTCCAGTTACTTGGAGGTTTGCGCTCCGGTATGGGCTACTGTGGAGCAAATAATATCGAGGAGTTGAAGGAGACCGGAAGATTTGTTAAGATTTCTGCGGCATCCTTGAAAGAGAGTCATCCACATGATATTCATATTACAAAGGAAGCACCGAACTATAGTGTGAATGAATAATGAAAAACGAATGCGCCGACGGAAATGTCGGCGCATTCTTAATTTATAGGAGAATCCGGTGCTTGTTTTCTGAAAAGTACTTGCAATATTGGGGGATTCTGTGTAAGATAGAAACAGATGCTGCATGACTGGCGGAAGTGGATTAACCACAGGGAGTGCAGTGTAAGTTTAGCCGACCGCCTGGGCATTATTTTTTGTAGCGCCCGGAGGTCGTTTTTTAATGCATAGAAATGCATGAGGAGTTCGCATGCGAAATCTTTATTTAGAGGAATTTACAGACGGGGCATACGCGGAAAGGAAGAGGAAAATATGTTACAACTGAGAGAAGAATTAAAGAACAATGAATATCCCGGAAGAGGCATCGTGATTGGCCGTTCTGCGGATGGTACAAAGGCGGTGACAGCATACTTTATTATGGGCAGAAGCTCTAACAGCCGCAACCGTGTTTTCGTAACCGAGGGAGAGGGCATCCGTACCCAGGCATTTGATCCTTCCAAATTGGAAGATCCCAGTTTGATTATCTATGCACCTGTAAGAGTATTAGGAAATGACACAATCGTCACAAATGGTGATCAGACAGATACCATCTATGACGGATTGGCAGCAGGGCTTACTTTTGAGCAGTCCTTGCGCAGCAGGGAGTTTGAGCCCGACGCACCCAATTATACCCCCAGAATCTCCGGTGTCATGCACATTGAAAATGGAGCATACGATTTTGCTATGTCTATCTTAAAGAGCAACAACGGGGATCCTGCTTGCTGTAACAGATATACTTTCACCTACGATGCCCCCAAGGCAGGTGAGGGTCGTTTCATTCATACTTATATGCATGACGGGAATCCCCTTCCCAGCTTTGCAGGGGAGCCCAAGATGGTGGAAATCGCAGGGGATATCGACAGCTTCACAAAGGAAGTATGGGAGAATTTGAACTCTGATAATAAGGTATCTTTGTTTGTGCGATTCATTGACATTGCTACCAGCGAGTATGAAACACGTATTGTCAATAAAAACCAATAAGACGAATGTAAAAACTTGCATACACAGATTAGAAAGGAACATAAACATGAACGAAATGGAATTGAAATATGGTTGTAACCCCAATCAAAAGCCTTCCCGTATTTATATGGAGGATGGCAGTGAATTGCCTGTTACCGTGCTTTGCGGTAAGCCCGGATATATTAATTTTCTGGATGCCTTCAACGGCTGGCAGTTGGTGAAAGAGTTAAAGGAGGCGACAGGACTTCCTGCAGCAACCTCTTTTAAACATGTATCCCCTGCAGGTGCGGCTGTGGGCTTGCCCCTGACAGAAACCTTGGCGAAGATATACTGGGTGGATGATTTGGGCGAATTGTCTCCTTTGGCATGCGCGTATGCGAGAGCCAGAGGCGCAGACAGAATGTCTTCCTTCGGCGATTTTATTGCACTGTCCGATGTCTGTGACAAGGATACGGCAATGCTGATTAAGAGAGAGGTGTCCGACGGTGTCATCGCACCCGGATATACTGAGGAAGCATTGGAAATCTTAAAGAGTAAGAAGAATGGTAATTACAATGTGATTCAGATTGATGAGGCATATAAACCGGCTCCTGTGGAGAAAAAGCAGGTGTATGGTATCACCTTTGAACAGGGCAGAAATGAACTGGACATTGATGGCGAACTGCTTTCCAATCTGGTGACCGTAAACAAAGAGATTCCTGAGGAAGCGTTGATTGATATGAAGATTGCGCTGATTACTTTAAAGTACACCCAGTCCAACTCCGTGTGCTATGTAAAGGGCGGTCAGGCCATCGGTATCGGTGCAGGACAGCAATCCCGTATTCACTGTACCAGATTGGCAGGTTCCAAGGCAGACAACTGGTTCCTGCGTCAGGCGCCCCAGGTGATGAATTTGGAATTTGTGGATGGTCTTGGCAGAGCCAACAGAGATAATGCTATCGACGTGTATATCGGCGATGAGTACATGGACGTGTTGGCAGATGGTGCATGGGAAGGCATTTTCAAAGTAAAACCCCCTGTGTTTACCAGAGAAGAAAAGAGAGCGTGGCTGGATAAAATGCAGGATGTGACCTTGGGATCCGACGCCTTCTTCCCCTTCTCTGACAACATTGAAAGAGCCCATAAGAGCGGTGTAAAATACATTGCCCAGCCGGGTGGTTCCGTGCGTGACGATGCAGTCATCGAATGTGCAGATAAGTACAATATGGCAATGGCCTTCACCGGTATCAGATTGTTCCACCACTAATGACAATTGTTATGAGAGTATAACGAAGCCCCCTCTCCGGGAAGTAAATTTTTACTTCTCCCGAGAGGGGGCATTCATGTTTACTCTAAAAACATAAATGTGCCGGCCAGGCACAAGCCGATACTGATCCATTCTCTTTTAGAAGGTTTTTCACCATAGAAAATCAATGCCATAATGCCTGTAAACACGACGGTTCCGCCCGTGATTATGGGATAGAGAACACTGGCATCCAAAGTTTTAGCGCCCTCCAGTTGCAGAATGTTGGAAATGCTTGCCAGTACACTGTAAATGATTACAATGCCGATGAGGAGAAGGGAAGACTTCAAAGATTCTGCACCCGGCATGTTTTTGGGGTGTTTGACGGTGGTATCTGCCTTTTCCTGTTTTTTGCTGCGGATGGCTTTCGTGATACTGCTCAATAGGAGAGATGTCAAACTGGAATAAATAGCGTAAGGTGTTGTGGATACAGTTTCGTAAACCTCATTGATCTGATGGAGTTTGGCAAACACGCTGGTCATACCATTTAGGAAAAACACTGCCAGTAGACATGTAATCATGATGGTATCCGCTTTTTCCTCTTTATCTCGTGTTAATATCATGGCAAATACAATTGTGAGAACGCCGAGCACGCGCATAGGGGCAACCGGTTCGTCTAAAAAAATCCATCCCCACAGCACCGGGAGCAGCATCCCGCCGCTCATCAAAAACAGCATATAAAGTGCCATACAACCACGATTCATGATGTGGAAGCCTACCAATGTATATAGGAACACACAAAGGGATCTTAAGGCTGCGTTAATCAGTGAGTACCATGAAAACTCGAACTGTACACCATTGATAATTGTGAGGGATAGGATGGAGCATATAGCAGTGTACAGGGAAAAACTGGCAGCCCCCCAAGGGCCGGCCTTTTTCTGATAAAACTTTTGTAAAACAAACCCCAAGGATAATAGTATTACGGATAAAAAGACCAATAAGTAATCCATAGAAAGACTCCTTTCAAGTGTGATTGACATTTTTCAGCACACATGATATAAAATTAGCACACACATATGTGCAAAAATACTCATCTTTTATCCAAAAATATGCGAAAATGGTCATACATGGGAGAAAAATATGGTAAATCAACCGGTTTTAGAGGATGCGCTTCAAGGATTTGGAAATATCCGTTTTCAAATGGTACATCGGGAGGGTTTTTTTGATGTGGAACGAACGGCTTATGAGGGGGCTCATATCCACAACTGTTATGAAATATATATCAATGTGTCCGGAGAACTTTCGTTTCTTCAGGGGCACACAATCTATGATATCCGTCCGGGCGACGTGATTTTTTCCCGCCCCGGTGAGGTACACTATTGTATTTACCACAGATCCACCCAGCATCATCATTATTGCATGTGGTTTGACGGAGAAGGACCGCTGAAGGAATACATAGAGGGCAAGAGACTTCCGGCTCATATCCGGCCGGAGGATTTGTCGCAGATGTGGTCATTGTTGGCAAAGATGGAGAAGTGTACGGAACAATGTTTGCGCATGGCATATTTCATTGAGTTTCTGGCAGCCATAAGCGGGGAATATTCGGAGTCGTCCATAGGATTAACCCCTGCTGACGGGAAATTGGGAGAGATGCTTGCCTATATCGATGGCTGTTTTTTGGAGGAAGTCAGGATTTCAGAAATTGCAACCAGGTTTTATATTTCCGAATCCAGCGTAAATCGCCTGTTTCGCCGATATGTAGGAATGTCTCTGTACCGGTTTGTAGAGGCAAAGCGCCTGGCCCACGCGGAAAGACTGTTACGGAGTGGTTATTCAGTGACAGAAGCATGTTTTCAGTCGGGATTTACGGATTGTTCCCGGTTTATCCAAAAATTCAAACAAAAATTTGGCACTACACCCCATAAATATAAAAAAAGTTGTTTAGAAAATAAAATAAATGTGGTATGATACTAGGAAAGACATTTGGAAAGGTATAGAAAATCATCATGAGCGAAAACAATGTGATTTTGGAAGAAGAAAAAGAAGTCAAAGAGTCGAAAAACTTTATTGAGCAGATTATAGATAAAGACTTGGCAGAGGGCGTGTATGAGAAGGTACATACCCGTTTTCCTCCCGAGCCCAACGGATATCTGCATATCGGACATGCCAAGGCCATCCTTGTGAACTATGGTTTGGCTCAGAAGTATGGCGGCAAGTTCAATATGCGTTTTGACGATACCAATCCCACCAAGGAGGATATCGAATTTGTAGAGTCCATCAAAGAGGATGTACAGTGGCTGGGTGCTGATTGGGAGGACAGATTGTTCTTTGCTTCCGATTATTTCGAGGAAATGTATCAGGGTGCAGTAAAGCTCATAAAGAAGGGCAAAGCTTATGTATCTGATTTGACTGCGGAGCAGATCAAAGAATACAGGGGAACCTTTACGGAACCGGGCAAAGAAGATCCGTACAGCAATCGTTCTGTAGAGGAGAACCTGCAGCTGTTTGAAGAAATGAGAGCAGGCAAATACAGGGACGGAGAAAAAGTGTTGCGTGCGCGCATCGATATGGCATCCCCCAACATCAATATGCGTGACCCGGTTATCTATCGTGTGGCTCATATGACCCACCACAACACAGGGGATGCTTGGTGCATTTACCCTATGTACGATTTCGCACATCCCATTGAGGATGCCATCGAGGGCATCACACATTCCATCTGTACCTTGGAATTTGAGGACCACAGACCTTTGTATGATTGGGTGGTAAGAGAGTTGGAATACCCTCATCCCCCCAAGCAGATTGAACAGGCAAAGATGTATCTGAAAAATGTGGTGACAGGCAAAAGATATATCAAGAAGATGGTTATGGACGGATTGGTAGACGGTTGGGATGATCCCAGACTGGTTTCCATTTCCGCACTGCGCCGTCGTGGCTTTACCCCTGAGTCCATCCGTATGTTCGTGGACCTGTGCGGCGTGTCCAAGGCAAATTCCACTGCGGACTATGCTATGTTAGAATACTGCATTCGCGAGGATTTGAAGGCTAAGGCACCTCGTATGATGGCTATTTTGGACCCTGTAAAGCTGATTATTGACAATTATCCCGACGGGCAGACAGAAATGCTCCCTGCAGTGAATAATCCTGAAAATGAGGCGCTGGGAGGTCGTGAGATACCTTTTGGTAAGGAACTGTATATTGAGAGAGAGGATTTTATGGAAGAACCTCCCAAGAAATACTTCCGTATGTTCCCCGGCAATGAAGTGCGTCTGATGAATGCCTACTTCGTGACCTGTACCGGTTGCGTAAAGGACGAAAACGGTAAAGTCATCGAAGTACATTGTACCTATGACCCTGCGTCCAAGGGCGGTAACAGCCCCGACGGAAGAAAAGTAAAGGGTACCATTCACTGGGTTGCTGCACACAGTGCAGTGAAGGCAGAGGTTCGTTTGTATGAGAATATCATCGATGAAGAAAAGGGTGTGTACAATGAAGACGGCAGTCTGAATTTGAATCCCAATTCTCTCACAGTGTTGAAGGATTGCTACTTGGAGCCTGCTTTTGCGGGAGCAAAGAGCTACGACAGATTCCAGTTCGTAAGAAATGGTTTCTTCTGCGTAGACGCCAAGGATTCCAAGCCGGATGCGTTGGTATTTAACCGCATTGTATCTCTAAAGAGTTCCTTTGTATTACCGAAATAAAGGAAATCAGTTTATGTATGAAATGACCATTCAATTACAGACGGATAGTAAAGTGCGTCTGTATGAACAGATTTACAGACATATCAAACAGGAAATCATAGAAGGGAAGCTTCTCGCCGGAGAGAGGCTTCCCTCTACGCGTTCTTTGGCAGATTATCTCCAGGTTGCCAGAAGTACGGTGGACGAAGCCTATGGACAGCTTTGCGACGAGGGTTATATTGAGGCTTGTCCCTATCGGGGATACTTTGTGTGCGCCGTGGAGGAGTGGTTGCAGGCGCCTATGCAGGATGTGGATGAAAGAGTAGAAAATGCTGTCCGGCGGCCCCAAGGTGTAGGGGACAATGGACGTGGGGCATCCGATACATTCAGAGACGAAATCTATGAAAGTGATACCCGGACCCGCTCGTGGCAGGTAGATTTTTCTCCCTATGCCATTGATATGAGTGCTTTCCCTATGAGTGTGTGGAAAAAACTGAGTCGAAAAGTGCTCACGGAAGCCGAGGTGGATTTGTTTGCCAAGGGCGACGCAAGAGGTGATTTGGGTCTGCGCCGAAGCATCAGCCGCTATATTCATTCGGCGAGAGGCGTAGAATGTACCCCGGATCAGGTTATCGTAGGTGCGGGGAATGAATATCTGTTGATGCTGTTGGAAAAGATTCTGGGCGGGAACCTGAGAATTGCTATGGAAAATCCAACCTATGAAAGATCCTATCGTATTTTCCATTCCTTCGAATACGAGGTGGTCACAGTCCCCATGGATGATAGTGGAATGATTGTAGAAGAACTGAAAAAGACGAAGGCAGATGTGGCCTATGTGATGCCCTCCCACCAGTTTCCCACGGGTACGGTCATGCCCATTGGACGTAGAATGGAATTGTTAAACTGGGCCAATGGTGCGGAAGGCAGATATCTAATTGAGGACGATTACGACAGCGAGTTCCGTTATAGGGGAAAACCCATCCCGGCCCTGCAGGCTTCTGACAAGCAGGGCAAAGTTATTTACATTGGTACGTTTTCAAAAGCAATTGCTCCTGCAATTCGCGTTAGTTTTATGGTGTTGCCTCCGGTACTTTTAGAAAAATACCATAGAGAGTGTGGCTTTTATTCCTGCACTGTATCGCGAATTGACCAGCGTATTCTGGAAGAGTTCATCCGCGATGGATATTTTGAACGGCATCTGAATAAAATGCGCAAGATATACAGGGCTAAGCATGATTTGTTGATGGATAGTCTGAAAACCATGCGAAAGAGCTTTGATATTTCCGGAGAAAATGCAGGATTGCATCTGCTGCTTACATCGAAGACCGAACGGGAGGAGAAGTGGCTGAGAGAGGCCGCGGCAGCCGTCGGCGTTAAGGTGTACGGCCTTTCGGACAGCGTCGTGGATGGAGAAGATATACCACACAATGGTACGGTGCTGCTTGGATTTGGCGGACTAGACGAAGCCGCAATCAGGCAAGGGGTTGAACTGCTGAAACAAGCTTGGTACAAGTGAGAATAGTGGAATAAAAAAGCCGATGTATGCGATTACATCGGCTTTTGAATGATTATTCTCCGGACATTTTTTGGGCAAATGATTCTACCTTGTCGGAAATCTTTTCCCCAACCTTTTCAGCGGTGGATTCGACTTTCTCAGCAACCTTTTCCGCGGCGTGCTCTACTTTTTCCCCAACCTTTTCCATTACACATTCGGCTTTTTCGGCTGTTTTTTCTACGAATTCTTCTGCCTTGCCCGAAATGCTCTCGGGATTTAGGGACACGTAGTGGCTATTGTCCTCGTCGTCAAAATCATCACTGAAATCATCGTAATCATCGTCTTCGGGGAAGACGGAAGCGCATTCTCTCTTTTTCAAAAAATAATAGGTAGCAGCTGCTGCGGCTCCAATTGCTGCAGTCGCCAGTAAAAACTTACCAAATTTATTTGCCATGGTTAACTCCTTTCGTTGTCAAAGCATAACCGCACTTGGTATGCTCCTTTCACTAAAACATATAGGGTGATTCTATCTTAATACTATTTTGGAAAATTGGGAAGAGAATATACATTTATTTATGAAAAAGTTTATGCTTTTATTACAAAATAGTATCTATTATAGAGCATCAGTAGGTCATTATTTTGGCATTACATAAGGCCCGTCTGCCGGATAACCACCTTTCATTTTCTGCATGCCACGTTGGATGGCGTCTTTAGAATTCTTCCAGTCTGCATCCTTGTTTCGATAATCGAATTTTTCTACCATCCAAGCCACATCTTCTGCTACACGGGTCATGTTTTCTTCCATCAATGGCAGGAGAGTGTCATAAAACTCGGCAAGATTTGTTTCTTTTAATTGGGACTCGGCTTGCTCACAAAGGTCACCAAAGTGTTGTAGGCAGAAGCCCTTGCTTGCCTTAACTTTGGCGCGAAATTCATCATCCCGGGTCCAGAGATATAAGAAGGTATCCAAATATCTATGATAGGTATCCTGAAATTGATCGCAGATATAACAGGAGTGCTCCTTCGACTTAATCCACGCACCGAGAGAAGGGTTGTTTTCGTTTTTTTTCTTAAAGCGCCCCTTGGCAGCGGGCTTATCAGATTTCACCTTGGCAAATTCCTGCTTCATCTCTTGGATGGTGCGAATATAATGGGTCTTCAGAATCCAGGCATTTCCCAGAGTATTGCCATAGTCGTACATTTTCTTAAAATGCTCCCGACAAAATCCCGCTTTGTCCGTCATTTCGCGGATGTCCGCTTCCATATAGGAGGCGCTGTGCCCCAGCACAAAATCCATTAGATCCTGTTCTATCTTGCGCTGACTAAAGCACAAAGGACATTCATCACCTGCGTCTAGTGCATCGTTTAAAGGAATAGTGTATAGTTTCTCTTTCATTTGATTTCCTCACCATTAGAAATGTAATGCTCTGAATTTATTATAAAAGATTATCATATATATTTCCAGTAGCATTGGGCAATTTTTGTACATGTTTTTGTAAGGGGAACTTTTATATATATTTTGAAAACCTTCAAACATTTTTAGATTTCAACTGCATTTAGCGAACCCTGTGTACCGCTAAACTGATGGAACTTGTTTTTTAAACTGTATGTATCTACCTTCTTGTGCCGTTAAATTCACACATTTCAAATCTTCAACTGTACACACCAGCCTTCTTGTGCGGTTGAATTTGAAAAAACATGGAATACAACCGTTTCAATCCCTCTTTCTATACCGCCCCCGACACCCATTTATTGTTTTCGACCGTAAAATATGTTCTCTTGGTACGGTTAAATCAGTATTTGCGCAATTTTCAACTGCAAATACCATCCTTAGGGTGTGGTTAAGAAAAAATCTGCCATACTTACACTGCGAAATGTGATGTAAATACATTGAACTTTGTCAAAGAGGAGTTTTAACTGAGAGGAAGTAAATTATGAAAATCATAGACATGCATTGTGACACTATAGAGAGACTTTATTTTCTAAATAAGAAAAATAAGACGGAGGGTGAAACCAAAGAAAAGGAAACATTAAGAGAAAACAGCGGTCATTTAGACCTTTTGAGGATGCAGGAAAACAACTACCACTTGCAAAATTTTGCACTATTCGTAGACAGGGCACTTTGGCCAGATCCATGGCAGGGTGTAGAGACCTTATGGAAATTGTATCAGCAGGAATTGCAAACCTATCAAGATATTATATGCCAAATCCGAACTTATGAAGATGTTGTAAACGGGGATGGAAGGCTGAAAAGTATGCTGACGGTAGAAGAAGGTGGCGTGTGTCAGGGAAGCGTTAAAAAATTACATGAGTTGTATCGCATGAATGTCCGCATGATGACCTTGACGTGGAACTATAGAAACGAACTGGGCACGCCGGCAACACCTATTGTAGACACATCGGAGGCAGGCCGGGTAGGCAAAATGACGCCTGTTGCACAAAAGAAACTTGAGGTGGGTGAAGGAGCAAAGAATGGAAAAAACCATTCCGGCTTGACAGAAAAAGGCAGAGAGTTTGTGGAAGAAATGCAGCACATTGGGATGATTGTGGATGTGTCCCATCTGTCTGACGACGGATTTTGGAATGTGGTGGAAACAAGCAGGAAATCTTTCGTGGCCAGCCATTCCAATGCCAGAGCAATCTGCCCCCACGGGCGTAATCTGACAGATGAAATGATTAAAAAAATAGGAGAAACAGGTGGATGCATCGGTTTAAATTACCACTTGGATTTCTTATTGCCGCATTCTTGTGAAGAAAGGGACGGAGGCATCAGGACAGGGGAAACCTGCAATTATATCTGGGAAATGGTGGCTGCGCACGCCCGGCATATCGTGCAAAAAGGTGGGATAGAGGTGCTGGGGCTGGGAAGTGATTTTGATGGAATCCCAACCAATATAGCCATTCCCGGTGTAGAAGGGGTAGAAAAGCTTTGGTGGAAGCTAAAAGAAAGAGGATTTACGGAGGGAGAATTAGATAAAATAATGTATAAAAATGTCCTGAAAGTGTACAAGGAGTGTCTGTAAGAGGGCTCTGTATGCGTTTTTCGGAGGAAAAACTTGCATAGCAGGACCGATAATAATAAAATAAAAGAAGAAAATCACAGAAAAGAGGATAAAAATATGTTAAAAATACACGATGGAAGACCACAGGATACTTCAAACAGACTGGAAAAAGAAGTGCGGACATACGATTTGTTGGATGCGTTGTGGATAAAATATCAGCGTGTAGACCATGATGCAGCAATGACCATGGAGGCTTGCAGGGAGATAGACGAAGCGTTGCAAACCACCGTTTGCAAAAATCTATTTTTATGTAACAGGCAGGAGACACAGTTTTATCTGCTGATGATGCCGGGGGAGAAAAAATTCAAGACCAAGGATATTTCTGCCCAACTGGGCGTGGCGAGATTATCCTTTGCAAACGAAAAATATCTGGAAGAATTTTTGGACATTACACCGGGTTCGGTAAGTGTCATGGGACTGATGAATGATCATGAAAATAGAGTGCAACTGGTCATAGATGAGGACCTACTTAAGGGAGAGGAAATAGGTTGCCATCCCTGTATCAACACCTCCAGCATTAAGATAAAAATGAGAGATTTAATAGAAAAAGTATTGCCCCAAATGGGACATGCACCTATCATGGTTTGTCTCCCCTGGGAGGAGAGTTTGGAGCCTTCCTCCTGCTCCCAAACGGCACATGACACAAGTTCCTGTACATGCGGTGTGACACGCGTGTCACAAAATGTGGAAAATGCCGAAAATACGCGGGAAACAACACACGACGAGGATGTCATTGTGGATAACGACAGACAGGAAAATAAAGGTGACAGGCAGCATCAGGAACACCTCCCTCACACCTATGAGGAGTTGCTGGAAATCATCACAGCACTGCGGAGGCCCGGGGGCTGCGAGTGGGACAAAGCACAGACTCACGAGAGTTTAAAAAAATGTCTCACAGATGAGACGGATGAAGTGCTGCAAGCTATTGAAAATAAGGATGACGAAAACCTCTGCGAAGAGTTGGGAGATGTACTATTGCAGGTCGTGCTCCATGCAGAGATTGCCCGTGAGCGAGGTGTCTTTGAAATGAAAGATGTGGTTCAGATGCTATGCGATAAATTGATCCGCCGTCATCCCCATGTCTTTGGAGATGTGCCCAAGCCCAACAATCCGGAGGAAGCTTTAGAACTGTGGCGTATGGTGAAGCAAAAAGAAAAAGAGATGAAAGGAAATAGGAACTGATATGAAGAGAAACATAAAAACGCATTTTCAACGCAAATGGATGACGGGTAAGTGGACGGCTAATAAACCAATTGTAGTTATCATGCTGTGTATGATGTTAAGCATAACGGGCTGTGCAAATCCGGAAGATGTGAATCAGGATTCCTCCAAAGCACCCGTACACGAGTCTGCACAGGAATCAACGCAGGAATCTGCGCAGGAATCCCAGCAGCCCTATGTGCTACAATTTTCCGCCCTCACTTCGGAAGGTGAAGAATTCACTTCTGACCGACTTGCGGAATCCAAACTTACCATGATTAATGTTTGGGGTACCTTTTGTGGTCCCTGTCTAAACGAAATGCCGGACCTGGGAGAAATAGCAGCTCAATATGATGCCTCTGAGTTTCAACTCATCGGCATCGTATCGGATGTGATGGAGGGGGCAAGCGAGTCGGAGCTTGAGAACCTGAAAGGAATTATCGAAGAGACGGGTGCAACTTATCCTCATCTTTTACTAAATGAAGAACTCTATATGAATTTGGTGGGCGCTTCCGAGTATGTACCAACCACTTACTTTTTTAATCAGGACGCAGAGTTGCTAACTTATGTGGTTGGTGCCAAGAGTAAAGAAGATTGGATTAGCATCATTGAAGAGTTGAAGGGTGTGCTGTAATTTTTCTACTTTTCTTTGCGCAAAAATAAGGTATAATATAGTAAGAATATAATGTTCATCGAAAATATAGTTTTATAAAGAGAGGATAGTTCCATGAGTGAGAAGAATTTTGACAAATCCGTATTATTTAAACTGAGTTATGGTTTGTTCGTTTTGAGCACGCGTGATGGCAGAAAGGATAACGGCTGTATCATCAATACGGTGACGCAGATTTCCGGGAAGCCGGAGACCATTATGATTGCAGTCAATAAGGACAATTATACCCATGATATGATTATGTCTTCGGAAATATTTAATGTATCGGTCCTGACAGAGGATACGCCTTTTGAACTGTTTCAGCATTTTGGATTTCAGAGCGGACGAACTGTTGATAAGTTTAGTAAATATGAAGCAGAAACCGCTCGCAGCGGAAATGGTGTGCTGTATTTAAAGAATTACACCAACGCCTATTTGTCGGCAAAGGTGCTGAAAACCATGGACTGCGGTACGCATACGATGTTCTATGCAGAAGTGGTGGAAGGCGCTATATTGTCCGAGGCACCTTCCGTTACCTATGCGTATTATTTTGATCATATCAAACCGAAGAAGACAGCGGAAAAGAAAAAAGGCTTCGTGTGTGAGATATGTGGCTACGTGTATGAGGGGGAAGAACTGCCTGCAGACTTCACATGTCCTTGGTGTAAGCATGGTCCGGAAGCTTTCCGTCCCCTGTAAGCCTTGGCCGCAATTGAATTGCTGAAAGAATTCATAGCGATGATGAAAGAGAGAATCAAAAATAGAATCATAGAGAAAAACAAACAGAGCAAAGATATGAGTGAGGAACGCACAGACAAGAAATTTTTTCAAAACTTGCACCGCACGGGATGGTGGTGGGGAGTTTTATTAGGAATTGCATTTCTGGCAGCAGGTGGATATCTGAACCAGTTTAAAGATATCTTTATCAAGGCTACCCGGATTTGCTTGGAGTGTATCGGCATCGGATAGATGCCATATAGAACGGATAATAGACGATGATGAGAAAACGTTTGGAACGGACACGATTGCTGGTACAGATACTCTTTACTATATTAAGTAATGGATATCTGTACGGCTTTCTTCATGGAAAACTATACAAAGGAGCACTGAAGTATGCATGTGTGCCGGGACTGAATTGCTATTCCTGTCCGGGTGCTGTGGGGTCGTGCCCCATGGGCGCACTTCAGATGGCGCTCAATAAAAGAGATATCCAAGTGCCTTTCGGGGTGCTGGGATTTCTTTTTGTATTCGGAAGCTTGTTTGGCCGATTTGTATGTGGTTGGCTATGTCCCTTTGGACTGATTCAGGATTTGTTGCATAAAATTCCTATTTTCAAAAAAAGAAAGCACCTGTCGGGGCACCGCCTGTTAAAATATGGAAAGTATGTGGTGCTATTCGGACTGGTGATAGCAGGTTCTTCTATTTTATTTAGTGGGTTTGCTAAAGTGCCGGCATTTTGCAAGTTCCTATGTCCTTCCGGTACGCTGATGGGAGCAGTACCCCTGATGGCAGCGGATGGGCAGTTGCGCCTTCAAGTGGGTGGGCTGTTTTATTGGAAACTGGGTGTCCTATTAACAATTCTCCTCCTTTCCATAAAATGCTATCGTCCTTTCTGCCAATACCTGTGTCCCTTGGGTGCCGTGTACGGCTGGTTTAATAAGTTTTCCCTGGTGCAGATTCGTTGGGAAAAAGAAGACTGCGTGCACTGTATGGCATGCCAACATGCATGTCCTGTGCATCTGGCACCGGAAGAAATCTCTGTATCGCCGGAGTGTATCAAATGCGGGAAATGTGTACCGGTATGTCCTGTGGGGTGCTTAAAGTGTAGTCCCCTAATGCCAAGCCGGTCGGAAAAAGCGAAAAGGTAGACGACCGGGGACACAGCCGATTGTCGTTTTTTCTTGTAAAATGTCGAAAAATATGTATAATGAAAAATATAAAAATTTTATAAACTAGAACTGTAGACTGAGAAACAGAAGTGCGAGGAAGAAATATGTTCGGAAAAAGACCCGATGGTAGAGTGATTAGAAGTATTGAGCCTCTGCAGAAGATTATGCCTTACATTATGAAAGAACGTAACGATTCTATGACCATGTACGAGGAGACTTTCCCTTGTGAACCCATGGACGCCTATATTAAGGAAAAAGCGGCGGAAGGGATTAAGATGAATTACATGCACATACTCATTGCAGCCACTGTGCGTTTGATTGCAATGCGTCCCCAATTGAACCGTTTCATCATGAATGGCAAGATTTATGCCAGACCTAAGATTTGGATGTGCATTGCTGTTCATCCTACTTTAGAGGATGGTAGTGTGGATACCACCATCAAACTTTGCTTTGAGGGAACAGAAACCATTACAGAGATTGCACAGAAATTAAACGATGCAATCCGCAAAGAAACCGTGGCACGTCAGGGAGAAAACGATACGGATAAGTTGGCAAGGGTACTGACCTTTGTTCCTTCCTGGTTGATTAAATTATTGGTAAATACCTTGATGTGGATGGACAAACACAATATTATGCCGAAGGCGGTGGTTAACTTAAGTCCCTTCCATACATCCTTCTTCATCACCAATTTGAAATCCTTGGGCATCAGTCATGTGTTCCACCATATTTATAATTTTGGAACCACCAGCCTGTTCCTGGCAATGGGCAAAGAAAAGATGATTCCCGTGGTCAAAGAAGGCGAAGTGGTACAGGAGAAGCATATGAGTTTTGGACTAGTGTCAGATGAGCGTATCTGCGATGGCTTATACTATGCGCTTTCCTTGCGTCAGTTGAGAAAGATTATGAAGAATCCTGCCATCCTGGAAGAGCCCCTGGAAAAAAAGGCGGAGGATGTTAGATAACAGCACATAGAGAGTAGCAGAGTCAAATGTGTCGGAGGAAAAGAGATGATTACGATTTTAAGTGAAACTCCCCATAACCCCATTACTTTGATGGGAGAGCGCGCAGGCGTATGCTGGGGAGCAGATATTACAGATAAAGAGAAAAATTACAAGCGAGGATTGGACTGTATTAAGTCCGGCCATCACCGTGTCATGGAATATGTCAATGTGGAAATGATTATTGACGGTTATTCTGCCCGTGTCATTAGAGAGTGGTATACTCATATCGGTGGTGCGCCCACCAGATTGCAGGCCAGCACCAGATACATCAATTATAAAAATTTTACCTACGTGACTCCGCCTACCGTGGCAAAGAACGAGGAAGCAGCTTCTTTATATAAGGAAATGATGGAGAATATCGCCGCTACTTGTACGAAACTGGAAGCAGAGTACGGGGTGCCCAGAGAAGATGCGGCAATGCTTTTGCCCTTGGGTATGACAACAAAGATTGTGGACAAGAGAAATGTCCGGAACTTGATTGAAATGTCCCATCAGAGACTCTGTACCAGGGCTTACTGGGAATACCGCAAACTGATGCAGGACCTGATGAAAGCACTTTCCGAGTATTCCGAAGAATGGAAATATTTGGTGGACAATTATTTTGTGCCCAAGTGTGAGTTGAAGGGATACTGCACAGAGAAGAAATGCTGTGGCAGAAAGCCTTACCGTGAGGCATAACGAACCAAATCAGAAAACTAAATAGGAAGAATATGCAACAAGAATAAATTCCTTTGAAAACACAAATCCTACTACGAAGATGCGTGGGGAGATGTGTATGAAAAAGAGGCGTTTGTTCTTGTTTTTTTTATTGTTAGGTATATTGGTGACAACAGCCCGCTGGTGGACAGACTGTGCGGAAGAACAAATACATGCTGCCCCTATGTATGAGAAGAAAGATATCCTCCCTATCCTAATGAAAGAAAAGCTCACAGAGGAGGACTATAATACCTTATTCCTTCAGACAGGGTTGGCCAGAGTGGGGGTAGATCAGTTGATAGAGGAAAACCGGAGAAGAGATATCCTACGATTGCAGGATTTGTTTTTTGAGGACGTGGATTCTATATGTGAAAGGTATTGCGTCATCGTACACACTGAAAGACTTTGTGAGGGCACAGAAAGAGCAAATTCTAAAAGGGCGTTTCTTCCGGCGGTTCGGACAGGGGATGTTCTCGTCACCTTTAACGGGCATGTGTTGGGGTGGCGGTGCGGGCACGCGGCACTTGTGACGGATGCTAAAAAAGGGATTACCTTGGAAGCGGTGGCTATGGGACGCAAGTCAGAGTTTTGGCCTATAGAGGAATGGGCCACATATCCCGGGTTTGTTCAACTGCGCTTAAAGGATACGGATGAGGAGACGCTAAAGCAAATTACGACCTTTGCTGAGGAACATTTGGAAAAGATTCCCTACAGACTCCCCAGTCTGGTGCAAAAGGATTGCTCGAAAGAGGAAGTATCCGGGACACACTGTGCCCATTTGGTGTGGTACGCATTTGCCAGATACGGATATGATTTGAACAGTGACGGAGGACATATCGTTACGCCTAGAGATATTTTTGACAGTGATTTGTTGGAAGTCGTGCAGGTTTACGGACTTCCTGTTGAAGAATGTCGGTAAATATGATGAATAGTTGGTTGAAAAATGGAAAATTATAGTCGGTTTGCCTATTGAAATACGCATCCTTACTTGTATAATTAAATACGATATAAGTATTCCCCCTGTATGTTCTATTGTACCAACGAATTACAAAAGAAAAATAAGTGGAGGAGATGGAGTATGAAGAAGGCAGAGATTTTAAAGAAGGCGATTCTTAGTCACTACCGCAGTGTCAGACAGTTTTCCACTGAACTTGGCATCCCCTATAGTACGCTGGTGACGGCACTGGAACGAGGAATTGAAGGTATGGCATACGGCACTGTTATTAGAATGTGCCAGCAGCTGAAACTAAATCCCGTGGACTTCAGCCCTCTGGAAGAACATGCATCCTTGGGAGTTCAAATTCTGGAAAATGATGTGATGCAAAACTATTTAAAACTGAATCAAACGGGTAGAGACAAAGTCATGGAACTGATGGAAGATTTTGCCCAGATAGAGAAATACAAGGCAAAGGCCAAAAAGAGTAAATAATCAAATATTGGAAAAGACCTAAAAAAATGTTGACACAAGGTAACAGGTGTGGTACATTATACAAGCGAGATTGGATTTTAGGTCTTTTTTTTATGCTTAAAATTATGCAATTGACACGAGAAAATCTCGGTTAAGATAAGAGCGGAGGTAACAAAATGCGTACAAAAATCACATTGGCTTGTACAGAATGCAAGCAGCGTAACTACAATACTACAAAAGAGAAAAAGAACCATCCTGACAGAATGGAAACCAAGAAGTACTGCAGATTCTGCAAGACTCACACATTGCATAAGGAAACAAAATAATTTTAGCATCGTAAGTGGAAGGAAATGAGTGTCATGGGAGATTCCGCAGAAAAGAAAGCACGCCCTTCTTTTTTTAAGGGTGTGAAATCAGAATTCAAGAAAATTATTTGGCCGGACAGAAAAACAACTATTAAGCAGTCAGTTGCAGTAGTTGCTATTTCGATTGTGGTTGGACTTATCATTGCAATCGTTGACTATGTAGTTAAGTACGGCGTAAACTTCATAATTAAATAAGACGAGGGTGAGTATATGGCAGAGGCACAGTGGTATGTAGTTCATACCTATTCAGGATACGAGAATAAAGTCAAAGCCAATATTGAGAAGACCATTGAGAACAACAAGCACCTTGCCGAGAAGATTCTTGAGGTAAGAGTTCCCCTGCAGGATGTGGTGGAAGTGAAGAATGGTGTGAAGAAGACCGTTCAGAAGAAGATGTTCCCCGGATATGTTCTTCTTAATATGGAAATGAACGACGATACATGGTATGTTGTTCGTAACACCCGCGGTGTTACAGGCTTTGTGGGACCGGGAAGCAAGCCCGTTCCTTTGACCGAGGCTGAAATGAAGCCTTTGGGTATCAAGACAGAGAACGTGACAATCGATTTCGTAGAGGGCGACACCATCGCTGTTGTAGCAGGTATTTGGAAAGATACCATCGGTGTTGTACAGAAGCTTGACTTTGGCAAGCAGACAGCTACGATTAATGTAGAGTTGTTTGGCAGAGAGACTCCTGTAGACATCAGTTTTGCAGAAGTCAGAAAACTGAATTAATCAGGTATTTCCCGCAGAAGCGGTTGAATACATTGCACGCAAAGTGCAAATGGGCATGTGCCCGGCAACAATAGTGGGAGCGGATGCATGAGGCGTCTGCGCCATAACCACCGTTAACGGTTTGTGCCGATAGCGGTTTACCACATTATAGGAGGTGCCAAAATGGCAAAGAAAGTAACAGGTTATATCAAGTTGCAGATCCCCGGTGGAAAAGCAACACCCGCACCGCCTGTTGGACCTGCTTTGGGTCAGCACGGTGTAAACATCGTTGAATTTACAAAACAGTTCAACGCAAAGACCGCGGATAAGGATGGTTTGATCATTCCCGTAGTTATTACTGTATACGCAGACAGAAGCTTTAGTTTCATTACTAAGACTCCCCCTGCAGCTGTACTGCTGAAGAAAGCTTGTAATCTGAAATCAGGTTCCGGCGCACCTAACAAGACAAAGGTAGCTACCATTTCTAAGGCAAAAGTTCAGGAAATCGCTGAAATGAAGATGCCCGATTTGAACGCTGCAAGTCTTGAGGCTGCTATGAGCATGATCGCAGGTACTGCACGTAGTATGGGTATTGTTGTAGAAGAGTAACAGGAGAATATTGGGAGGCAATGAAATTGCCGCTAGAACCTAGGAGGTAAAATAATGAAACATGGTAAGAAATATGCCGAAGCTGCAAAACTCGTAGATCGTGCAACTCTGTATGAGCCTGCGGAAGCAATTGCTTTGGTTAAGAAAACTGCAGTAGCAAAGTTCGACGAGACCGTCGAAGTACACATTAGAACAGGCTGTGACGGACGTCACGCTGAACAGCAGATCCGTGGTGCAGTTGTACTGCCCAACGGAACCGGTAAAGAAGTAAAGGTTTTGGTATTCGCTAAAGGAGATAAGGTAAACGAGGCTGAGGCAGCTGGTGCTGATTACGTAGGTGGCGATGAGCTGATTCCTAAGATTCAGAACGAAGGCTGGTTGGATTTCGACGTGGTAGTAGCAACCCCTGACATGATGGGTGTTGTAGGTCGTTTGGGTAAGGTTCTCGGACCTAAGGGCTTGATGCCTAACCCCAAGGCTGGTACCGTTACTATGGACGTAGCTAAGGCTATCGCCGATATCAAGGCTGGTAAGATCGAGTACAGACTTGACAAGACCAACATCGTGCATGTTCCCGTAGGTAAGGCTTCCTTTACTGAAGAAGCACTTCAGGAGAACTTCGATGCATTGATGGCAGCAATCGTTAAGGCAAAACCCAGCGCATTGAAGGGTCAGTATTTGAAGAGCATCACTCTGACAAGTACAATGGGACCTGGCGTAAAGGTTAGCGTTGCAAAATTCTAATTGTGAAAACGAAAGGGATTATAAAATCCTCTAAAGAATGGCCGTGGTAGTGTTAAAAAGCACTACCACGGCTGTTTGTGTTTATACTGATACGGTATTCATTTGGTTATATCGTATTTGAAAATAAAACTGTCTGTTGGAAGCCGAATTGTATCGGAAATGAGGAAAAAATGGTGCTTTCTACCATTGCGGCACTATGATAAAAAAAACTATAATAAAGATAAATTCGATGCCCAGTTGTTTAAATGGACATACGATGTTAAGGGTTTGAAAAGCATTACCAGATAAGTGAGGGGAAGAAAAATGGAGATGCCAATCTGTCTTGAAAATAATAACGCGATTTATGTCCGTTCTATTGTGGGAATTTGTCGTGCCGATTTAACTAGGGAACAGTATTCGGGAGAATTTTATAATTATACGGAACTGTTCTACATTGAACAGGGAACGTGCTGGATGGCTTTCGGTGGTGAAAGAGTTATGTTGAGTGACGGAAGTTTATTTGTATGTGGTCCCGGAAACTCCTACGCGAATGAGATAGAATGCGATATGAAAAGTACCCTTGTGGTCATTGCTATAGATGTAGACTTTGATCTTCTGCAGCTCATGTACAACAAGCCCATTCGTCTCAGCGTAAGACAGCGGGAACAAATGAGGACTCTTATCAACATGGGATCTTCTATGTTCGCAAGGAAAGATGCTGATTTTTCGATGGACAGTTTGGAAGACAAAATGGACGCTATCAACAAGCACAGATATAGAATTAATTTGGAATCTTTCCTTTTAGATATATCTGATGTTGCGGGAGGTGAAAATGAAAAAAAAACTTATCCCCGTAGAGAGCACAGTTTTCATCGGGAGATGGAGCGCCTCACTGATTTTTTAACGGAAAATATTGATAAGAATCTATCTCTGAAACAAATGGCAGATGCACTTTATGTTAGTGAATCTACATTTCGACGTATGGTTCATAGGTGCGAGGGATGCGCGCCTTTAACATATTTTCACAATCTAAAGCTTCGACAAAGCCAAGAGCTACTTCAGACCACTGACCTCAGTGTTGCGGAAATAGCAAGCGACCTTGGATTTTCTTCAGTACATTATTTTTCTCGGTTTTTCAAAGCCCGAACGGGTTATTCACCCAGTGAATACAGAAAAATTTGGAGCGTTTGAATAAATATAAAAGTTAAAGGAAGGAACCAGTGCTGTTATATTGAAGTTTGAACTGTTGCACTTTGTGGATTGTATTCAGACGGGTAAGAAGCCGTTACTGACGGACGAACTGCGCTACAGAACTTCCGTGTAATTTGGGAATTATATGATGCGGAGAAGCACGAGGTTATGGCTAATTTACGTGGATTAGGTTTACTCAAAGAATGAGAAGACCGAGACAAAGCAGAGAGTTGATAAAAGGAGATTATCATGGAAATAACAAAAACACCTATGGAATATGGCATCATGGCGGTAGAATCTCTGATGCACAAGTATAAAGCACAGGATTTGCCCCCTGCAGGCTCTTTTTTCTACACACAGGGTGTTTGCCTCTGGGGCGTACAACAGATTTACCAGTTGACGGGAGAAAAGAAGTATTTTCAATATATCAAAGATTATGTGGATAGCGTGATTGCGCCTGATGGAAGTATCTACGGAATGGTGCCTGAGCTGGGATTTCCGATAACTTCTAAATACGCTGTCAGGTGCCTGACTATGTTGGACTGCAAACAACCTTCTGTGTTACTTCACCTGCTTTATGATGAAACCGGAGATGAGAAGTATATGAAGGGCATTAAGGCGGTGGCGGAGTCACTGTATTATTATCCAGTCAACCAGTATGGGGGATATTGGCACATGATGACGCAGCCCTATCAGATGTGGCTGGATGGTGTGTACATGGCAGGACTTTTGTCTGTGATGTATGCAAAGCGGTTTGGAGATAATACCCTTCGCGATCGGGCAGTAAAACAGGTGCTGTTAATGCACGACCATATGAGGGATGAAAAAACAGGTCTTTACTATCATGCATGGGACGATTCTAAACAGATGCCCTGGGCTGACCCCAAAACCGGACTCTCCCCTCAATTTTGGGGCAGAGGTATGGGGTGGTACCCGGCAGCGGTGATGGATATTTTGGAATACCTGCCGAAGGACCACCCGGAGACAGAAACATTGAAAGATATTGTAAGAGAAGTGTTTGAGGCCATCGTTAAATATCAGGACCCTGAAAGCGGTATGTGGTACGAGGTGCTGGACCAACCCGGCCGGGAAGGGAACTGGCTGGAATCCTCTGTGACCCAATTGTTCTGCTATGCTTTTGTGAAGGCACGCAGAATGGGAGTTATAGGTGATGAGTATGACGACGTAATAGAGAGAACCTATCGCGGAATCATTGGAAACTGCTATATGGACGAAGAGGGATACATCGTGATTGACAATGCCTGTCAGGGCGCCTGTGTGAGTGATGGAAGTTATGAGTACTACATCAATCGTCCCAGAGTCAAGAACGACATGCATGCTTTTGGATCCTTCTGTTTTCTGATGGCAGAGATTGAAAGATGCAAAAAAGAAATTAGTCTTATGCGAATTATAGGAGAGTAGTCTAATATGAAACGGCTGAATGACTATGTCAATGTATTTCAAGGATGCGGGCAAACGGATTTGCCAAAGGCTGAGGGTATTGCTGCCACGTGGCTGTTTATCAAGGGCATGATAGGAAATACCAGCCCTTTTGCTTCCTATCCTTTTGGAAGAATCAGTTGTGGCCCCTACACGGGTGGATACTCTTCCGGATACGGAAATTATCGTCCTAACAGCGCCGGGATTATAAAAACCTTCGACGCAAAACTTCGAGGATTTTCCCACATACAGTAAGCAGGCTCCGGTGGTATCAAATGCTATTATAACTACGCATTGGTATCTCCGCTTTATCACGGATTGGCTGAGATGAAAGAGGAATTCCAAGAAGAGATTGCCCATCCCGGGTACTACTCCACCACATTAAAAAATAGTGGCATCAAAGCCGAGGTGGCTGTATCTGAAAAGGTAGCATACCATCGTTACCACTTTGACGAAAAAGGTATTTTACAGATAGATTTCTCCAGTGGCGATTTGGATAAAAGTTTTGGACCTAAATTTGCTTTTCGTCCCTCTGAAGGAACCGTAATGATTCAGGGTAATGTCTTACTTGCCAGAGCGGTAATGCACGGCATTCCCTTATATATGGCAGCACAATGCAATGGCGCTAAAGATGTATATCTGTGGGAAAACTACCGAAAAATTTCAAGTAAGGAGTATCGGTGTCCAGATACCGAGAACACCTTCGGCGGCGTTTTTGAAGTGGAGAATACTGTAGAACTACAGGTGGCTATCTCCTTACATAGTTTCGAAGAGGCCCGTGCTCATTTACAGGAACACAAAAAGAGTTTTGACCAGATTTACAAGGACACAGCAAACACTTGGGAACAATACCTTTCCGCTATCGAGATTAAAACCAAGGACGAGAGATTGAAAGAAATCTTCTATTCCAACCTGTACCACAGTTTCTTAAAACCTGCCAACTGGGGGGACAGATATGTGGACTTCCCTACTATGTGGGACATTTACAAAACACAGTTGCCTTTGGTATTCACATTGTTTTCCAAGGAAGCAAAGGGAATGACAACTGCCATGCTTGATCTCATGGAAGCATATGGTTATTCTCCCATCAATGTGACCTTGCATGAAAATAACGATACCAGAGACCAATGCCGTATGATTATGGAATACTCTTTGGCAATTATACGCAGATTTGGAAGGGAACTTTTGATTCTAAAACGGGTCTTTTGGGTAATTCGAAATATTACGAAGGTAACAATTGGAATTATTCATTCCGTTTGTTGGCTGACATGGAGGCGCGTATTGAACTGGCCGGTGGAATGAATGCGATGATTGCGCTGTTAGATGAATTTTTTGGTTATAGCAGAGAGCCGGTGCAATTGGGTGACTTGTTTTTGGTGACTTCGTGGCCGGATCTTCGTGCATACATTGATGGACAGCATAGTTTTGAAGGGTTCAACAACGAACCTGACATGGAGACACCTTACAATTATATTTTTGTAGACAGACATGATCGCCTGTGTGAAATTAAGCGCGCTTGTGTGAAATATATCTTCTCAGACGGACGAGGAGGCATGCCCGGTAACAACGATGCCGGTGGCCTTTCCGCCTGCCACATTTGGAATGTACTCGGTATCTTCCCCGTAGCAGGGCAAAACCTGATGCTGATAGGCTCTCCGAGCGTAGAAAGGGCAAAGATTCATTTGGCAAGCGGGAGTACCTTGGAAATAGTAACGCATAATAATACTGTAGAGAATATATATGTGAATAGAGTAGTGCTGAATGGAAGGAATATCACCGATTATCGTTTTACGGCTACGGAAATGATGCAAGGAGGAATATTAGAATTCTATATGAGCAACGAGGTCAGAAGTTTATAATGCAAATTAAAAAAAGAGGTTTCGCCCTCTTTTTTTATTTGGGATTGTAACGCCTGCTTCCGGAATATTCCGAGGGGTTCAATCCGACCTTACTTTTAAACGTCCGACACAAGTTGTAAGAATTGGAAAAACCACATTCCTCAGCGATGGAAGAAACACTGAGTTGGGTTTGAGTCAAAAATTGTTGGGCCATGCGGATACGGGCGTCAAAAATGTATTGTTTTGGCGTTGTATTGTAATGGGTTAGAAATAGCCTTCGCAAGTATACTTCACTAATGTTCCCTAGTTCTGCCAAACGAGTATTTGAAAGACTGGGATTAGATAGATTACTGTCGATATACTTGACGATAATGTCCAGACTTTTGTGCTTTGCGGAAGGTACGAAAACAGAATACAGCAATTCGTAAAAACATGCATGTATTTTTAAGCGGTTTGGGTCATAAATATATGATTTTATCTAGGATTCAAACAGGTGATGACAGTTATGGGAATTGCCAAAGGAATCGATACGATTTCGCTACAATCGAGTTGGTCGCAGGTGAAATCGACGAAGTAGTATAGGCCATCGGTGTTATCGTGTCCACAATAGGTGGCTCCTTGGGGAATCAACACAGCCGTAGAGGGGTCGCATACGTGTGTTTTGCCATTCATGGAATAGGTTCTCTTGCCGGTAATACTTAATGAGAGCCCCCACATATTGCGTTGTTCGATGTGGTATTTTAAGCCTCTTTCGTATGGTGTGGTACATGGCCGTACGATGTCTTTCACAATCAGATTACCAAAAAAGTCATTCATAGTACAAATCCCTTCCGGTGCTATGAATCTCTTTTTGCATAGTTGTTCTTGAAATGCATCTGTATGCGCTGTTACTATTTCTAATTGTATCATAATTGCGGAATAAATAAAGAAAATGCGATTTGTATCAAAAAAGTTGGGTATATTAAATTGTTCAGAGTGTTTGTGTAAGGATTGTATCGAAAATGAGTAATATGAAATAACGTATAAGATTGACGTTGTATCGAAAATGTGTAAAAATAGGCGGTTTCCATCATTGTGCCGTCCTAACGGTAAAAGTATAATAGAATTAAGGATTATTATTAACAAAATAATAAATTAAGGGTGGAATTAAAGTATGAAAACGATTAGAATTGTACTGGTAGGTGCCGGTGACCGTGCAGATGTATACGCAGAGCTGGCGCTGAAGAAACCTGAGAAAATGCAGGTTGTTGGCTTGGTAGAGCCGGATGTACTGAGACGCGGTCTTATGCAGGAAAAGTATGGTGTTCCTGAAGAAAATTGTTTCAGTACTGTGGAGGAATTCGTACAGAGAGAAAAATTTGCGGATGCTGTGATTAACGGCACAATGGATATGTTACATGTTCCTACTTCTGTACCGGTTTTGGAGAAAGGATATGACCTTTTGTTAGAAAAACCTTTCTGTGTCAATGAGGAACAGTTGTGGGAACTTCAAAAAACAGCTGAAAAGCATGGCAGTAAGGTAATGATTTGTCATGTTTTGAGATACGCTCCTTTTTATTCGGCGATTAAGAAACATGTTATGGCAGGAGAGATTGGTGATATCCTCAGCATACAGCTGACAGAGTATGTATCCTATCATCATATGAGTGCGGCTTATTTGCGTGGAAAATGGGCGAACGAAAGCGTTTGCGGTTCCCCCATTCTTTTAGCGAAGTGCTGTCACGACCTTGACTTAATGATGTGGATGATGGGGGGAGTAAAGCCGACCTCCGTCGCATCTTTCGGCTCTGACTACCAGTTTAAGCCGGAGAATAAGCCCCAGGGCGCAGGAAAGAACTGCATGATAGATTGCCCGGCGGCCATAGAAGGGAAATGTGCTTATTCCGCCAGAAAGAATTACCTTGAGCCTGAAATCAAGTGGAAACAGTATGTATATAAGTGCTTGGAGGGTCAGGAATTGACCTACGAGAACTGCAAAAATAGCCTCATGGATCCGGACAACATTTTCGGCAAGTGTGTTTGGGATTGTGAGCATGATGTGATGGATCATCAGACAGTGATTGTCAATTTTGAAAATGGAGTTGTGGGTAACTTCATCATGACCGGAGGATCTTCCAGACCGGAGAGAAATATTCACATCATCGGAACAAAGGGTGAAATCAAGGGCATCTTCCAGGATAGTAAATTTGTCATCCGTAAGCCCCAAGGCGGTACCGGCTACGAGGAAGAAGTGTTTGACTTGTTCCTGACCGGGGAAATGGACGGGGAGCATGGGGACCACGGCGGCGGTGATGTGCGCCTGTCGGAAGATTTTGTAGATTATTTAAACGGCGCAGAGCCTTCCATCAGTTGTACATCCCTGGAGGATTCCATCTATAGTCATTTGACAGTGTTTAGAGCTGAGAAATCAAGAAAGAATGGTACTGTAGAAAGAGTCTTTTAGAAACATATTTATTGGAAGCAACTGTTAAATCAACCAAAAGTGTAGCAAAACGAACATGGTAATGAGGTTAAAATGGGTGTTTCTTTGTCAATAGTTGGGGTGGGATTCCTGTGAATCCCGCCCCATTACTGCTTTTGTAGGGGTTTTGATGTTCCTCTTGAAAAATCGTATTTCCGGGCACGCAAAGAAAACCTTCGTGCCAGTCCGTTATTATTTAGTTATTAATGAGTTGTAAGTAAAACGCGAGTTCTGAGATGTTCGAAATTCCTGATACCATAGGATGTCCGTTTCAGAACTTTTATTTTATTATTGAATCCTTCGGTCGGCCCATTTGTGATATGAGCATATTTGAAGGCGTTCAGTATCTCCCTGCTCCAGAGAATGAGGGAACGGCTCCTTTTGTAGTATTTGCGGAGATTTGCAGGCATTGTCTTTTGTAGCCTTTTTCTAACATTTTCGATTGCCCAGGTGGTTTGTCTGATAAAGTGGTATTTATCAATGACAACGGTTGCATTGGGAAAGAATGTCTTTGCCAAATCCGTATAAGGTCGCCACATGTCACAGACGAAGAATTCAATCCGGTGACGTTCCCTTTTGGGGATATCCCGAAAATAAGAAGTCGGGAACGCCTGGGAGCGTGAAGGTAAAATATCAAGCACGGCGTGTTTGACTGGGGCCACAAGAATACACTGACATTTTTCACCGCCTGCATTCCCCTTAAATTCATCAATAGAAATGGTACGGGAAAGAGTAGGCCTGTGAAAGGATATAGTGTCCAGAATCCGATTTACGGTTACCGCAGAGACATTACACCATTCTGCTATGGATGAAACGGAATTAGTGTCGTGCAGGGCAGTAGCAATAAAGGCTGTCAATCTGGATGCCCGCCGGAAATATTTGGGTAGGAAATCGTAGTTTTCGTAGAAACGTTTGCCACAGGAACAGGCGTATCTGCGTTTTCCAAAACCAGATAGCAATGCTTTAGTTGAAAAGGAAGGTCTTTGATAGTCTGTATTCTGTAGTCGTGAACTCTTTTAGTAAGAGAGCCACAAACGGGACAGACATGGATTTTGGGCTTTGTTTCCAGGAAAATTTCCACAAAAGTATCAGCGTGAACAATTTTTTTAATAATTACCTCTTTAATATTTAGTAATTTATTGATACAATGATTATGCATTTATGCATACCTCCGAGTGATAAGTTATGGTGGACTGGCACTTGGAGGTTTTTTTATATTATAAAACAAAAAATGCCGGGGTGATGATTTTTCAATCATACACCCCAACATTTATTGTAGAACCACAAGAAAATAAATCCTATATACAAGACAAAAAGTGCAAATTATGAGGGCGAAATTATGTTCAGAGAAGTAAAAAGCAAGGTCACTTTAACAATACGTAAAAATTTAGATTTTCCAGCACATGTTCACGATGACATTGAACTTGTCCTTGTAAAAAAGGAGGGAGGTACAGCGTATTGTGACGGCAAAAAATATACCCTGTCCGAAAACTGTTTTTTTCAGGTTTTTCCCAATCAGGTTCACCATTACAGCGAATTCGTACAGGAGGAATATAATCTTCTTATTATAAAGCCATCCGAATTACTTAAATATAATAATGATTATACGGCGGGAACGCCGACCCACGCAGTGTGGCAATTTACAGAAAACGGGGACGATAATACGGTATATTTGATGGACCTTGCGGTGAGGGAATTTATGCGTGATGGCTATAGCCCTATTATAGAAGCATATTTAACAGCGCTCTTTGGTAAATTATTAAATAGGTACGAAATAGAGAAAAGCCGAATATCTAACGACATGGTTTTGCAAATTCTGCAGTATTGCGCAGCACATTATAAAGAGGATATCAGCGTTGGCAATGTTGCCGAAAAACTGCACATAAGCAGGAACTCAATTTCCCATCTGTTTAGTGCCAGATTGTCTGTGAATTTTTGCGACTACATCAATTTCCTGCGTTTGATAGATGCGGTGAATATGCTAAAAAATAAGAATCATTCTATATCCGAGATCTCCTATCTGTGCGGATTTCCTACTATTCGCACGTTTAATCGTGCCTTTCTTAAGCGATATGGAGTTTCTCCCAGTGCTTACAAAAAGAATTAGAACATTATTCCCTTGCTTGTTTCTTGCAGGTTACGATATAATGAAACAAATGGAACCAAGGAAGAAAGGAGGAAGCCTAATATGAAGTGTAAACATATAGAAAAGATTGCCTTGGCAGTATCAGTCATAATCATAGCGCTAATCGCGGGCTTTCCTCTTTTGATGCCCGGAATCGGAGGGGATATCTGGGATTTGAATTATCATCTGCTTCGCATTGCTTCTGTGAAGGAGGCACTGGCAAGTGGCGTATTCCCGCCCCGGATCAATCCTATTTATTTTGACGGGTACGGGTATGGTAGCTCTCTATTTTATCCTGATGTGTTTATGGTATTGCCGGCGGTATTGTATGGCTGCGGTTTATCCTTGCTTGTATCTTATAAGATCTTTTTGCTGCTGGTGATGGTAGCCGGCACTTTGACTACATATTATTGTATGAAATTCTTTACGAAACAGTGGCAGCCCGCCTTGGTGGGTACCTATGTCCTAATGCTGTCCACCTACTATTTGGCAGACATCAACAATCGTGCAGGCATTGGGGAGTATATTGCCATCATGTTGGTGCCGGTGTTATTGATTGGCATTTATGATTATTTTGCATTAGAGGGAAAGCGTAGCTGGTGCATTGGTGTATCCTTGGGCGGTATGCTTTTATGCCATACCATTATGGCCTTTCTGGGTTGTCTGCTTTTCCTGGGCGTGTTTGTGATTTGCCTGATTCTTCCGGCCACACGAAAGATGGTTTTTGAAAAGAGCAGACTGGTACGCCTTTGTAAAGTTGCTCTTTGTACTGTGGGCTTGGTAAGCTTTTATATTTTTCCTATGATAGAGCAAATGCTGCATGACCGATTCTGGTATCAGACCCCTTGGGCCAACGCAGGTGATTATACGCAGACCTTAAAATCCTTACTTATGCCGGTGGGAGTTTTCCTAAATACAGCCACCTTTGGGGTTGGTATTCCGGTATTGGTGCTGGTTGCCGGCAGGGCAGTTATGGGTAAGGTAAAGAATAAATGGGCAGAGGGTGCGTTTGTTTTAGGTGTATTGTTGTTTTTGTCCACCACCAAATTGGTGCCCTGGAGGATTTTGGATAACACGCCGTTAAATATGATACAGTTTACCTATCGGCTGTTTCCCTATGCGTTTGTATTTTTAGTGTTTGGCATTATGACCATGCTAGCCGAAAAGATAACCATGAAGTGGACGAAGCCACTGCTTGTCGTTGTAATGGTGCTGACTATGGTATGCGGCATTTGGCAAAACACCTATTGTTACCGCTTCGGCGACAGATATCCGATGAACGATGCATATGTGCTTGCTAACAATCATTATGTGGGCAAGGGCGAATGGGTGCCGGAGGGCGTCACACAGCAGGTGTTCGATGGTCAAGGTGAGGGCATTGTGCTTACCGCTATGGGTGAGGACCTGCCTTGGATAGTGGAGGGATACAATAGTTACAGTTTCAAGCCCACTGAGGAGACACTGTATGTATTGCCTCTTCTATATTATAAGGGATACGAGGCGCACCTGCCTGAGGGTGAGGGCACAGAACGGCTTGTAATTGAAAAAAGCGTGGATGGTTTGGTACAGGTGAGAGTAGAGGATGCCGAGGTGGTGGCTATATCTTATGCCGGCACCCCGACGCAGAAAGTATCGAATGTGATTTCTGTTATAAGTGGGTTGGGTGTTGCTTGTGTGCTTCTTAGGAAAAAAAGAAGTTTTTATAGAGGACACTAAGTGTATGCGGATTAAATATTCCGGGGATGATTATTCCCGGAATATTTTCGCTCTTAGGTGCTTCAAATAATTCTTTTTGAAATTGCGGGTGTTTTCAAAGAAATCTAATTCGGAATGGGTAAAGGACCGGTATGGATGGCGTGGTGTTTGTACCCTATATTTAATAGATGGGTATCGAACGATTTAATATTTTGAGAAATATCGGAACTCTGATTATGATATACCATAGATATTATGTAGAAAGGTGCGCGAATATCATAGGGACCGAAGTCTCCGGACTCGTCGATAAATAAGCTGAGAGTTTTGTTTGACATATAGAAATCCTTTTGACATGATTTTAGAATGAATAGATAGAGTAAAAATAGCGGGGAAATTCCCCGCCGTTCGGTGGACCAGGGCCTTTCGGCCAGCCCAAAATCAATCACTGTTGATTTATTGTATCCTAATTATAGGCATAATATTTCACCATGTCAATTGTAAATTATAGGGATTTGGAATTAAAAATTACTGATGTGCATTTTCTTAAAAAAAACAAAAAATAAGACTTGACATGACACAGTAGTCTGTGTTAGTATGATGTTCGGTCATAAGACCATGCCGAAGACAGTAGGTGTCCACCTGATGGACGTAAGCGAAGTCGCCTACCGAGGAAAAGAGTTTTGAAGATGACTTTTTGCCTCCCTGTCTTTGGGAGGCTTTTTAATTCATAGAAAGCTCCTTTCGGCATCAAAATCTAAAAGGAGGTAGAAAAATGGCAAAGGTTGAATTGAAGAAACCGATTGTAGATGAGATTTCTGCTAGTATCGATGGCGCACAGTCTGTTGTATTGGTTGATTACCGTGGACTTACTGTTGAGCAGGACACACAGCTTCGTAAGAAACTGCGTGAGGCAGGAGTTACCTACAAAGTGTACAAGAACACCTTTATGAACTTCGCGTTCAAGGGTACACAGTTCGAAGGTTTGTCACAGTATTTGGAAGGACCCAGCGCAGTTGCAATCTCTACTGAGGACGCAACAGCTCCTGCAAGAGTTTTGTCTGAGTTTGCAAAGACCGCTGATAAGCTTGAAATCAAGGGCGGTGTAGTAGAAGGAACCATGTACGATGCAAAGGGTATGGCTGCTATCGCAAGCATCCCCGGCAGAGAAGTACTTATTTCCAAGTTGCTTGGCAGCTTGCAGAGTCCTATTACCAACTTCGCTCGCGTTATGAACCAGTTGGCTGAAAAAGGTGGCGCTGCCGCATGTGAAGCACCTGCAGCTGCAGAAGAAGCAGTAGCAGAAGCTCCCGCAGTAGAAGAGGCACCCGCAGCTGAAGCACCTGCAGTAGAGGAAGCTCCTGCAGAAGCACCCGTAGTAGAAGAAGCACCTGCAGCAGAAGAAGCTCCTGCAGAGGCGTAAGATGAAACATTAGTCTAAGAAAATGGAGGAAAATTAAAATGGCTAAATTGACAGCTCAGGAATTGATTGATGCAATCAAAGAGTTAACAGTATTGGAATTGAATGACCTTGTAAAGGCATGTGAAGAAGAGTTCGGCGTATCTGCAGCAGCTGGCGTTGTAGTAGCAGCAGCTGGCCCTGCTGAGGCAGCAGAAGAGAAGAGCGAGTTCGACGTAGAGTTGACCGAGTGTGGCGCTGAGAAGGTTAAGGTTATTAAGGTGGTTCGTGAGATCACAGGCCTTGGCTTGAAGGAAGCAAAGGACGCAGTTGACGGCGCTCCTAAGGTAATCAAGGAAGGCGCTTCTAAGGAAGAAGCAGAAGATATCAAGAAGAAACTCGAAGAAGCTGGCGCAAAGGTTACTTTGAAGTAATTTTTCTCGCAATGCTAAAGCCCCCGAATTTCGGGGGCTTTTTTACGTGTCATTATTGGAGCAGTGAATGAGTCTTATGCCGGGAGAGTATCGGTATAAATGACTAAACCATTATAAAATTCTGTACAATATGTGTGTATTCTTCAGCATCCTCCGAAGCAACGGGATGTTGATTGGTAATGATATAATCCGCTACTTCCAAATCTGCGATCTTGGCAAAAGCGGTTCGTCCCAGTTTGGTGGAATCTGCGGCAATGATCTTAGTTGCAGCGCGGGAAAGCATTACACGTGCCAGTTCTACCTCCTGATTGTAAAAGGTAGTCAGACCATTGGTCGGAGTAATCCCGTCTACGGACAGGATTAACTTGTCGGCATGGTATTTTTTCAGCTGAAGAATAGCATCCTCTCCATAGGTGAACTGATACTTTGCGTTGATAAAGCCGCCCAGAAGTACTACGTTAAAATTAGGGTTTTGACCGGCTTCCTGCGCAATTGCAATGGAGTTGGTTACAATGCAAAGATTAATCTTGGGCGGAAGCTGCCGGAAGAAAGTAAGGGTAGTTGTTCCGGCATTTAACATAATCGTATCGTTGTTGTCAATCATTTCTACAATTCTTGCTGAGATGGCTTGCTTGTGAGTCTGATTGGCAGTCAAACGTTGCTGCATGTCCATATTGTAATATGTTTTATAGGAGCTTACCGCACCGCCATGTACCCTAGAAAGAAGTCCCTTTGCTTCCAAATCAGCTAGATCTATGCGGATGGTAACATCAGATATGTCAAATAAGGCACTCAGTTCATTTACACGAACTTTGCCATTTTGATTTAAAAGCTCTAAAATCTTTTGTTTTCTCTCAAAAATGTCCATTATCGAAAATCCTCTTACAACTATTGCGATTTATTATAATATAGATGTTTGTAAAACATCCGAGAATCATCAATATTATAACATATCGAAGGTTGAAGTTCTACTATAAATCAAAAATTGATGCTCCTCTAAAAAATATAAAATATACGAAGTAAAACGAAAGTTTTAAAGTGTTACGAATGGCTTACGAACTGGTTCGTTTTTGTTGACAAACCTTGTAATGCGTCATAAAATGTACATAGCAAAACAAAAAAGAAAGAGATTTGGGAAACGTACATAGGGCAGGTGGTGCCTTTGCAGATTATAAGAGATGCCTCTGGAGTTTTGTAAAGATGATTGACGAATTGCTAACAGGAAAAACATTGGATTTTCAACAGAAAAAATATATTTGTAATAAAATGCTGACATGCGAGCCCCGTATGGAGGCCCTGATTCTGAAGAATTTTACGGAAGAGGATTATGCAAGAATAAACCGGCGCCGGATTGGTACGGGCCAGATCGGGGGAAAAGCATGCGGCGTGTTAGTGGCAAGAAAACTGATCGAAAAGAATCTGCCGGAATATACCGATTCCCTGATTTCCCATGATTCCTGGTTTATTGGGTCAGATGTATACTGCGAGTATATACGTGAGAAAAAGCTTTCTGATAAAGTGGAAACCGGCTTATACAGAGTGCTCCATTCCATCGGGAATGACCCCATTGTGATCCGTTCCAGTAGTATTCTGGAGGATGGCTTTGATCATGGATTTTTCGGGAAATATTCTACCGTATTCTGCATCAATCAGGGAAGCCTGAAAAATCGGATGCAGGAATTAAAAGCAGCTATACTAAAGGTGTACGAGAGTGTTTCCGGTGCATCGGCAGTGGAATACCGCAGGACAAGAGGGGTATCGGAGGCGGAGGAACAGATGGCACTGCTGGTACAGCGTGTGGAGGGAGCTTGCAGGGGAGATTATTATATGCCCCTGGCATCTGGGATCGGATGCTCTTACAATCCATACAAATGGGTGGAAAATATGGATCCCCATGAAGGGATGCTGCGGCTGGTAGTGGGACTGGGTACCAGAGCTGTGGAGCGTACTCCCGGGGATTATCCCAGACTGGTGGATTTGGGACATCCGAAAGGAAGTTTATATACAACAGTCGCGGAGAGACACAAACACTCCCAGCGGCATATGGATGTATTGGATATGAATGCTGGTAAGGTGGTAAGTGTTCCTTTACAGAACTTATTACCTTTGCTAAATCAAAAAGAGGTCAGGAAAGTACTGAGCCATGATGTGGAAGCGGAAGCCATGCTGGAAGAAAGAGGCCGGTACCGGGCGGTTTATTTTGCGGACTGCAATGGAATCGTATATGATAATGAATTTATTTCCATGATAAGAAATACCTTAAAGATGCTGGAGAGTGAATATGAACGGCCGGTGGATATTGAATTTGCCATTGGATTGGGAGAAGACGGCAGAATAAAAATGAACCTGTATCAGTGTAGACCGTTAAGGCAGATCACACAGCAGAACGTGAAAATTCCAGACATGATAGATGGAGAGGTATTGTTCGATATCAAGTGCGCCTCCATGTGGAGATCCAAGTCGGAGAAGTTGGACGTGATCGTAAGGGTAGATCCCCAGAAGTATTATGAATGTCCCTATGTTCAGAAATTTGGTGTGGGACGGGTGGTCGGCCTTATCAACCATCATTTTAAAGACAGCGGATATAAGATGTTGCTGCTTGTACCGGGACGGATAGGAACCTCCTCCCCGGAGCTGGGAGTAACGGCTAACTATGTAGATATCAGCTGCTTTTCTGCACTGTGTGAAGTGGCATACAGCAAAGCCGGGTGCAATCCGGATCTGTCATACGGAAGCCATATGTTCCAGGAATTAGTAGAAGCAGATGTTTTTTACGGGGCGATCACGGAGAATAGTAAGACTAAAATTTACTGTCCTGAAATTTTAGACGGCTATAAAAATACCTTTGAAGAAATCTGCCCTGAAAAATCAGAATTTAAAGATATGATCAAGATATATGAGGTAACAAATGCCAATGTATGGCTTTGGTTGGATTCCAAAGCAGGGCGCGCAGTGTGTCAAGTAAGATGTGATACATAAAACATAAAAATATAAAGGGAAGAGTATTGTGGAGGGAAAAACTACATAAATAAAGGGAAGAAACTACATAAATTTCTATTGACTAATTTACACTTTGTTGTATAATTTCATTAAAATAAAAATAAACGAAGCTTAAAGCAATACAAACTAAAAGAAAGAGAGGTTTTTGTTATGGGCAAAAATTGGGCAACCATGGACCTTGCTACAGTACCGAATATGGTAACAGAGACTGTACCCGGTCCGAAATCAGTAGAGTATCATGAGAGATGTGCTGCATATATGAAGGGATATTCCAGCCAGGTGAAGCTCTTTCCGGTAACCTTTGAGTCCGGTTATGGCTACACGCTTACCGACGTTGACGGCAATACATATCTTGATTTTTCTTCTGGTATTTATGTGACAGGTTTGGGACATTGCCATCCCAAAATCAGTGAAGCTGTAGCTGAGCAGGCAAAGAAATTAATGAACTGCCATGACTTTACCACAAAGGTAAAAATGGAATTGGTAGAAAAAATGCATGAGATCACCGGCGGACGTTTCGGCGGCTTCCAGTTCTATGATTCCGGTACAACTGCGGTAGAAGCAGGTCTGCGTTGTGCACGTGCAGCTACCGGCAAGCAGGAATTTATCTCTTTCTTCAGAGATTTCCATGGCAAGACCTACGGCGCAAACTCTCTTGCTGTGGTTGGGCCTGATACTCACATGAGAGCACCCGGATTTATGTTAGTTCCGAGACCGAATCCATACCGTGACTTCTTCGGCAGAAGTGAAGAAGAGGCTTGGAAGGATTCATCACCTTATATCCATATGATCGAAGGTATGTTGGACAATGCTTGTGCGAACGGCGGCAAGAATGTTGCGGCAATCGTTTTAGAGCCGGTTCAGGGCTGGGGCGGTTCCATCATTCCTCCTGCAGACTTTATCCCTGCGCTTCGTGAGTTGTGCAATAAGAGAGGCATTTTACTGTTCGCGGATGAAGTTCTTAACTGTATGGCAAGAACCGGTAAGTATCTTGCTATGGATCACTGGGATGTTACTGCTGATATTACCACACTTGGTAAGGGCTTTGGTAACGGATTCCCTGTAACTGCATTGGCAGTTTCTAAGGAGCTTGCTCCTGCAATTGAAAAGATTTCTGCTTCTTCCAGCTACGGTGGAAACCCCATGGCTTGTGTCGCAGCTTTGGAGTCTATCAGAGTAATCGAAGAAGAAGGATTAAATGAACGTTCTGCACACCTGGGCGAGATCATGCTGGCAAGAATGGAACAGATGAAAGCGGCGCATCCCATTATTGGTGATGTACGTGCCATCGGTTGTCTCCAGGCGATTGAGGTTGTTAAGGACCGTGAGACCAAGGAGCCGTTTGCAGAAGCAGGAACTATGATTTACCAGAAGGCATTTGAAAAGGGTCTTGCATGGGTTCCTTCAGGTCATATCCTTCGCATGTCTCCTCCAATGATTCTGGACGATGCAGCTGCAATGAAGGGTCTGGATATCATTGAAGAGGCTGTTGCAGAGACAGAAAAGCATTTTGGTTATTAATTGAAAGGGTGTAACATATGAAGACTGTAAGATTTGGTTTGATCGGTTGCGGCCTGATGGCAAGGGAATTTGCATCTGCGGCTGCCCGCTGGTGTCATCTGACCGAGGATGTTCCCAGACCGGAGATCGTTGGTATTTGTTCTGTTGTTCCTAAGGAAATGGAATGGTTCCAGAAGAACTTCCCAGAAATTAAATACGCTGTTTCCGATTACAAGGAACTTCTTGAAAAGGATGATATTGATGCGATTTACTGCGCAGTTCCTCACAATTTGCACGAGCAGTTCTATATTGATATTATTAAGAGTGGCAAGGCTCTTCTTGGAGAAAAGCCCTTTGGTATTGATAAGAAAGCCAATGATAATATTTTAAAGGCGTTGGAGGAAAACCCGGATACCTTTGTTCGCTGCTGTAGTGAGTTCCCTTATTATCCCGCTATGCAGACCATGATCAATTGGTACAGAGAAGGTAAATTCGGCAAAGTGCTGGAAATCAAATGCGGCTTCTGCCATTGCAGTGATATGGATGTGAATAAGCCCATTAACTGGAAGAGAATGGTTAAATTCAACGGAGAATACGGTTGCCTTGGGGATCTTGGTATCCATACACAACATGTTCCCTTCCGTTTGGGATTCAAACCCAAAACCGTTACTGCGCATTTCAGTAATATTGTAAAGGAACGTCCGGATGGCAAGGGCGGTATGGTAGAATGTGATACATTTGACAACTGCACCATGTTCTGTACCACAGAAAACACGGACGGGGATTTAATTCCGATTACTTTTGAAACCAAACGTATGGAGCCGGGTTCTACCAATCGCTGGTATTTTGAAATCTATGGTATGGATTGCAGCGCACGCTTCTCCAGTGATGATGCCAATGCGTTCCACTATACCTCTTCCTGGGGTAAGGAGCAGTCCTGGAATCGTATCATCATCGGTTACAAGCCTATGATACCTACCATTACAGGGCCTATCTTTGAGTTTGGCTTTACAGATGCGATTCAGCAGCAGATTGCAGCATTTATGTTGGAGTATTCCGGTATTGAAGTGCCATTTGGACTGTTCACACCGGAAGAGACAGCTCTTTCCCATGCACTGGCTACTGCAGCATTGAAGTCTTTTTATAATAAGACGGTTGAAAATATTTAATAGTTTTGAAGAATGCCGCATTGGGTACGAGAACCAATGCGGCATTTTTGCGAATATACAGAAAAATTTGGAAAATTAATGCTTGACCTTGTCTTTTTATTGTGGTAGTATGTAGGGTGCACTATTGTGTAGTATTATGCCTGTTTACTGCGAAAATAGTGGCAGAAATCAAATAGAACGGGGTGAAATGTCAATGGAAAAAAACAGAATACGTCCGGTTGCTGATGCAAAGGTTATGCGTATGAGTTATGCTAGACAGGAAGAGGTTTTAGAGATGCCCAATCTGATTGAAGTCCAGAAGGATTCCTATCAGTGGTTTCTTGACGAAGGCCTGAAAGAGGTCTTTGACGATATCTCTCCTATCGCAGACTACGGCAATTCTTTGAGTCTTGAGTTTGTTGACTTTGAATTGTGTAGGGATGATGTAAAATATTCTATTGAAGAATGTAAGGAAAGAGATGCCACCTATGCGGCACCTCTGACTGTTACGGTACGTTTATATAATAAGGAAAAAGAGGAGATCAGTGAGCATAAGATCTTTATGGGTGATTTGCCTCTGATGACCGAGACCGGTACTTTCGTGATTAACGGTGCAGAGCGTGTTATCGTTAGCCAGTTGGTACGTTCTCCTGGCATTTACTATGCCATCGGTCACGACAAAATTGGTAAAAGATTGTTCTCAAGTACCGTGATTCCAAATCGTGGTGCTTGGTTGGAGTACGAAACAGATTCCAACGACGTTTTCTATGCCCGTGTTGATAGAACCCGTAAGGTGCCTGTGACGGTGTTGATCCGTGCACTTGGTGTTGGCACCAATGAAGAAATTCGTGAATTGTTTGGGGATGAGCCGAAGATTGAGGCAAGTTTGACCAAGGATACTGCTACAAATTATCAGGAAGGTCTGCTTGAACTGTATAAAAAGATTCGTCCCGGCGAGCCTTTGAGTGTAGAAAGTGCAGAGAGCCTGATCCATTCTATGTTCTTCGATCCTCGTCGTTATGACTTGGCTAAGGTTGGACGTTATAAATTTAATAAGAAACTGGCATTCAGAAACAGAGTTAGACATAAACTTTTGGCTGCAGATGTTATCGATCCTATGACCGGCGAAGTATTAGCAAGTGCAGGGGATAAGGTGACAGCGGAATTGGCAGACAAAATTCAGGACGCTGCAGTTCCTTTTGTGCTGATTCAGGCAGAGGAAAGAAATGTCAAAGTTCTTTCTAATATGATGGTTGATATTACAAACTTTGTGGACTGCGACCCCAAGGCGCTTGGTATTCACGAAAGAGTATATTATCCTGTTTTGGCAAAAATCATCGAAGAGTTTGGTGAAGACCCCGAAGCTCTTGCAGATGCTATCAAGAAGAATATTTATGAGTTGAATCCCAAGCATATCACCGTAGAAGATATCTTGGCGTCCATTAACTACAATATTCATTTGGAATATGGTCTTGGCAATAGCGATGACATTGACCACTTGGGTAACAGACGTATCCGTGCGGTTGGTGAACTTTTGCAGAATCAGTACCGTATCGGTCTTTCCCGTATGGAAAGAGTGGTTCGTGAGCGTATGACCACCCACGACACCGACGATATTTCTCCTCAGGCATTGATTAATATCAAGCCTGTGACTGCAGCAGTGAAGGAATTCTTCGGTTCCTCTCAGTTGTCCCAGTTTATGGATCAGAATAACCCTCTTGCTGAGTTGACCCATAAGAGACGTTTGTCTGCACTTGGTCCCGGCGGTTTGTCCAGAGACCGTGCAGGTTTCGAGGTTCGAGACGTACACTATTCCCACTATGGTAGAATGTGTCCTATCGAGACTCCTGAAGGTCCTAACATCGGTTTGATTAACTCTCTTGCATCCTATGCAAGAATCAATGAATACGGTTTTGTAGAGGCTCCTTACAGAGTTATCGACAGAACAGATGCTGCAAATCCTGTTGTTACCAAGGATGTGGTTTACATGACTGCTGACGAGGAAGACAACTACCATGTAGCACAGGCAAGTGAGCCTTTGGATGCGGAAGGACATTTTGTAAATACCTCTGTATCCGGACGTTTCAGAGAGGAAACAGCGGAGTATCCCCGTTCTGAATTTGAGTACATGGATGTATCTCCCAGAATGGTATTCTCTGTAGCGACAGCGCTCATTCCTTTCCTCCAGAACGACGACGCAAACCGTGCGCTGATGGGGTCCAACATGCAGCGTCAGGCAGTGCCTCTTTTGGTGACAGAAGCACCTGTAGTAGGTACAGGTATGGAGCCTAAGGCGGCAGTTGACTCCGGTGACTGTGTAGTTGCAAAGAAGGCAGGTACCATAGATTATGTATCCTCTGAACTGATCCGTATGACCTATGACGACGGAGAGAAGGCAGAGATTAAGTTGACTAAGTTCTCCAGAAGCAACCAATCCAACTGCTACAATCAGAAGCCCATCGTGTTCAAGGGCGACCATGTGGCAGCAGGACAGGTTATCGCGGATGGTCCTTCCACTGCAATGGGTGAGTTGGCACTTGGTAAGAACCCTTTGATTGGTTTCATGACCTGGGAAGGTTATAACTACGAGGATGCGGTTTTACTTTCTGAGAGATTGGTTCAGGAAGATGTTTATACTTCTGTTCATATCGAAGAATATGAGGCAGAGGCTCGCGACACCAAGTTGGGACCTGAGGAAATCACCCGTGACGTTCCCGGCGTCGGTGAGGATGCATTGAAGGATTTGGATGACAGAGGTATTATCCGTATCGGTGCGGAAGTTCGTGCCGGTGACATCCTGGTTGGTAAAGTAACCCCTAAGGGAGAGACAGAACTGACTGCTGAAGAAAGACTGCTTCGTGCAATCTTTGGTGAAAAGGCAAGAGAAGTGCGTGATAATTCCCTGAAGGTGCCTCATGGCGAATATGGTATTGTCGTAGATGCCAAGGTATTTACAAGAGAAAACAGCGATGAACTGTCTCCCGGCGTAAATATGGCAGTACGTATTTATATTGCACAGAAGAGAAAGATTTCCGTAGGTGACAAGATGGCAGGTCGTCATGGTAACAAGGGTGTTGTTTCCCGCGTACTTCCTGTAGAAGATATGCCTTACTTGCCCAATGGTCGTCCCTTGGATATCGTTTTGAATCCTCTGGGCGTTCCTTCCCGTATGAATATCGGTCAGGTGTTGGAGATTCACCTTTCCCTGGCTGCGAAGGCGCTTGGTTTCAACGTGGCAACTCCCGTGTTTGACGGCGCAAACGAGAAGGATATTATGGACACTTTGGATTTGGCAAATGATTATGTCAATCTGGAGTGGGAAGAGTTTGAAAAGAAGCACAAAAAGAATTGCTTCCCGAAGTGTTGCAGTATCTGTCTGACAACAGAGACCACAGAGAGTTGTGGAAGGGCGTACCCATCAGCCGTGACGGTAAGGTTCGTCTGCGTGATGGTAGAACCGGTGAGTATTTTGACAGCCCTGTTACCATCGGTCACATGCACTATTTGAAACTGCATCACTTGGTTGACGATAAGATTCACGCACGTGCGACCGGACCGTACTCCCTGGTTACCCAGCAGCCTTTGGGTGGTAAGGCACAGTTCGGTGGACAGCGTTTCGGTGAGATGGAAGTTTGGGCATTGGAGGCATATGGTGCTTCCTACACCTTGCAGGAAATCTTGACCGTGAAGTCCGATGATGTGATTGGACGTGTGAAGACTTACGAAGCAATCATCAAGGGAGATAATATCCCTGAACCCGGCATTCCTGAGTCCTTCAAGGTATTGCTTAAGGAATTGCAGGCACTTGGTCTCGACGTGAGAGTACTTCGCGAGGATCAGACAGAAGTGGAAATTATGGAAACCATCGATTACGGTGACACGGATTACCGTTATGAAATGGGAGACGATCGTAAGTATGATGATTACGATAAGAGCTCTCTGGGAGAGATGGGTTACCAGGCACAGGAGTTTGATGAAGAAAGCGGAGAATTGATAAGTGCCGATGATTTGTATGGTGACACATACGAAGAAGAAAGCTTTGGCGGCGACGAGGAATTCTAATTCTAAAACAAAATGGAAGGAGTGCCATAAATGTCAGAAACAAGAAATGAAGCATTGAATTATCAGCCTATGACATTTGATGCGATTAAAATAGGATTGGCTTCACCCGAGAAAATCCGTGACTGGTCTCATGGAGAGGTGTTGAAACCTGAAACGATCAACTACAGAACCTTAAAGCCTGAAAGAGATGGCTTGTTCTGTGAAAAGATTTTTGGACCCAGCAAAGACTGGGAGTGCCATTGTGGTAAGTACAAAAAGATCAGATATAAAGGCGTAGTCTGTGACAGATGTGGTGTTGAGGTGACTAAGGCAAGCGTTCGTAGAGAGCGTATGGGTCACATTGAATTGGCAGCACCGGTATCCCATATCTGGTATTTCAAGGGAATTCCCAGCAGAATGGGATTGGTTTTGGACTTATCCCCCCGTGTGTTGGAGAAGGTTCTTTACTTTGCTTCTTACATCGTTCTTGATCCTGCGGATACCTCTTTGGAATACAAGCAGGTATTGTCTGAGAGAGAGTATCAGGAAGCAAGAGAAATTTACGGAAACAAATTCCGTGTAGGCATGGGTGCAGAGGCAATTAAAGAGCTCTTGCAGGCGATTGATTTGGAGAAGGAAGCAGTTGAGCTGAAGGCTGAACTAAAGGAATCTTCCGGCCAGAAACGCGCCCGCATCATCAAGAGATTGGAAGTAGTAGAAGCATTCTATACCTCCGGCAATAAGCCCGAGTGGATGATTATGGATATCATTCCTGTCATTCCCCCCGATATCCGTCCTATGGTACAGTTGGACGGTGGCAGATTTGCAACCTCTGATTTGAATGATTTGTACAGAAGAATTATCAATAGAAATAACCGTTTGAAGAGATTGCTTGAACTGGGCGCTCCTGACATCATTGTCCGCAATGAGAAGAGAATGCTTCAGGAAGCAGTGGACGCCTTGATTGACAACGGCAGACGCGGACGCCCTGTTACCGGCCCCGGCAACAGAGCGCTGAAGTCCTTGTCCGATATGTTAAAAGGTAAGTCCGGACGTTTCCGTCAGAATCTGTTGGGTAAGCGTGTTGACTACTCCGGACGTTCCGTTATCGTGGTTGGACCTGAACTGAAGATTTATCAGTGTGGTCTGCCCAAGGAAATGGCAATCGAATTGTTCAAGCCCTTCGTTATGAAGGAGTTGACTGCAAGAGGTATCAGCCAGAACATCATGAATGCTAAGAAATTAGTAGAGAAGATGGACAATCAGGTTTGGGACGTTTTGGAAGAGGTTATCAAAGAACATCCCGTTATGTTGAACCGTGCTCCTACATTGCATAGATTGGGTATTCAGGCATTTGAGCCCATCCTTGTAGAAGGTAAGGCAATCAAGTTGCATCCCCTTGTATGTACCGCGTTCAACGCTGACTTCGACGGTGACCAGATGGCAGTACATCTTCCTCTGTCCGTAGAGGCACAGGCAGAATGTAGATTCCTGCTCTTGTCTCCCAACAACCTGCTGAAGCCCTCCGATGGTGGTCCCGTGGCCGTACCTTCCCAGGATATGGTTTTGGGTATTTATTACCTGACCCAGGAGAGACCCGGTGCTACAGGTGAAGGCAAGTTCTTTAAGAGTGTTAACGAAGCCATTTTGGCTTATGAAAACGGATATGTAACCTTACATTCCAGAGTAAAGGTGCGCGTGACAAAGTTGGGTGCTGATGGTGAAGAAGTGACCGGCATTGTAGAATCCACCTTGGGAAGATTTATCTTTAACGAAATTCTTCCTCAGGATTTGGGCTTTGTGGACAGAACCAATCCCGAGAACTTCCTGAAACTGGAAGTAGACTTCCATGTAGGTAAGAAGGGATTGAAGCAGATTCTGGAGAAAGTAATCAATACCCACGGCGCATCCAAGACAGCAGAAGTTTTGGACGATGTGAAGGCAATTGGTTACAAGTATTCTACCAAGGCTGCAATGACCGTATCCATTTCCGATATGACAGTGCCTGCAAGCAAGCCTGAACTTTTGGCTAAAGCACAGAAGACGGTAGATAGAATCGCTGCAAACTACCGCAGAGGTTTGATTACAGAAGAAGAGAGATATCGTGCGGTTGTTGAGACCTGGAACGATACCGATAAGGAGCTGACTGAGGAACTGCTTGCCGGCTTGGATAAGTATAACAACATTTATATGATGGCTGACTCCGGTGCGCGTGGTTCCAACCAGCAGATCAAACAGCTGGCAGGTATGCGTGGTTTGATGGCAGATACAACCGGTAGAACCATCGAGTTGCCTATCAAGTCCAACTTCCGTGAAGGTCTGGATGTATTGGAGTACTTCATGTCTGCACACGGTGCGCGTAAAGGTCTTTCCGATACCGCTCTTCGTACAGCAGACTCCGGTTACTTGACCCGTCGAATGGTTGACGTATCCCAGGAGCTTAGTATCCGTGAAGTGGATTGTTGCGAAGGTCGCAACGAAATCCCCGGTATTGTAGTAAAAGCATTTACCGACGGTAAAGAGACCATTGAAAGTTTGAAGGATAGAATTACAGGCAGATATACCTGTGACGATATCTACGATAAAGATGGCAATCTGATTGTAAAGCACAATCATATGATTACACCCAGCCGAGCTGCTAAGATTTTGAGCGTAGGCGTGAACGAAACGGGTGAGCCCATCGAGGAAGTAAAGATCCGTACCATTTTGACCTGTCGTTCCCATGTGGGTATCTGTGCAAAATGTTATGGTGCGAACATGGCCACCGGTGAAGCCGTACAAGTGGGTGAAGCAGTTGGTATTATCGCTGCACAGTCCATCGGTGAGCCCGGTACACAGTTGACCATGAGAACCTTCCATACCGGTGGTGTGGCAGGTGATGATATTACCCAGGGTCTTCCCCGTGTAGAAGAACTTTTCGAGGCGAGAAAGCCCAAGGGACTTGCGATTATTGCTGAGTTCGGCGGTAAGGCTGAAATCCGTGATACCAAGAAGAAACGCGAGGTGCTGGTTACCAACGATGAAACCGGTGAATCAAAAGCATATTTGATTCCCTATGGTTCCCGTCTTAAGATTGAAGATGGTCAGATGTTGGAAGCCGGTGATGAGTTGACTGAAGGTAGTGTAAATCCTCATGACTTGCTGAAGATTAAAGGAATTCGTGCAGTACAGGATTACATGCTTCGTGAGGTACAAAGAGTTTACCGCCTGCAAGGTGTAGATATCGCTGATAAGCATATCGAAGTGATCGTTCGTCAGATGTTAAAGAAGATTCGTGTGGAGAACAACGGAGATTCTGATTTCCTTCCCGGAACATTGGTAGATGTTTTGGATTACGAGGATATGAATGAGCAGTTGAAGGCAGAGGGCAAGGAGCCCGCAGATGGTAAGCAGGTATTGCTTGGTATTACCAAGGCTGCACTTGCAACGAATTCCTTCCTGTCAGCAGCATCCTTCCAGGAGACCACCAAGGTTCTTACCGAGGCGGCAATCAAGGGTAAGGTTGACAACCTGATTGGTTTGAAGGAAAATGTTATCATCGGTAAGCTGATTCCTGTTGGTACCGGTATGAAGAGATACCGCAACACCATTCTCAGCACTGATCAGAAGATGGAGATTCCTTTTGAGGAAGATTCCGAAGAGAACTTCGATGAGTTGACTGAGGAAGCAGTGGAAATTGCAGAAGACACAGTAGTTGAGGAAGTTGTTGAAGCAGCGGACGCAGAAGAAACTATTGTAGAAGAAGCAAGCGAAGAGGAAGCAGTTGTGGAAGAGGTTGTAACAGAATAAGTTGCAATAAACTAAAGTAACTGAATGCAAGGTGGTAACCCCAGGTTGCCACCTTGTTTTGAAAATGAGAGGACTTTATTATATGAAGATTCTGGTAACAGGTGTCAAGGGACAATTGGGTTACGATGTAGTAAAAGAACTGGAAAAGCGAGGCATAGAAGCGGTAGGTGTGGACATCGAAGAGATGGATATCACCGATGCGTCCAGCGTGGATAAGGTCATCAAGGAAGTGGGACCTGACGCGGTGATTCATTGCGCAGCTTATACAGCGGTGGATGCAGCAGAGGAAAATGAGGAACTTTGCCGCAAGGTAAACGCAGACGGACCGAAGAACATTGCCAAGGTTTGTAAGGAACTGGATATTAAGATGGTATACATCAGTACGGACTATGTTTTCGATGGCAAGGGTACAAGAGCATGGGAACCGGAAGATACCTGCGGCCCGGTAAGTGTCTACGGGCAGACCAAATACGAAGGTGAACTTGCTGTAAAGGAAACATTGGACAAGTATTTTATTGTCCGCATTGCATGGGTATTTGGTATCAATGGTAAAAATTTTGTAAAGATTATGTTGGGCCTGGCTGAAAAATATGATAGCTTGCGCGTGGTTAATGACCAGTATGGTTCTCCTACCTATACTTATGATTTGGCACGTCTTTTGGTGGATATGGTATTGACGGAAAAATACGGCATCTATCATGCCACCAATGAAGGTATCTGTAGCTGGTATGATTTTGCTTGTGCGATATTTAAGGAAGCCGGCATTGACATGAAGGTGGTTCCGGTGACCAGCGAGGAATACGGCGCGAAAGCAAACCGTCCTCTGAACAGCAGAATGAGCAAAGAGAAACTGACGGAAAATGGCTTCGAGAAATTGCCCACTTGGCAGGATGCTTTGCACAGGTATATTAGAGAACTTAAAGCATAAATACGTGGAAAACAGCGAAATAATCGTTGATTATCGCAAAAAAAATAGTTGACAACACATCCGTGGACGCCTATAATGAAAAGGCATGCGTGCGGATGTGTTTTTTTTGTGCGCACAAAATGTAAATATAAGAAAGGAAAAGGTGAAACAGAATGCCCACATTTAATCAGTTAGTAAGAAAGGGCCGTGAGACCTCTGTAAAGAAGTCTACTGCACCTGCATTACAGAAGGGTTACAACTCTCTTCACAAGAAGGCAACAGAACAGTCCGCTCCTCAGAAGCGTGGAGTTTGTACTGCTGTTAAGACTGACACACCTAAGAAGCCTAACTCAGCTCTTAGAAAGATTGCCAGAGTACGCCTTTCTAACGGTATCGAAGTAACCAGCTATATCCCCGGCGAAGGTCACAACCTTCAGGAGCATAGCGTTGTTTTGATCCGTGGTGGTAGAGTAAAGGACTTGCCCGGTGTTAGATATCATATCATCCGTGGTACCCTTGATACTGCAGGCGTTGCAAACAGAAAGCAGGCTCGTTCTAAGTACGGCGCTAAGAGACCTAAGGACGCAAAGAAATAATTCTTAGGCAAATTTGTACCACAAAAACGAAACTAAGATGAGTGTTGGATTCTGTATTGCAGATAAACAGCGCGTACACTTGGGGAAACACATGTGAGTACCGATGAATTAACGTAATTTAAATTTGTTAAGGAGGGAAGAATCGTGCCACGTAAAGGACATATTCAAAAAAGAGATGTATTAGCAGATCCTTTATACAACAACAAAGTGGTTACCAAACTTATCAACAACATTATGCTTGATGGTAAGAAGGGTGTAGCACAAAAGATTGTTTATAATGCATTTGCTAAGGTAGAAGAGAAGGCTGGCAAGCCCGCTCTTGAAGTATTCGAAGAGGCTATGAACAACCTGATGCCCGTTCTCGAGGTAAAGGCTAGACGTATCGGTGGTGCTACCTATCAGGTACCTATCGAGGTTAGAGCTGACAGACGTCAGGCTTTGGCTCTTCGTTGGTTGACCATGTTCTCTCGTAAGAGAAGCGAGAAAACCATGGAAGACAGATTGGCTAATGAGATTCTTGATGCCGCAAACAATACCGGTTCTGCAGTAAAGAGAAAAGAAGATATGCACAAGATGGCAGAGGCAAACAAGGCATTTGCTCATTACAGATTCTAATTTTTAGAATTAGTTTGATAAGGAGGAAAAAATCTTGGCTGGAAGAGAATATCCGTTAGAGCATACCAGAAACATTGGTATTATGGCTCATATCGATGCCGGAAAGACTACAACTACTGAGCGTATTTTGTACTACACCGGTATCAATTACAAGATCGGTGATACTCATGAAGGTACTGCAACCATGGACTGGATGGAGCAGGAACAGGAAAGAGGTATTACCATCACATCTGCAGCTACTACTTGCCACTGGACATTGCAGGAAAAGACAAAGGCCAAAGAAGGTGCTCCCGAGCATCGTATCAATATCATTGATACCCCCGGACACGTTGACTTTACCGTAGAAGTAGAGCGTTCCTTGCGCGTACTTGACGGTGCAGTAGGTGTGTTCTGTGCGAAGGGTGGTGTTGAGCCTCAGTCTGAAAATGTATGGCGTCAGGCAGACACCTACAACGTACCCCGTATGGCATTCATCAACAAGATGGATATCCTGGGTGCAAACTTCTATGGTGCAGTAGAGCAGATTAAAAACAGATTGGGTAAGAATGCCATCTGCATTCAGTTGCCCATCGGTAAAGAAGATACCTTCAAGGGAATCATTGACCTGTTTGAAATGCAGGCTTATATCTATAATGATGAAAAGGGTGATGACATCACTGTATGTGATATTCCCGACGATATGAAGGATGATGCAGAATTATACCGTTCTGAGTTGGTAGAGAAAATCTGCGAACTTGATGACGAGTTGATGATGATGTATCTGGAGGGTGAAGAACCCACCATTGATCAGTTGAAGGCTGTTCTTAGAAAAGCAACTTGCGAATGTACCGCTGTTCCTGTTTGCTGTGGTACAGCATACAGAAACAAGGGTGTTCAGAAGCTTTTGGATGCGGTTGTAGAATTTATGCCTGCACCTACCGATATCCCTGCTATTAAGGGTACCGATATGGACGGTAATGAAGTAGAAAGACACTCCTCTGATGAAGAGCCTTTCTCCGCATTGGCATTCAAGATTATGACTGACCCCTTCGTAGGTAAGCTTGCTTACTTCCGTGTATATTCCGGTAGCATCAATTCCGGATCTTATGTATTGAATGCTACAAAGAATAAAAAAGAGCGTGTTGGACGTATCCTGCAGATGCATGCGAACAAGCGTGCTGAGTTGGACAAGGTTTACTCCGGTGATATCGCAGCAGCAGTTGGTTTCAAATTCACCACAACCGGTGATACCATCTGTGATGAGCAGCATCCCGTAATCCTGGAGTCCATGGAATTCCCTGAGCCCGTTATCGAGCTTGCTATCGAGCCTAAGACCAAAGCAGGTCAGGGCAAGATGGGTGAAGCTTTGGCTAAGTTGGCTGAGGAGGATCCTACCTTCCGCGCTCACACTAACCAGGAAACCGGTCAGACCATCATCGCAGGTATGGGCGAGCTCCACTTGGAGATTATCGTAGACCGTCTGCTTCGTGAGTTTAAGGTAGAGGCTAATGTTGGTGCACCTCAGGTTGCATACAAGGAAGCATTTACCAAGGCTGTTGAAGTTGACTCCAAGTACGCTAAGCAGTCCGGTGGTCGTGGTCAGTATGGTCACTGTAAAGTTAAGTTTGCTCCTTTGGAAGCAAACTGCGAGAAGTTTGAATTTGATCCCAAGGCTAACGTGCTGATCAACGAGCCTCCTACATTGTTGTTCGAAACAACTGTAGTTGGTGGTGCTATTCCTAAGGAATACATCCCTGCTGTCGGCGCAGGTATCAAGGAAGCAGCTCAGGCTGGTATCCTCGGTGGATTCCCTGTACTTGGTGTTCATGCAAACGTATACGATGGTTCCTACCATGAGGTTGACTCCTCTGAAATGGCATTCCACATTGCAGGTTCTATGGCATTCAAGGAAGCTATGCAGAAGGCGGCTCCCGTACTGTTGGAGCCCATTATGAAGGTAGAAGTAACCATGCCTGAAGAATACATGGGAGATGTTATCGGTGATATTAACTCTCGTCGTGGCCGTATCGAAGGTATGGATGATTTAGGCGGCGGTAAGATTGTACGTGCATTCGTTCCTCTTTCAGAGATGTTCGGATACTCTACAGACCTTCGTTC
>JAFQIE010000046.1 GCA_017397645.1 Lachnospiraceae bacterium | reverse complement strand
CTATTGATTTGCTGACTCATCCGCTTACGCCTTTCTATGATAGAAGTATAATACCGGTTTTTCTAATAAACGCTTCAACACAATCTGTATTTCTTCCTTAGGATCGATAGGTTTTGTGAGAATCGAGTGAATCCCCACGCGTTTAGCACCCCATATATCGGTAAATAATTGGTCTCCTATAAATAAGGTATTCGCCTTGTGTGTGCCCATCAACTCCATGGCCTTTTTATACCCCTTTTCACCGGGTTTACCGGCTTTGTATAGATACAAGCTGTTCACCTGCTCCGCAAACCCTTTTACTCTGGGTTCCTTATTATTGGAGAGGAGTACCGTTTGAAATCCAAGTGCCCGCAACTGGTCGAACAAAGCAATCGCTCGCTCATCTGCAGGTGCTCCGTGGGGCACTAATGTATTGTCGATATCAAAAATAATGCCCTTATATCCCTGGCGGTACAGTGACGCATAGTCAATCTGATATGCACTTGTCACTTCCTCATTGGGGTAAAATTCTTGTAACATCTTTCTCTCCCATCCTGCTTGCGGTTCTTCTTATCAATCTTTTCTACAAAGCAAATTATAGCACTTTTCTCATCTTTTGAATACTGATTTCACTTATTTGCGTCAATCAGTTGTCCTTCATTTAATATTCATAATCAGAGTTGCCTGCCACAACATCCTTTTCGCCCAGATACTTGCGCAGCAACCCGTGCATTTTACGTTTCTCCTTTTGGCGTATCAGTACCTCCGTGCCGTCTTTCAACACAAACACATCTCCCGCCTCGGCAATATAGTGCATATTAACGATAAAACTTTGGTGGCAACGTAGGAAACGCTTGTCTTTGAGCTCCCGCTCCACTTCACTCAATTGTTTGTAAATGGTATATGTTTCTCCACTCACACGATGGATATGACATTTCGTATTTGCGCTTTCCAAGTAGGTAATCTCGTTTATCGGGATATATATCTGTCGGGATCTTTGTTGAATAACATAGCAAGTGCCTAACACATGTTCCATCAACCGGTTTAGAACAAGTTCCAGCTTATCAAATTGTAACGGCTTAATTAAATATCCCACTGCGGCCACATCGTAACCCTCCAGCAGAAAGTCCTTCGAAATGCTGTGAAACAGAATTGCACTTTTGCATCCCGTATTGCGGAGTTCCTTTACAAACCCAAATCCTATCGGAAGACCTCCATAGAAAATATCTGTGATAATCAAATCATAGAAAGTCCCTTGCGCGATGTCCCTATAAAGCGAAGTTATGTTTTCGTACGGAACACATTCGTGTTTGACAGCAGTCTTTCTAAAGTAGCGTGCAACAAGAGTCTCCAGCGTCAATCTGTCCGTTGGACTTTCATCACAGAGTGCTATCCTCATAAACCATTTGTTTCCCTTTTTGCGTTTTTCGGACCGACCTTCTGACTGTTTTAGGGAACAAATTATGAAAACGGACGCCTTTTCTATGAAAGTGGATATTGTTCTCCCCAAAGGCTGGTGCTAAATTTATGTCATATCGTCAAAAAAAGGGAGAATTCAATATGAAAAAGACTGAAAATGTAGAATTATGCGGCACGGATTTAGATGTGGTGATTTCAAACTTCCTACATCATGCCGGCGTCCCTGCGCATGTCAAGGGGTATTACTATGTCAGGGAGGCAATCCGTCTCTCTATCGGGGATTTCGCTTATTTGGAGGGAATTACCAAGGTGCTTTACCCAACCGTAGCGAAACACCACAAGACCACCTCTTCCCGGGTAGAACGGGCCATCCGTCATGCTATCAGCATAGCATGGGAAAGAGGGACACTGCAAAATGTGGGAAGCACACTATACAGCAAACCTACTAACTCCGAATTCATAGCACTTGTCAGTGACCAAATCAGGCTCCTGCAAAAATCTGCCGGAGCCCGTAGTCAAAGTTATATGAAATCCGGTTTACTGATTCGTTAATAAAACATATTCCCAAGCATTAAGGTTCTCTATGGTGATGATACTCTCGTTACCATTCACCTGCTGGTTTGCAAGTACCTTGTTGCCGTTATCGTCAATGACATAGAATGGTTTCGTATTTCTAACCTTGCATTGTACGCGGCCGGTGGGATCAAAATGAATATTGGTGAGCATAATATTCATACCACCATTTCGATTGGTATTTACGGTGGGCACAATTTTTTTCCTATCCAGAATACGGACAGGAAGTGTGTCCCCGGACAACCAATCAATTGCGTTTTCCAACTGCACACGTTTTGCTACCGTCTTAATCTTTTTCGGCATCAGATAACCATCTGCCACCAGTCTCGCACCATCTTCATGCTGGTACGCATACATGGAAATACCCACATATTGGTGCAAGATATTGATGAGATTAGATACAGCTTCTGCCTTGGAAGTAAGTTCAAATTCGTAAGCATCCGCCTCGAAGCCGAAATTCATTACCACATCGCGGAAATACTTTTTGTATTCTCCGTTCCAAGGATGCGTACCCATCTCTTCCGCCATACTGGTGTGATAGATCTGTTTAATTTTTCCACCCAACCGATGTCCAAATCCCCTGTCTGTCAGTACCTGAATACCGGCACCATCCGTCAAAAGGTTCTTCTTCAGAATTCTTTCCAGCTGCTCATCCGTAAGTTCCCGTAAGGAATCTCCCGTAATCACGCAAGCCACTGCGTTATCCAACCATGCAGTAACAGGAATACTAATTTCCAACAAGGACAATGCCACCGTCCTATCCATCACGTATACACCGGCATTTTGGCATCCCTTAGTCAATTCCGCAAGCACTTTCCATTTATCCATAGAGTGCTTCAACATGGTCATGGTTTCCTGCCTGTCGTTAAAGGTGTCGCAGTTATATAGTACACCAGTACAACCGGACATTAAACTCAAGCTGGTTTCCAGCTCAGACAAATGTACTGACCTTTCTAAGGTTTGATAATTAAATGCTTCATATTCATACTGAATGTTATCAATTCTCTCAGGGTACTTCTCTACCTGCATCTGCGTGTCAATGCTCTTCTCAAACACTTCTATAGGTCTTGCATCCGTGTAAAATCCGCCACCGGGACGGCACATGGTAGACTCGCTCTCGTTAATCCAATGCGCCCTCGCATTATTCAGGTTTGACATATACCCGATTTCCATATTGGGATTGACATTCTTGATAGCTCTTCTGATCGTTCCGAGCAATTTGAACATTACCCTATCTTTGAATGCCTCCCATGCATCGATTACCTGCTTGTCGCCACCTTCTATAAGTTCCCACAGTTGCGCCGCCGTATAGTCGCTGCCATTCTCCTGATTAAACTTCGCCATACATTTGGGACAGTAGCAAAAGTCCCTGGCTACGCCATGATTTTTTGTACGGATATCGTCATCCATCCATATGTAGTCCACGTCAAGGGTTGCATAAGCAGCGTATCTGTCTGCAATATATTGCAGAAACTCGTCATTGGATGGGCAAAGGCAGGACTTGGATTCTACGCCATACTGATTTACCTGATACTGCAGGTCGGCATGAGGGAACACATCATATCCTTCCTCCAAATGACCCAAGGTACACAGGATGTTTACGCCCATCCGCTTCACGCCAATCTCTTTATATTGACGGAATCTTTTGCGCAAAAGTTCTACATTCTCAGCCGTATACTCCGGGCTCCAGTACCCGTAATGGCTAAAATCCGCAAATACGGTAATCTCGTCCAGCACGTCCAAATTGTGCTTCACAAATGCCAAATGTTGGTCAAAAATCTGATCATCGTAATATCTGGAATAACCAACCCTAAGTGCTTTTAACATGTCCCCCAATCTCCTTTGCTCGCTTTTGTAATATTGTTACATAAAGAGCTATACCCTGCTCAAGCATTTCCTTAGAACAAAGTTGTAATATTATATATCACCGGTGCCAGCACAATGGCGGGTAAAAAATCAGCCACCTTAATTTTTGTGATACCCATTAGATTCAAACCAATCATGATGATAAGTAAAGAACCGGCACAAGTCATCTCATTGATGGCACCTTCGCTTAGAACCGGCTCTAACAATCCGGCCAAAAGGACCAATCCCCCTTGGTACACAAGGAGCGATAAAACAGAGAATATCACACCTACTCCCAAGCTGGCGGCCATCATCATAGCTGCAACCATGTCAAGCATGGATTTTGAAATCAAAATGGAGTGATCTCCCCTAATGCCGGACTGTATTGAACCGGTAACCGCCATGGCACCAATACAGAATAACAGTGTTGCAGATAAAAATCCTTGTGCCAAAGGCACCTTGTGTTCACCTTTATTAAAATGTGCTTCCACTTTCTGCGCCAGTCCGTTGATTGCGCCGTCTATATCTATTAAACTTCCCGCGATACCACCTATCACAATAGATATAATGAGTATCAGTACATTATCCCCCTCTAAAGTACCGGAGATACCTATGTAAAGCGTACAGGCACCCAACCCAATCATTGCGGTCTGGCTAACCCTCTCCGGAATTCCCTTCTTAAATAACAGGCCTGCTAAAGAGCCGATGATGACTGTAATACAATTGATTAATACACCAAGCATTTTCTATCTGCCCCTATCCTTTTCGTATCTTATAGAATTATATACCTGAAAGTCGTATATGTAAATTGAATTTTTAATCTTGACAAAACGAGATTTAGAAGTTTAATGATTGCCTATTATGTGCAAATATGATAGTATAAATCACAGAAAATATAGAGGAGGTTTCCTATGTACGGACAGTTTATCAAAGGTACTGCAGGATACGAAATGAACACATTTGACCTACCCACATCCTGGGAGTATATCTATGAGAACAAGGACATTTTGTTAAAAGTGGACCAGTTTGGTCCCGTGTACGCACAGGCCAATCCGCCCGGCGACATTATGTTGTTTAAGCGCGAACAACACCAAAAGTATTCCCCTTGGTTTATCAATGTTGTTAATCAAAAGAATGAGCGCATTACCAACTTTTTGAAGCCCTTTAGCACACAGGTAGAGCCACAGAACGTGAAGATTGAATTTTTGCCGGAATGTGCAAGATATAGTTTCGAATATGCAGGCTTGCGCTTGGAAACGGAAGTTTTTATCCCCAATACCGGCATTCAGGTAGTGTTTAAATTCAAACTGACTAATATCGGAGACGAATCCCAAAGTCTGAAAGTAGCCCCTCAGATGGTACCTTACATCAACGAGGCGCAGATGGCACCTTGGGACAAGTATCAGTGGTATCTGTACACTACCTATAAAAAAGAGGATTATGTTACATTTGCATCCAAGCTACTTAATCCCAACGGCAACAGTGAAAAGAGACGTTGCGGCTATCTCCTCTCCAATGCGGAGGATGTGAGTGCACACGAAGTGAGCATGGAAAAATACGAAGGCACCGGCGATATGTATCATCCTCAGATGAATTATACCAACGATGACCTCATCTATGGCTATCCGCCCATCTTTGCGCTCTGCTATGACTGGACCTTAGCACCCGGACAGACCAAGGAACTGACCCAAATCTTCTCTTTGGATACTGACGACGTGGCGGCATTCTTTGACAATACCTATTATGAAGCAAAAAAGGCCGAGCGCAAGGCCGTTTTCGATGCCCTCTTCTCCAAAAACAGAATTACTACCGGAGATGAAGAATTTGACTACTTCTCCAATTACTGGCTTCCCATCCAAATGAACTGGGTTGCTTCCCTAGACAGAGGCTGGCCCACAGGAATGCGCGGTTCCAGAGACTCCGCACAAGACTATGCTGCTTTGCTTTATACAGATCCGGCTGCCTGCAGAGATGTGATTTTAACTATGGTAGAATGCCAGCGCAGTGACGGTTGGTTCCCCAGACAGTATTCTGCCAAAGGCAAACACGGTAAGCACGACTTGCGTGGTCATGTGGATGGTGGTGCATTCTTTATCGAGTGGATTTGGAAGTATCTGGCTCACACCGGCGATTTCGGCATTCTAAAAGAAAACGTTGAATGGCTGGATAAGGACGAGACAAGTACCGTATTAGAGCATGTAATTGAAGGTGTTACATACTACATCAAGGAAGAAAACATCGGTGAACACGGCTTGTGCAAAATCCGCGAGGGCGACTGGCTGGATGGCATCAATCGTGCCGGTATGGAAGGCCGCGGCGAAAGTGTTACCGTTAGCGCACAGATGGTCATGGGTCTGAAGTACCTTGCTGATATCCTACTCTATCTGGATAAGAATGCAGATGTACAGAAATACTACGACGCAGCAGATGTATTAAAAGAAAACATTAATAAATACGCGTTTAACGGTAAGTTCTACAATGGTTGCTTCAACGATGACGGTTTGTGGATTTTCTCTGATAAGGATCCCGACGGCGAGGAAAGAATCTACGGTGTAGCGAACTACTATGCAGTAGTTGCAGGTGTAGCTCCCGAAGAATGGTATCCTAATGTTTTGGAAGCGGCAGAAAGTCTTTTGTGCGATAAGGGCTATCGTCTCTACTACCCTCCTTTGGGTCAAAAACCCATTCCTAAGGTAGGACGTTTGGCAAGTGGTGATGCACCGCCCTTCAAGGGAGAAAACGCAAATGTTTACAACCACGGTTCCCAAGGCTTCCTGGCAAGAGCATTTTCTGTGATGGGCGAAGGAGAAAAACTCTTTGAAGCCATTAAATGGATTACGCCTTACGACCAGACCAAGCATCCCACCGAGAAGACCTGGACTCCTCCTTACGCTATCGTGAACTGTTACCAGCAGATTCCCGGACTGAACCACAGAGGTTTGATGTGCTTCCTAACCGGTAGCGTGGCAATGGCAATGCGTGGTGTATATGAATGGATGGCAGGCATCCGTCCCGTGCTTGACGGTATTGAAATCGAGCCATGCATACCTAAGGATATGCGGATAATGGAAGCTGACTTCACATATCTTGACAAGAAGCATAGCTTGAAAATTGACAGCGGCAAAGCGTATTTGGACGGCAAGGAGTTAACAACCAAGCGCCGGAATATGATTACCGGACATGACGTGTGGTTTGTGGCAGAAGCCGATATCGATTAATTCTACGCAACCAATCTACGAACTAAATATGTAGAATATAAAAAAGGATGCAGTCGACATTTCGTCTGCATCCTTTTTAGGGGGAGTAAAATAAATAATAGGAGTATTTTGAGAAAACCCCTTCTATTATTCCAAATAAAATTCTACCACCAGAGGACAATGGTCGGAACTGAGCAAGGCTTCTCTTCCGGTCTCTACGTGAAACTTCTGCAAGGAAATACCCTGTGTGTTGTTCACAAACACATAATCCAAGGTACGATAGGGACGATCTGAGTTTACATAAACTTCATCCGCATTGTGAATAGGATAATTGTGTATGGTAAAAGAATCCGTCGTCGATTCCGCAAGATATCGCACATCTCTCATTCCCTGACGTATCATTTCCTGATATCCGCCAATGCCCTGATGGGAACCAGCACCGCAATTAAAGTCTCCTGCCATAAGAACCGGAACTCCGTATTTGCCCTCGATATCTCTTACAACAGTACATAATTCTTTGACATTTTCTATTCTCTGCAAGTTATCAGTCTCATCTACACCTTTGAACCATAAATGCGTCGAAAGCAAACCAAATCTCTTGCCGGTTGCTTTCTCGGACAAGACTGCCCATACAGCCGCATAGGCATTCTCACTATTTTTTCCGGAATACGTATGGCGTCCGGAGGCTATCAATTCCACTGTCGCCGGACGATAAAACAGGGTGGTATGATTGGGATCACCTTCTGTGATCACTTCCACATAATCTGCTTTAATCACATCAGGAAAAGCGTTCTCACACATGCGCATAGTTACCGGATTACATTCCTGAATACATAATACATCTGCGGAAAAACGATATATCATATCCCTAATCAAGAGAGGTCTGTTCCCCAACGGTTTGGCCGTTCCACCCCAAATATTTTGGTCGTATAAAATCATTTCTTCTTACCTCCTGTTAGTAATACTACAATCATTTTATCACCATGCACATCCTGCAACAATATACATAACCGATATTACTTAACATTCCTGATACAAGGATGCCCTATAAGTTAAACTCCACAATTACGGGACAATGGTCGGAACTGAGCATCGCTTCCTCGTGGTCCAAGACATCGAAACTTTCCAACTCTATCATGTCTTCGTTGTACGCAAAAACATAGTCCAACGTACAATAATTCTCTTCGTAGCTAATGAAGTTTCCGTTTCCATCGTGCTTGGGATATACATGAAGGGTCAGTTTTTCAGTGGTTTCCTTTGCCAAGTAACGCACATCCTTCATACCCTGTGCAATCATTTCCTCATAGCCTGCCATGGTCTGACCTGTCTCAACGGCACTATTCAAGTCACCTGTGGCTATTACGGGAATATTGTATTTATCCTTCATCTGTTTTGCCACTGCACACAGGGCCTGTGCGTTCTCACGTCTCTGCTGTGCATCGGTTTCATCCTTCGCCATAAACCAGAAATGCGTGGAAAACATACCGAACTTTTTGCCGGTTGCTTTTTCTTTAAACACTGCCCATGTTACACTCTTGGAACCCTCATCATTCTTGCCTTCAAAGGGGAACCAGCCGCCCTCTACTAATTCCAGCGTATCCTTACGGTAAAATATGGGGGTGAAATTTTCTCCTGCTTTTTCGGGAAGCACTTCCAAATACTCAGGGAGCAGCACTTCCTGCATGGGAAAGTCACCAACTCTGCTCAACCAGGGATTACACTCCTGCATACAAATTACATCAGGGACCAGTTCATCTACCATTCCTCGAATCTTGGTGTGGCGGTTGCCTACCGGGTTGTCTGTGTTTCCCCAAATATTTTGGTTATACAAAATCATCTTTTTATCCTCCTTTTATTTCAGGACAAATTTATCACTTTCTTCCAATCCCAGATAATCGATTGCCCGTTCAAACACCTGCTTGGCAATGTCGAAATATCCCGGATCATGGGCGTCACTGCCCATATAAAACTTGCATCCGCATTTCTTGGCGATACGATATGGTCTCAACACAATATCAGCCTCTTCGTCGGCAAATTGCATGTCCGAACAGTTAATTTCAATTCCTACACCAAGTTTTGCTGCCTTGGTAAAAAGACGCTCCATATCTTCATCAGAAATCATCTCTAATACCTGAAGGTATTCTTCTCGGGAAGACTTCATAATCAATCCACAAGTCAAATGCGCTAAGCCGATTTTTTCAAAAGGCAAATCCATATTCAGTACAGCTTCCAACCGCTTCACCCAAAGAACGGCTTTATCTGCCGGATTGTCCTGCTCTACATCAAAGGTCAATCCTTTCATATGCATATGAGTTGTAGGTATGATGACGAAATCAAAACGATCAAAATGCTCTCTGGTCAGTGCCAAAGTCATGTGTTTGTCCAACTCCGTCTCACAGCCAAAAAGGAACCGGATACCCTCCGCCGTGGGCAAAGGTTTTATCTGACTGATCCAAGCGTAGTTTTGCTCCTCATACCAATCAGTAGCACCGGGAACGTCTTCGTCCCAATGATGGTCTGTCACGCATATGGTTTTCAGTCCGTTATCCTTTGCATATTGTAACATCCGCTCTGCCGTCTGCTCCGGCACGCCGGAACAAAGGGATATCTTGGAATGAATGTGCAAATCGTTGTCAAATGCATATCTCATCTCATCATCCTCCTAAATCCTAGCTACACCACTTCGGCGGGCCGCCTCCGCAACCGCTTTTGCCACGATTTTTCCAACGCGCTCATCAAAGGCTTTGGGAATAATATATTCTTCATCCAATTCTTCATCCGAAATCAAATCAGCCAACGCCTGTGCCGCTGCCATCTTCATTTCCTCATTGATGTCCTTAGCGCGCACATCGAGGGCACCACGGAAGATCCCGGGGAATACCAGCACATTGTTAATCTGGTTGGGGAAGTCACTTCTACCGGTTCCCACCACTTTAGCACCGGCTGCCTTGGCTACATCCGGCATGATCTCCGGTGTGGGATTTGCCATTGCAAACAAAATTGCATCCCTATTCATAGACGATACCATTTCAGGAGTGACAATGTTGGGAGCAGAGACACCCACAAAGATATCGGCGCCCTTCATAGCATCTGTCAGTGTACCCTTTAATCCGGACAGATTGGTCACCTCAGTCATCTCCTGTTGCATCCAATTCATGCCTTCTGTATCTTTGGAAAGAATTCCTACTTTATCACAAAGAATCACGTCTTGAAAACCATAACTCAACAAAAGCTTCGTAATTGCAATACCGGCACTTCCGGCGCCATTGACAACCACTCTACAACTCTCTTTTTCTTTTTTTACCACCTTCAAGGCATTGATAATGCTTGCCAACACCACAATGGCAGTACCGTGCTGGTCATCATGAAAAATAGGAATATCACATTTTTCTTTTAATTTACGCTCGATTTCAAAACAACGGGGTGCAGAAATGTCTTCTAGATTAATGCCGCCAAAGGAACCACTCAGCAAATACACTGCATTCACAAACTCATCCACATCCTTGGTCTTAAGACACAGCGGAAACGCATCCACATCTCCAAATGCCTTAAACAATGCACATTTCCCCTCCATCACAGGCATACCTGCCTCAGGTCCGATATCTCCCAGTCCCAATACCGCCGTACCATCTGTAATCACTGCACACAGATTATGACGACGGGTCAACTCGTAGCTCTTACTTACATCCTTTTGAATCTCCAAACAGGGTTGTGCCACACCGGGGGTGTATGCCAAGGACAAATCGTCTCTGGTAGCCACAGGCACCTTGGAAATTACTTCAATTTTACCCTTCCACTCGCCGTGCAAACGAAGGGATTCTTTTGCGTAATCCATATGTATATTCCTTTCCCAAGCGTTTATTGCGCCAAGTCCCGGATACTGTCCGCTTTGCCGTAATAGATATCCAGCAGGCGCTCATACAAGCCTTCTCCATAATAATGGCCGTACTCCGCTTCAAAATATCTCACCATATCTTTTTTATATGTCAGTATCTCATTTTCTTTTTGAATCTTATTAATCACATAGGTCTGCACTGCCGCAGTTTCCACGCCGCAGGGGCCATTGTCACATCTGCCTTCCAGCACCGCATCTACTGCCGCATAGAGTTTGTTATATACTTCTGCCATGGGATCACCATAAACAATTCTCTCGCCGTCATTCATATAACCCACGACAAACCCATACTCGGTATAGTCCTCCGGCAATAACTGATGTGCCCATTCGGTATCGCGCTTGCCATAATAAACCACACCATTCTCAAAGAGATATTCGAATACCGGCTCGATTCCCTTTTCCGTGGCATGGGATGCCAAAAACATGCAAGGTTTTCCCTTTAATGTAAACTGCATGTTCACGGTATCGAAGTTTTCTATGTCGTTGACTCTCATCAACTCAGCCGATACATTTTCGGGAGTTTCCGCTTCATTCAGCTCGCCCATCAGGTAAAACATTTCGAACAAATAATGGGCTTCCGCGTTGTTCGCCACGCTGTCATAAACTGCTTTACCATCCGCTGTACGAAGTTTGCCCGCCCAGCCGATACCTCTGCCATAATACCAGGGACCTCTGGGACGCATAGAAATTTGTCGCATGGATTTCATCTCACCATACTTGCCTGCCAAAATATCTGCCTTTAACTTCGTGATGGCAGAACTGTAAGGTCTTTGGAAACCAATGTAAACAAACTTACCGCTCTCATCACGCGCCTCGATAATACGTGCTACTTCCTCCTCATCTGCACAAAGGGGCTTCTCACACAACACATGGGACCCATTTTTCAGTGCAGTAATAATGTTATCAGTATGGAAAAGAATCGGCGTAGAAATCACTGCCAAATCCGCAGTATGCTCCGCATAAAAGCTATCCATATTAGGGTAAATGGGGATATTTCTCTCCTTTACTTCGTTTATGTATGGACAGTTCTCAGCATAGGGATCAACTGCACCTACCAAGTTAATTTTCCCCTTGGTATCATCCAACATTTCCCTCAAATAATTCAATCCATATCCGCCGATTCCCACCAGTATAGCATCTACTTTTTTCATGGTATCTCTCTCCATATCCTGTATGATTTATATAGTTTATCTGATTCCCGAATGATACGGGAAACCTTATGAAAATTATACCACTGGTCTACTATGGGTGCAATTATAGAAACACCTAGAAAATATGCTTTTCATTACCTGTGTAAACTGTTTTCCCTCTTATTTCCCTATTTTTATAATTAGTTTTTCATCCAACACCATGGTGCAATCTGCCGCAGGGAAAACCGGCATCTCCTTTACTTCTTCCCGACCGGCATATTGGTTTCTTATCCCTAAGTCAACCATCTTTACCGGATAACCAAGAATATAGTGGAAGTATTGCTCAAATGTCTTGTAATATGTAACCGAAAAGGGAACCATTTGCCCAGTGAAATAATTAAATCTATCAAATCCGTTTCGTGACCTATTAAGGGAAGACTGATACAGTTCTCCTACTAGCACGACTTCAGTTTGCCCTGGGATGTACCCCTCTGTTTGTTCCATTCTATCAACCACTCTTGTCATTAAGGATAAGGTTGCTTGGCTTTCTAGACTCTTTTTTAGATATATATCATTTGCAAAAGTAATATTATTAAAAATGATAATCGCTAGTATCAATGTTACCAATCGGGTCATCCATCGGCATGCGATATTTACATATGCTTTCATTTTACCATCTTTGAATTTCGATTCTAAATACGCTTTCAGATTATCTACTATAAACATGCACACAAAATACAGCATGCAGAACGGATATATCATCAAATGATGAAAGTTCCACTCATTCCTTTAGAAATAAAATAGATACTGTTAAGTGCTAACGGAATCAACGCTACCATAAGTACAATAATGACCTTATTCAGAATAGTTATTCTTTTTTTAATGAGCACAACGCATACCGCAACCAAGGTCATAATCACAAGAACAAGCGTTGCAAAACGAACCCTTGGCAAATTGTACGCATTTTGTCCCATAAAAAAATCATACACATAATCAACTGTCGTACGAATTAGTTTTTGAATATCTGTTTCGGCAAAATCAAAGGCTTTTGTGATGGAATTGTATTCGCCATCAATGCGAATTCCCTTTTTCTCCACAAACATCCACACACAAAGTTTATATAACAAAAATGCTGTTGCTGCGGAACCAATCATTTGACCGGCTTTGATGAGCATCTTTTTCCAGTTTTCATTCTCCATAGCCATTCGGATGTAGTACAACATAAGAATAACTACAGCAATCGGAAAATTAGCCTGATAGAATCCCATAGACAAGGCAAAACATATCCCGCCGGGTACGAACCCCCAGGTATGTTTTGCGCATAAATACGACCCTGTCACAAGCAAAAATACAGATGCCATATAAAAATCTGCATCATGAATATATGTAGCATTCAGCAAAGTAAGCGAATAGTTTGTTGTCAGCAAACCCGCTACAAGCGTAATGTATAATTTGTTTTGCATCTCAAATAGTTTGGTCAGAAAATACACTGCTAAAGATAGCCACATTAAGGATAACACTCCAATAAGCCAGGGAGCAGTGAATGCGCTACGCCATTCACGGTATAATGGTGTCAAAAATCTTCCTGACTGCTGTTTCAATTGATTATCATTCTGAAAAATCAGCATACTGTCGTGAGAAAAAATCCCATTAAGATAGCAATAACCATGCGCTGCCAGTCCCAATATATATGTAGCGATAAAACACCAAGAAAGTTCTTTGTCCCACTCAAATCTTCGGTCGTTTTTTACATTCTTTTTTATTCTAACTTTAATCCTGTTTACGAGTTCCATTCGTTTCTCCCTTTACTGTCTTGTCAGCACTTTTTCGTAGCCTTATCAATCAAGTATTATTTAAATCTATATTTCCCTTTCCCATGACCACTTATCGGTACAATCACTCTACCTTCATAATCTTGATTCATCTCACTTCCCAATATCCATAGCGCTTACCACCTTTTCGGACAACTTTCTTTGTATCCGAAAGTATCTTCATAGTTCGCTTAATGGACGCAATTGACACTTTTGCTTTTTCCGCCAGAGTCTCCTGTTTCATTGAAGAATCCTCTTTTAGCAATGCTATTATTATATCCGCCAAAGTATCACCCAAAGTATCAGGCTGATCCTTTGGAAATTTCGGCCAATCTATAAGCGCGCTCTTAAGCGCCGGGAAATGTACTCTGAGTCCTGTTCCAATCATTTCATATTTAGGGAGTTCCGCCCCTAATGCGATGCACTCATCACAGATCTTTTGAATACCCTGTCCCCAGTTTTCGATATATCCAGCTCTGTAAAATACATTGGCAATATCAGGATTATATGGGATGGAATCATGTGGCTTCATCAAAGTCTCCGCCGTCCATCCCTCAGGAAGGATGCAACGGTTGCTTATAATAATCTGCTCTTCCTCGATCCGTATCTGTATCGGAGTACCATACATGTAACAGTTATGAGCAATGGCATTATAAATCGCTTCGCGGATGGCGTTCCGCGCAAAAGGATATGTCTCTACACGCCGATCGTGCTCATATGTTATTTTTGCCTTCAAATACTTGAGATAAATTAGATCCACAACTTTATCTGCCGTAGATATAAGCGAGCCTTCAAGATCATCATGGTACTCCACTGTTCCATGTGCAAATTTGCCAATTTTAACGAAACTTCCGACCTGAACAACACTCGGATTATCATAGAACAACAGCACCGCAGAACGTTTCAGTTTACCATTAGATAAAAGTTTCAACTTGGACAGAAGTTCCTCATTTGAAATATTAAGTTCGGCCTCATTCATCCGCTTGCTTCGAAGCGCCTCTCTCCTGAATATCTTAAAACTTTCCGCATCCAGGTCGTCAACGGTAATTCCATCGACCGTTACATCTTCCCACCTAACACCGGTCTTTTTCGTAATAAATTCCGTCAGAGCAATTCCAGTCAACTGCTGCTTGGTTGCACCACTCCGATAATGAAACTCACCATGATAACTGACGGGAAATGAGCTCGGGTCAACCTTTATTTCAAGATAGTCTTTCCCTTCCTTCGTATGTTTATTTACGTCTGCAATAATACCCAGCCCCGACTGTATCTTATTCGGAATATCTTCCATTAACTTTTTAACATCCTTCACACCGACAACATTCCCTGCATCATCAATACCGATGTAAATGATTCCACCCTGAGCATTGGCAAATCCGCAAATCCATTTCAGATATTCATCCCGCCAGGATTCCTTATATTCGATGTTTTGACTTTCCGCCATAAAACTATCTCCCTTCGTTCTTGACCCTGTGGTAATCCTCCACCTATACATCAAAAGTACTCGTTTTTTCTCGGGTGTTATTCATTCGCTGCAAAAGGCTCACGACTTCGATATTTGCCGTCCAAGGGAATTGGTCCACGGCCACTGCTTTTTCCACTACATATCCCTGCTCTAGGAACACTTCCAAGTCCCTCACAAGGCTTGTGGGTTTGCAAGAAACATAGACGATTTTTTCTACCCCGTAGCCCAATATTTTCGGTAACACTTTGGGGTGACAGCCATCTCTGGGTGGATCCAGTATAATCAGGTCCGGTTTTTCCGGAATCTCATCCAACACTTTCAATACATCGCCGGCGATAAACTCACAGTTGGTCAGCCCATTTTCTGCAGCATTCTTCTTAGCTACTTCCACGGCTTCTTCTACGATTTCCACACCTACTACTTTTTTCGCTGCGGGTGCCATCAATTGGGCTATGGTGCCGGTACCGCTATATAAATCAAATACTACCTTATCACTTGTACCGGTCTCCTGAATATCTCCCACATACTCCCGCACCGTTTCGTACAGCACTTCCGCGCTGTGGGAATTGGTCTGGAAGAAAGAAAAGGTGGAAATCTTAAACTTCAATCCCAGCAATTCTTCAAAGAAGTATTCTTGTCCGTATAGCACTTCCGTGTGGTCGCTTTGTACTACGTCAGCCAAAGAATCATTGATGATATGTAATATGCCGGCAATTTTGCCTTTTAATTGGTTTGTCTGTTCTAACCCCAGAAGTAAATCCTTAAAACCGGTAATCAACTCCTGTACTGCATGTCCCTCCGGGTTCTGCGAACTAGTTACCAATGCCACTAAGATTTCGCCGGTTTTAGACGCCTTGCGAACCAACAAATGACGCAGAAACCCCTGGTGGCTCATTTTATGGTGAAATGATACACCGTTAGCGTCAAAATAATCCCTCACCGTCTTCAAAATCAGGCGATAGTCGGCGTCCACAATGCGACAGTCTTCCACTGTCACTACATCGTAAAAGCTACCTCTTTTGTGCATACCAAGCGCAAGAGGGCCATCCTTCACCTCGTCGCCGAAAGAAAACTCCATTTTATTGCGATATTCGTATTCGGCAGGGCTTCCTTTGATGCCCTCCCACTGCCAGGACCTTTCTTGCTTGGAAAGCACCCTGTCTAATAATCGTTTCACCTGGTCTTCTTTGATGGCAAGTTGTTCCTGATAAGGCATGGATAAATAATTGCATCCGCCACATAATCCAAAATGGGAACACGGATGACCTGTCTCCAAAGGGGATTTCTCCAACACCTCCAGTAATCGGCCTTCCGCCTTCCCATTCTTCATTTTATTCACTATAAACTTAACCTTTTGACCAGGCAGTCCTGTTTTGACCACAGCCGTTCCCTCGTCGGTTTCCACGATACCCTTATTAGGAAAATCTACCCTGCGGACAATACCTTCACATACCTGTCCTTTTTTCATTGTTTAGTTTTCTCCCTCATCTACGAAGAGTTCATCCTCTGCGTCTTCGCATTCATCAAAGAATTCATCGTCAAACTCTGCCAAGTATTCTGCATTACGACGACGATATATAGCATAGCAAACGCCTGCGATTGCTGCAATAACTCCAACGACTGCCAGAATCGCCCAAAGAGTATTTTTCTTCACTTTTTTGCCGATAAGCTCATTTAATTTCGTCATTTCCATTAAATTTTCTAATCTACTCATATTTGCCACCTCCGCTTGCTTTAGTATAACACAAAAACTTCGCTTTTACTACAACTTTTGCATATATTTCATTCTTTTTAACATTTATATTTTTTTCAGTTTTGCAAAGGACGCATACATAATCTTCTGTCCTGCGTTGTCAAAATCCACTGTCACCTTATAGTCCCTGGGTTCTCTGACAAGACCAAGCACTGTACCCTCGCCAAACTTAATATGCTTTACTCTGTCGCCTACAGCGTAGTGAATCTCCGTATCCGTCTGCGCAGGCACTCCTTTCGATATACCTGCCAACTGATTCAGGCTACCGATTCCCTTGGCAATAAAAGGTTTGTCCGCCTGTGCTGTAACCTTGGGACGCACCGTTGCTCTCGGTCTGGTATCAAAACCCAGATAATCATCCGCAAAGTCTATCTTTTTCTTCGGTGTCGGAACCACTTCATCCATCAAGTCTGAAGGAATTTCCCTGACAAATCGGCTGATGGCGTTGTATTGTATCTCGCCATGGGTCATGCGGGACTTGGCACAGGTCATTGTCAAATCCTCCATAGCTCTGGTGATACCCACATAAGCAAGGCGTCTCTCCTCTTCCAGATCAGTGACGTCGTCCGATGCAATCGACATAAAACTGGGGAAGAGTCCGTCCTCCATTCCCGACAAATATACATAAGGGAATTCCAATCCCTTTGCAGAATGCAAGGTCATCAAAAGTACCCTGTTATCTCCATCCTCCACAGTGTCGATGTCTGCCACCAATGCCACATCTTCCAAAAACCCGGTCAATGATGGACTTTCCGCATTTTCCCAGTAGCTGATGGCTTTTGCAATCAATTCTTCTACGTTTTCCATTCTGTCTTCCGCAGAATCACTATCATATTCTTCTAAGTATTCTGCGTAGTTTAACTGTTCCAGTAAATACCTGATTAATTCAGCCACAGTCATCTCCGTAGAATGTCTTCTTGCCTCAGCAATCAACTCCACAAAAGGTCTGATTTTACCCGCCACCTTGGACAAGGCATCCACGCTCTTTGCTACTTCCATAGCACCATACAAAGATGTACCCTCTGCAAAGGCATACGCGTCTAATTTATCTAATGTGGCATTTCCTATACCTCTTTTGGGCACATTAATAATACGTTTTACCGCCACATCATCTCTTGCATTATCTATGGTTTTCAGATAAGCCAAAACATCCTTTACTTCCATACGGGAATAAAAGTTGGTCCCTCCCACCACATTGTATGGAATGCCTTCCATAATCATTCGTTCTTCCAAAAGACGCGCCTGGGCGTTGGTGCGGAATAACACGGCACATTCACCGTAGGATGCATTTCCGTTTTTTGTCTTTTTCACGATATCGCGGGCAATGTATTCTGCCTCCTCGTAGGCATTGTCAAATTGTCTGAAATGAATACGGTCTCCGCTGCCCTTGGAGGTCCAAAGAGACTTGTCCTTTCTACCTACATTGTTACCAATCACAGCGTTGGCAGCATCCAAAATCGACTGTGTAGAACGGTAGTTTTGCTCTAATTTTATGACCACTGCATCCGGAAAATGCTGTTCAAAATCCAGAATGTTCTTGATATTAGCGCCACGGAATTTATAGATGGACTGGTCGTCGTCTCCCACCACACATAGATTTCTGTATTTACCTGCCAGCATGCGGACCAGCTCAAACTGCGCGGTATTGGTATCCTGGTATTCGTCTACACAGATATATCGGAATCTTTCCTGATAAGAATCCAAAATCTCCGGACATGCCTTAAACAACTCCACTGTTTTCACAATGATGTCATCAAAATCCAGTGCGTTGTTCTTTTTCAGCGTATCCTGATATTCACGATAAACCTTCGCATACACAGCCTTAGAATAATCTCCCTGCGCCTTCATAGCATATTCTTCTACACTGATTAGTTCGTCCTTTGCGGAAGAAATTGCGCCAAGCAAAGTTCTTTCCTTATAGGCCTTGGTGTCGATATTCAAGTGCTTGCATACCGTCTTGATAACCGCCTTTTGGTCATCTGTATCGTAGATGGCAAAACCATTGTCAAATCCCAATCTGTCAATGTGCCGGCGTAGGATGCGCAGGCAAGCGGAGTGAAAGGTCAAGACCCAGACCTGGTCCGCGCCAAATTCCACCATTCTATCCACTCTCTCACGCATCTCTCCGGCAGCTTTATTGGTAAAAGTAATTGCCAAAATATTCCAGGGGCTAATCCCCATCTCATCTATCATATACGCGATTCTATGGGTCAAAACACGGGTCTTACCGCTTCCTGCTCCGGCCAGGATAAGAAGGGGACCCTCCACCTGACAAACCGCCTTTTTCTGTTCTTTATTCAATGCATCGTAAAGTCCCATGTATACTCCTTCATCTTATGCAGATACCCTATTGGCAACACTGCGTTTGTACCTTCTCATCAACGTTTTTATAACAATTCAACCGTGAAACTATTGTACCAATTATTCCTCATTATCTCAATAGATTTTCGGTTTAATTTTCTACTGCTTTTTTTGCAAAATCTGTAACCACTAAATCTTCGTAGGGAACATCTTCTTCCAAAACGCCACTTGTTCTGAGAATGTTTTTGAGCAAATCAAAAGCATTCTTTTCAAACACAAGATTTTCCTTCCAAGTATCCTGTTTATGGTACCTGTCAATAATCGTAGTGAGTGTATCAAAATTCGTCTCCGGAAACTGAGGTGCAATTACCTTGGCTATTTCCTCCGCCGAATGAGTCTGCACATAGTCCATACCTTTTTGCAGTGCATCGGTAAACGCCTGTATCACCTGTGGCTTCTCTTCGATAAAGCTACGCTTTGCAGAAAAAGAGGTATAAGGCACATAACCGGAATCTTCACCCAAAGATGCCACCACATAGCCATCCTTTTTTTCCTCCAACAAGGTTGCATGGGGCTCAAACTCTACGGTGAAATCCCCCTGACCACCGGAAAATGCCGCAGCGGTAGAACCAAAATCAATGCTCTGGTCGATATTGACATCTGTTTTAGGGTCAATTCCATTTTTTAATAAAATAAACTCAAACACCATCTGGGGCATACCTCCTGCCCTGCCGCCTAATACGTCTTTTCCCTTCAGCATATCCCAGGAAAAGCTATCCATGGGAGTCCTGGACACCAGGAAGTTACCCGCTCTTTGTGTCAATTGGGCAAAGTTCACCGCATAATCCTCATTTCCCCCCACATAAGTATACACGGTACTTTCACAGCCCATGAACCCGATATCCGCTTCGCCCGTAAGTAACGCCGTCATGGTTTTATCTGCGCCGAATCCTGTGACTAGTTCAAGATCAATACCGGCCTCCTCAAAGTATCCTTCTTCAATTGCCACATACATGGGTGCATAGAAAATAGAATGAGCCACTTCATTCAGTACTACCTTTTCTTTTCCCCCCGCTTCCTGCGCACTTCCACAAGCCGTCAATCCTGTAAGCACCAAAACAAGTGCGGAAAGTACTGCCTTCATTCGTTTCAACCTGAATAATCTCATATTCGTTCTCCTTACATTTTAGATACTGTATTATATGAGAACGAATTTATTATGTTAAATTCCTTTTTTACGTCTTTACTTTACAACTTTAATATGGTAAAATAGCAAAAGTAAGGGACTTCCTTTGGGGAAGAATTGAGTGAGGTGTTACAGAATGAATAAGAAAATTAAAACCGAAGCCGTAGACTTTCTGTTTGATGCGATTCTGTGTCTGGAGAACCGGGATGAGTGCTATAGTTTTTTTGAAGACCTATGCACGGTAAATGAGTTGTTATCCCTCTCCCAGCGTTTCGAGGTCGCAGCGATGCTGAAAAAAAGAAGAACTTATCTGGAGATTGCTGAAAAAACCGGTGCTTCCACCGCTACCATCAGTCGTGTGAACCGCTCCGTGAACTACGGCAACGACGGATATGATTTAGTATTTGATAGAATGCCAAAAGACGAGCCTTAATGAGGCCCGTCTTTTTTTTAACCATTCACTGACATCATTTCTGTAGGATTGATATAAACTCCATCCTTGATCATTTGATATCCCATTTCGGACTGATCCTTTCCTTGTATAAACAAGGTAGTTCCTTTGGTCACCTTCTGACCTTTTTGGACCTTCATATCTCCTTTGCTTCGATATATGGTTACATACCCATTTTCATGATCGATCCAAACATTTTGCTCATATTCCGCATCCGCGTTTACTGCGATCACCGTGCCGTGGGCAGTGGCAATCACCATTTCGCCATCCAATGAGGATGTAAACACGCACATCGGCTCCTCGCCATCCACCTCCTTCATGGTGGCTGCGCCGGTCAGAGGAAAGTCTGTAGGCAGATATGCCGCCTCCACTTTAGCTGCAAGGACCGCTTCACTTTCAATTTTTTCGCTGAGATTGTCCGTCAACACTTGGTTTTGATCTTCCAAGTCCGCTATCCGAACCGTCAATTCCGATATCTGACCTGTCAGTTCTTCTATTTTTTTGTCTTTTTCTGCCTGCACAGCTTTCATATCCTCCTGCCAGCGCACAGTCTGCTGAAAGCTTGCATTCCAAATTTCACTTTCGAAAATGGCATATCCAATCATCACACCAAGTAAAATACAGAACGCTAAAACCACACCGTATACCACATAGGGATGTACACGCATTTTATATACCTTAGCGTTTTCTTCTTCCGATGTAATAATAAATACTTTTTTATCCATCTTTTGGATTACCTCCGTGTTTTCAGGATTATATCCATTTTTTAACATTTATTTTTTTCTTTGCATATTTTCCATATGCCGTCACATACTAATGACAAATCGGCTAAGTTGTCTCACGCAACCAGGTTTGATTTTTAAGTTTGCTCATCAGAATGGAGGATGCTATGAAAAAAACAAAGAATTTTAAGGGCAAAAGGCTTCTGGTATTGGGCCTGTTGGTGGCTTACATGTGTATGGCTACCGCTTGTACCGGAAGAAACGATGAAAACTCCCATGGTTCCGGTGACATGGCCGGAACCAACCAGCCGGCAACTCCCAGCGCAACCAGCGATGTCAACCACAATGTAAACGGTGTTACAAGTGGAAGCGACACAATCACCAACGATACTGTCGGAGGCGCTGTAGAAGATGTGGTGGACGGTGTTACCAATGGCGCCGCTGACGTTGTCGACGGCGTTACCGAAGGCGCTGCAGATGTCGTAGACGGTGTCACAAACGGCGTCAGCGATGTAACAAACGGCACGAACTCTACCACGGGCGGTACCCGGTAATTTTCTCATGGCGTTGGCGTAAAAGCCGACGCCATTTTGATTTTCCCTAAATCCTCTGTTTTACAACCAACTACCCAATCACATCACTCATATCATAGCGTCCGGCACCCTTGCCTGCCAAAAACTTTGCTGCTGCAATAGCTCCCTTTGCGAAAATAGCCTTGCTGTACGCGGTATGCGAAAAGGTAATCACTTCGTCAGTTCCCGCAAAAATCACATCGTGCTCACCCACAATGGTGCCACCGCGAATTGCACTGATGCCGATTTCCTTGTCAGGTCGCATCTGACGTCTATCGCTTCTATCGTATACATAAGTGTATGCACCGTCAAACTCTTCGTTGATGGAATCTGCCAAAGCCAATGCTGTACCACTGGGTGCATCCACCTTGAGACGATGGTGTTTTTCTACAATTTCCATATCATAGCCTGCGGGCGCCAAAACGTTAGCTGCATCCTTCAACAATTTCATCAAAAGATTGATACCCAAAGACATGTTTGCAGACTTTAACACCGCCACACCTTTCGCAGTTTCCTCAACCTTTTCCAACTGCTGCGCACTTAAGCCGGTAGTGCAAAGCACACAGGGAAGCTGTTTTACCAAGCAATAATCCAAGCAGGCATCTACTGCTTTTGCTACAGAAAAATCAATGAGACAATCTGCTTCCACGTCACAATCATTAATATTTGTAAATACAGGATATGTATTCTTACCGAAATCAACGGCATCAATACCTGCCACGATACAGGCTTCCTTGTCTTCCTTCAGCAATTCGGTAATGACCTGTCCCATTTTACCGTTGCATCCATGCATGATAATACGAATCATTTTCATCCTCCTTATTTGCCAAAATCCCACCCCTGATACAGGGTGGGACGTATTTGGTCACTTTTATAAAATACCGTATTCCTTCATCGCCTTCTCTAACCGGACCACATTGGCAGGTTCCATATCTGTCAAAGGTCTTCTCAGCGTACCGGCTTCCATACCCATCAGGTTCAATGCAGCCTTCACAGGAATGGGATTCACTTCGCAGAACAGTGCATTCACCAAATCAATGGCTTCCAACTGCATGCGGGTACTTTCCTGCACGTCCCCATCGAAGTACTTCTGACAAATCTCATGTGTCTGAAGCGGTGCTACGTTGGAAAGTACGGAAATAACACCGATACCACCCAAAGACATAATAGGTACAATCTGATCGTCATTTCCTGAGTATATATCCACGCAACCCTTGGCAAGTGCTGCCAAATGTGCAATCTGACTGATGTTGCCGCTGGCTTCCTTCACACCCACGATGTTCTCCACATCCTTACACAGTCTAACCACTGTTTCAGGCTGGATATTACAACCTGTTCTGGATGGTACGTTGTAAAGGATAATAGGCACCTTCACAGAATCAGCCACGGCCTTGAAATGTGCATACAATCCGTTCTGGGTAGCTTTGTTGTAGTAAGGAGTTACCAACAAAAGTCCGTCAACCCCTGCTTTTTCTGCTTCTGTAGACAGGTAGATGGCAGATTCCGTACAATTGGAACCTGTACCTGCGATGACAGGGATTCTGCCGGCTACTACTTTAACACAATATCTGATAACATCCAAATGCTCTTCATTGGTGAGGGTTGAGGACTCGCCTGTGGTACCGCACACAATGATTGCATCGGTCTTATTTGCAATCTGAAATTCAATCAATTCAGCAAACTTTTCATAGTTCACTGTTCCATCCTGAAACATAGGTGTTACAATCGCCACACCTGCGCCCTTATAAATTGCCATTTTTCTGCCTCCTTAAGGTCGATATCAACCATAAAAAATATAGCATTATCTATCGGCACTGTCAAGGATTTATGTAAGATTGACCTGTCAAAAAGCGTGTTTAGTTGTCATCTAACGCTCCAATTCGGTCAGTCAATTCCAGTTTGCTGACAGACACCTCGAACGCCACTCTTTTTTCCACATTTTCGTCATCCAATTTCTTCATATACTCTCTGCTTTGAATTCTTCCCCAGACAGCGCATCGGTCTCCTACTTTGAAGTTGCCCGAGTATCTGGCATTTCTTCCCCAGCAGATACAGGGAATATAATCCGACTTCCCGTAGGGACGGTTTACCGCCAACAACAAATCTGCAATTTCCCTTCCCAGCGGCGTTTTCCGGTATATCGGTTCTTTACAAATATATCCATCCAAGAAGATTTGATTGGTTTTGGAACTTTCCTCCAGCTCCTCAATAAAATGAATTTCTCTGGCAAATACAGATAATACCAATTTGTTCTTTCGTTCTTCATGCCGGTTATAGGATCTGAACTGGCCATGAATACACACCAACTCTCCCACATAGTCACGACTCACGTCCAACAGACGCTCTGACACCATTACAGGAATCACATCATAGCTTTCACTGAGCCTTTTACAGCTCACACTCATCATGTAGAATCCCTCTCCAAAAATATCGTGGCTAAAGGTAAATCCACTGATTACCTCTCCCATTACCGTTACCTGATTGTTTTCAATTACCTTATCTGTCATTTTCGTTCTCCCTTCTTAATTTAAGACTTTTTCCGGTAATATTCCGCCCATGAATTCCCCCACGGGAGGACAATACTATTTATACAATACTTTCTCTAAAAAGAGAATTTAAATCCATCGTGGTTTTTTGCCCATTTTCCACGGTTTTCGGAGCATTTCTCCGACATTCGACAGATTCCGAAACGTGTATGAAATGGTGAAAAAACCACTGTTTTCCTTGCTAACAAAGGGGATTGGTGCTATACTGATACAGTTTTGAATGAATGAAAAAAGATTTTATCGACAAATGCCGACAATTCGTTGGAGGAGAGATTGTTTTATGAAGCAAAAAAGAGAAGAAATCAGAAATGTAGCGATTATTGCCCATGTAGATCACGGCAAGACCACCTTGGTAGATGAACTGCTGAAGCAAAGCGGCGTATTCCGTGCAGGACAGGATGTGGCGGAACGCGTCATGGACTCCAATGATATCGAGCGGGAAAGAGGAATCACCATTCTCTCCAAGAACACAGCAGTCATGTATAAGAACACAAAAATCAATATCATCGACACGCCCGGACACGCAGATTTTGGCGGCGAAGTGGAACGTGTCCTTAAAATGGTCAATGGTGTTATTCTGGTGGTAGACGCCTTCGAAGGTGCCATGCCGCAGACTAAATTTGTCCTACGAAAGGCTTTAGAACTAAAGCTACCCGTCATCGTTTGTATCAATAAAATCGACCGCCCGGAAGCCCGTCCGGAGGAAGTGGTAGACGAAGTGTTGGAACTGTTTTTGGAACTGGATGCTGACGATGCGCAATTAGACTGTCCCTTCGTATTTACATCCGCCAGATCCGGCATTGCCTCCATGGACGCTCACGAATTCGGTGTGAATATGGAGCCTTTGTTCGAGACCATATTAGACTACATTCCCGCTCCGGAAGGAGACCCTGACGCAGGTACCCAAGTACTCATCAGTACCATCGACTACAATGAATATGTAGGTCGGATTGGCGTTGGCAAGGTGGACAACGGCAGTATCAGCGTGAACCAGGAAGTCATCATATGCAACCACCACGACCCCGAGAAACAGATTAAGGTCAAGGTAAGCAAACTCTACGAGTTTGACGGACTGAATAAGGTAGAAGTGAAGGAAGCCGGCATTGGTTCCATCGTAGCCATCTCCGGCATCGCAGATATCCGTATTGGCGATACACTCTGCTCTCCCACCAATTGCATCCCTATCCCTTTCCAAAAAATTAGTGAACCTACCATTGCTATGCATTTCATGGTCAACGATTCCCCCCTGGCAGGACAAGAAGGAAAATATGTGACCAGCCGCCATATCCGCGACCGTCTGTTCCGCGAATTAAACACGGATGTTTCCCTGCGTGTGGAAGAAACAGACACCACAGAGTGCTTTAAGGTTTCCGGACGCGGTGAATTGCATTTGTCAGTGCTAATCGAAAATATGCGACGGGAGGGCTATGAATTTGCCGTAAGTAAAGCAGAGGTACTCTATCGCCTTGATGAAAACGGGAAAAGAACGGAACCCATGGAACTGGCCTATATCGACGTTCCCAGCGAGTTCTCCGGTGCAGTCATTGAAAAACTGGGACTACGAAAGGGAGAACTACGCAACATGGGCAGTATCTCCGGCGGCACCTATACCCGCTTGGAATTCTCCATCCCTTCCAGAGGTCTCATTGGCTATCGCGGCGAGTTTATGACAGACACCAAAGGAAATGGTATCATGAACACCATATTTGACGGATACGCTCCCTATAAGGGCGATATTCAATACCGTAAGCAAGGCTCGCTCATTGCATTCGAAGCCGGGGAAGCCATCACATACGGATTGTTCAACGCCCAAGAACGCGGTACCCTTTTCATCTCCCCCGGCGAAAAGGTATATGCCGGTATGGTGGTCGGGCAAACCGGTCGCAGCGAGGATATCGAGGTAAATGTGTGTAAAAAGAAACAGTTGACAAATACCCGTTCTTCCAGTGCTGACGAAGCACTTCGGCTGGTACCTCCCCGGATTCTATCCCTGGAGCAATCTTTAGATTTTATCGATACCGATGAATTGTTGGAGGTGACTCCCTCCCATTTAAGAATCAGAAAGAAAATATTAGACCCCACGCTGCGCAAGCGCGCCGCTATGAAGGGCAAGAATTAACAGAAGGAAGTAAGGCATCACGCCTTACTTCTTTCCATATTCATAGTTTTTTTCCATTTGCCGAATTTATAGAATACACATGTCAACACGGCTCCCATAATCCAGGCAATCAATAAGGATATGTGTACACACTCGAACCTTCCTGTGGGAAGTTCCGGTGTTCTCGTAAGATAGGATATACCATACGCAATAGGAATACGGATGATAACCGTTTGAATCATCGCAATCCACATAGGGGTTACCGTATCACCAACACCTCGCATCACGCCGGAGAGACTTTGGTTGACAGCCACTGCAATATATCCAACCGCCAAAATCCTCATAATGTAAACACTAAGGTCTACCAGTTCCGGCGTATCTGTAAAGATTTCCATCAAATACTTTCCAAAGAAAAGAATCGCTGTGGTAATCACCACCGCACAACCTACCGCCATGATAGTACCCTGCTTGGCGCCGGATTTTACCCTGTCGTATTTCTTCGCCCCCACATTCTGTCCGGCATAAGTGGTCATCGCCATACCAAAAGAGAAATTAGGCATCATGGCAAAACCATCCACTCTCATGACGATAACATTGGCCGCAATGAATTGTTCTCCAAAACTATTGGTGAGCGCCTGCACCGTAATCATAGCTGCGGACATAATGGCTTGGGTAATACCTGAAGGCAAACCAAGTTTCACAAGTTGACCTGTATACTTACGGGACAGTTTCAATTGTTCCCTGCCAAGGTCAAACACCTCTCTCATCCGCAAAAGCTTCACCAGGCAAAGAGACGCCGAAATAATCTGGGCAATGACTGTTGCCAACGCAACGCCCCACACACCCATTCCTAAACCGGCTACAAACCATATATCCAACACCACATTGATGGCTGCCGCTATCAGCAGATAGATCAAAGCAGAGAAGGTATCGCCCATTCCACGCAAAACACCGGTCAGGATATTATAAAATCCCATGCCGGCAATACCCCAAATGCTCACTTTCAGATACATCTCGCAATCATCTATAATCGTAACGGGGGTATCCAAGAGTTCCAGCATCGGACGTGCCAATCCGGGCAACAATACCATCATAGCCAAAGATACCACTCCAATCAGCACGATACTGGTGCCTATGGTGTGAGACAAATCCTCTCTCGACTTAGCGCCAAAATACTGGGATACCATAATGGTTGAACCCGCAGAAATACCCACAAACAGGACCATCAATAAAGTCACGATAGGAGTCGCACTTCCCACCGCAGCCAACGCATTGTCACCAATGTATTTACCTACCACTATGCTGTCCACGGTACTATACAACTGCTGGGCAATATTACCGATGATCATGGGTACGGCAAACAGAGCAATGCTCTTCCAAGGGGTTCCCACAGTCATATCTGTGGGTTCAAATAGTTTTTTAATCTTTTTCCATACATTTCCAATGAATGTCATTCGTTTTTCTCCGATAATTGATTTTCAAAGCAAGAGGTATTATAACACAGTAATCACCTTGTTTGCAATCGGTAATTCACTGCCATCTAGCCCCTTTTTTGTCCGCATAACAAGAAAAAACTTCCGATTCATCACGGAAGTTTTTTAAATGAGCAAAACGATAAGCCGGGTTATGTCGTGAATGTTCATCTATCTAGCACGATTGTTACCAATCGCGTCAAGCAACCTACCTGAAAGCAGGCCGGGCCGACCTATGGCTTTCTATTTGGTCTTGCTTCGGATGGGGTTTACATATGCCCTGCCCGTTACCGGCCAGGCGGTAGTCTCTTACACTGCCCTTCCACCATTACCACAAAAGTGGCTGTATATTTCTGTTGCACTATCCTTGGAGTCGCCTCCACCGGACGTTATCCGGCATCCTGCCCTGCGAAGCCCGGACTTTCCTCACCTGTATTGCTACAGCCGCGAACATTTGTCTTACTCACTTGGGTATTATATTCATATCGTTCTACTTTTGCAAGTTTTTTCTCTTACACGCCCAATATTTCCTTCGACGTGCACGGCATTTACCCCTTACGCACCGAAACAGCTTCCTCCCACAAACTCCCTACAAATCGAGTGATTGGGCAGGCTCTCACTGGGAACAGCCAAGAAATACTCTAAAAACTTCAAAAGTCTCTTTGCCTCATAGTATTCCGGCGAATCTTTAGGGACCTGATATAACAGTGGCTCCGCATAGGGCTTCAACACTGCCAACTCGTAGATGAGGGCCGAATTAAACATCGCATCCGCATCTTCCTGGAAGGGGAAGATATTCTCTTCCTCACCCCTGCGTACGGAGGGCCACATCCGGATAGTTCCCTGGGGATTCGTACCGCGGGTTCTGTTGTCCCGAACCATTCTGCGCAACAGGCGGCCATCTGTAGTCGGAATCCGATTGTGCGCATCGATATTCAAAGTCGTCAATGCACTGATATACACCTTGTATTTGCTTTCCTCCGGAAGAGCATAACTCATTTTAGGGTTCAAGCCGTGAATTCCTTCAATGACGAGAATATCGTCCTTTCCTAATTGCTTGTAATTTCCCCGATACTCTCTTTTCCCTGTCTTGAAATTATAAGTGGGCAACTCCACTTTTTCCCCGTCCAGAAGTTTCACCATATCTTCGTTAAACTGCTTTACATCCAGTGCTTCCAGACACTCGAAGTTCATATTGCCATTTTCGTCTCTGGGGGTTTGATCACGGTTGATAAAGTAATCATCCAGCGCTATCGGGTGTGGGGTCTTCCCCATAGTCCGCAACTGTATAGACAATCTGTGTGAAAATGTGGTCTTTCCGGAAGAAGAAGGTCCTGCAATCATAATAAATTTTACATTTCCCCGACCGATGATGTCTTTGGCAATCTCACCGATTCTTCTCTCTTGGTCTGCCTCCTGAATCAAAATCAAATCATTCATGGACCCAAAGCAAATTTCGTCATTTAATCCGGCAGCCGTTTGAATGCCGATTTTTTCACCCCATAAATCTGCCTCTTGTAAGGTCTCAAACAGTTTCCGCCGTTCTGTAAATTGCTCCAATACATCCGGCTGTTTTTTAGATGGTAGCATCAAAAGGAATCCCTTTTCATAGGGAAGTACGTCAAACCACTTCAGATACCCTGCGTGAGGCAACATATATCCATAGTAATAATCATAATATCCTTCTATCTCGTAAATATTTACAAAAGAACTGCGACGATATTTAAACAGCCCTGTCTTATCTTCCATTCCTTTGGAAGCAAATAATTCCATGGCTTCGTCCATGGGATAGGACCTCTTCTTAAAAGGAACATTCATAGCCACCAAATCCTGCATGCGCTTTTTGATATGTTCTGCCGCCTGTTCATCCACCTTAATGTTATCCGGCACTTTGATATAGGTACCTCTGCCAATGGTAAACTCCACCTTGCTGTGGATGGCTTCCTGTAAACCATAGACATCATTTGCTGCTTTCAAAAAAAGCATCAGAGCTGTGCGGACATAGGTTTTATGTCCCACATCATCTTTCAGCGTGAAGAAATCCACCTCACAATTCTTCACCACCTTTTTAAAGAGTTCCCGGATTTTTCCATTTGCCACGGCTACGGCTATCATTCCGTCATAGTCCTGCGCCACCTGCGCGGCAATGGATTCAAATGTGGTGCCTTGCTCCACCTGAAACTCTTTTCCCCGAACCGTAACTGTAATCATCGTGGTGCCATCCTTTCTTGATACTTTTAATCCTTTATACTATACATCAAATGCAATATAGGACAACGCACTCTCAACCAATGCAATCTCTTCCCGGATTTCAGGGAGACGGGAAAGTGCCTTCTCTGAATCCTGTAGTTCTAAACTTCCTTCAATCTGCTTTAGATTGTTCAGCTGTAAGTCCAAATACTCCTTCAATACAGGATGCTTGCTTTTCAGTAAATACTCTCCGTAAGTATCAAATAACTTCTGCTGTCCGGCTTCCTCTTCCAAATTGGATTCCCGGGCATTCATAAATTCGCCGGAAGACTGCTCACCTTCTAAACCGGCACCCATTATCACTTTCATAGCAGTATAAAACTTTCCATCTTCTTCCACCGCATCTTCTTCTACAATACGCAGTCCATTGCGCCGTAAGAACTGTCTGAACTGAGAAATCTCAGATTGTGGTTGTAAAATCAATTCCTTTAGCCCTATGACTTTATCAAAACTCTCTGTAAGAATCTTTTCCATCAAAGGGCCACCCATACCGGCGCACACCAATGTATCACCTTCTCCCGGCTGATATTCCTTTAGTCCATCGGAAAGGCGCAGCTGAATGCTCTCAGACAAACCGGCTTCTTCTACATTTTTGCGCGCAGCATCTAAGGGTCCTTTATTTATGTCCATGGCGATAGCAGACGGACTAATCCCTTGCTGCAGCACATATAGAGGCAGATAGCCGTGGTCGCAGCCCACATCCACCAGGCGATTGCCCATAGTAATCATATCTGCTATCATTTTTAATCTTTTCGTCAACACTACATTATCTGCTTTCATTCACACTTATTCTCCTTAGTTTTCATAGTAAATCGGATGATTAATCAAGGAAATCTTTCAATTTTCTACTACGGCTGGGATGACGCAGTTTTCTTAAAGCCTTAGCCTCAATCTGACGGATACGCTCACGTGTAACGTTGAATTCCTTACCCACTTCTTCCAAGGTGCGGGCACGTCCGTCATCCAAACCAAAACGGAGTCGGAGTACCTTCTGCTCTCTGTCGGTAAGGGTGCCCAGTACCTCCACCAGCTGTTCCTTCAAAAGCACAAATGCTGCTGCCTCTGCAGGTGCAGGCACATTGTCATCCTCAATAAAATCACCCAAATGGCTATCTTCCTCTTCACCGATGGGGGTCTCCATGGAAACAGGCTCCTGACTGATTTTCAAAATCTCGCGCACACGCTCAGGGGGCATACCCATCTCTTCTGCAATTTCTTCAGGGGACGGCTCTCTACCCAACTTCTGCAAAAGCTGTCTGCTGACACGAATCAGTTTATTGATGGTTTCCACCATATGCACCGGAATACGGATGGTTCTCGCCTGATCTGCAATGGCTCTGGTGATTGCCTGGCGGATCCACCAGGTAGCATAGGTAGAAAATTTGTAACCTTTGCGATAATCGAATTTTTCTACTGCTTTGATCAGACCTAAGTTTCCTTCCTGAATCAAATCCAGGAACAACATGCCGCGGCCCACATATCTTTTTGCTATGCTGACCACCAGACGCAAGTTTGCCTCAGCCAAGCGTTTTCTAGCTTCCTGATCGCCCTGCTCCATTCTCTGGGCAAGTTCGATTTCCTCCTCTGCGGATAGCAGGGGAACTTTACCGATTTCCTTTAGATACATACGAACCGGGTCTTCAATACTGATACCATCCGGAATGGTCAAATCCAGGTTCTCCATATCCACATCATCTTCTTCCGAAGGAACGAACTCTTCGTCCACTTCATCAGCCTCTGTAATGCGTAAAACGTCTACACCGTTCTGCTCCAGCATCTCCATGATTTTCTCGAATTGCTCTTCTTCTAAGGGCATATCCGCAAAAAAATCGCTGATTTCCGTGTACTCCAACACGTTTTTCTTCTTTTTCGCCATAGCGAGAAGTGCTTTCACTTTTTCTTGAAATTTCGCCATCATGTTTTCATCCATTGTAATTTTCCATCCTTCCTGCGGGAATACTTCCCTTATCTTGTCTGTTTTAATATCACCTTATTCTAAAGAAATATGCGTTTTCGCCAGTTCTTCCAGTGCTTTCTTGCCTGCAACCACCTGCGTTAGGGCATCCATTTCACTTCCCATTTTCGTAACATAGTACTCATAGCTGTTCTTTTTGACCGAAAGCAAAATATCACGGAATGCTTTTTCTTTCTCTGCCACCGTTTCCAACTCCGGAAGCGTAGTGCTAAACAAACTTGCTGCTTCCTCTTGTTCCTTCGGGTCTTCAAACATACTGATGATACCCGCCGGATTAAACACGTTCTGTTCCAAATCCGCAAATAGCCGTTCCACTACTGTACGATATAAATCTTCTGTAAAATCTTTGGGGGTGATATATTTTTTTATCTTACCGTACAAATCGGGTTGATCCGTTATCCAGGTAATCAAGAGTCTTTGGTCTCTCTTAGTGTTATCTTCTTTGGTATTCTTGTTTTTGGTAAGGCTTCGGGGCTGTTCTACGGGCTTAGCCAATCCGATTTTGCCTGCCTCCTTCATGACCAGTTTGCGCAGGTTTTCAATACCGATAAAGTACTTCTGAGCTACGGCTTGCAGGTAATTATCCCGCTCCACATCCTCCGAAAACTCGCATAGCTTACGCGCAATTCTCTGATGGAACTTGGTCTTCTCCTCGGGGTCCTTCATGTCGTAATCCCGCTCCATAATGCGAATCTCAAAAAAGAAACTATTCTCCGCGTTCCTGATTCTCTCTTCGAATGCTTCTTTCCCTTCCGCCTTCATAAATTCATCCGGGTCCTTGTGTGGACTCATATTGATGACCTTAGCGGAAAGACCTGCGTCTCTTAGGATACCCACTGCTCTTAATGCAGCCTTTGTACCCGCGCCGTCACTGTCATAGGCAATCAGTACGCTATCCGTATATCGTCTGAGAATATTCGCTTGTTCTGGAGTGAATGCTGTACCTAAAGATGCCACAGCCTGTGTAAATCCGGCCTGATGCATGGCAATTACATCCATGTACCCCTCGCAAAGTATGATGTTCCCGCTGCGACTGGTCCTTGCAAAATTCAGACCGTACAGGTTCCTGCGTTTATCAAACACGGGGGTCTCCGGGGAGTTTAAGTACTTAGGCTCTCCGTTTCCAAGCACGCGTCCGCCAAACCCGATGACACGGTGATTGCTATCCTGAATGGGGAACATCACCCGGTTCCAAAATTGACTGGTCAGACCGTACTTTTCGGAGTGACTTGCCAGTCCCGCATCCTTAATGATATCATCTTCGAACCCTTTTTTTCGTAAGTATTGAACCAGTTCCGCACCGTTCTTTCCGGCGTATCCCAGTCCAAACTTGCCCATGGTCTCCTCTGTCAGCATTCTTCTCTTAAAATACTGCTGTCCAATTTCTCCTCTGGTGGAGCGAAGCTGATAATAAAAGAACTTCGCCGCTTCCTTATTGACTTCCAATAGACGGGTCTTTCTGCTCTCCCGCTTTTTGGCCTCTTCACTGATTTCCGGCTCCGGAATCTGTACTCCTGCCCTGTCAGCCAACATTTTCACTGCCTCCGGGAAGGTGTGATTCTCGTAATTCATTATGAAGGTGTAAACATTGCCCCCTGCGCCACAGCCGAAACAATGATACATCTGCTTGTTGCCGTTGACTGCAAAGGAAGGCGTTTTCTCATTGTGAAAAGGACAACATCCCCAATGATTGGCACCTTTTTTCTGCAATTTCACATATCCGGAAACTACATCCACGATATCACTTCTGGATCTGATTTCCTCTACTAATTCATCTGAGTAGTACATCTCTACCTCTCTATCATAATCATATAAAAACTATCTGTATCATTCGAATACCCTTATACCGACCAGGACTTGGGTATGAATAATTCCTCATATTTGGCAATGGCGAACCGATCCGTCATGGCTCCCACATAATCACACACCACCTGTTCCTTGGCGTCGCCCTGTGTCATCAGCCATAGGTATTCCTCCGGAAGATCATCGATATTCTGCATATAGTGCTGGTACAGAGTCTCCATCAGCATCTCAGCCTTGCTTTCTTCCTGTTTTACCACGGGATTTAGGTATACATTTTCAAACATAAATTCCCGCATATCTTTCATGGCTTTTCCCACGGTCGGTGACATAAGGATGTCATCTTGTCCCATACTGGTGGTCACCACATCATGGATAAAGTGGTCCAATCTCTCTCCGGTGGAACTTCCGATGACCTGACGGATTGCCATGGGAACATCCTCTTCCTTCAAAATGCCTCCTCTTACTGCGTCGTCCATATCGTGGTGGATATACGCAATCTTATCGGAAATACGGACAATTTTACCTTCCAAAGTAAAGGGTTCCCCGGAAGTTTGGTGATTCATAATACCATCCCTTACTTCCACCGTCAGATTCAGGCCCTGTCCGCGTTTTTCCAGACGTTCCACGGTACGGACGCTTTGCTGGCTATGTTCAAAACCCAAAGGGCAGATTCTATTTAAGGCTCTTTCTCCGGCATGTCCAAACGGTGTATGCCCCAAATCATGGCCCAGGGCAATGGCCTCAGCCAATTCTTCATTCAGTTGCAGTGCTTTCGCAATGGTTCTGGCGGTCTGTGCCACCTCCAGCGTATGGGTCAATCGTGTGCGGTAATGATCCCCCTCGGGCACCAAAAACACCTGCGTCTTATCCTTCAATCTACGGAAAGCTTTACAGTGTATAATCCTATCTCTATCCCTTTGGAACACAGGTCTGATATCGCACTGTTCTTCCTCTTTTGCTCTTCCTTTGGAATTCACGCTTAAGGTTGCATAAGGACTTAGGTGATCCTGCTCCCATTGCTCCAATCGTTCTCTGATAATCATATTCCCTCGCATTCTGCCACCTTTTGCGCGGCTTGTCCTACGAATCCATCGACTCTTGTGCATAATTTCGCCGATTTTTACATCCTACTTATTATATTCTGCATGAAAAGACATTTTCCTTTTTATTATGTGATGATAAAGATGGTATTTTAACTTTTCGGGCTGAATTCCGCCAAACTCAAATTCGAGCGGTACGCTTTGGGGCCTCGTTGCGGTCGAGTTTCTTTGAATATCAATTTAAGCGGTACGTTTTAGGGGCGTTTTACGGTTGAATTTATACAAATCCGGTTTCAAGCGGTATACTTACAAACTAGTATGCGGTTGAATCTTGGTATTGTATAATATAAACCGCAATTTATATCAACCAGTACGGTTTAATAGATGAAAACATTTTTTTCAACCGCGACACGGAAATTTATATACAGCTCAAAATGAAACAAGTGTGATTTCAGCCGTGCCCGGGCAAAATCAGTAGAAACCAAATCATCTTATGACATTGTTCGATGCGCATTTATACCACCTTTCAAACAACAAATAAAAAAAGCCCCGAAATCTCAGAGCTTTTAATATGCAGGAAAAGAGACTTGAACTCTCATGGTATTGCTACCACACGGACCTGAACCGTGCGCGTCTGCCAATTCCGCCATTCCTGCGAACAAAATAGATATTACCTTATCGGCAGGAAAAAGTCAAGATAAAATTCATAAAATGTTAGCAATCGTAGGTAATAAAATTACTCCACCAAATACACATAGAAATAAGGATCGTGACGAACCAAGGTGTATTTCGACAACTTCGGGTTATTTGCAATCAAAGTATCCAGCAAATCCACCGGTGCATCCATGTAGACCACAATCTTTTCTGCTTCCGACAAGGTCTTGTCATCCAGCAGATCTTTATACTGATACTCCATATACAGAATCTTGTCATAGGGCCACAATTGGTTGTCCACATACCATGCGCGATACCTCTTGTCTTGAGAATATACCATAATCAGAGGATACTCTTTGTGTTCTTGTGAAAAAGCCACCTTCGCTGCGTCGTCCTGATACAGGAATGCCACTTTACCGGTGCTAAGACCCAGAATGTAGGGAAGCAACACAACACACACCAACAACACAGCAAATCCACATTGAACCCACTCTTTCGCTGTTTTCACTCTACAAACATTGGATTTGTCATCTGGCTGCACCACATCTTTGCAATAAATCTGTCCCGCCAAAGTGCAAACCGCCATAACAATCACATATGCCATCAGTGGGATAATCAACGCCATCACGGGATAGAAATACCGACAGGCGTCCTCTCCCACCCGCAGTGCCACCTGGCACAAGAACAAGAAGGAAAGCCCACAAGTAATCGTAAGCGTAATCAATTTGTATACTTGAACCCTTTTGATGACCAGATACACCAGCGCCACTGCAAACACAATCAAACAAGGAACCATCATCCCGGCAAACACGCGATTATTAATATATCCGCCAAACATAGATACCACCTGCCAGGATGCTCCAAGCAGCCCCTCTATGGCACCCTCTCCACGATAGTCGGCAAAGATATGCAGCAGACTCACCGGATAACTGAGGATGCCCAGTCCAATCGCTACCATCATGCTGATACCATAAAGGAGCATCCGCACAAACCCTTTTCTGCGGACACAAACATAAATACAATAAAACAAAGTTAGGAAAAAAGGTACCAGCAAAGAAAAATAATGGGTCAAAAAGGTAGCATAACAAATCGTCGCGCCACATACGGTAAGTAGTGCAAATCGCTTCTTGCCACACTCTAATTCCTTCATTAACAACACGAATACCAGTGCATACAGAACCGTCCACATGGTGGACATGGCATACATTCTAGTCAACATTACCCCACTGATGGCAGAAGGCGATAACGCGTAAGTCAACCCACAAAGCAGGGCAAAACCTTGCCGTCCCGCCAAATGATAGAATACCGCCACTACGCCCAAAAGCGTAATCAATGAGAAACCAAGGTTCAGCAATATCCCAAACCACTTGTAAAATCTTCCCGCAAACAGGGACATAAAAGTATGTAACACCATGTAATACAAGGGCGGATGCACATCAGCCGCTTGGTTCTTGACTACCATATCGTAGGAAAACTGCTCCCCCGGTTGCACCAAAAATCGCTGCTGCAATTCGTGCCCTGTGTGCCAGGTGAAATTGGCAGGGGTGACATCCTCGCAGGACACAGACCAATAGGTATAGTATTCGTCTTCATGAAATCCTGCCTTTTTGCTTCCAAAGAACAAGCAAAGTGCGATATGAAGAATAGCTATTATTATGATTCCAAGATAAAATCTTTTTTTCGTCACTTATACTTTCCCTTTCTGCCAATTCATTACGTGCAACACTTTTCCCATTGCTTTCCTTCCGGAGCGCACCATGACACTTCTTACTACTTTATCGTCTCACTGTGATTTAACACCATACTACTATAAATAAATAACACATCTGCACCGGTAAAGTCCACTAAATTCTTCAACATTGCAGGCTGGATATACCGGATATCTATGAGCGTCGTCTTGGCATACCCTTGGGCCAACAGAGGCACTAGGCTACTACCAAAGGAATCCCTAAACACCACCAAATGGCTATCGTCAGATTTTGTAGGGTTCTCCACAGTGACTAAAGACAATGGCCCACCCAAAAACAATTCGTAGGGATCATCCTCTCCCATCTTCGCCTCATCGTATACAGGGATTTGCTTGTTATTCTCATGATCAAAAACTTCAAATGACGCGATGACCTCATTCGTCAAATAATGGAGTTCATCCGGTGCAAGGGGTAACGCTGCCTGTCCATAATACACCCCGTAGAAATCCCCCTCTGCCCTCTTAACATCATAGGTACCCTGTACAGACTTTCCCATCTTAGTCAATAATTCCTCCGCCACAGGCCAAATACATTCCTGCTTCCAATGGGAATCCGTCCGATAATAATCCGTCCCCTGTAAAAAGGGAAAGATATCAATATATGTCATATGGTTCGTTTGTTCCTGTAAAGTTTTTACCATCTTATCATAATCGATGGACAAATACCCATTTTCTGCAGCGTAGAAATAATTCTTGTCCGGAATGATGGAAAAATATAGTTCGCACCCGGCATCTTTCAAAAGCATCTCATAGGCGTTAAGGAATTTCCCTGCTGCATACGCTAACTTATCCTCATTTAAGGGATACTCCATGGAATTAATCACGCCATCCACCATATAGATATCGTTATTGTCGGATTTCATTGTGCTAATCGCCTTCAGACTTCGGAAAACATCCCGAAAAGGAAACTGGTCCAGTGAGTAGGACTCAAATTCACTCATGAATTTTCCGCTCAACACCGTCTCTACGGAAAAGTCCGGCATTTGTTTGAGTTTCCGTCTCTCGGAGACGGAATGAGTGGCATCCGGCGTACACCAAACAAGTACACATAGCAAGGCAAATACAACACCCACCACAAGAATGGTAACACTATTTCTTTTCTCCACCATGCGTCTCCTCTCTAAAACCTAAAGTATAAAAACGGATTGAAAGAGCCATCCACCAAATAAGCTGTAGACAACAGCAAAACTGCCAAAAGCAGTATTGGTTCCACCACCAACGCCATGCGATCTATCACCGCGTTTTCCCGTAATCTGCCATACAGTCTCTTGGGCCAGTTGGTGGCTCCCAGAATACCCAGAAGCAATAAAGGACCGTAGCTTTTCAAATAATATAAGCACTCCGCCCCCACAATGCCGGTTGCATTCACGGAAAACAGCCCACGAAGGTCTGCACCAAGCCCCTTTACACCGGGTGCACTGAAGATAACAAAACTAATACATACCACCAACAATAGATACAGGCGACTGAAAATAACTGATTTATTTAGCCGTTCCAACAACCATAGTTTTTCAACAACCAAAAGAACGGCAAACAGAATTCCCCACAGAATAAAGTTCCATTCTGCCCCGTGCCAAAATCCGGTCAACATCCAAACCACAAAAATATTCAGCAACTGTCTACCTTTTCCCCTGCGGTTTCCACCCAGGGGAATATATACATAATCACGGAACCAACTTCCCAGGGACATGTGCCATCTGCGCCAAAACTCCGTCACGCTTTTGCTCATAAAAGGATAGTTGAAGTTCTCCAAGAAAGAAAATCCCAAAAGCTTACCCAATCCGATTGCCATGTCGCTGTATCCACTAAAATCAAAGTAAATATGCAACATCGTAGCTACGGCATAGACCCAATAAAACGCAAGGGTTTGTTCTCCGGAATCGCGAAACACACTGCACAACTCTCCCAGTTGATTCGCCAAAAGGACCTTTTTGCCGAGACCTATGATAAACCTACGGATTCCTTCGGCAATTTGCTCTCCGGTAATCGCCCGCTCCTCCAGTTCCTTGTTGATATCGGAGTACCTTACAATGGGCCCTGCTATCAACTGCGGAAACATGGAAATATAAGTCGCCAGATTCAGATAATTCTTCTGCTTCTCCACATCGCCCCGATAAACATCCACGATGTAACTGATGATTTGGAAAGTATAAAAACTAATGCCTATTGGCATGACAACCTTTAGCAAAGGAAACTGTGTCTGCAACAGCGCATTGGCATTTATAATAAAAAAGTTGGTGTATTTGAAGTACAGCAAAAAGGCGAGACAGAGTCCTATGGACACAATCATCACCGGTTTCTTCGGCAATCTATCCATGAGATATCCCGCAGAATAACCAATGGCCACGGATAACAGCATCAGGAACACATATTTCGGTTCTCCCCAAGCATAGAAAACAAAGCTGGCCAACAGCAATATAAAGTTTTTGAACCGCCTCGGTACCGCATAATACAGCAACAACACTATGGGTAGAAAATAATACAAAAATGTAATACTTGAAAATAACATAGCCTTATCCTAAATAACAAAATTTATGAATGTTACCCCCCTATGGAACACAAAGGAACGCATATGCAAAAACTGCCGCCTCCACCAAGGCGGAAGCGGCAGCACTTTGATTCACTTATTCGATGGCAGTTTCGTGCAATACAACAGCGTTCTCATAAGCTGCAGTCAACTTATTCTTGAAAGTTTCAATCACGTCACCATTACCGAATGCGGAGATTACATAATCATCCACAGATACAATAATCAAGGTCTCAGGGAATCCACACATCCACTGTCTGCCTAATATATTGGTCTTTAGCTCATCTGCAACAGTCTGCATATCAGCAGCATCTACCAGATGATAAACACCCGCAGTAAATGTGTTCTGATTCATCGCATGCATCATGGATGCAGCGTCATCAATTTTTTCAATCTGTGCTGCAGGGAATCCAAACAAGCTATCCAAATCTGCGCTATTGGTAGGATCGCAAGCTGCGGGACCCTCAAAACTCATATTGGTGGAATCTCCGCCTGCTACTGCAAAGCTTTCGTCTGCGCCATAGGTTGCCCATACGGTGGTCAAAATATTCAAGGCTTCGGAGTCGCTGACTGCCACATCAGATTCACCTTCAACTGCAGAACTTTCCACTACTTCTTCGGAACTTTCTGCGATAACAGTGCTCTCAGGCTCTACGATTTCCTGACTGCTCTCTACATCATTCTTTGCACCACATGCCACCATACCAAGTGCCATCATAGCTGCCATTGTCAATGCCAAATACTTCTTCATAAATTCTCCTTTTCGCGCCATGCGCCAACTTCTAATTTCGTCTTGTGACAGTAGTCATACTATCATTTTAGGACAACTATGTCTATAAAAAATCTATTAAAAATTTTTCCAAAATCTACAGTTTAACCATTTCTTACCTGTATTGTTTACTTTGTCAGCATCCACACTGCCATTTTGCTTTCTTCGGTCCAAAGTTTTCCTGCAGAAGCATAGTCGGTTACCGCAAAGAAACCACCATCTTCTGTGGGTATTTGCGCTTCGATAATATGAGGGTAGGGTGCCGTGCTACCGTCTGTAATCACCACATCCACATAACCATCTTCTCCCACCAAAGGTGACACCGGTACGTCCACACTGTAACCCAACCGATTCTCCTGAGCCAACATAATAGGACCTCTACGGATAGCAATATGATTCTTTGCAATGGGATCTTCCTTATCAAAGGTAGGGATCATATAATTATGCCCCCAGATAACCTCGTTCATCAAAACCTGTGAGCCATAGGGAATCGGGCGAATCGCTTCGGCTCTCATATCCAACTCCAACGCAATCTCGTCCCCATCTGTCCAGCATCTGGAAACTTCTATATAGCCCTTATCCAAATCTTTCACATCCAGCATATCGCCATTGACAGATATCTTCGTATGCTTGCTCCAATAAGGTCTTCGGATGGAAACCGCGAATTCCTCTGCCTCTGCCAGATGCAGTACAACCTTCACAGTTCCTTCCTTGGGATACTGCGTAGTGGTATTGAATACAAGCTCTTGTCCCACCGGCGTCACTGTCTTCGCCTCACCCGGAATAAACAGATTCATCACCAGCCCGTTTGCCTTCTTTATGATATGCATCTTGGGCACCATGCCGATACCGGCTGCACCGATACATGCACAGCAGCCGTAGTAATGCTTGTCGCTCATCACCTTTAAGCCACCCACACCATTTCCTCTTGTACCTGCAGTCAGAGGACTGTAACTGTCAAAAGGAAGGGGCTCAATGGCCCAATCAGGGTGTTCTCTGGCAATCATCGGCTCAATCACCTTATCCGTGTTAATTGCGCCCAAATACGCATTATATAGAGAGGTTTCGAACGCGTCCGCATAACGGCTGTCACCGGTCAGTAAGGTCATCCGATAGAAAAACTTCATCAAGGTCACCGTGACACAGGTCTCCTGCATGGTGTCACCATTATCGGTATTGGCCTGACGAGCCGTGGAATGGTCAAACAATTCGTGGGTACAACCTGCACATCCAATGACTGTGAAATCGCTTTCTAATACCTTATTGGCAAAGTGAATTAAGGTTTGCTTATATTTTTCCCCGCCTTTGACGAAATAATACTCCATCAGACCTTCAAAACAAGAAGTCATTTCGTACGCCTTGGTCACAGGGTACTGATAAGGATACAACTCATCGGCATATGCCAAATCAAAGAGATTCGCCACATCTGTTCCGCCTAGGCTGATAATATACTCCGCGAACTCCAAATACTCCGGTTTCTCAGTCAAGGCATACAAACGGACCACCGGCTCTAACAAGGAGCAGGAATTCAAACCACGCCAATGTCTGGTGGCAGAGGTAATCGGCTTTTTGCCTTCTCCTTCACCGATTTTGCTGATAATATAATCCATCTGCCCGCACATGGAAGTCAAAATCATCTTGTTAAAATTCTCATCCGGACAAATTTCCATAAAGTATTGCATACCCAAGAGCACATATTTTCTGCCCCAAATATCCCAGGCGTCAAACTCGTGGGATACCGCATAACTGCTGATACGTCCCTGCTCATCGGCACTTTCCATCATGTCGGATACGGTGGTTTTCAATATTTCAAACAACTGCGGATTGCGGGTATAGGAATACACAAAGCAAGCGCCCCGCATCATCTTACCCCAATATTCGCATCTCCAGCCACCTTCAAAGTCTGCATCCTCCCTAAACTGCTGCACAAAGCGTCTCCAAAGGGTGGGATTTAACAATTGGAAATCCTCTATATAGCGGAATGCATCATCCAAAATTCCTGTGTATTTGCTCTCCACAGATAAACTCTCAAACATCGGTTTCATCTGCTCTTCTCCTCTTATACTCCCCATAATGTTGTAGTTCTCTTATACTATCTCGAAATGACTCATGCCCTCTGCATTCTTCATAATCTCCAAAAGCTCATCATGCATTCTTTTATTAGGCATTTTCACGGTGATTAACGCTGCCGCTTTTTCATCTTTGACATTCGAACTCTCTTTGGACTCGATATCAAGAATTTTTATATTATTGACCTTCACCGTGTTGATAAAATGCTTTAAGGCAAAGAAATGCTCAAATTCCACGTACACCATTACCACCTTGTTGGCAGACATAATCCAGCCGTCCAAGCCGTGAAGCACCACCATTGCTATAAATATCATCACAGTGCCCACAATGGCGCCTTCATAGAATCCAATACCGATGGCGAGGCCGATGCCACCTGCAGACCACAAACCTGCCGCCGTAGTCAACCCCTTTACCTTGCTGTTTGCAGCGGTAACAATGGTACCTGCGCCCAAGAAACCGAGGCCACTGACTACCTGCGCCCCCAATCTGGACGGGTCTCCTGTGCCAAACACATCACATATGTACTGATTGGTAGCCATCACCAGAGTGGAACCGATACACACCAGCATATAGGTACGAAATCCCGCCGGGCGGTTTCTACGCTCTCTCTCAATACCCAAGACGCCGCCACACACCAGTGCCAGCGCCAACTTAATAAAGATGTCCTTTAGTAACAATACATCAATTGCCATACCTTTTCCCTCGCTTACTTGTTCTCCTGTTTATAGTAATCGGAAGTCAACAGTAGATTCGCCATATGCCTGAATTCTTCTACAAAGGAAGTCAGTTGCTGCCAATCACTGTCCGTCAACTCCAATTGCCGTTCGTTTTGAATGATTCTATAGGCTCCGTTCTTCTCTTTTTGGCAGACTAAACCACTCCCAATAAAGCTGCCATCAGAGAACACCGCATACCCCTCATAACTATCATCGAAGGCATCCTGTCCCAAATAGGAATAGGGCACCTCTACCCCCAAAAGATTCCATACAGTAGGCAACAAATCCGCCGTACACAGTGTCTTGTCCACCTTCACAGACGGTCCGTCCAAGGACCATACAAAACAGGGGGTTTTTTCCAAAAGAAGTTCTTCTTCCACACCGGAAAGTTCCATCAACTCCTCTGTATTTTTATAACCATACGTGTAATGATCTGTAAGTCCGATGATGACGGTATTTTCCAACTCTCCCCACTCTTCCAGTTCCTGCAAAAGACGGGAAAACATATCGTCCACAAGTTTTGCCTTAACCCTGGCACAGGACTCCTCCTCAGATGGGAACTTATGGCGGTATTCGGGATATTTGTGCAAAGCAAATTTACTTAAGGCCTCACTATACAAATACCCTAAGTGGGCGGACCTGGTGATAATCGTGTTTAATTTCGGACCTTGTCTGAAGAAACGCTCCTCCAGCCCCTCATTATCAAACAGCAGATTATCGTCGTAGAGCTTCAATTTGTCCGTTTCATAATCGCTGTAGGCATTGTATTTTTCATATCCTAAAGCAGGCTCAAATACGCCTCTGCTATAGTATTTTGCCGTGTTATAATGAAACACCTCTGCGCTATAACCTTCGGTGCGAAGTACAGACGGCAGGGACTGGCTAAAGTCGTTTGTCACATAATTAAAGACAAAATTACCCGTGGTGGGCAGATACATCCCGGTATTCATGCAAAACTCGGAATTGAATGTCCGAGCACTACCATAAATGGGTGTATAAAAATCCGTAAAACATATGCCCTCCTCCATCATTTTACATAGAGTCGGGGTCTCTTCCTGTGTAATCAGCCAATCATCCATAGACTCCATCAATACAAGAATCACATTTTTATCCTTGTAGATACCTGTCATGGCATTGGACTTTTTCTGGGGTCTGCGGGAAAAATACGCCTCCAGCGTCTCCACATCCTTCGCTCTTGCGACCTTGCTAAAGGGTGTCAGCGGGTAAATCTCATGTTTCCAAAAATCCCTGGCAGTCATCTGACATATCCCCGTAATACGATACACATTTTGCGCATCGTACATGGTCCTGTAGATGGCCTTATAAGAGGTTGCCTGGGCAAATTCAGAGCGCGTACCCCAAACAGACTTGTCCCTCAAAAACAGGATTTGTGGCATAACCACCAAAAGAACGATTGCCGTTCCCACGAAAGCCACTCCTGTAAAACGAACATTACGCTCTTTGCACACAGGAAACCATATCAAAAGCGCGATATACACCGCCAAGTGCAACACGGCAAAAATCCACCAGCCTATGGGGAAGGCTCCCAGAACATCTCCTAAAAAAGTGGCTCCCTCTCCTGCAAATCCAATGTCGGAAAGCCACATCATCTTTTGAAATACACTGTGATAACCCACCTGTGCCAATGTCCATGCTGCACCAAACAAATAGGTGATACCGAAGAATACACGGCCGACCAACCGTGGCAAAATCAGACATATTCCGGATAGTATCAAAGCCCATGCCAAGCCGAACACAAGCCCATACCAACTGGAAGGCAGTAGTATATATGCGGACAACTCTATCAAATAATATGCTCCCACAAACGGAAGTATCCTTAACACTTGCTTCAACGTCTCTCTCCAAGATAAAATATTACTATTTTATTATCGCAAATGCTTGAATTATGTCAATATCTAAAACGGATTATTTTTATTCTATTTCGTATTCTATCTATGAGGATAAACCGAAGAAAATCGTTCTTAGAGAGGAGTGGCGGTCAAGAAGCTTTCGTTTCCCGGCCGCCGATGATTTGAGCAAACTGACCAACGTCAATTGCAAATTTATTATAGCTCCATATTCTCAAGATGTCGTTACACAAACATAATCAACCGTTTACACAATTCAAACAAAACGAACGGCCAGGGGGTAGCAATCCCTGGCCGCCGTCTTTTGTTTTTCAGCTTTCGTTTTCGGATATTAGTGATAGCTGAAGTTTACGCCCCCGGTTGCCCGGGAAACGAAGGACAAATGTGTAGCCACGGGTTAGGCATCCCGTCTACAAAATGCCCAAGTGTAGTATAAGTCAAATTACCCTAAAAGTCTTTACAGATTCCATATCATTTAATTACACATTTCTCGCAAAATAAGGGGATTACAGCATTTTGTCGGCACCCAATAATAACTCATCCATCACCGGGCGAATCATTTTAATCTTTGCAATCTTATTTATGGCGCACAGCTTATTACCTGCGTCCTTACTTGATGCACCACAGTGGTACGCCTGTTCCGTAGGCAACCCATAATCGAGAACAATCAGCCTGTCGTGACAATCCGGATTAGACTTAATCCGCAGGGGTGGATATTGTTGGTTAAAATCGTCTACTAAAGATGTTGTTAAAAATCCTTTTCTTCCATGCCCATTCTCCGTGAATAGTATCACCTCCACGCCTTGTCTCTTCTGTGACAAAAGTTGTAGTGTTTTTGAATTCATATAATCATCTACCACATAAATACTGGTTGTAGCCCGCTGATAAATATCTATGTATGCAACATCTCCTTCAAACTTCTGACCTTTGTATATGATGAAGTTTTTGTAATCTTTTTCAGATACAAAGTTTTCATTCAGTGAGTCAATGCTCTTTTGAATGGTTTCCATATCTGATTCTGTCTGTTTCTTCCAGTCTGAAATCCCTGCAACCTGAGCTGATATTTCCGATACTTTTGCTGTTACAAGTTGCATCTCCGACTGTGTCACAAATTGCTGATTCTGCCTTATATAATGACGCATTTCCCGAAATGCACGCATAATAAAAATACTCTGTTGCTCTGCAATCTCTCCCCTTAGAACAGTTGCAAGCATATAAATTCCTTGTTATCCTAAAAGCTTTGTTATTCGAGTAAATGAAAGAAAACTCGCATAATATATGGGGGTTCTTAAGATTTACTCGAATAATAATGGCTATAAGCTACATTACCTTTTATGATGTGTCATAGGAGGTGATGAAAAATGGGAGACAATAATAAAT
>JAFQIE010000045.1 GCA_017397645.1 Lachnospiraceae bacterium | reverse complement strand
GTTGCCAGATTAAAATCCCTATCTATAGTGGGGAATTAAAATACTTTTATCCCAACTACAAAGATTATTATTATTTACCGCTGGAAGACAAAGCGTTACACAAATCCGTAGCCGGATACATGGATAAAGCATTTCGGAAGCAGGCAACCGCAAACAATTGTTACACCCGCAAGACCGGCAATTATTTACCACAGTGGAGCCCGTTGTTTGAACCATCTTTCAAAAAAGAGTATAAAGATACACTATCGTACTTTGAACTAACAAAAGAAACAACCATCGACAAAAACGCAATATATGAATATGCTACACAAATCCTAAAAAATATGGCGATGTAGGGTTACCCACATCGCCATTTTCATAAATAATTCTATCTGACTATTCTGCACTTTCCTCAACAGGTGCTTCATCAGCAGTTTCTTCAACCACCTCTTCCACAGGTGCCACTTCTTCTGCAGCTTCCTCTTCAACCTGCGCTGCAATCACAGCTTCAATATCTACTGCTACTTCATCTGCATCCTCTTCTACTTCTTTTTCTACTACTTCAGGAGCAAACATAGCTTTGATACTAAGAGAGATTTTCTTGTCAGCTTCATTAAAGTCCACAATCTTAGCGGTAACTTCCTGACCAACTGCAAGTACGTCTGCAGGCTTCTCAACATGCTCTTTGGAAATTTGAGATACATGAAGCAGTGCGTCTACACCGGGCTCTAATTCAATAAATGCACCAAAGTCGGTCATCCTTGCCACCTTACCGGTCACTTCCTTGCCAACTGCAAATTTTTCATTAGCATCCTTCCAAGGATTTGCATCATCAAATTTCAAAGAAAGTGCGATCTTATTATTGTTGATTTCTTTAATCAAAACCTTCAATTCATCGCCAACTTTAAATACTTTCTTGGGATGTTCCACGCGTCCCCAGGACATCTCGGAAATGTGAAGCAGACCATCCGCTCCGCCCAAATCGATAAATGCGCCAAAGTCGGTAACGTTTTTAACCACGCCGTCAACCACATCACCTTCGTGGATTCTTTCAAACAATTCTTTCAATAGAACTTCTTTTTCAGCTACGATAAGCTGCTTGCGGTCACCGATATATCTTCTCTTTTTAGGATTATATTCGGTAACAACGAATTCAATTTCCTGTCCTGCATACTTCGAAAGGTCTCTTTCATAAGAATCAGAAACCAGACTTGCAGGAATGAAAATCTTCACTTCTTCCACAATCACACACAAACCACCGTCAAGTACCTGGGATACTTCCGCCTTCAATACTTCCTTGTTCTCGAATGCTTCCTCGATGCGCTTGTTGCCACGGTCAGCAGCGAGGCGTTTATAGGTCAATGCCACCTGACCTTCGCCGTCGTTTACTTTCAAGATTTTTACTTCCATGGTGTCTCCAACCTTTACCACGGATTTCAAGTCAATACTAGTATCATTGGAATACTCGCTCTTAGGCAAAATACCATCTGCCTTATAACCGATGTTGAGAACGATTTCGTCCGCTTTCACATCGATAACTGTACCTTCGACTACCTCTCCTGCATGTATTGTCTTAATAGAATCTTCCAACATTTGTTCAAAAGTTAATTCTGACATAATTTTGAACCTCCTCAATTAATTTGTTTGGGGTGGAAGCCCCCGCTGTAACACCCACCAGTCGAGCAGCTTTAGGTAGTTCTAAATGCAAGTCCTCCAGTGTCTGTATAAAATAGGTATTATCACATTCTTCCTTGCAGATTTCATATAACTTCTGCGTATTGGAACTATGTCGCCCACCTATTACAATCATCGCATCCGCAACAGTTGCTAAAGCTTTTGCGGCGCGTTGACGATCTTCTGTTGCGTTACAAATAGTATTCACAACACTAATATTGTACATTCTTTTTTTGAAAATTTCAACCATAGAATGAAATTTATTGTAATTAAATGTCGTTTGCGCAACTACGCAATATCGAACACCCTCATCTAATGTTATACTTTTGGCCTGTTCAACACTGTCCAGCACATATACAGGAGCTTTACACCAGCCCATAATCCCCTCTACTTCGGGATGTCCGGCATTGCCAATGATAATAATATGATCCCCTTCTTCACTTGCTTTTTCTACAATTTTATGAATACGTTTTACAAAGGGACATGTGGCATCAATCACCTCAAGAGTTTGTTCTTCCAAAATACGGTAAATCTCCTTGGATACTCCATGGGCGCGGATAATGACACTGCCTTCCTGCAGAAGTTTCAATTCTTCTTTGGATTCAACAACCCGGACTCCTTTTTCAATCAGATCTCTAACCACCTCATCATTATGGACAATGGGACCATAAGTATAAATAGTCTTCCCCAACTTTATCTGTTCATACACGGTATCCACAGCCCGTTTCACTCCAAAACAAAAACCCGCGCAATCAGCAAGTCTGACTTCCATACATTTCCTCCAACCATCAAAACTTAATGTTCACAGAGCGCAATCATTTTTTCAATCACTTCATCTATGGAAAGATTGGATGTATCTAATAGAACCGCATCCTCCGCCTGCCTCAAAGGAGATGCGGCACGATGCATATCGCGGTAGTCTCTTTCCTGAATATCCTTATGGATTTCCTCTATGTCACACGCAATGCCTTTTGCCACAAGTTCATCATATCTTCTCTGGGCACGGACATAACTGTCTGCCGTCAAATAAATCTTTACTTGGGCATTGGGCAAAACACAAGTACCAATATCTCTGCCATCCATAATACAGTCCGTATTTGCAGCCAATGCTTTCTGTAACTCTACCAGTTTCTTCCTTACTTCCGGAATAACGCTGACGGCTGAAGCGGCATTTCCCACTTCCTCTGTCCGCAAATAAGCATTTACATTCTCCCCATTGAGCAAAACCACCTGTACACCATCTTCATAACGGATGGTAATATCCGCAAGTTCACATTTTTCAATCACTTTTGCAGTATCTGACACGGAAATACCTTCCCGAATCATAAATAAGGCCATGGCGCGATACATAGCACCTGTATCTACGTAAACCAAATTCATCTTCTTAGCCACCGCCTTGGCGATGGTACTTTTTCCTGCTCCTGCGGGACCGTCCACTGCAATATTAAAAGCCATATCTACTAACTCCTTTCCACTAAACGAAAGTTCACTAACCCTTAGAACTAATACCTGCCAAATAGCCGGTGGACCATGCAATCTGAAGATTAAATCCTCCGGTCAATGCATCTAAATCTAACACCTCTCCTGCAAAATACAGACCGGATACAAGTTTTGACTCCATGGTTGAGGGGTCAACTTCCTTCACAGAAATACCACCCCTGGTAATAATCGCCTCAGCAAATCCTCTCGGGCAATCCACTGTCAATGTCAAGCGCTTCATCAGCGATGCAAACTTTTGTCGTTCTTCACGGGTAATTTCATTCACCTTCTTATCGGCAGGTATCCCCGACAGTCCGACCATTACGGGAATCAGTTTTGAGGGAAACAATCCGCCTAAAGCGTTGCGGAATTGTTTGTTCTTATTCTCTTCAAAATCACGAAGAAGGCGCTTGTCCAACTGCTCTGCCGTCATAGCCGGTTTCAAATCCAAATAAAGCATCGTCTGTCCACCTGATGCCGCTTTGTAAAAACTACTGGCAGACAACACCAACGGACCACTAACACCGAAATGGGTGAATAGCATCTCACCAAAACCTTCATACACTTTTCTACCGCTTTGTTCCATTACAAGGGAAACGTTTTTTAAAGAAAGTCCCATCAACTCAGCACACCAGGATTCTTTGATGTTAAGGGGCACCAATCCCGGAACCGGTTCTATGATACTGTGTCCGTTCTCTTTGGCAAATTCGTACCCATCACCTGTAGACCCCGTGGATGGATAAGACACACCACCGGTGCAGACAATCACACGGTCTGCAAAAAGTTCGTTACCACCACTTAATTTCACGCCTTGGATTCTTTTCTTTCCATTGGAACCATCTGATTCTGCAACAATTATTCGGCTAACTTTTGTTTGCAACAAGATTTCCACATTGCGTTTCTTTAACTCACGCGTAAACGCTGTAATAATATCTGAAGAATGGTCCGAAACAGGAAATACACGCTCGCCCCGTTCCGTCTTTAACGGACAGCCGGCCTGCTCTATAAAACTCATCAAGGCATAATTATCAAATGTATAAAATGCACTGTATAAGAATTTTTTATTGGTACACACATTGGAAAACAACACTTCCATATCCGAGGCGTTGGTGACATTGCATCGTCCCTTACCGGTGATGAAAAGCTTTTTCCCAAGTTTCTCATTCTTTTCTATCAGAGTTACCTGATTTCCTTGATCTGCGGCAGCAATTGCCGCCATCATTCCCGCAGGTCCCCCACCGATAACTATCGTTTTCATCTATTCAAAATTCCTCATTTCTCAGAATCTAGTTGAGGGTTTTGTCTTCTCCCATAAAATCAATTTCATCATTTATATATACCTGATAGTTATTCCATGTATCTTGCAATAACTTCAGATTGTTCTTTACCGTCTCTTTGTTTTTTAAGCAAAGTGCCACAACCAGTGCCTGAATCACACTCATAGGAGCAACCAACGAATCAATAATGGAAAGAGAATCCGTTTGTGCCAGCAAATTACAGGAAGAATACAAGCACATAGGTGAGTTGACATTATCTGTCAAGGCTATCACTTTGGCATTCCTGTCACTTGCCAATTCCATAGCTTTCAAAGTTCTCATAGAGTATCTGGGAAAGCTGATGCCGATAAAAACATCTTTTTTACTTATGTGCATCATCTGTTCAAAGGTCTCACTGACACTTGTGGTATTAAGCAAAATAGCATTCCCCTTTACCATATTCAAATAATAGTGTAGAAAAGCTGCCAAAGGTGCGTTGCTTCTTAGACCGCAAACATAAACATGTTCTGCATCAGAAATCATTTTTACAGCCGCGTCAAAGGTGGTAGCGTCCAATAGTCCCAAGGTGTTTTCTATATTAGCAATGTCCAGTTTTAAAACAGAATTTAAAACATTGGATTGATTAATTCTTTCAGATTTAAAAGTTTCGTTCTGTGCCTGTCCAATACGGCTCCGAAAACTGTCTGCCATAGCACTTTGAAATGCAGGAAATCCATCATATCCTATCGCTGTGGCAAAACGCACCACAGTGGATTCGCTGACGCCTAATTTTTGGCCAATTTTCGCGGCGGTAAGAAAAGTGGCTTCATCCATATGGTCTACCACAAAATCAGCAATTGACTTGTGACCTTTGCTCATTTTAGGATATTTTTCAAAGATTCTGTCAAGCAAATTCATTTGCTCCATCCGGTCATCTCCTTTAACTTACTTTCCAGATTTTACTTTCTTCTATTTTACTCTGTATTAAAGTATTTTTCAATCAAAATGTAATGACAAGAAAAAGAGTGATACCCGTAGATATCACTCTTTTATGATTCTTCAATATTATTTATACAGGATACGCTCCATTTGCTGTATCAGCCTTTGTCATATCCACTTTTTCCTGCTGTGCCTGACGATACTTGAAGAAGTCAACAGCAACCTGAGGGAACAAAGCATAGGACAGTACGTCTTCGTCCTGCTGTTTCCACTGTGCCATCTCAGACTCCAATTTTTCCATTTCGTTCTCAAGCAAATCTGCATAACGGCAGGTAATTCTTTCCTCGCCGGGAATAACTTTGTCGATAACTTCCTGGCTCATAGGCTTTACGGTCTGACCATACTCACCGCGAAGTACTGCCTTCGTCTCCTTGGTAGCCATCTTATATCTCTCGCCCATAAGAACATTAAATACAGCCTGGGTACCAACAATCTGGGAAGAAGGTGTTACCAAAGGAGGCTCACCCAGATCTTTACGAACTTCAGGAATCTCCTTCAAAACATCGTAATACTTATCTTCTGCATTCTGCTCCTTCAACTGGCTCACCATGTTAGAAAGCATACCGCCGGGTACCTGATACAACAAGGTCTTAATATCAACACCCATTACCTTAGGATTGAGCAAGCCATTTTCCAGGCACTCATCTCTGTAAGGGCGGAAATAATCAGCGATTTCAGCCAACAGGTTCTGATCCAAACCAGTATCATATTCTGTGCCGCGGAAAGTCTCAACCATAACTTCTGTTGCAGGCTGAGAGGTACCAAGTGCGAAAGGACTGATAGCAGTATCGATGACATCAACACCTGCTTCCACAGCCTTCAAATAAGTCATACTTGCCACACCGGAGGTGTAGTGCGTATGCAACTGGATGGGAAGTTTGGTGGATTCCTTCATAGCAGAAATCAATTCTGCAGCCTTATAAGGAACCAAAAGACCTGCCATATCCTTGATACAGATAGAATCTGCACCCATCTCCTCAATCTTCTTAGCCATATCAGTCCAGTACTCTAAGGTGTAAGCATCACCCAAGGTATAGGAAAGTGCGATTTGTGCATGGCCTCTTCCTTCTGTAGCTTTGATTTTGTTGGTTGCGTTTACAGTTGCCTGCAAGTTACGCAAGTCGTTCAAGCAGTCAAAGATACGGATGATATCAATACCATTTGCTACAGATTTCTGTACAAATGTTTCTACAACATCGTCTGCGTAAGGTCTGTAACCCAAAATGTTCTGTCCACGGAACAACATCTGCAGTTTGGTATTCTTGAATCCGTCACGCAATTTTCTAAGTCTGTCCCAGGGATCTTCCTTCAGGAAACGAAGGGATGCATCGAAAGTTGCACCACCCCAGCACTCTACGGAATTGTATCCTACCTGGTCCATCTTCTCAATAATAGGAAGCATATATTCGGTGGGCATTCTGGTGGCAATCAAAGACTGATGAGAGTCACGCAGAACGGTTTCCGTAATTTTCACGGGTTTTTTCACTAATTCTGACATTTACGAATTTCCTCCATAATAATATTTTCAATTGTGTTCTATCCGGCATTCCGGCAATTTAGAACACGCCAAAGATTGCCATAAATCCACCTGCCGCAACAGCTGTACCGATAACACCTGCCACATTAGGACCCATCGCATGCATCAGCAGGAAGTTGGTGGGATCTGCTTCCGCACCTACCTTCTGGGATACACGTGCCGCCATGGGCACCGCAGATACACCGGCTGATCCAATCAAAGGATTTATCTTGCCACCACTTGTAATACACATCAGCTTACCAAACAGCACGCCGGCCGCCGTACCAAAGGCAAATGCAACCAAACCGAGAGCAACGATTTTCAAGGTATCCATATTCAAAAATGCTTCTGCACTTGTAGTAGCACCTACAGAGGTACCGAGCAAAATAACTACGATGTACATCAATGCGTTGGACGCAGTTTCTGTCAACTGTCTTACCACACCGGATTCCTTGAACAGGTTACCCAACATCAACATACCAACCAAGGGAGCTGTAGTGGGCAAAATCAAGCTTACCACAATGGTAACAATGATGGGGAACAGAATCTTCTCCAGTTTCGATACAGGACGAAGCTGACCCATTTTAATCTTACGCTCTTTTTCTGTAGTCAACAGTTTCATAATAGGGGGCTGAATGATGGGTACCAGGGACATATAGGAATATGCCGCCACGGCAATGGGGCCCATCAGTGCAGTCTGTCCCAATTTACCGGCAAGGAAGATGGAGGTAGGTCCATCCGCACCACCGATGATGGAAATGGCAGCTGCCGCCATATCGTTAAATCCAAGCGCAATCGCTCCAAAATATGCAGCAAAAATACCAAACTGTGCTGCAGCACCCAAAAGAAAACTCTTGGGATTTGCAATCAAGGGACCGAAGTCCGTCATGGCACCTACGCCCATGAATATCAGGGAAGGCATAATTGCCAACTCATCTAACAAATAAAAATAATACAGCAATCCGCCCGCCCCATTGGCTGCGTCTTCCGGATGCATCATAATGTCTGGATAAATGTTTACCAACAACATACCGAATGCAATGGGAAGCAATAGCAATGGTTCAAACTCATGACGGATAGCCAGATAAAGGAAAAAGCACGCCACTGCAATCATCAGATAGTTTCCCCAAGTCAAATTGAAGAACGCAGTCTGATGAATCAGATTGTCTAACGTCGTACTAATATACTCCATTTTTTGACCTCCTGTTGTTTTCTCTTAAATGATAGTATAGATGAATGTAAATTAGTTCAAGGTAGCAAGTACTGCACCTGCTTCTACCATTTCACCAACTGTTACATTCACGCTTGCAACAGTACCATCTTCGGGAGCAACCACAGGGATCTCCATCTTCATAGCTTCCAAAATAATCACAGCGTCGCCCTTCTTTACAGCTGCCCCTACGTTTTTCTCAATCTTGAAAATCTTGCCTGCTGCACCGGCTTCTACATTGATGCTACCGGCTGCTCCGGCAGGTGCTGCTGCAGGTGCGGGTGCTGCCGCAGGTGCGGGTGCTGCTACAGGTGCAGGTGCTGCTACGGGTGCTACAGGAGCCACAGGTCTTGCTGCAGGTGCTGCTGCAACACCGGCGCCCTCTTCTACTACAACATCATATACGTTGCCATTTACGGTAATAGTATAATTCTTCATTTCATTATCCTCCACTTTCTAAAATGTTCTTCTTCTGATAGAACGTACTACAAATCCATCGGTAGAAGTAGCTCCCTCGCTGGCTGCAATGGCTGCTGCGATAACGGCTACCAATTCTAAATCTGATACTAAATTAGGCTGCGGTGCAACTACAGGTGCTGCCACAGGTGCGGGTGCTGCAGGTTTTGCAGCGGGCGCAGGTTTTGCCTTTTTCCCGTTTCCGGAAAGCAATCCCAAACAGGAAATAATCAAACTAATCAAAATCAACACAGCAAATACGGAGCCCATACCAATCAAGGTATTCATACCTGCTTTTGCCATAGATTCTTCAAAAGTATCGATGGGGTTCAGCGCTGCTGATCTCATTATATAAAACGAATCATTTGAAATAATAATTTCAGCTTCGGCATCTTTCAACTCGCCATCAATTGCGACTTTAACAATGATATCTTTTCCATCTATTGTTGCGCTTGTTTCGCCAAATGCATATATTTTTCCAATTGCCTTCAGCCCGGATTCGAAAGAAATTATAGCTGATTTTAATCCATACCCGTCCATATTCATACGTTTTTGCTGAGACATACTATATTCAATTTCTTCGGGTGTATACTCAGCAATATCCAAAGCTTCTTGCGTACCAATTACGCTTGCCAGATAGGGCACATATTGGTTTACTGCAATTTGCTGTGCAGTATCAAGTTTCTTCTGCTCGTATTGAGTTAAGGTATCATTTTTCTCGCTACATCCGGCCAGTCCTAACACCAAGGCAATCATACAAACATACGATGTTAATTTCTTCATGTTACAATCACCCTTTCTTATACTGTTCCGTGTTTTTTGAAGGGACGGTCCTCACTCTTGGTGAAGAGCATCTCGAATGCACCAACCACGTATTTTCTGGTGTTAGCAGCATCCACAATCTGGTCCACATATCCTCTCCTTGCAGCACTTGTTGCAGAAAGCTGCAATGCTTCATATTCAGCTGCTTTTTCCTTCAATACTTCTGCGTTTTCGCCGTCGTACATAATCTTAGCAGCCAGTTTACTGTCCATGGTGCCAATCTGGGCATCGGGCCAGCAGATAGTAATGTCTGCGCCTACGGCCTTAGAGTTCATTGCGATGGCTGCGGTTCCGAAAGCCTTGTCCACAATCACATTCACCTTGGGAACAGTAGCATTCGCAAATGCATAGGTCAGTTTCGCAGCAGCTTTTGCAATGCCCTTCTCAGAACACATAGTAGCCTTATAGCCCTTTACATTAGTCAGGGTCAAAACAGGGATATCGTAAGCATCACAGAAGTTTACAAAATCTGCTGCTTTCTCGCAGCCCTGCTTGGACAATACTGCGTCCATCTTTTCGGCAACAGTACCGTCAGCCCCCAAAATCTCGGAACGGTTAGCCACTGCACCAACAGTCACACCATCCAGCTTCAAGAAACCAACCACCATATCTTTGCCGTAATTAGCCTTCAATTCAAAGAAGTTATTATTATCTGCCATAATCGCAAGCGCCACAGCAGTGTCGCCCTTGCATCCGGCAATTTCAGGATTTACACGGTTCAAATCATCCGTGCAATCTACAATATCACTTCCCTCACCATTGTTGCAGGGAAGGAATGCAACCAATCTTCTGATTTCTGCGAGAATGGTAGCCTCATCGCCAACCACATCTACAATACCACTCTCTTCAGACTGAAATGCAGCAGAAGCAGTATCACATTTTTCTGTGGTGTTGCCATCCAATGCATTAGGTGCATTAACGAATAATTTACCGCTCTTTTCTTCCATAAAAGTAAAATCAGTTAGGGTGGGGAACAGGGCAAGTCCACCACCACAGTTACCCATAACTGCGGTAATCTGGGGAATCACGCCGCTGGCCATCGCCTGCTTTGCGTAAATAGTACCGAATGCATTCAATGCATCGGTGGATTCCTGCAGTCTCAAACCTGCAGAATCAATCAGGCCAATCACAGGTGCGCCTGTCTTCATTGCCAAATCATAGAGATTCGCAATTTTCTTCGCGTGCATTTCGCCAACGGTTCCGTTCATTACAGAAGCATCCTGGCTGTACACATACACGGCTTTTCCTTCGATCACACCATAACCGGTCACACATCCGTCAGAGGGTGTTTCGCTGGGGTTCATATTGAAATCTGTGGCTCTTGCAGTAATCATGCCGCCGATTTCAACAAAGCTGTTTGCATCGAGCAAAGACTGAATTCTTTGACTCGCTTTTGATGTAATACTCATGCTTTCTCGTCCTCCATTTTTGTAGATAATACGAATATTTAAAGATATGGGGAATTTTGAAAAAAACACAAATGCCCCCATCATTAAATTCTTACATAGTATAACACAAAAAAAGCAATCCGCAAATAGCGAATTGCCTTTTTTTGAAAGTTTTTCCATTTAATACTTGTATACAGTTATAATCCTTCAGCCGTATATATTTTGACATTGTCAAGATAGAATTTCGAATCCAGATTATCCACACCATCCGCCAATGTTTCCTTCAGCGCAGTAAAACGAAGATTCTTCAGTGCAGGAGTATGTGCTTCTCCGGGAAACATTGCTGTTACATCGCTTTCCACCAACTGGCCATTCCAGTAATAGATGTATTTTTTGGTGGCTCTGTCAATGACCAACTTCATATGTGCAAATTGACCTTTGGTATAAGATGCTTTTTCTACTCTTGTCGACGAGTCAATGCTACGCTCCAGTCTATTATCGTATAATCTAAACTGCGCAACGCTAAAGTTGCCTTCTCCGCCGAAACGAATCTCATATCCTTCTGTTTTCTCATCGTTACCTACGATTGCCATATCAAACTCAACAACCACATATTTTTGGTTGTCTACAGCACTTCCAAGGGGAAGCTGTTGATCTGCATTGATTTTGATGTAGTAGGGCAGATTATAGAATTTCTCATCTACAGAGGTAGAAACACCTATTTCTACACAGTTGTCATTTGCGGCTGCACCGGCAAAAACAGAGTTCTTTGCTACTACCTTTCCTCTATTATGGTGGTAGCTCAGTCCCCATTCACAGGTCCAGAAGTCACCGGTCAAGGTATGAGCTAAAGTATCTACGGCAAACTCATCAAAAGATGTATTGATAGCATACAAGTTCGCTATAGGAGCCTCGGTAGGCGCTGCAGTAGGCGCAGCGGTAGGTGCTTCCGTTGCCACAGGCGCTTCAGTAGGTGCTGCAGTGGCCTCCGGTGCCGTTGTGGGCGCCGGAGTAGCCATTTGATCATCATTTGTTACATATAACTTCACATTGTCGATATAGAACGCTTCATCAAAACTTGTAACACCACTTTCCAGGGTAACGGTAGGTGCCTGAATCATCAGATACTTCACTGCAGGCGTCTGATGCGCTCCACTAAACTGAGCCAAAACTTCGCTTTCTACCAACTCGCCATTCCAGAAATAGGAGTACTCCTTGGTCTCTCTATCCAACACCCATTTCAGATGACCGATTTGTCCCTTGGTGTAAGCGTTCTTATTGTCAGCACGAAGATCGGTCACAACCGAAGAGCTTATATTTCTTCCAAGGTAGTCTGCATACAATCTGAAGTTTGTCAGAGCGTAGTTGCCATCGCCACCGATACGGAACAAGTATCCGGCAGAATTGGTCTGTGTGCCGCCACCGTTTAAGGCAATGTCTGCTTCCAGGACCATATACCTTTCGTCGGTTACTGTTTCACCAAGAGGATACCATTTCTCCTCGGTTAAGGTAATACGCATGGTAGAATTGTACTGCTTTTCATCCAAAGTGCTTGCAGGTCTTACTTCATACAACCTGTCTGTACCTGCTGCCGTCGCTTCTAAAGTATCTTTCTTCGCAACCACTTTACCCTTGTCGTAATTATAGGAAATGCCCCAACTTCCTACCCAGTATTCTCCGGACATACTTCCGGCCTGAGTATTTAACTCGTAGGAATCAAAGTTTTCATCAACGATTACAGGCGTATACACAGGTGCCTGTGTAGGTGCAGCCGTAGGTTGTACAGAAGGAGGTATAGTGGGTTCACCGGGTGCCATAGTAGGTTCCGGTGCCGTTGTAGGTACAGCTGTGGATACAGGTGCCTGCGTAGGCGCTACGGTAGGCACGGCAGGTGCACTGGTGGGCGCGTCAGGGATTGCATCCAGTTCATACATTTTTACATTATCCACATAAAGTTTGGAATCGACACCGGCATCTCCCTTCACTACGCTAAAGGTCACCGCGCCCAATTCCGGTGTGGTGGCAAACAACGGTGTCTTATCGGCAATGACTAACTCATCATTCCAATAGAAGTTAAAGTTCTTGGTCTGCTTATCCACAATCACTTTCACTTTACCGAATTCACCCTTGGTATAAGGACGAATGGTTCTGTTGTCATTACGACTGGAATCAATTCTTGCGGCAATCTGGGTATCTGTGATATGCAGTGTTGCCACAGAATGATAACCACCGGAAAGAAGTCTTGCCAATTGGATGACATACCCTTGTGTTCTTTCGTCTTCACCAACAATCGCAACTTCCATTTCAACTGCTACATATCTGCTACCAAACGCCTTATCTCCAAGTGCAAAGGCCTTATCTGCATTTAAGTTGAAACGATATGCCGTGTCCTTGTCTGTCTGGGGTGTAAACTCAACCACAAAGTCTGTAGCAGGAGCACCGGCTTCCACAACACTTCTCTTCACAATCTTACTATATCCGGAACCGGAAGTAGAGTAATGATCACCGAATCTGTTACGGAATAATCCATTTTCAGGCCATGTGTCAAAGGTCTGGTCGATGGGATAAGGATGAGGTGTTGCCGTAGGCGCAGGTGTTTGCGTAGGAACCGGCACATTGGTAGGTCTGGGTGTAGGCTCCTCTGTAACAGGTGCTGTATAAACCTTCAGATTATCAAGGTAAATCTTCGCGTCAAGGTTTCGTGTATTATCCTGCATGGGGCCAATTAAAACCGTACCAAAGTCAGGTACATTGGAATATACAGGTGCACAAGCCTTTTCTATCATCACGCCATTGATGTAATAGCTTGTAGTTTTGGTCTTCTTGTTCACAACGATCTTCATATGGTTAAATTCATCCTTCGTAACAGATGTACGAAGTGTGCCATCCGAAGTATGGGTGGAATCAAGATATCTGTAAACTTCCTTATCATTGATAACAAACTTATTTACTGATTTGGTACCGGTAGGATAATGCTGTGCCATTGCAAGCACAAATCCCTTATAATTAGAACTTGTACCGGAAACCAGGAAATCAAATTCCATAACAAGATTTTCATCTATCGCATCTTCACCAAGCACATGAGCTACGGAAGTATCTAACGTAAATCTTAAGTTACCATCCATGGGACATTCAGGATTGGTCTGAACCATGAACACCTTATCCGTAGCAGCAGCCGTAGGGTCAACCTCGGTCTTGGGTACCACCTTCTGATATTCCCACATATAACTATTTACTACCGAGCCATAGTAATCCGTTACCATAGCAGAATGTGTAGTACCGTCGGGATACTTGTCAAAGTTCTCATCAATAGGATTGCTGATCCATTCCGGTTCGGGTGTAGCGGCAGGCACAACTTCCTGACTGAACATTTCTTCAAAAGCTTCGTGGGTCAACTTATAAACTTTCAAGTTATCCATGAACATTTCGGCGTTGGATTCATGCTCTTCTCTTGTGGTGGTATAACGGATACAACCAAAGTCAGGCGAATTATTATGATAGAAAGGAACATCCTTCTACAGTAACTCTCCTTTAATATAGTAATTTAAGTTTTTATTCTTCATATCCATTGCCAATGCGAAATGGATAAACTCCCCATCCGGCATTTTGCGTCTGGTTGCTACATTCTTATTGGAAGAATCCATTTTTCGGATAATCGTATTATCCGGTGTAATCAAGAAGTTTGCAACATTGTGATATAAATCATTAGCAGGCAATCTGGTCAGAACAATCTCATAACCGTTGTCCTTCTCCTTCATATTTTTCACTGCCAATTCCATTTCCACAATGGCAATCTTGTCGTCCGCGGCATCTCCGGCAAGAATCTTGGTCTCATCTGTGAGATACAGGTATGCATTAGCTTTCAAATAATACTCATGCCTATAAGGGAAACGTATACAGCCATATCCTTCTTCGTTAGGATTTACCCAGTTTCTGGGAATGACTGCCCAATCCTTATCATAGGCAACAGAGGTACCATTGATAAACCATGAAAATTTCTCATCGCCTAATTTGCTCAGTGACGTATTATTTTTGTGGTTAAAATTATCATTAACAATATACTCGATATAGTCGTTATCAATTTGAATAGAATACTCTACTTCGCTTCCTTCCACCTTAAGAGTTGCTTCTCCCGGAAGTGCAGCAGGCAATGTTACCTGTACCGGAGCCCCACTATAGCTATTTGCTGTAATGGTAGGTACCTGTGTTACTCCTTTATCCAAATTGATTTCATATTCCAATACGCTGGAATTAAAGGTATCAAGATTCTCCCCATTAATTGCAATGTCTTTAATCATCCATTCAGATTTCTCTGCTACGGTTACATCAATGTAGGAATAGATACCATCAATTATTGCTACGATTCTAGCTGTTCCGACACCTACAGGATACAATCTGCCCTTAGTGTCAATCTCTACTACTGAAGTATCGGAAGATTCCCATGTAATCACCTGGGCATCTGCATCAAAAGGAGTAAACTCCAATGTCAGCTTGGATACCTTCAAATCTACATATCGCGCAACTTCCGCTAGAATCTCGGCAGCCATTGCCTTGGTGACATCAAGTTTAGGTTCAAAGGTTTCATCATCAATGTCAACCATCAGACGATAGTTGGTACATACATCCGCATAAGGAACAGCCCAACCGGAAATCTGGTCTTTGTCGGTGATTCGATATAAAGCATCCACAATGTAATAATTATCTTCGTTGGGATTCACTGCTTCCAGTGCAAGAACTACCATGGATGCAGCTTCTTCTCTGGTGATAATCTTATTAGGCTCAAATGTAGTAGTGCCCAAATTTGCATCAATGATTCCCAAGCCGTACAGCGTGCAAATAGCCTCGTAATATTCATTGGTAGATGTAACATCTGTATATGGTAAAACTACGCTTGCGTCATACGCATATCCAAAGAGCTTAGCTACCATATCCGCAAACTGTGCACGGGTTACATGTGCGTCGGGCTCATAAGCACCGTCAGGCTCTCCTGTTACCACCCCGATGGAGGCCATCTGGCGGATGGCGTTCGCCTCTTCTACTCCTGCCAAATCACTAAAGTTCACCTTAGGATCTATATCAACAACTACAGTTTCACTATCAGAAGCAAAGCCTGCTTTCTTTACCTTAACTTTTGCACGGCCATATAAATGGGTGCTTTCAGGAGTTTGACCCTGACCTACCACAATCCAGTCAATACCATTGTGGCTTAAGTCAAGATTGATTTCATTTACGAAACCTCTTGACATTGCCTCTACACAGAATACTGCATACATATATGTTGTATCAAATTTGATGTAGGGAGCATTGGAGCTGGAGAAGAATAAACCTGTCTGGGGATTATAAAACTTCTTTACAAGATTATCCCCCAGTCTCAATGCCAGGTTGTAGTACTGTTCATTTCCGGAATACTTATAGAGCATGATGGCGGCTAAGGTCATTTCTGCAGTGGTGTTTGTAGAATACAAGTTCACATTGACATTCTCTCCAAGAGCAGTACCAATGTCACCCAAATCTTCAAATCTGCAGAAAGTACGGATTGCTTCCCATAATCTCGCTTTTAGATCTGCATCTTCCGGTTTTAAAATATTATAGCTTTCGATAGCGCCAAGCATAACACCAACCCATACAGATTCGTGCTCTGCAAAGCTCTTACCTTCGTTGATATAATACCCACCTCTGGTAGCAACCAGTACCTTACCGCCTTCACCTTCGTTGACGTCGGTACCATCATTCATCATAGGGGTATTATAAATATGCTTCTCTTGATTATATACATAATCGACGAAGCCCTTCATATTTGCCTTTATAAAGTCGTATACCTTTTCATCACCACTCCAACGATACATCTCCACATAATCTTGGGGACCGTATCCCATGGAACTCTTGGTGGTATCTCTGCGGACAAATGCATTGGAACCTGCGATCTTATAATCATCCAAAGTAGCTGTTTTGAAATCAAAACCATTGTTCATCACAAAATCCGCACCAATAAAACTAACCAAAAATCTTTCGTCCGGATATGTTTCGCTGGAATGGAGTCCGTACTGCGGACCAATCAGACCTGTTTCCAAATTCATAACACCAATGTACTTATCCAGCATTCTCTCTCCCCATGCCTGGTACTTGGGGTCACCGGTTTTCTCTGTCAGGAAGTACATCATTTCCATCATATCGTTACCGGTACATAAAAACGAAACTTCTGACTCTTTCACATAAGGGTCAGGGTTGGTGTACGGTGTATCCCAAATAGTTGCGCCATCAACATCCTTATCCCAAAGTCCATGACGGTTCATAGTCAATGAGCTCCAGTCGTAGATGTGAGAAATCCAATATCCTTCGATGAATTTTTTACAAGCTTCCGGGTCTGCTTCCCACATAAATTCCAAAGGAATCTGACCATCCTTAGTCTCGTGATAAGCCAGTGATTTTTTCTCACTCATCAGGTCAATTAAGTTATGTACTGTTCCATAAATCAAACCATGTTTGTCATGGAGAGTAGGGTCTTCGTAACGGGCTGTGAACTGTTCATATGCAGCCTCGCGGTACTTTTCTTCTCCGGTCATCATGGTCAAGCCGTCCAACATTTTCAGGAAATTAGCCTGTCCCAAGAAGTTAGTCACAACAAACTCATTGGTAGAGCCCTTACTCCAGGTGGAAGGTTCCAATGTATATACATTCAATCCATCAGCAAACAGCTTCGGATAACGGGCCCCTTCTATGTTGCGACCATATTTCAACGCCATATCCGCATGGGAAAGAAGCGCATCCATTCTGGTACTGGGTCCGCGCACAATCACATCATGACTCATCATGTATTCTCTGGAGGTCTTATCCGCCATATCCACATAACCTGCTGCGGTACCGGCAGTCTTACCTTCGTAATATCCATGATTTACATAATGCTGAATAATCGCATTGGCATCATCCCCATATGCTGCCTTTACATCGGGATAGGCCTCTGCGTATTCCCAAGGGTCAAATAATTTACCCTCTTCTCTGCCCTCATATAAACCGGTGGTCAAATAATGATCCACATATCCATCCCAGTTTTCACCGTAAGCAGCCTGAAGATCGGGATATGCTTTGACATACTCCTCTACGTTCAGGATTTTATGCACCCACTCACGACCGGGAGCCAATTGAACAGTGGCATTTTCTACGGTCTTATCATCAGCCACGATCTCAGGGTCATGCATATCTTCTTCTGCTTCCAATCCTTCAAGGATTTCTTCTGATACAGTACTGTCATCGCCAGATGCCTCGCTGTCTGTTGCATCAATTTCGCCTTCTTCTAACTCCTGCTCCAAAGAGGGCAATAATTCTGCAATCTCCTCCTCTGTTAAATCTGAAGGAATGGAAACTCCGGATGGAATTTCGACTCCCTCCGGCACCTGACATCCGGTCAAAACCATAGCCAGTACCAGAAGCAAAGAGATAATACTTGTAACCCTTTTTGTTTTCTTCATCATGCTTCTCCTCTCTTACAATTATAATTACACAAAAATAACATAAATTTACACAAAACTATCTATGATTATTTTACTGTATAAACAAATATCATTCCATATACATTTCTGCTGTTTTTTAGCATATTTCTGCTAAAAAACACATAAACGCGCAAATTATGGCAAAAAATTGTAACAAAACAGCTACAATTGGATTAAATATCCAACTGTAGCTGTACTTCAGCCTCTGCCTGTTGTTTAAATTCTTCTACCTGGACAGGATTCATCTCAGGCAATTCTTCCAAACTCTTCACTCCGAAACTGCGCAAAAACTGCTCCGTTGTCCCAAACAGCAACGGACGGCCGGGTGCATCTAATCTGCCAAGTTCTGTAATCAAATCATATTCTAACAATTTATTGACCGCGTGGTCACAACTCACCCCGCGGACTCTCTCTATCTCCGCTCTTGTCACGGGTTGCTTATACGCAATGATGGATAGCGTTTCCAGCACGGTATCTGTCAATGTAATTTTCCTTGGTTGTTTTGCAATCTTAATCAGATACTCATACATTTCCGATTTAGTGCATAACTGCACTGCAGATTCAAACTGTGTCAGAGCAATACCTGAATCTTCCTGCTCATATTTTTCCTGAAGCTCCTTTAGGATCGTTTTTGTTGTTCTGACATCCTCTTCAATGACTTCTGCCAAACGACTGATTTCCACGGATTCCCCCATGGTAAAAAGGATTGCCTCTATAACTGCTTTTGCTTTTGTCTTTTCCATTTGTATTTCCTTCTATCTATGTAATTCAAATATAACTATACATTCGATGTGATGATAATATCATCAAAGATTTCTTTTTGGCTGATGGAAATCTTACCGTTTTTCATCAATTCCAATATAATGAGAAATGTAACGATAAGTTCCATTCTGCTTTTTTGTTTTTCCAGTAGTTTACGGAAACTGAACTCCTTATGCTCTCTGGCGTAAGCCTCCACAAACAAAGCTTTGGCCTCCATGTCAATCTCTTCCTTTTGAATGGTGCCGTACTGACTTCTGATAGGATCAATTTTATCTTCCTGTTTTCGGACGATGGACTTAAACACCTCATGCAACTTACCAAGGGTCATGTCCCCGATCAATTCTTCATAATCCAGTGGTCTTTTATACGCAGCCACCTCCGGTGGTATATTCTGTTCCCGGTACAGATTCTTAGCAGCATCCACCTGACGGTCCCGTAGTTCTGTGGACATATATTTATACATTTTATATTCCAACAATTTCTGAACAAGTTCTGCCCTGGGATCCTCTTCCCCCTCTTCCTCTTCGTCAATGGGAAGAAGCATCCTGCATTTGATATCAATCAAGGTAGCCGCCATCACCAAGAACTCACTCATAATATTCATGTCCTGGGTCTGCATTTCCTTGATATAGGCAAGATATTGCTCTGTAATCTCCACAATGGGAATATCATATATATCTACTTTATTTTTATCTATCAGATGAAGCAACAGGTCCAACGGACCTTCAAACACTTCCAACTTTACAGGTATTGCCATCTTATGTACCTTTCTCTTCTTTCTATCTCACGCGTAAGGACTATTCCTCCGGTGCAAACTCTACACACCACAGTTCTCCCGGATTAAATAGTCGCACGGGTATACTATGCGTACCTAACCCTCTGCTCAAGACCATTTCTGCGCCTTCTTCTGCAAACACTCCACCATCATACTTAGGGAATAGCGTAAATGCAGGAGAAATAAATCCCCTGTTTATCAACGGCACCTTGATGATACCGCCGTGCACATGCCCGGAAACCGTCAAATCCGCCCCCCATTGGGCATAAGCAGGAAAATATTCCGGATTATGTGCCAATAATATATTAAAACAGTTGCCATCCGGCTCTCCAAGCAGACTTTGGATATATGCCTCATCCATTGCTTTCTTTTGGAATCTCTCATAATAGTCCCCGGAAATATCAAGGCCGTAAACCCGGATATTGCTATCCGCTATTACTTTAGAATCGTTGCTGATTGGTGCAATTCCATTTTCTGTCAAGACGGATAAATACTCCTGACCAACCGTACCGTATTTCTTCGCAATATGAAACAGGCGGTGTTCATGATTTCCGACACCATAATAGATGGGATACATCTCTTGTAGTTGCTGCAATAACTTCACCGCTTCCCGGATAGGTGCCTTTTTTCTGGAGGTCACCATATCACCCGCAACGAGCACAAAGTCGGGATTTAATTCCTTTATTGCCGTGATTAAGTGTTCATTATCTTTACCATACTTTTTGTTATGTAAATCAGACAACACAACTGCTCTGCAGGGTTTGGTAATCTTGGGGCTGTGAACCCGATGATGCCGCACCACAAACCGGTTGGTATCGAACAAAACCACCCAAAAAATAACAACCGTAAAGATAGCAAATATGGTAAAGAGAATATCCAACATAACGCATACTCCTACAAATCAAACCAAGTCTAAAGCATGTTGTATTATTATACCACATGGTTTGTATTTATAAAAGCAATTCATGAAATATTTTATTCAGATAATCAAAATACTTTGCCTGTTCTATCTCTGTTGCAGATACCACCTGAGCCTCCCCTAAATACTTACCGTTGAGGTAATACTTCATGCTACCCACAGGCTGATGCAGGGTAATAGGCGCAACCAATTTTTCAGGAAGTTCTAACTTGCGTTCTATCAAGTTCAAATCGTTTCCCTCTGTGTCCACATATCGAAAAGGAGATAAAATCTTCAACGCACATTGTTCAGCAACCCCCTTTTCTACGGACAGAATAGGAAGATTTGGATTCTCTTCTTCCACAAATAATCGACTCACATTATACCCATGAGTCAACAGCGTCTGGGCGTCAGAAAATCTTGTTTTAGGATCAGGAGCTCCCATAACCACGGCGATCATATCCATGCCATCCTTGGACGCTGTTGCAGCCAAGCAGTATTTGGCTTTGTCTGTAGAACCGGTTTTAAGTCCCGTGGTCCATTGATATTGTTTTAATAAACGATTCGTACTGCTCAACATAAATTCCGAGCTACCCTGGGGCGTCACATGAGTAATTGGCTCCATCCATATAGTGGTGTAACGAGTGACTTCAGGATATTTCGTAATCAACTCTCTCGACATAATTGCCACGTCTTTTGCTGTGGTATAATGGTCATCCGAATTACTTAGACCGCAACAATCTTCAAAATGGGTATCCATCATACCGAGTTCTTTTGCCTTGTCATTCATTTTGGCCACAAAAGCCTCTTCACTTCCGGCGATATGCTCCGCCACTGCCACAGAAGCATCATTCCCTGAGGCTACCGCAATACATTTGATCATCGTATCCAGTGACTGCACTTCCCCCTGGGCAAGAAACACCTGGGAACCTCCCATAGAACTGGCATATTCGCTGGTGATGACATCATCCGTCAAATCCGCTCTCCCCGAGCCAATTGCTTCAAATGTCAGTAAAAGAGTCATAATCTTCGTAATACTGGCAGGGCTCTTTCTTTCAGTAGAATTCAACTCGTAAATCACCTTTCCGGTGGAACTCTCCAACAAAATCACAGAGGGCGAAGAAATTGTCACTTCCGCATTTGCTGTTAGTGAACTGCCAATCACAAAAAGCATCAAAAGAAAAAATGCAAAAGTATGTCTTAGATATTTTTTCATAGTAAAACACATCCTATTTTCTTACAAAAGCATATGAAAAAGAACAAGCAAATATGAAAAAAGAATCCAAGGCAGGATTCTTATCCTTTTTACAAAAAATAAACCCCGGCAAAATACCGGGGTTCATTAATTAGTTGTATTTACGCTTTCTAGCTGCTTCAGACTTTTTCTTACGTCTTACGCTAGGCTTCTCGTAATGCTCACGCTTACGAATCTCCTGCTGGATACCAGCCTTAGCACAACTTCTCTTAAAACGACGAAGTGCGCTGTCCAGTGTTTCGTTTTCTTTTACGATTACGTTTGACATATCTTCCCGACCTCCCTTCAGTCCCTCAAGTAACATGACTGATTGGGTTATTTATTTATGCTTACGCATACACAAGAGTTATTATAGCACAAAGTTTTCGTTCGTCAACTATTTTTTCATAATTCAAACCAATTTTGAGAAAAGAACAAACGAAATTAGTTGATTTGACCCTCCAGTACAGTCTTAGCCTCTGCAATCGCATCCTGAATTCCGGCAGGGTTTTTACCACCCGCCTGAGCCATATTGGGGCGACCACCGCCGCCACCGCCAACCAATGCAGCAATGCCTTTGATAAGGTTGCCAGCGTGTGCACCGCTTGCCATAGCTCCATCCGTAGCCATAGCCACAATGTTTACCTTGCCATCCTGATTGGATAATAGAACAATCACGCCCTCTCCCAACTTTTCCTTCAGTTGGTCGCCCAAATCGCGGAGTCCATTCATATCTACTCCGTCCACGCTGGTAGCCAAGAGTTTCACACCCTTCACATCTACCACCTGATCCATCACATCGCCAAGGGCTTCCTTAGCTGCCTTGCTCTTCATGGATTCCAACTCTGATGCAAGAGCCTTCATATCAGCCATCAAATGTTCGCATTTTTCCACCAAGGTAGTAGGTGTTGCCTTAACAATCTGACTTGCTGCTTCTATTGTTTTCTCTAATCCCTTATAATATGCGAATACGCCGTTGCCGGTGAGTGCCTCAATTCTTCGAACGCCAGCAGCCACACCATTTTCTGAGAGAATCTTAAAAGCAGAAATGCTTCCGGTATTCTCCACATGGGTACCACCGCAAAGTTCTACAGAGAAATCTCCCATCTTAACCACGCGAACGGTCTCGCCGTATTTTTCTCCGAACAGTGCCATAGCACCGGTCTTCTTCGCATCCTCAATGCTCATTTCCTGTGTCACAACAGAAAGGTTTTCTGCAATCTTTTCGTTGACCAAATCTTCCACCTTTTGGATTTCTTCTTTGGTCATAGCGGAGAAATGGCTGAAGTCGAAACGGAGTCTATCCCCATCCACGAAGGAACCGGACTGTTCCACATGTCCACCTAACACCTCACGCAATGCTTTCTGCAGCAAATGGGTTGCACTGTGATTCTTACAGGTATTGGAACGGTTGGTTGCATCTACCTTCAAGGTAGCAGTATCACCGACTTTCAACATACCGCTGACAACCTGTCCCACATGTCCTACTTTACCGCCCATCAATTTGATGGTATCTTTCACCTCAAACAAACCACCTTCAGTGGCAATGGTACCATAGTCAGCATTCTGGCCGCCCATGGTAGCATAGAAAGGAGTTTCTTCTACAATAACAGTACCCACCTGACCGTCTGTCAGCGCTTCCGCCAACTCACTCTCGGTAGTAAGCACCGTGATCTTAGAGGTATGCTCCAATCTGTCATATCCGACGAATGCTGAAGTAATGGAAGGGTCAATGGATTCGTATACAGTCACATCAGCACCCATGTAATTAGTTACCTTGCGTGCTTTACGAGCCATTTCTTTCTGCTGTTGCATGCAAACACCAAAACCTGCATGGTCGATGCCGAATCCCTTTTCCGCCAAAATCTCTTCTGTCAAGTCCACCGGGAATCCATAGGTATCATAGAGTTTGAATGCATTTTCGCCGGAAAGTTCCTTCACACCGGCAGCCTTCATCTCCTCTTCCATCTGCGCCAGAATGGAAAGCCCCTGGTCAATGGTCTTGTCAAATTTATCTTCTTCCTGTGTCAGCACATTCAAGATAAACTCCTTCTTAGCATCCAACTCAGGATATCCGTCCTTACATTCTGCAATCACGGTTTTACTTAATTTCGCCATAAACTTGCCATCAATGCCAAGAAGTCTGCCATGTCTTGCAGCACGACGAATCAAACGACGAAGCACATAACCGCGGCCTTCGTTGGAAGGCATAATACCGTCGCTGATCATAAATGTGGTAGAACGGATATGGTCGGTAATCAAACGGATGGATACATCGGTAGCATCCTCTTTCTGATACTCCACACCGGCGATTTCGCAAATCTTATCACGAATGGCTTTCATGGTATCCACATCAAATACACTGGTCACGTCCTGTACTACAACAGCCAGACGCTCCAGTCCCATACCGGTATCAATGTTCTTCTGTTCCAGTTCGGTATAATTGCCTTTGCCGTCGCTCTCAAACTGGGTGAATACATTGTTCCACACTTCCATGAAGCGGTCACACTCACAACCCACTTTACAGTCAGGGCTGCCACAACCATACTTTTCACCACGGTCATAGTATATTTCGGAACAAGGACCGCAAGGACCTGCACCATGCTCCCAGAAGTTGTCGCAGGCGCCGTTCTCATCTCTGTAGAAACGGGTAATCTTCTCTGCAGGAACACCGATTTCTTTGGTCCAAATCTCAAATGCTTCTTCGTCCTCACAGTAGATGGAAGGATACAATCTATCGGGATCCATTCCAACCACTTGGGTTAAAAACTCCCAGCTCCAAGCGATGGCTTCACGTTTAAAATAATCCCCAAAGGAGAAGTTTCCCAGCATTTCAAAGAAGGTAAGGTGACGAGCTGTCTTTCCAACATTCTCAATATCACCGGTTCTGACACATTTCTGACAGGTGGTAACACGCTTTCTGGGCGGTATCTCCTGACCTGTGAAGTAAGGTTTCATAGGTGCCATACCGGAATTGATAATCAACAAGCTGTTATCGTTGTGAGGTACCAACGAAAAACTCTTTAGTTTTAAATGGTCTTTACTCTCGAAGAAATCGAGATACATTTTTCTAAGTTCGTTTACGCCGTAAGGTTTCATGATTTTCCTCCGTATGTCTATTAACACCTTATTATACCACGAATTTACGATTTGTATAGCCAAAAGATATAGAAACCGGCAAAGAATTCTATGTAAATCACAAAAGGTTGCACCGCATATCTACAGTGCAACCTCCCTTGCTTAAAACATTAGGATTTGCAAACGAAGCAAATCATTTTATATTACAAAGCACTTCATATCTTTAATTTTGCAGAATCGTACTAATTCTTCCACATAATCACCATAGCCGACCATCCAGTGATGTCCGATGCCGTTGTCCATAATTTCCTGATTGATATCTTCCACACTCTTTTCGAAATGAATCTTCACAGGATTACCTGGGAATTCCATACCGCAGGGAATCGCCTCACCCTTCATAATCGCCATGCGGAAATTATCACCGTGTCCACATATATTCACTGCAGTTACAGTGCCGGACTTCATCAGGAAACGGCTACATACACCGGTTTCCGCCAAACGCACGGGTGCCAATTCAATATCGCCTTCCGCAATAGAGAATCCGGAAGAACCACAGTGCGCAAACAAAATGGTATTTGCCTTTTCGTCAAGATATAGCAAATCTGTATTGTTTACAGGCTTTTCACTTAACTCGTACAACAGTTTCATGGTCAACGCATTGGTGACATCACCTTCGCAGGAAGCAACTACGCCCTCTTCAGCAAGAATAGAGTATCCGAGGCATACCTTGCCCATGTAAGTCGTATAGCATTTCACGGAAAGAGCCTCTAAATCATACTCATCTGCAAGAGCACGCATTGCCCCGTAATATTTCATAGACTCCAACAGGTGCTCTTTTTTAGAAAGAACCTTGCAGCATTTGAGCATATCTTTCTTCTCTTCCAGAAGTTTCTCCGCTTCTTCATCAGACATCTGCTCCACCAGATTCAACATTTCCTTCTCGTCCAGATTCACAACCCTGGCACCTAATTTTTGCTTGATGGAGAATTCATCGTAGGCAATTTCGGTCATACCTTTTACGCGTCCACCGATGGCACCGATACGCACTTTGCCCATACAGTTGGCAAGCGTGTAAGCTGTCGCAATTTGCTTTGTTTTCTCGGCACACTTATGATTATCAGCATCGCCGTATACAAATTCGTACTTTTTGCCGATATCTGTAAATACCGCACCAATCTGGTGAGCACAGCACAAAGATCCCGTGTCAAATGCAGGATATGCCCTTAAGATAACCGGTTTATCCACGTAGGATAACAAATCCAGAAGGTGATGGTCCTCGCTCCAAGTAGCGATACAAATCAACAGCACGTCTGCATCAATCCGCTTTACTGCCTCAGCGGCTTTCTGCACAGTATCCAAATCATGCATCACCACATTTGCATTGCTACACTCCACACCCATGTCAACCAACGTATTTACCGTCTGATTCAACAGTTTTTCCGCCTGGTCATATCCCACTTCGAAGGGATGGGCTAACCCCACCGCTACAATCTTCGCTTTCATTCTATTTCCTCCACATTGTGTATGAATTCATATTGTAGGGGTTTACCTACGGAAGTACACGATAAGGTACCACCCTAAATGCGTCATTCGCCATGCGGAAGCCTTCCGCATACTTTACCCCACACTGAATGCCTCTATATCTGGAAATTGCTCGTGCTTCCTCAAAGAAGTCCCCATCGTCGTAGGTACCCTTATAATTATCCTGCATCCAAAGAGCCTGGCTCTTATGCTCGCTTAACATTGCAATTTTGGTTTCAATGGTGTCGGTGATATCCACATACTCCGTCGGAATGAATCCCAACCCGTGTGCAGGTTCAAAATAAACGATTACCGGAATCTTATCATATGCCGGATTTTTGGTCTTAATCTTTTCAATGGGTATCATAACGGGAATATCACTAATAATCTTGCTGGTGAGTTCATGGTCAGGATTATAATCCTCCGGAGAATGTGTCAAAATAACATCCGCCTTGCAGTATCTTACCAAATCAATGAACGCATATCTGGCAGCTTTATCTTCAAAAAACATCTCATCATCATAATCCAGACAAATGTACTCAGCACCGATAAGTGCTGCTGCTCTTCTTGCTTCTTCTTTTCGAATTGCAGCAATCTCCTCCATAGGGAGTGTGGCTGAACCAATATTACCGTTGGTCGCCGTAGCAGTAAAAACTTTATGACCAAGCTTTGCATATTTTGCAAGTGTTCCTCCGCAATTATGCTCAATATCATCGGGATGTGCACCAATCGCTAATATATTCATACCTGTTTTCCTTTCGAATGTTAACAATAATATGGGAAAATGGGGCACAGTAAACCGTGCCCCTAAAAATTTATTATTTCATATAGAAGATGACACAAGTACAGAAACTTCCGTCTTCAGAAATAATCTCATAATCTCCAAAGTATGCAGGAATAGCTACACACTGCAGACGTTCAATGCTGGTAGACAACTCAGGATTGGATTTGCTGCGGATAGTAACATTATGTCCGACAGTCAGTGTCACAATCTGAAGATGTTCTCCGCCTGTGGTGTATTCACCACGCTTGTCGAAGTAAATTCTTTCGATATCGAAAGGCATCTCAGGCAAGCTGGAGAACTTATCCATCCAGAACTCCTTGTTCCAAGTGGTTACTTCCGCACGAGCACGAAGATGATCTCTTACATAATTCTCACGGCGATAATGCTCATTGTCAAATGCATGGTCAAGATGCATCTTCAGAGGCTTACCGGTCATGGTCTTCTTGTTATCATCCCAAGAGTTACGTGCAAAGTCATACTGGAAGAAGGAATACTCGGTACCTGCGATAGAAGGGCTGGTATCCATTTCCAATACCATCTGGTTTCCGCCGTGTCCATGTGTGGTTCCGGGGGGAATCAGGTAAAGATCACCCACGTTGGACTTCCAGTTGCAGATGTACTCTTTCCAATCTTCGATGGGAAGCAGGTTGTTGGATTCATAGCACTTATTCTCAAATGCTTCCAAGTCACAATCTTCCTTGAAGCCCATCCAGGTATTTGCTCCTTCGTAAGCTTCTGCGATGTAATAGGTCTCATATCTTCCCAAAGGCTCATTGAAGTGAGTCTTTACATAACGGCTGCTGGGATGATTATGAATCGGCATGGAAATACGCTCTGCAGGCTGCTTGTCAGGGAAATATCCATCATCCAACCAAATATCAAGAGGCCAAAGGTCAGGATATGTCTGAGCCATATAATCACCGGTTACTTCCTTGTTGTGCTTTAATAAGTTAATCAACGGGAAGTTCAGCATCTTCTCTGCACCAAAGTCGATGACAACGGACATTTCAGGTCCGGACATCTTATTCCATGCGGAAATCTCAAGTCCTTCAATATTCCAAAGATCTTTATGGCGATAAGCACCCCAAGGACCGGGCTGGAAAATCTGAACCTGCTTGATAGGATATTTTACAGCTGTCTCAACGATCTCGTCGTAAGCTGCTTTGGTAACCAACTTCAAATCGTCCAAATCATATGCTTCCAAATAGAAATCCATCTGGTTGAACATATACTTTTTATGACGCCACAATAAATAGAAATCGTTGTAATGATATTCTTTCCAGTTATACCATTCAGGTGCCTCTGTATAACCAAAAGGAACCAATTCGCTCTCCCACATCTTTAATTCCAGACGCTGCATAGTGGTATCAAAATAGAATACCAAGTCATATGCGTCACGAAGTTCAGGAGTTGCAGCACCCGCACCATATACAAATACGGTCTTCTCGGTCTTAGCAAGTTTTTCCTTCAATGCTTTCACGGCATCCTGGTCCTGAATATCTGAAATCACGCCTTCCCCATTCACATAACCAAAACCGGGGTCATCTGTGATATAGGGCTGTTTGTATTCAGCAAGCGCTTCTTTGGATATGTAAAGTGTGCTTGCATTTACCAACTCACATTCCACTCCACCCTTCTTCATTTCATCAGCAATGAAACCGGCTATGGTTGCGTATTCCACACCATACCATCCGTCAAGTGCTACAGCCTTGGCTTTCTTAGCCTGATTCGCAATAAATGCAACTACATTGTCTTTTCCGAATACAGCTGCATCTTTTGTAGCCTGACTTACTTTAATGACGTTTTCCGCATTATGTTTGTCTTCATACAACGGCATAATTTTATCCTCCTATTGTTTAGAATTTTATAATTTTATTATACCCATTTGACCTTTTTCGATAAAGAAACTATCTTCCCTGAAAATTGCAATATTTTCCCAAAGAGGAAGATAAGTTCTTGACATGTGTGGAAACATCTTGGCATTATAGAATAAGAACAGAAAGGAGGCACAATATGTTAGTTAACTATAATATGGAAAAACTGAAACGCATTATTGACGACTTGTCATCTGTTACCAAAATCAATTTTGATATATTGGACACCAATTTCCATCTTCTATACCGTTGCATGTCAAGTGCCCCCTTCTGCGATACCATACAGGGCACATCATTGGGTGCAAATAAATGCCTTTGTTCTGACACAAACTTATTAGAGGAATGCAAAAAGAGCCGCTCCTTCCAATCCCACATTTGTCATGCCGGACTAAAAGATGCCGCTGCTCCTATCATAAAGAATGAAATTATAGTTGGCTATATTGTAATGGGTCAAATCAGAGGATCTGTTCCTGTAGATGAAATCAAAAGAAAACTTTCATGGATGAAAGACGAAACCTTAAACATGGTTGATTTATACCAGGAACTCCCCGCTTTTTCCGATGACCAAATCAACAGTTTAAGTAATCTTCTGTCTCATATTTTATTTGAGAATGCCATTGAAATCGATTATAACGACTTTATTTCTTTTGCAACCACATATATAAAGAACAACCTGGACTCAGATTTAAGCATTGTAAATCTATGTGCCGCTTTGCATGTTTCAAAAAACTATCTGTATAAGAGATTTAGAGAAAACAGAGGCTGTACCGTAAACGATTATATCAATCAGCAGAGAATTATGAAGGCGAAGAAGCTGCTTCTGGAATCTGATGCGCCCATTTACAACATCGCTTCTTCTGTAGGACTACATAACTACACATATTTTTGCAGGCTTTTTAAGAAAATCACAGGTCTGACACCATTTGCATACAGAAACAATGTACACTAAAAAAGCAAGGCTTCAACGCCTTGCTTTTTTTATCTGATATTCATCATAAATATTTATTACTTATAGTTTACGATCTGTCCAAAATCAGGCTTCAGGGACGCGCCACCTACCAGACCACCGTCGATGTCTGCCTGCGCAAACAATTCAGGAGCACTGGATGCAGAAACAGAGCCGCCGTACTGGATACGGATTGCTGCTGCAGTAGCATCATCGTAGATTTCTGCGATACAATCACGGATTGCCTTACATACTTCCTGTGCCTGCTCTGTGGTAGCTACTTTACCAGTACCGATTGCCCAGATAGGTTCGTATGCGATAACAGTCTTTGCAGCGTCTGATGCGGCTACATTCAGGAATGCAATCTTAATCTGTTGACGGATAAAGTCAATGGTTACGCCCTGCTCTCTCTGAGTCAAAGTCTCTCCACAGCAGATGATGGGGGTAATACCGTGCTCGATAGCCTTCAGCACTTTCTTATTTACAGTCTCATCTGTCTCTGCAAAGTACTCACGTCTCTCAGAGTGACCGATGATGACATACTTCACGCCTGCATCTACAAGCATTTCAGGAGAAATTTCACCGGTGTAAGCACCCTTCTCCTCAAAATACATATTCTCTGCACCAATATTGATATTGGACCCCTTTGCTGCTTCCATAGCAGGGATGATGTCGATGGCAGGTACGCAGAATACTACGTCTACTTCGTCATTTACTACAAGGGGCTTTAATGTATTAACCAATTCTACCGCCTGACTGGGAGTCATATTCATCTTCCAGTTACCGGCAATGATTTTCTTTCTTGCCATTTTTATCTACTCTTTTCTTAAAAAAGTTTGGTCCGTCTATTCGCAGAATTATTTGTCATCTGCTGCAGCTACGCCGGGAAGCACCTTACCCTCAAGGAACTCCAGGGAAGCACCGCCACCGGTAGAAATGTGACTCATCTTATCTGCGAAACCAAGCTGGTTCACAGCAGCTGCAGAGTCGCCACCACCGATAATTGTAGTTGCCTCAGTCTCAGACAGTGCCTTAGCTACTGCAATGGTACCCTTAGCAAGGATGGGATTCTCGAACACGCCCATAGGTCCGTTCCAAACAACGGTCTTTGCACTCTTCACTGCTTCAGCGAACAATTCTGCAGTCTTAGGTCCGATATCGCAACCCATTCTGTCTGCGGGAAGTTCATCAGAGCCCTTTACAACAACCTCTACGGGAGCATCGATGGGATTAGGGAACTCTGCGATGGTTGCCGCATCAACGGGAAGCAACAACTTCTTGCCAAGCTTCTGCGCCTTGTCCAGCATTTCCTTACAGTAATCAATCTTTTCCATATCTACCAAAGAGGTACCGATTTCGTATCCCTGTGCTTTGAGGAAGGTATACGCCATACCACCACCAATGATAAGGGTATCACATTTCTCAAGCAGGTTGGAAATTACATTCAATTTATCTGCAACCTTAGCACCACCAAGGATTGCAACAAAAGGTCTTACAGGATTCTCTACAGCATTGCCAAGGAAATCAATTTCCTTCTGCATCAGATATCCAACCACATTCTCGCCGCCCTTCGCGCTGATGAACTTAGTTACACCTTCTACGGAAGCATGTGCTCTGTGGGAAGAACCAAATGCATCACATACGTACATATCTGCCAAATCAGCCAATTCCTTGCTGAATTCTTCGCCGTTCTTGGTCTCTTCTTTGCCACGGAAACGGGTATTCTGAAGCAGTACCACATCTCCTTCCTTCATCTCAGCCACTGCCTTGGTAGCAGCTTCACCGGTTACATTGTAATCGGATACAAATACCACTTCCTGACCAAGTTTCTCAGAAAGTCTCACTGCAACTGCAGCCAAAGATTCGCCCTCGTTAGGACCTTCTTTTACTTTGCCAAGGTGAGAACAAAGAATCACTTTGCCACCGTCTGCAATCAATTTCTTGATGGTAGGCAGTGCAGCCACGATTCTGGTCTCATCTGTAATCTCACCATTCTTAAGAGGAACATTAAAGTCACATCTTACAAGAACTCTTTTTCCCTTTGCGTTGATATCATCAACTGATTTCTTATTCAAGCCCATTTTCTTTCTCCTTTAGATATAGTCTAAAGGGTCCGGCCCATAAGACCGGACCCCAAAGGTCTGCATCATTTAATTATTCTATCAATTATGCCAACTCACTGAAGTACTTGATAGTACGAACCATCTGAGAGGTGTAACTGTTCTCGTTGTCATACCAAGAAACAACCTGTACCAAAGAGTTGCCATCTTCCATCTTGGTAACCATGGTCTGAGTTGCATCGAAGATGGAACCAGCGGTGCTACCGATGATATCGGAAGAAACGATTTCGTCAGTGTTGTACTCGAAGGACTCTGTTGCAGCAGCCTTCATTGCAGCATTGATACCTTCCTTGGTAACCTCACCCTTAACAGTTGCAACCAAGATAGTGGTAGAACCTGTAGGGGTAGGAACACGCTGTGCGGAACCGATCAACTTACCGTTCAACTCAGGGATAACAAGGCCGATTGCCTTTGCAGCACCTGTAGAGTTAGGAACGATGTTGCAAGCGCCTGCGCGGCTTCTTCTAAGGTCACCTTTTCTCTGAGGACCGTCAAGGATCATCTGGTCACCGGTGTATGCATGAACGGTTGTCATGATACCAGCCTGGATAGGTGCAAAGTCATTCAAAGCCTTAGCCATAGGAGCCAAGCAGTTGGTGGTACAAGAAGCTGCAGAGATAACAGTATCTTCGGGCTTCAATGTAGTGTGGTTTACATTATAAACGATGGTAGGAAGGTCATTACCTGCGGGTGCGGAAATAACTACCTTACGAGCACCTGCGGTGATATGAGCACTTGCCTTCTCCTTAGAGGTGTAGAAACCGGTACACTCAAGTACAACGTCTACCTTCAACTCGCCCCAAGGAAGCTTGGATGCGTCTGCCTCTTTATAAATTGTGATGGTCTTGCCGTTTACAGTAATGCTGTCCTCGCCAGCTTCTACTGTGCTTGCATATTTGTACTTACCCTGAGAAGAGTCATACTTCAACAGATGTGCCAACATACTGGGGCTGGTCAAATCGTTGATTGCTACTACCTCATAACCTTCTGCATCAAACATCTGTCTGAATGCAAGACGACCAATACGGCCAAAACCATTAATCGCTACTCTTACTGCCATTTTAGATTCCTCCATAAATAAAATTTTATATTGTTTTGCCAAACTGAATTTTCTCCTCACAAGCAATCAGATTGTCAAAATTTTATCAGCATTCCTATTTTACAAAATATTTCCATAGATTTCAAGATGTATTTTCTATTTTCTACGAGAAATATTTGCACTATTTAGATGAATTTCCAAATATTAGAATGTAAATTTATCTGCAAAATATGCATCCAAATCTGCGATAGCCACTCTCTCCTGCTCCATGGAATCGCGGAAACGTACCGTTACACAACCATCTGTCTCGGATTCGAAGTCGTAAGTGATACAGAACGGTGTACCGATTTCGTCCTGACGACGATATCTCTTACCGATGTTACCACGGTCATCAAATTCGCAGTTATACTTCTTGGAAAGCTCCATATAAATCTTCTCAGCACCTTCGTTCAATTTCTTAGACAAAGGCAATACACCGATCTTTACAGGTGCCAATGCGGGATGGAAACGAAGGACGGTACGTACATCGCCGCCTTCCAATTCCTCTTCATCATAAGCAGCACACAGGAACGCTAAAACAACACGGTCTGCACCCAAAGAAGGCTCTACTACTAACGGAACGTCTTTTTCCTTCTTTTCATCATCATAATAACTCATATCTTCTTTGGATACGTTCTGATGCTGTGTCAAGTCGTAATCGGTTCTGTCAGCAATACCCCAAAGTTCGCCCCAACCGAAGGGGAAAAGGAACTCGATATCGGTAGTGCCTTTGCTGTAGAAGGACAATTCTTCCGGACTATGGTCACGGAGTCTCATCTCTTCTTCCTTCATTCCTAAGGAAATCAACCAATCACGGCAGAATGCTCTCCAATAATGGAACCAGTCCATATCGGTACCGGGCTCACAGAAGAACTCCAATTCCATCTGCTCGAACTCTCTGGTACGGAAGGTGAAGTTACCGGGGGTAATCTCGTTACGGAAAGACTTACCAATCTGTGCAATACCGAAAGGAATTTTCTTACGGGAGGTTCTCTGTACGTTCTTAAAGTTTACAAAGATACCCTGTGCAGTTTCGGGGCGCAGATACACAGTGTTCTTTGCATCCTCAGTAACACCCTGGAAAGTCTTAAACATCAGGTTGAACTGGCGGATATCGGTAAAGTTGTGCTTGCCACAGGAAGGACAGGGGATATTCTTCTCTTCCACAAAATCCTTCATCTGCTCCTGGCTCCAGCCGTCTACACTTTCATTTAATTCGATGCCATTTTCAGCACAGAAATCCTCAATCAATTTATCTGCACGGAAACGCTCTTTACACTCCTTGCAATCCATCAAAGGATCGGAGAAGCCACCCAAGTGACCACTTGCCACCCAAGTCTGGGGATTCATCAGAATCGCACAATCCACACCAACATTGTAGGGATTCTCCTGCACAAACTTCTGCCACCAAGCGCGCTTTACATTGTTCTTCAGTTCTACACCAAGGTTACCGTAATCCCAAGTATTTGCCAAACCTCCGTAAATCTCGGAGCCGGGATAAACAAAACCTCTGGCCTTTGCCAAAGCAACAATTTTGTCCATTGTCTTTTCCATTTTCATAACCTCTTTCTTGTATGTTTTATATTCATCGGTTTAATAAACCGCATACATCCTTCCTTCGGAATTACGGGTATCTACGATCCCATCTTCTCTAACTACAATGCCCGGACTATAATAAGTCGGATTTCCGGGACACTCTATCAATGCCTTAACATCGGTAATCAAAATTTTGTGATTCCCCATTTGAAGCAAATCAGTCTCGGAAAGAGCAGATCCATCCTCCACATGAGAAAGCAATACATTTCCAATGATTTTTCTGTCCAGTGCTTCCGCTACCGTGCCATAAAAAAGAAGTTCCCGCGAGAAAGCAGAAAAAACATCACAGTCAGCAAAAGAAAGTTTTACCGAAACACGATTTGTCCCATCTGCGGACCAGTGGGAATCCTTCAAGGAAACGCCCCCCGGTTCAAAGGATTCAACTTCCTGTTGCACCATCTCTAACAATTCATTGTAATCGTAATAATCCTCATCAAGATAGTCTACCATTTGGTGGGTTACCTGTCCATTTTTACGAATGGTTATGGTGGTTTCCTGTGTATTATCAGTTGTTCCGCAACCACCGATAAAAAGGATAAATACGAGAAGAAAACATAGCCATCTGAAATTAAATATAGTTTGAAATTTATTTTTCATTCACCTAGTGTACCAAACATACTACTTTTTTTCAACTAAGACTTTACATATTTACTCAATCACTGCAGACTTTTTAACACCTCAAGGCTCTTGAAGTCTCTGCCCACGATACGTTTCATATACCTTGCCGCCACCTCCTGAAGTTGCAAAAGCACTTCTTCGGTCACGGCAAAGGTAAATAATTTTTCTATACTACTTCCCACTATGTATTCCAGTGCATAACGCGTGGATGGATTCAGCTCCATATCTGAGGGAATACCGGGAAACTCACCATTAACGGCAATGACTTTGCATTCAAACACTGCACGTACCAAGGGATTGGGGATACTATCCGACACCAACGCCCGCAATGATTGATACAGCAGTTTCAGCACTTCACTTTCGTCGTTATTCTCTCTGGTGTAATAATCACAGACTTCAGCAAAATACATTCCGTAACAGACTCCGATATAGTCCATACGCAAATCTTCGAAATAATTAACCACTTCCACATCAGAAACCGTATAGGAAGTTTTACCCTGATATATCTTGAATTTACCAAAAACAAAAGGATTGGTGGCAGCCGCCAATTTGCTGACCGGCCTCCTGGCTCCCTTCGCAAAAGCAGTAATCTTACCCCTTTCCCTGGTCAAAAGGGTGATATGCTTGTCGTACTCCCCGATAGGGAGCTGCTTCAATATCATTCCCGTCAAAAAGATGTGCTCCTGCATGTTCCCTTTTGTCTCCTTGTTGCGTCTCTAACTGCCGCATTTTTGCAAAATTAAGATAATCCTCTATCTTGCCGCTTAGCATAAACTGTTCCCAGTATTTCTCGCTCATACATGCATCCCCCGAAGTAAAATCGTTTACTTCTATGGTCTGCATTCAAGGGCAAAATATTCTATCAAATATTTCCAATATCTTTTGGATTGTAACCGAAATTCTTCATCAAAAAATCGCTGTCACGCCAGTCCTTTTTCACCTTCACCCAAAGTTTAAGATTAACCTGTTTTTCCAGCATATCCTCTATTTCAGGACGTGCCTGGGAACCGATTTTTTTTAACATTTGCCCCTGTTTGCCAATAATAATTCCCTTGTGGGAATCCCGTTCACAGACGATGGTGGCATCAATATGGCAAATTCTGCCTGTATCTTTCATACTATCGATACTGACCGCGATACCATGGGGAATTTCCTCTTCCAAAAGACGAAGGGCCTTTTCACGAATCAGTTCCGCCACAATCTGACGCATAGGCTGGTCCGTGATAGTGTCCTCATCATAGAATGCCGGTCCATAGGGCAGATATTTGAAAATACAACCAATCAACTCATCGGTATTATTCCCCCGCAAAGCGGATACCGGAACGATTTCCTGAAAATCCAGTTCCTTCCTGTAGGTATCGATAAAACCAAAAACCTCTTCTTTTTTTACGGTATCCGTCTTGTTGATGACCAGTATGATGGGTGTATTCACCTTCTTCAGTTGTTCAATAATATGGCGTTCGCCGGCACCAATGAAGTTGGAAGGCTCCACCAGCCACAATATCACATCCACCTCAGAAAGGGTTCGTTGCGCCACATTCACCATGTAATCGCCTAGTTTATTCTTTGCCTTGTGGATACCGGGCGTGTCTAAGAACACTATCTGTCCCTGATCCGTGGTTAAAACCGTTTGAATCCGATTTCTGGTGGTCTGCGGTTTATTTGATGTAATTGCAATCTTTTGACCAATGAGCCTGTTCATCAAGGTGGATTTTCCCACATTGGGGCGTCCGATCAATGCTACAAAGCCGGATTTTTGATTCATATTCATACTTATTCAACCTGCTTGTTCTTTTTTGCCTTACGCTTCTTCCTTGCCACAATCAATGAAATCACAATGCCAATGCCGATTGCCCACATCACGAAATAAGGAATGTTTACTACAAACCAAATATACAAATCTTCCACATCATCAGCAATGTCATGCAGAGTACCTGCAAAACCTTCCTTGATTCTCTCTCCTACGGTTTGCTCTGCCACAGGCGCAAATTCTCTTACCTCAGAGATAGAGAGACGCACCGTCGCATAATCCACCTGATTGTCCAATGTCCTCAATTGAGATTCCATGCTTTCCAACTGATAACGGACCTCAGAAAGACGTTCTTCCACGGCGATAATATCCTCCACCTTGTCGGATTTCTCCAATATAGACATCAATCTTTCCTGTTCGATACGGAGCATATCCCTACGGCTCTGGGTGTCCACATAGGAAAGGGTCACATCTTCCACATCTTCACTGCGGGAAATTACATTGCCAATCGTAGATACTTCCTGTAAAAATGCATCCAATTTATCTGCAGGAATACGGATGGTCAGATTCGCATATCTGGAGTTTTGATGTCCGTAATATGCGCTACCATTGTAGGTATCCATGTTCTCTATGTAACCATCCCTTGCCTTTACATTCTCCTCAATCTGGGACATCATCAGGTCAAAGGTTTTGGTTTCCATCTCCACCCGCACATTGCGGATCAGTTTACGGTCTATTGGCTGACCCAAAGTAGAGGTAGGAGCGCCCTCTTCTACTTCAGCCGCCTCCATTTTCAGTGCTCCGTCACCCCGGTTGGCAGAATAATTCATTCCGCCTACGATGGCGTCGGCGGTGGAATCCGTCATCATTTCATACTCTGCAGCATCCTCCGCAACCCCTTTTGCGGAAGCACCACAGCCCACGGTCCCCAAAACCACCAATACCAAGGACAAAACGATTACAAAAATTCTCTGTAACATCTTTTTCATTTGTCTACCTCCCTTTTTGGTTTTCTATCTTTAAAAATAGATTGGACTCCTTCTTAATCTTCTGTTCACTGCCCACCACACATAGACAATTGTCTTCCATAAACGCCTGGATATATGCATCCATGGATTGAATGTCCTCCGGTGTGGCGTCCAGAATCTGTTCTCTTTCTCTCTTAATCATCTCATCCGTTATTCCTGTCAGAAATGCCACTCTGGAGCGGTCTCCTTTACCCTTAGCACTTAAAGGTGTATCCAGTTCACTGATGGCACCAATGATATACTGCAACATAGTCCGCTCATTGGCCTGATAGTTACGGACAAAATCGGCTGCGCCTTCAAACACCTTTATGGTTTCTTTCAACTTTGGATCACGATAAGAAACAAAGTACGAATCACCGTTCCTGGTGAAGCCACACATACAACCGTAGGCGCCACCTTTCACACGGACATTGGTCCACAGGTACTCATATCCCAGCATAACCTTCAGCACATTCAGTGCTCCATGATACTGCAAGCCATTTTTACGATAATTGCCAGCACGGCACACATACTGCACCTGTCCGGGCGTCATAATACCCTCATTCTTAGCAGATAGAGCAGGCATATATACAGAGGTATCAACGTCTGCTGTGTATAGTTTTTCCTTCAGCCGACGGATATCCTTTTCCAGGTCTTTTAGAGCCTCACTTGAACCCGTGAAATCTACAAACAAATTTTCGGGTCTGAACACCATCTTCGTGAGCGTATACAATTTCTCAACAATCTCATCCTTGCACTCTTCAAAAGTATCGCAAAGATGATTGATGAATCTCATATAATCCAATCCGTTCATTTGCTCGCCGATGGCACCTTTCACGGACCCATAAGAAATTGCACGATGAAGCGCAACACTATGACCGGCCTGCAATAGAGACTGTTCGCATCTCACCCTGCTTTCTACCAATAGTTCCTTTAAACGCTTGGTACTTGAAAAGTCAGTATGCAGAATAATTTCCTGCATCAATTCCAATAATTTACTTAATTTGTCATCAAACGCTTTGCCATATATATCAAAAGAAATACGATAATTGTTATCGTCATCCAGGGTGGAATATACAGAATTGGTTACATGAATCCCGCCGGTTTCCATATTGATGGCGCCCGCCAGCTGCCCATAGGAAAATTTTTCTGTATCCATTTGCAAATATATATCCGAAAGAATCCCCAAATAAGGGATATACTCTCCCGGAATCCGGTCCGTCATAAACATCAGGCGCAGATATCCGATACCATTGGAAAACACATCATGGTGCAAGGTTAAAACTCCCCCCACCGTTTTTAACTCATTCACAAATCCGTTGGCTTCCCGCTTCAAATCCTCCCGTGCGAGCAAAGGAATCTTCGCCAAATCCTCAGCACTATCCTCCCTCTCACGAAAAGCATCCAGTGCTTCCATCATGTCCCTAACAGCCTGCAACTGCCCCTCATCCATCCGCGCTTTGGTTTCTGCCAGCCTTTCTGCAGCGGCCTCTTCTACCTTTGTGGAAAGTCCCGGAACAGGTTCCAAAACAACCAAGGCACCATGAGGATTATTCAGCCAATACTTCTCCACCAAAGCTTCAAAATAACCGGTTTCGATTTTATCTCTTAAAACGTTAAATGTATCGCCCGCATCCAAATGCAGAAAAGGCGTGTTGTCGTCATACAACCAACTATCCAGTGCCTGTATACCATAAATCAATCCCTTTGGCGTTCTACCGGTATCCGCCTCGCGGTAACTGAATTCAAAACGATTTACCGCAGCACGAAGAGAATCCTTGTCGAATCCCTGCTCTACAATACCTCTTAGCACATTGTTGATAATCTTCTTGAATTCCTCCTCATGTTGCAAGGACGCATTTTTAGCCACAATGGTAATGGAGGGCTGTTTTATATTGTTTTCGCAATAGCTGTCAATTTCTTCCCCAATACCTGCATCGGTAAGTGCCTGCTTCACAGGTGCACCCGGTACACTACAAAGCACATATTCTAATATCTGGATAGCAAGATAAAGTTCTCTATCCAATGTATTCTCACCGAAAGTATGGGTATACGCAAAATACGCCTTCCCCTCAGGGTTCTCTCCCTCTGCGATGGAATAAGGCTTCACATGACGGACCTCTTTTTCAAAAGGCACCTGTGTTTGTATTTCAGAAGCGACTTCAATGGCATCAAACCCAGACAGATACTCCTCATCCAAAAATGCAAGTTTTTCTGCCATATCCATGTTGCCATACAAATAAATATATGAATTAGAAGGATGATAATAGTGCTTATGAAAATCCAAAAAATCCTCGTAAGTCAAATCCGGAATCCGCTCGGGGTCTCCTCCGGATTCGCAGGCATAAGTGGTGTCCGGATATAATGCCGATACCAACTCCCTCTCGAGCACACCGTCCGGATCGGAAAATGCACCCTTCATCTCATTGTAGACTACGCCATTATAGATAAGATTCTCATTTTCATCCAACTCATAATGCCAACCTTCCTGACGGAAAATAGCCTCATTCTCATAAATTTTTGGATAAAACACTGCATCCAAATACACATTCATCAGATTCTGGAAATCTTTATCATTGCAACTTGCCACGGGATATAACGTCTTGTCCGGATAAGTAATAGCATTCAAAAAAGTATTCAGTGACCCCTTCACCAACTCGATGAATGGATCCTTCACCGGAAACTTTTCAGAACCGCACAAAACAGAATGTTCCAAAATATGTGCCACACCTGTAGAATCCTTTGGTGTCGTGCGGAATCCGATGTAAAACACTTTATTCTCATCGTCGTTGGATATCAGCGCTACTCTTGCTCCGGATTTACGGTGCTTTAACAAGTACCCTTCCGCATCCATATCCTTCAACACCTTTTTCTCTATCAATTCGTATGCTTTTAAATCTTCTATCCCCATCAAATACGGAACCTTTCAAATAATATGATTCTATAAAGACATTAACGCCAACTTACTTACAGACAATTCCTGTATCACCAGCCCACATACGGCCTTTTCTTCCGCCGAAAGACCCACCAGGTCCTCTATAGTAAAAGTTTTGGTGACATACTGCTTTTTTATCCTTCCAAACAGATTCTTTTTTTCTTCCAACACGTTCACTTTAATGCGTGCCTTCATTTGCTTATATATCTGTACCAAAAAATCCTCTGCCTGCAAGTCGCATAAATGCTTTTCCAAAGACACTTCCGTCAAGTATGCTTCTCTGGAAATATCGTTATTTGCCAATACTTCCTGCAAGATGTATTTCTCTATAATCATACGGAACTTAAAACTTATTTCATCGTTACTCAACAATTCTTGAAAGGAATACTTGCAACCCAAATATATACGGCTTACATCCTGAAGGACATATTTATATTCCTCATACGTTGTCTTCACCATCTTTGGTCTCCCCTAACTCTATGTCTTCCATCCGAAAACCACTCATTCGTATCGCATCTAAAATACGCTTTTCAGACATGCCGGTCTCTTCATGCAGTTCCTGTACGGTCACCTTACGGTGCAGACTTTGCGCCAATTCCTTCGCCTTCAACGCCACCTGATTCACCTTGTCCGCCACCTTTTCGTCCTGGGACTTTGTATCGTTATATTCCTGAATACAATCCTCCATGGCATTCATCACCATTTGCATCAACATGCCTCCCACTTCGGAGGGTTTCTCTAAACTACCCACCATAGACACGCCAATGGTAAGCGCCACATTCCCTTCACCAATCAGGTCCTCCAAGAATACACCCTGCCCGGCATAAAGCTTCGCCACATCCACAACATCCTTCAAATATACTTCCAATAATCTTTGCTGTGCATCTGCCTCACCGGCCATAGCCGCGATGGAAAAAGCCTCTATCTGCCCATCGCTATAAGTGGGCAATTCCGCCAATTCATTGAGATAATCCTGCAGATAATCCCGTTCCTCCGTGCTCAAATAGTCATCCGGATTCACAGGGGTACCGATACCCACTTTATGCTTCACCAGATAGTCATAGACCATCTGTAATTGTTCATTATTTAATTCCAGCGCAGAAAATGCTTCCTGCACTTGTTCTTCACTGACACAGTTGCCCTGCTCTTTTGCCAGTGCCCGCACCTTTTCTAATGTTTGCGCAAACAATAATTCCTTGTTCATATAACTCCCAACCTTTAAAACAATTTGTCGCCAATTTCGCACTATTGCACATGCGTGTGTGTAAATAAATGCTCTGAACAATACTCGTAATTACCATGGCATTTGGAGCAGAAACGAAATTCTAAATTGGGATCATCCTTTTCCGTCCTTCCGCAAATAGCACATTTGTGCCTGGTCGTAGGAGTACTCTTACGCACTTCCTGTTTAAACTGTACATGGCGCTTCATCTGCTTGGGACTCATTCTCAAATGCTTCCTACTGTTAAGATAGAAAATCACAAAATTGAGCAACGAGGATGCGATTGCCATACCCACCATCAAATTGCCTGATTTGACGCAGTCCAGAAATTCGATTCCAAGCAACACACCATATAATATCCCCAACCATTTCACTCTCAAAGGGATAAAGAACATCAACAGCACCTGCATGTTCGGGAATGTAGCTGCAAATGCCAGGAAAATGGACATATTCACATAATAAGTACTAAAAAAATATCCCCCATATGCAAATAGATTCCCTGCTCCCATCAATGCTATTTGATTAGAGTTTAACCAAAACTCCAATCCCATCCATAGGAAGCCGCCTAATACAGTGAACAAAAGTCCCGAAAAAATATAGACATTATACCGGTATGTTCCCCAAGTACGCTCCAGTGTGGTTCCAATACTGTAATAAAACATCAATGAAATAATTGTAAATATTCCGAGGGAATCCGGAGGAACCACAACCCAAGTGAATAATCGCCACACCTGACCATGAAGTATCGCATATGGGTTCAACGTCAGATAGGACAAGAAACTGCCGTTAAAAAACTGTATAATATACCCTGCCACATAACACATAATCAGCATCAGTGATAGGTTTTGTATCGCATATTTCCCAAATCTTTTTTCAAATTTACTCATCAGAGCATTTCACCTCTCTATTATCGTTTCATATTGGTACTATTTTACCATTCACAGGATGAGAAGTAAATAAAGCAACCTTATATTTTATATAAATTTCATTTGCATTTATTTATGAAAAAGGCGTCATCCGACACACCTCGTGCATCAAATAACGCCTTAATATCAATGGGTTAATATCATCTGATTTCTATATCAGATTCGAATATTATTCCTCATCCTTCTTTTTCTTCAAGAAGATAATCAAGAAGATACCGATTGCTACCAATACAGCCGCGATAAGTACGATGGGCAATACGGAACCACTTCCTTCTGCCTCTGCACCTGCAGGTACGCCTGATTCTTCACTGGAATCAACAACGGATTCTTCGCTGGACTCTACTACAGATTCTTCGGAAGACTCAACGATGGACTCTTCACTGGACTCTACTACAGACTCCTCATATACATCAGATTCTTCTACATCATCCTTTTCAACAGGTGCTACAACAGGAGCTGCTGTAGGAAGTGCTGTTGCTACAGGAGTTGCTGTGGGATAAAATACAGGTGAATTCCAACCGCCGTTATAGGAAGGCTTCTTAGCTTCTCTGTAAAGAAGAACTACAGGAGATGCAGAATGGAAATAAGCTGCGATCTGATTATCGCTTACCTTCTCACCGGTGATAATCTCCCAACCATGCTCTGAGCAGTAGTGAAGTACGTCTACGTTAATCTGCTTGGTAACGTTGTTTGCTACAAAGGTTACTCTAACCGGATTGTCAAAGGAAGGAGTAGTACCTGTAATCTGCAAATCCATTACGGGAGACAGGAACTTCCAACCTGCCAGGTTCACTCCGGCGCTAATCATCTGATTGTTATCGAACTGCTCGATTTCTTCGGGCACAATGGCATCCAATACATCATGCAGGCTCTGCTCAGGTGTCGCTGCATTAATTGCATTCACAGTATCCTGTATCTCTGTAGGATATGTTACGGTGGTGGCATCTACCAAAAAAATGCTCACACCGGTACCTTCTACGCTGGCATTCGGCATATCCATGGAACCAACGATGGAACCGGCCGCATAAGTGGTAATGGTCATAGCCAACACAAGTACTGTAGTTATCAGTGTCGTTACGATTGATTTTTTCATTACTTTTCATTCCTCCTGGAAAACTTTGGTGCTTAATTATAAGTCAATTTATATTATTATACACCTATTTTTTAATTTGTTCAAGATATGCTTGCACTAAAAATCGAAAATTATTTCCTAATTTATGATTCGTTGTTAGTGTAAGCACTTTACTATTGTAATCCACGGATGTATTTCTGTCAATAATTGCATCCATAGATCTGGGTTCCATAATACTGTCTAAATACACTTCCCGCGCCATTTCGTCTGCGCCCTTTTCATAATTTAAGACCACATGGGAATTGTCGCCTACATATGCCGCGAAAATCCTGTATTCCAACACACAATCCGGCAGATAAATATAAAGATACGGGTTTTCTTCCATAAACTTTTTGTCTGTGTACCTATATAGGTCATAGAATGCTACGCCCTCTTCGGAACTATTGCCGTAAATCCCAGTGATGTAATCCTCGAATTTTTTATCATTATAGTTCTCGGTAAAAATAGCATCATAGGAATTCTCTTCCCTCCTCGGGCCATGGGTAAGATAATACCCATTGTCCTCCGGATGCTGTACGACGGGCGCATCAATACCTGTACCGGGAATGTGAATCCAGGCATAAATATCAGGATTCACTTCCTGCAATGCCGCAAAATCCAACTGCCCCTCTAAAGCACCTTCCTCTTGCAACGTGTACGCTTCTCTGGTCAGTTCCTTGGGCTCCGCAGTACCTTGCAGCATCCACCAAAGCACACCGACTCCACCCAACAGAATCGCAATAATCAAAAGAATTACGACTTTTTTCATTCGTTTTCTTCTCCTAACGGCACTTCCACATAGAAAGTATTGATGATTAATTCATATAGCGCGTCTTCGTCCACGTAGAACTCATCGTAGACGGTGCCGACCTTTGCCTGCCCTTTCAGGCTGACGATATTTGCCTTTTCCACCTGCATGGACAATACCTTGGTGGCATAATGGGTCACCTGTTCCAAGGTGATGCTGGTGACCATTTCGTCCTCTAAACTATTATAAATCTGAACAGGCAACCTCAAATCCTTCTTTATCGCATCCAAAGCCTGTTTCATGAAACTTTTGATATAGATGCGCTGACGTTCCATACGTTGCTCATTACTGTGATTTATCCAAGTATTCCGCCATTTGATAAACAACAGTGCGGGGCGTCCTTTTAAATTCACAGTTGCCCCTTTTTCAAATGTCTTGTCCACAGCCGTCAGATCTTCCGGTACCGTAACGGTAACACCGCCGATGGCGTCGTTAATTTTGATAATGGCTTCCATATTCAACGCCAGATAGGAATGGATAGGAATACCATAAAACAGGTTGGACACCGTATCCACCATATATTGGCAGCTTTGGTGTTTGCCATCTCCAAAAGCATAGGCAAGACCAAGATGATTCTTAGAATCACCTATGTAATTCCCCTTATAATCAAAAGTTTTGACAGGGCACATGGTATCCCGGGAGATACTAATCATCTTCATCTTGTCTTTCTTCGTGTCCATGACAATCAGAAAGATGGTGTCTGCCTGTCCGCTTTCACCGGAAACGCCGTATTTTTGTTCAATATGCTTACTTCTTTGGTCAATACCCATTGCGAGAATGGTGGTCAGATTCTCATTATATCGGTACGGTTTCCCACCATACCATATGATGGACGGATCGTTGCGTAACTCCTCCACCAGTTTTTCTCTTTTAGACTCATCCACATCTTCTTTTTGCGGCAGGAAACTCTCTATGTTACTGATATTGATTTGGCTGGTTTCCATACCTTTGACACGCAGGAAATGATAGACTCCGAATAAACAAAGGCAACAGCCTAATACCACACAAGAAATAGACGCAAGTACCTTGAGCGTGGTCTTCTTCCATCCTTCTTTGGACATAAGTTTCATCCAAAGTCCGATAGATAGGAATCCAAAATATCCGCCTAATGTGTTGAAAATCAAATCATCCACATCAAACAGTCCTAATTGAAATACCAGCTGCACCACTTCAATCACGAGACTATACAAGAAGGACATTATCACAGCACGAAGGACCGCATGCCTTCCTTTCAGTCGGTGATAAAGAATCATACCTACCGGTGCAAATAACAATAAATTCAATACATCCCTGACAATTTCACTATTAATATGAGAAAAATTTAAAATGCCACTTAAAGGCTTTAACTGCACTTCATAGGAACCACTGGGCTCTCTGGTAACCACAGTAATCAATAGAACGATTCCCAAACATAAGACCAGCAGTAGCCAGCCGATATAGGAGCGATATTTTACCTTAGAGCATTCAGAAAGACTACAATTAGGAAGCACTACATAGTACATCAAAAGTATCATCACCGCAAAGGCTAAAATGATTGCATAGAAGTACTCCGGTATATTTTCTAGGGCCACCGAAATGGTATTTATTCCTTTGACTAATTTATAAAGACTTCCCAAAACTACACCTCATCAATAAAAGGTTATCCTTCTCTGTCACCATTTGCCGCATAGGGATTACCATAAGGACCATATGCATATTGATCGCCATACATATATTTATTACCATAACTGTACTTTTTGCCATAGCGTCTTGCATAGCTACCATAGCCATAACCATAACCATAACCAT
>JAFQIE010000044.1 GCA_017397645.1 Lachnospiraceae bacterium | reverse complement strand
TCTCTCCACTCCTCTTCCTTAAATCCAACCAGCACAAATCCATCGCCAACCACCAGGGGGCGTTTCACCAGTTTCCCGTTGGTCGCTAGAAGTTGCAACTGTTCCTCCTCTGACATCTCCGGAAGTTTGTCCTTCAACTGCATTTCTTTGTATAACAAACCACTGGTATTAAAAAACTTTCTGAGGGGCAGACCACTCATCTCATACCATTTTTTCAACTCTTCATAGGTGGGATTTTGCTCTACAATAGGGCGTTCTTCGAATGCCACCTTGTTCTCCTCCAACCACTTTAAAGCCTTGATACACGTACTACATTTTCTGTAAACTAACACTAACATTGATAGCCCCTTCCATATTCAATATACTCATGATGCGCCGCAGGCGGATTGCCAAAACCGGCCGGCTTGAAGTATTTGTCCTGGGGATCGAACTCCACGATTTCCATGCCAAATCTTCCCTTCATATTGGCGAGCACCTTGCCGAAGGGTGATACCACCATGCTGGCGCCGCAAATCTCGGAATTCTCCGCAAAGCTGACGGAGGAACGGATCACATGGGCGTTGGTGTTATACGCCAGGAAGCGGCACATGATTTCAATGGCATCATGGGTGTCGCTGCGCTGCAGGGAACAGCCGATGATGATGTCCACATTCTGTCTTGCAATCTCCAGGAAATCCTCATAGAAATAAAAATCGTAGCAAGTCAAAAATCCGTAGCGCAGGCCATCGATTTCCAGCACATAGGGTTTGAATACTTCCTCTTTATAACTATAATCCAACTCCAACACTTCCTTCTCCAAAGGAGGCAAATGGTGTTTGAAATACTGGCCTACCAGTTCACCCTGTCGATTGTAGACATAGGTGGTATTGCGGTAGTTGTCGCCCACCTGGAACAAGGCATTGACGAAAACGAGCGCATCACATCTTTTGGCCGTCTCCATACACTTGTCCAGCAGGGTGTTTATATATTTATGATGATAATAAAAGGTGTCCTCCTTGCCCTTGGTGGCACAGGGTACATCGCTGTACTCCGGCAACACGATGATATCTACGGTCTCATCGCAGGCGTCCAGCATCTGCATCTTGAATGCAAAGTACTCGTCCGAATGTGATACGTCCATAGAATAAGGGGGTTGAATGATACATGCTTTCATAGGGTTCCTCCGAGTTCGTTATATTTCACAAGTATTATAAACCAGAGCGAGTTTTTATTCAAGCAGGTCCGGTATGTTACACTGCAAAGCTTTGGCAAGTTTCATCACAATATCCATCTGTGCCTTGTTCAGGTCCTTGCTTTTGCGCTCATAAGCCCGGATGGTATTGAGGGATACGCCGGCTGCACCTGCAAGTTCTTCCTGGGTTAAGCCGCAACGCCTCCGAATTTTTTTTAACTTACTTTCACTCCTTTGAAAATGGGCATCCAGCACCTCATAACTCTTTTGAACATCCGCCTCATGCAGTGGCTTGTACAAGCCCACCAATTCATCGTAAGAAATCGTTTCCAGTATGCTTTTGAAACTACGGCCGGAGTACCATTGATAATGGGTCAGCATCCACCCCACCCAATAGGCTGGGCTCTTGTCATACTGCTTTACCACTTCTATCTCGTAAACCTCTCCGGTGGTCTTTTCTATGACCTCATAGCACATCTCTAATCCACTTTTCCCTGCAATATATTTGGGATTGCCACATTCAATCTGCGCGGCCACATCTGATTGAATAAAGCGCCTCAAAAAGTCATCACCGGAAATACCATACACTTCCACCGCATCATGGAGCATGTTTCCAACGGTACGGGAAGCTTTACCCAAATATAACGGACTGTAAGCGTGCATCATCCTGCTTCATCTCCTCCCTCATAATATCCAAAATGAAAATATCATCCTTCAATAATTGCGGATTCTTCTTTTGGCTCGCGTAGGCAGTTCTTGCCTCCTGGTCTCTTTCTGTTCTCTTATAATAGTATTCACGATAATCGGCAACTTCATATTCCACGAATTCTATCACTTCAAAAGAACGCTTGGACAAAAGCACCACCTGTTCGCCTAAAGCCCCCAACCGCATGGCACGGTTTAAGTCCCGCAGAGATATCGTATTATTCACAAAATCTTCTGCAAAAGAAAAATAGGAATCATCAGCCCGATAGCCCACCATTACATCCACACCTTTTGTGTTCGGCAAAAAATGGGAAAGAATATACTCCCGCGCATTGTTTCCCACGGGAGAGGTGATGTCAAACTTTCTGTTTGCCAACAAAATGGCGAGCCAATTTAGGATATTGCACTCTCCCCGAGTCAAATACATCACGTTCATGTCGTCCATGTGCATGATATATTTATTGGCATACCCGTCGTTCTTGACCGGGCATGCCCATTCCTTGGCAAGTTCTATGCTTTCTGTGCAGTAGAATCCCTGTCCGTAATCATTGTATGTCTTACCGGCGCCAAACTTTGGAACTTCGACAATTTGTTGGGAACCGTGATATATTGTGATATCTTTATTCATATAGGCCTCCAAAGTAATACTGTGGTATTAGTTTTATTGTAATACTAAAGCGGAAGGGATGTCAATGAAAACTATCTAAAACAATGCATGAGCATAAAAAAGGACCTTCACTCTATCAAGTGAAAGTCCCTAAGTTTGGCCTTGTTCCACCCCAGCCGGCCAAATTTGCGTATCAAAAACATCTTTATCCTTTCCCGCGACCCTCCATAAACACTTCGCCTCTTTTCGTGAAAGCTGAAGTTCACCAATTGTTGCTTTGTTAATAATATCAACAATCCGGATACAAACAATGTCATCTATACCCGTATTTAACTGCTTATCAATTATAGGTTGTAAATTCATCTCATCCGTAGCAAACACCGGAATTCCCGTTGCTTTTGCATAGGCGAGCGAACAAACCTCTCCTTTGTTTTTATTAGGTCTTCTGGGATCGATCATTACCTTCTCTAAATTCTTATATGTAGCGTCATAAACCGCTCTGTCCTGATTAGATAGATTGCTTTCGTTTACCAGTATAACCCGTCCCTCATTTGTCAAGTCTTTTAATTGGCGAACAGAAGACGGCGGCATCAAAACTTCACTGTGAGCATGCGTATGCATATATATGTGCTTTGCAATCATTGGCAAAACATCATACAAAAACTTATATTTCTCATGACCACCCAATTTGATGCACAAATCCGCATCTATAATCATTTTGTCTATCATGCCTACTCCTCCATGATGCTATCTAATTCATCATCGGAAGGGAAACCATATTCCTGCATTTTCACTATTCCAAGATCCTCAGGGGTAAGCTTGCTTAAGTCTAACAGATATTCCAATTTTTCAAAAGTAATATATTCCTTTTCGTACGCATTGACAGCTAATTCAATTAAGTTATTCATCACAATACGTTCATCAGGATCTCTTAGGACAAAGGAGTACTTCTTGCGATATTGACCAATTGACTCCTCCGTCTCCATAAGAAGCTCCATCATTTTCTCGTCAGAAATACGTTCAATCTCCCTTAATCTTTTAACCATAGTTCGGTATGGCACCACAAATAACTCGCAAAGTTGCAAAATACCCTTGATCGTAATTTCTTTAATGCCATATAGATTCATTTCCTGATTCAACAAAACTTGGTCTACTAAAAACTCTGCAGCAAATCGGTTTGCCTTTCTTTCATTTATCTCCTTGTCCTGCTCATTCAACAAGTCTGCCGGCAAAACATCAGGAGTTTGTTCAAACCAAATGTGATAAAGTTCGTGCGCTGCCGCAAACACTTGGCAATCTTCCGGAATAGAAGTGTTGATGGCCACAAATGGCTTTTCTTGATTTATATCATTTTCAGAACCTTTGATTCTAGTAAATCCCCAAGGTGCATCCTTGCCGAGCGGATAATAAATCACACGAGCAAAAAGACTCAAAATCGAAAAGATTTGAGTCCCTATAACATCATTACCCTTTCTGCATTCACCTAACTTTCCTGCAGCAAGTCTTTTTATTTCATTTACTTCAGCTTCGCTCAATTCGTTAGACATCCAGCAATTCCTCCAACATACGAATCTCGTCGATAGCGGTTCTAATAAGATCTACTTTGTCACGAGTAAACTCATCGTGAACAGTGCCCATATAACTCATACTTTCGACATTATCAGACTCACTTGATACAAGCAACAAGTCATCTGCTGTGGTGCTCAAAACCTCTGCAATCTTCGCAATCTCGTTCACGTTAATCGCCTTACTTCCCTTGATAATCTTATTCATCACCTGCTTAGAAATCTGAAGTGCATCCGCCAAACTCTGCTGCGTCATTCCCTTTACATCTAATTGCTTCTGAATGTTGGCGCCTACCTGAGCAAAATCCATTGCATACATGTTTGCATCCTCCTTCACGGGACTTTATTATAGCATTATATGACACAAGAGTCAACATTTTGTTGACTCTTGTTGTGTTGATATTGATTATGTTTATTATACCCCTTTGGGATTAGGACCATACTGGTTCTCGCCTGGCTGACTGTCAGACGCATAGAACACAAGCAAAATAATGGCTCCCACTGTAGGAATTAAGCAAAACAGATAAAACCAACCACTTTTTCCGATATCATGCAATCTTCTTATACACATCGCAATCCCGGGAATAAGTACTGCCAGCGAATATAATGATATCAAAATACCCATAATAGTCGTGAACACCATTCCCCCTGCAGGCGGCGCTCCAAACATCATTATGCTGCTTATCATCGGTCCCATTGATATGCCCATGATGATATACAGGATTGTCATCACAATACCATTTGCGAGCAAAGAAAACCAATACTCGCTTCTTCGGCTTCTACCACTAAACTGGAAATATTTTTTGAACATGCTAATATACGCAGTGATTAGATTAAAGTTCTCCACAGTTTGCTGGTTGCTATTATTACCTCCGCCCGGTTGTTCAAAGTAATTTTGACTTTGAGGGCGATACTGATTGCTATAATCAGGCGCTTCCATACTGTCAGATGTGGATGGGTTATAAATAGGGAACTCATATCCGCATGAACCGCATTTCGCCGCAGTTGCTCCTTCCTCTCCACTCACAATAGCATTACAATTAGGACAATAATACAAATTACTCATAATTAACCTCCGTCTTTCTTTGTTATATTTGTAATGACGGGTTCTCTCCCTATCCCTTACATACCACCCCATACAACAACGCTACAAAAGCGGTCATCGCATAGAACGGCACCATTGCCAGCACAGCAATAACGTATTGTTTTTTAAAATCCATTTCTCGCTTTCCATGTTTCATTACCACCAGAAAGCGAATTACTTCGTAATAGATAAAACTCAGCGTAACACCTAAAACGCTAAAATCAAAACACACAAGAGTGATGAACATTCCCACCATCACGATAATTTCCAGCATCAACCCAAACTTTGGAATCCTAATCCCACAGTTTCTACATTTTCCTTTACATACAATATATGAAATGACAGGCAATTGATAAAAAGGTGTTATTGCTGCGCCACAATGATCACAGTGGCATTTAGAAGAAAGAACCGGCAACTTAGCACCGAAGGTCAGTCTTAAAATATTCGTGGTGGCAAGGCCCCCAAGATGAAAACATATGAAGAAGAATGCTATAATAAATATTCCTCGCTCCATTCACTTACCGCCTCATTCCTTCTCCGTCACTTACCATCTCGGTAATCTCTGCGCTCTATCTATTGCATTTAATTGGGCTGCTTTATACTTATTTGCAGCAAATCTCAAAAAGGATGCGTGCCCTTCCAAATGCTTTATCATCAATGATGACGTAGAATCACCACCTCTAATTTCCTTCCACTCCTTCTTGAATTGATTATAGTCAGTTCCCTCCCAGGACTTTCCAACCGTCTCAATACACTGATTGATGGAATCCATTTTCTTATTATGTTTTGCGACATATGTATCAATCGCATCAGCCACTTTTTCTATTTCTCTATGATCCACCACGATATTTGCCATGGAAGATATCCTCTCTTTCTGTAAGTCTCATTTTTCCTTCAGTGTGATACCTACCTGAATTTTTCTGCAACATTCACAATTTGATTCTCTGTATTCTCGTACCCACCACCAATTTGATTGTGCATAAAATTTACCATGTCATCAATTACATAATAACGATTATCATAGTATGTATTTCGTATACTACGAAATTTATTTGTAGCAATTTCAGAAGCTCTACCAGTCCAAGTCTGACTCAAAGAATTAACAACTCTTTGTAAGGGTGAAAAGTCTTCACTTATATTCCTATTCAATTTAGAGATTTCGTCAGCCGCCATTCTGACCTTTCCCGTATCAATTTTGATTGACATTGTCGTACTCCTTCACATGTAATTTGGTGCCATGGGCTTAAAAAGAACCGCCACCGCCACCACCGCCACCTTTGTTACTTTCACTCTGTCTCTTTGCCTCAAATTCCGGGCTTAATTTGGACATATTCATATTATTAAGCGTTCGCTGAACCCACCTATACTGGTCAGCTACTCGTCCAACACTATCTGCCGCAGTGTCAGTCCCGATATTCTTGAAATCTTTGCGAAGGCCTCTTTCAATTGAATCTAACTCTGCAATAATCCATCTAATATCGCCTTTTATACTGTTAAGAGTACCCCAATCCATGATTGACTCCTCCCTTTCTATTGTGTAGAAATCACATATTCTGCGTTTTCGAAATCCGTTGCCGTCTCCAGCAAATAAGTTTGACACCGATTCAATTTCCAGTTTTCTGATGTCATGGCGTCTGCTTTTACAAGATTCCATAAATCAAACAATCCAACAGACCAATATAATTTGTCCATTTTCTTGTCTGCTATATTAATTCTTCGATTTACCTCTGCAATGCGAGCTGCATAGGTCCGAAGAGTATCAGTATCTACCTTAATATAGGAATGTGCAGACACATATTTCTGGTTGACCAAACGACGTACTGTCTCCTTTACGGAATCCCATCCGTTGATAAGCACATTTCCCAAAAATACCACAATATCTGATAATTGGGTTACACCATCAAGAAGTTCACCAACTATGGTACTCTGTTTAAATCCTGTAGTATTTCGTTGAAATCCTCCGTCCTCACCTATCATAAAATGGTCGATTCCATGAGCATCTATCCCTATAGGATGAGCCAAGTCCCATCCTCTGCATTCCAAAACTATAGTCTTACCGGGAGGATTCATAAAGCTTCCTGAAACTCCATCTTTTTCATTCTGATAATTAATAATTCTATCTTCAACGAAAAAGAACTTATCCGCATTCTCTGTCATAAACACCGAATTAAATCCCGGGGCATTGTACGTTCTACACCCTCTTAATAATTTTGAATCCACAAGCATAGTTGCACCGTAAACAGCTAAATTTCCGCCCAAAGAATGGCCTGTAAAATAATAACCTTCAAAATCACCTTTAGCCTGCACCTCCTTCATAAAAAGCTGCAGTTCACGCTGCTGATTCGTCTCTGTGGGTAAGGCCAAACTAATGTCCTCAAAGACATCTTTTCTGGATTCTTCTTTCCAAATTCTGAAACTCTCTGTTCCCCTACACGCTACTGTCACCACATCGTTCGGATCTTTAATCGCCATCGCGGCAAAACCGGTATCATGGGAATCTTCTACAGAATGGATAATAATATAATCCTCACCTTCGACTTTATCCATCAAATTTTCTATTGCGGTGTGATATCCTTCGCCCAATTCATCTTTTAGAACATCCAAATTCTCATCCAGAAAACTGTAGAGTGTCTTTTTTTCGCTATTGTCAGCGGCAAATTCTCGGTATGAAAGTTGCGATAATATCGCCATTTCTACATCTGTGAATGCCATAACTCTTACTCCTTCACAATTTCTCTTTCTTGAAGTCCTGTCTCCTGCTTATACAGGATAAATTCAACATGCCCATCATACTGACTGCCGGAAAGATAATTTCCAAAATTGCTTTCTGCGTCATATAAAGTTTTTAAGCCCTCTGCTTCTCTATATGGCTCAACCACAGAATAAATATAGCCGGTATAAGGATTCAACTGCGCCATTAACGTTTCCGTCGCTTGCATTACTTCCTCCGATATCTCATCACGAGATATTAGGTAAACCTTGACATAGGTCTGCAAGTCAAGGTTCGCAGCACAGGATTCCAATCCCTCTTCCATCTCATCTCTCATAGGTTGTCTTCCGGAAAAAATCACATCGCACTCGATAAACATCTCTGAGGTCGCAACACCCCGAATCACGTCCAGTACCTTGTGCTTCAACAACACTTCTGCATACTCATCAGAAATAGTGCAAAACTTATTTTCAATTTCAATCGTATCTCCCTCGTGAGCATCGTCTAAATAACAATACACCAAGAACTCATCATCATAGTCTTGGCTGGTACAAATGATACGGAAGTATATCCCATCATTTCCATTGAATTCCTGATAAGCTTCCTTAATCACAAATTCAGTATTATATTTTTCACTCAAATATGTAAGAAGGCCCTCTTTATACAACTGCTCATCCTGTTTCATACATCCACACGCTCCAATCACGAAAATTAATAATGCTATTATCAGTCCTACTACTTTTCGTCGACTCATTTATTCTCGTCTCCCGTTATGTATCTTTACATACTACCTGAAATTCCCGCACTTCGGGCAACAATTCTGAGATGAATCAAACTGCGTTCCACAGTACTTACAGAACACTACTGCGCCCGGCGCATTTGGCATCCAATTAGTGGGTTGCGGGGTGCTTGTTCTCTGTCCACCACCGGAAGTACGCTTCAATAATATAACTAAAATGGTTACAAGCAATGCTATTACAATTGCAAGACCAACATAAATTGCAATAAACTCCGGATACATATTATTTCCTCCTAAGATTATTCTTCTTTATAATCCATCATAGATTTACTGAACTACGAACTCTTCATTGGCGAGTCTAACAACGTCCCCAACAAAGACTTCATATTTTGCATGCTGTGAAATAACTGCATTATTAATGTATGTCTTATTAGTGGATGCTAAATCCACAACAAAGCACCTTCCATTTTCAACATAGAAATCCACATGTTGTCTGCTTATCGCATTATTATCCGACACGCAATAATCGCATAAATCCGCTCCCTTTCCAATCCGGAACGGTATCTTGGTAAATGTGATTATTTCACTGTTTTTTCTTCTCATTAAATATGGGCTTGGGGGCATCGCCTGCGGGGCAATCACTTCAGCAACCGGTGTGGGCGAATAAACAACTTGCGTAGGGGTGTAGACCTCTGCAACCGGCGTGGGTGCCACCGGTGTAGGAGTGTAAACCTCAGCGGCCGGCGTGGGAGTATAAAACTCTTCCCGGATGGGTGGAGTGTACGTTTTACTCTCATCCCTATCTTCCTCTTCCACCAATGCAGTTCCGCACACATTACAAAACTTGGTCCGTTTCCTATGCTGCGTCTTACATGTAGGACACATGATTGTCTGCTGTTCTTCACCTTCCTGTCCAAGCAATTTGTTCACATATTGCTCCAAATCAAACATGGAAAAGTTAAGTCCATTGTTCAAAATTTTAATGTAATCCTGCACGTAGGCAGTGTCTTCGCCCTGCGTAAAGGAAGCATACTGAATGATACTCATAAGAAACTCACGTAGAGATGTACCACCATCAAAATACTGAATCGGAACATAAATAAAACAGATTTGCTGGGTTGCCGGATTTACCAACACTCTATCAAACTCCATCAGCAACTGTTGCCTGTTAAAATATGCCTGTTCCATAGATTTCAGATTTGCAAGAATACTCTGTAATATCTGTGTGAACCTCTCCCTATTCAATGGAGTAGCCAAATACTCCTTCATCGGTATCAGACCGGTAACATTATATGTCAGCTGAAAAGCATTTTTCTTTTCGTCTACGCCCATATGTACCAGTCCACGTACCACTGCGGTATTTATCGCATATATTTCATTTTTCTGCAGTTGCTGCCCCTTCAAACTATTTATAATGATTAGGGATTGGCCTGCTTTTTTCTGTGTCTTGATTTTGTTCATAGGTGCCTTAGCCTTCCTTCGTTACTCTACAACACCATCTCTTTGCTTTATCATTGGGATGAAATTAGGGTCATATTTGGCAATCAATTCTTTTTGAATTGTATTAACTCTTTTGACTTTAACAGACCTCAAAGATACCTCTGCTATATCACCATGCTCTGTCATATCATATTGAAGCACTAGAGGAAATATAGCTTTTATATTATCCTCCTCTAAACAGTACACGATATACTTATCCCTGTAATTTACCACCTTCAAGGGCTTGTCTACAATGGCTATCAATTGGTCTTCTTTGTATATGCACAGATATAAGCCCTTTGCTCCAAATCCGACCTCATACAGATAGTAATTCTCTCCGTATATCTGCATAACCCTGTAAAAATAAGATTGCAGGAATCCTTTCACTTTTTGATTCCTTCCAACAATTGTTCCAGCCAACTGTTGGGCAATATACAATTTAAAAGAAAACTTCTCCTCTGCAGACTTGCCATCTTTGGGATTAAAACACAGTTGCTGCTTATATTCATCAGCATAATCGATTTCAATATTAAACCTTCCGATTTCAAACGGTGAAACGGCGGTGGCAAGTGCCTTGCCACCCGTTTCAGCCATCCATACCATATTGAAATTTGTACTCATTTGGTTAATTTCAAATATCATCCTATCTGAAACCTCCGCCTCCGTCATTTCCTCCGCCAAAAACTCCTGCAGAAGTTTGGCCATCTGTTGAATCATCAACATAAACCGCACAATATGAGAGATACTTTCCATCCTTGGTTTCTACGGTGACCATAGCAGAGCCTTCTCCCTTGGCAGTCAGTTTACCGTTTTTAACCGTAACAACCGATTCATCAGATGATGACCATATAAGATCTTGATGCTCATATCCGTCTGGACACTCAACACTCATATCCTTGGTTTGTCCACTTTCGAGGTATACATAATATGCCTCAATCTGCAGATGTCCGGTTGTCAGTTCATCCGCTTCCGAGCCAGTCTGAGATTCCTCTTCCTCCGATTGTACATCCTTCGGAAGTTCTATCTGCTCCTCCCAAATCACGTGCTCTTGTTCAGGTATTATATTGATTTTTAGTGCTACCGGCAACAACGCGTCACTACCTTCCTCACCAACAAGCTTAACCTTGAATTTCAAACTAAGTTTATAAGCCAACGAGTCTTTGTCATAACCAATCTCAAGATTTATGATCGGAACATACGCTGCCACACCGTAGGAAACAGTTGTTCTTCGACTAATCAAGAATGCTTCCTCTGTCTCGCTCCATACCGTAGACAACTTCGCTCCTGCGGATGCCTTAGCCTTTACTGCTGCTGACACACCAACGTCCACGATATCTATTCCTAAAAATGCAAGTCCTACCTCGAATTTGGGACCCGCCTCTATATCAACGTTAATCTCCGAGCTGAGACTGGATTCCTGTGTGGATGTTTTCTTGGTCTTGCCGGAACCGGAATACTCAAATTTGGTATTATTGCTAACCACTGCCTTAACAGAGATTTCACCGTTCGCTTCCGCATACAGTATCAAATCCAATGTGACCTGGAATCCTCCTGCCACCGGGATATTCACTGATCCCACTTTAAGTTCCTCTTCCAGTTTTCCCTTAATTGACAGTGAATTCTCGACCTGATAGTTAATCTCTATCGACATTTTTTGAATACCATTAGGGATTTTTGTATCGACACCCAACACCTTCAGTGTACTATACTTAAATTCCGGAACTATGTACAAATCTTTGATAGCGATACTTCCCTTTATCTCATATCCGCCCTTAAATTTATTGGTCATGACACGCTCCGTGCCGTCTTCATTCTGCACCTCAGAAAGTGAGGCTCTAAGTTCATCCATGGATATCTGACCCTGCTTATAAGCTTCAATAGCTTTATCGTTCTTATAGGCATGGGAACTAAACAATGACTTGTCAGGAATAAAGGAAGTTTTTTCAAATCCGGATTTCTCTTCTTCTTGGCTCTTGTCTTTTACAGTTGCTGATGCGCTTGCGCCATTTCCGCCATCCAAAGACACGCCCAATTTTCCATCCGATAAATTAACACCTACTCCATTGCTCTCCCACTCCTGGGACAAAGCAATCTTTCCGTTTTTGAAATCAACCTCCATAGTAAAGGAAAACGGATCTGCCTTATTACCCGACTTGGCTGTTCTCACCGCCTTGTAGTCATCCCTTGAAACTCCATTACCTGCAGAAAAAGCAGAAGGATCAACGCCTTCTCGCACAGTAACGCCGGCTGCCGGTACTATATTCTCCATTTGTGGAACCACCACATCTGCAAAATCAATTTCATCTACGACTTCGTGAAGTTCGGGCGTAACCGTCTCAACAGTATATGTACCATCTGCATTCTGCGTAACACCGGCAACTTTAATTGCCACGCCCTCCGGGTTCTCCGCGGTTCCGGGTGCAATGTACACCTGACCCACTTCCGGCTGCTCATTAGCGAACACGTATGTATCCTCACCAAGAGCCTTTACCCCACCGATTTCTCTCACATCTTCCACCGATTCATTGACTACCACATCATTCACCGGCGTAATTTCCTGGCTCAAGTATGTAGTTTGTGCCGCCTTCAAAATCTCATTGCACTGCTGCAAAGTGGCTACCTGATTATATTTTAAGCCTTCCGCAATAATATTATTTTGTATTGCATAATTTAAGGCCTTATCTGCGTCTTTCTTTCCTTCATATGAGGAGAAATCAACACCTGATGCATATACCGCTGTGGTAACTGCAAATTCAAGGGTGGTGGCTTTATCCTTCTTCAACTTCTTGGATAAATCCCGCAATACTCCCCATTCATAACTCGACTGCACAGAGCCGAAAATGGAATCTTCGGATGAAACGTCTGACATGTGAGGTTCTTCGTTGTCATATTCATCCATACCAAAGGTTCTCGCCAAGGCGTCAATCCATTCTCCACGGGTCAATTTTGTATCATCCTCAAACTTAAAATGCCCGTCAGCACATCCTGCCATCGCGCCTACCAGCATAATCATGGATAATAATAATGCTATGATTCGTTTCATCTTCATTCCTCCGATGTTTATCATTCAAGTAAAATACTTCTTATTTTCATGATTGTTCAGGTGGGCGTGGGACTCACACGCCCACCTGATTTTTTTGAATCACTAATAGGTTAATTAGTGAAATTGATTGGTATTCTTTACAATTGAATCCTCAGCTGCTTCATACTGTTCTGCTGTAGCGTCAAGGAATTTTGCATAATCTGCTACCACTGCACGATATGCTTCAAAATGCTTCTCTCTGAATGTATTCATAATACTTCTGATAGCATTGCCAGCAGCGCCCTTCCATGTAGACTCAAGATTATCAATGGTCTTGTCTACCTGCTTCAAATTGTCATCCATCTGCTGATTATAATCGCGAATATCTTTTGCTGTATCGCGCAACACTTGAGTTGAAATTTTAATAGAATCTGCCATTACAATGTCCTCCAATAATTAATTTTTTAATTTTCTTGCGGTATCAGCAACTGCTTTCTGGGTATTTTCGTATGTAGTTGCTGTAGTTCTAAGAAACTTCACGTACATTGTCAACTCATTGTACATAAACTTCAATTCAGGCAAAAATCCTTTAATCTGGTCAATGTATGCCAAATTATCCTTTCCCTGCCAGCTAGAAGCCATTGCATCAGCCTTCTGATACAGATGTTCGTACAGCTTCTGATAATCCTCCGCATTGGCTGCAATTTTGTCTGCTGCTGTTCTCAGCAATTCCGGTGTTACTTCAATTGTTCTTGCCATTTCCATGACCTCCTTTTCTTTTTTATATTAACATCAGTTTGGAGCCGTTTTTGATTCCCAACTCATACACTGATAAATTAATATTGATAATGGTTCCATCTGTGCGATAGCACAGCGTGGTGTTTTCATCCACAGTCATACGACCGTCTGACAGCTCCGTGACTGCCTTTTTGATTAGTTCCAGTACTTCGTGCATGGGTGAACGCAAAGGAATGAACACTTCGAAGGTACGATTCAGTACCGGGACAAAAATGTCAACTAATACCTTTTCCATGTTATTCCACCTCCCTTTCCGTTCCGGATGTCAGTAGTTTAGCAAGAGTAGGACGGTTTCTTGCCACTACATAGCCATAAGAAGCTTCCACTTCTGCGTACAAGTCGCTGGTCACCTTGTTCAACTTCAGTACATACTGGTCTGTGATGCCATCTGATAACCACATACCATCTGTACCTGAGAGCTGGCGTTTGTACCATGTTTCATAATTATGACTATTAAACTCGTTGATGGCATCTGCCCACACAAAATGAATCTTGTAGATTGCCTCTGCCTTTTCAATCAGGGTGTACAGTTTTTCTTTACCATCTGCGGAAAGCGAACCAATAAACTTCTTGGTGCCAACCAGCACATACAGCTTCTCTTCAAACCTATCGAGAACCGCCTCATCCATTCCGGCATCTTTATATGTGTTGTTACGAAGTACCATTTCTTCGAACAAATCGATTACAAAGGCTTCGAAATTATCTGTAATGCAGATGCATCCCAAACCTTCGGGGACTGATACGCATTTTTCTGCATCAACAACTGCAACCGGCACAATATTGGAAACTACTTTGATGAATTCCTCCGCAAAAGGAATCATCTGTTCTAACTCGTGGGCTATGATCGGATATACCACTCTGTCCTTCAAGTTGACTGTCAATACGTTCAATGACTTCTTGCTCACACCCACAGGCACATTCTTCAATCCGTTGACATAGGGGCTGACATACTCGGCATTTACCACATCCGGTAGTACCGGCACACGCTTCGCATGTCCCTTCACTGTTTTCGCCAACTCTGCACAGAAGTTTCTGATAAACTCTTGCATATCATCTGCTTCCGCACAGTGTGCGGTCTGGAATTCATACACACGGTCTAACGCTACCAATCCACGGCCCTTGAACTTAGAAGGAATCAATCCTTCTGTCTTACCTACAATCACAGGATAGTCCGTAGGGTCGTTTAACTGCAGCGTCATCATCATCTTGAAGTTCTGCTGCGTTTTGTATCTTACTGCGCTGGCAGTAGCTGCTGTGACTACGAAATAAATACCATACTTCATACCATCACGGGTCAGCAGTGCGAATTCATCCTGATAATCCTCGTATTGCTCCGCAAATCCGGAGTAGTTATTTAGCATCACGACGATATTCGGGATACCCCTTCCACTGTTGCGACAATAACTTGCATAATCGCCACCAAAGGGAGCAAACATGTCCTTACGTTCGTCAATCTCCTGATGAATCATCTTCAGGAAGTTCACAATCATTTCCTCGTCAGAAGAAAGCATTACACCACCCACCTGAGGCGCCTTTTCGAACATCTTCAAGGTCTCGGAACCAAAGTCCATGATATAGAGATTCAATTCCTCTACCGTATGGTTTTTGATTAACGAATACGCCAAGGATGTCAAGAATGTGGTCTTTCCATTTCCGGTTGCACCGTAAATCAAGCAGTTGCCATCGTTGGAAAACGGTATGGTGAGCACATCCTGTCTCTGGTTGAAAGGATCATCGTATTCACCAATCACAGGATTTAAAACGATACCTGATGATTTGCAGGAATACTTCTTCTCTAATCTGTCAATATAAATCTTTTCGGGAATCGGATCCAACCAAAGCGGTCTGACGGAAATTGACTCCTCTGCGGCAAGGTCTGACAAATACTTTACAATCGCCACAATCTGCTTTAGTTTGCTCTCTCCACCGGTACGTTTCTTCTTGGGCTTCACATTCATAAGTACACGGCCCAGATTGTCCACTACCTGAATACTTGCATCGATGGACTTCTCCACGGTTTCTGTGGGCACATACTCTGCACCACACCATGCAGACTGTCCCAGTGCAAATAACTCATTGAAACCTACCTGCAAATAGAATCTACCTGTCTGCGACAGTTCCGCAGCATCCGGACATTTGATCATATCCTGACTGTCTGCCTTTTCCTGAACCTTCAAGCAAACCCTAAATTTACTGTTACTCCAAATCTGGTCATCTACCACGCCACTGGGCTTCTGGGTCGCCAGAATCAAATGCACACCCAAGCTTCGTCCAATACGTGCCGCACTGATCAGCTGTTCCATGAACTCCGGTTGCTGAGTCTTAAGCTCCGCAAACTCATCGGAGATGATGAACAGATGAGGTACCGGTTCCGTCACAACCTTATCGCGGTATAACTGCTGATATTTATAAATATCCATCGTACCTTCGTTAGATATTTTTCTCGCTTCGTTAAAGATCGCCTGTCTGCGACGCAACTCACTTTGAATAGAGATCAAAGAACGCTGTACAGCCGCACCGTCCAAGTTGGTAATGGTACCGGCCAGATGGGGCAATTTCACACCGCGGTCAGGATCCTCAAAGGCACCGGTCAGGCCACCACCCTTGTAGTCGATGAGAATGAAAGAAACCTCATCAGGATGGTAGTTCACCGCCAAAGATAAAATATAGGTGATAATAAACTCTGATTTACCAGAACCCGTCATACCTGCCACAAGTCCATGAGGACCATGGTATTTCTCGTGCAAGTCTAAACTGAAGGATTCTCCATAGGCATCCACACCAATCGGTGTCTGCAGGGTAATCGTAGGATTATTATCCTTCCAACGGGTCAGAGAGTTAAGGTGTTCAATCTTACCTACATTGAACATTTCCAAGAAGGTAATCATGGACGGAAGCGCGTATGTCTGACTACCCATATCTAACTCGATATTAGCAATGGCTGTGCCAAGCAAGTCCAGTTCTGCTTCATTGATTCTTTCGACCTCAAAAGAAATTCCCTTGCCTGTGGTATCTTCTCTATCGAAAATACGGGATTTTTCCTCGTTGACATACACCACAGTTTTCGTCTCTTTGGGCAAATCCTTTAATTCCGCTTCAGCGAAGATAACACTGAAACCGACATTGTCTTGGAATTTCAGCAACTGCTGCAGAGCATCGCATTTTTCACTGATTCTTTTGCTGGTAGAAATAATCACATAGTAGGGCGTAAAATCGAAATATTTTTTCTTTTGTGTACCCTCTCCACGTGGAATAATGTTTCTATCGATGTAACCGGATAAATCTTTCACTTCTTCCTGATTGGTTACCAAGAATCGTGTGGTTTTGTCGTCATTCCAAAAATGGGGAATCGGTCGGATGAAATCCCATTTTTCGGCATCGTTTTCGTCAGTGATAAGCATTATCTTCAGTTCATCATAACTATGTAAAGCCATCATCTGAAGAATCAGAGACTTAATCAGGTTGAATCTGGCATTCTTCTCGCCATATACGCCTACCGTGGTATTCTCCACCAGCGAAATGCTAATAGGCACACCATGCAATTGCTTTGGCTCTGCTCCAAGAGAATACATAGCATCCTGTAGGTTGTCATGATCTATTGCAAACTTCTGCTTCTGATATTTCACTTCTGCATCTAAGGGGATATCGCCCTTACCAAGGCGAAGCTTCAGGAAGTCAGATTGCCCATTTACACGTTCCCACAGTTTCGTACTCACATCTGCAATCCTGTCAGCACATTCTTCCGGAGACACCAGATTCTCAATGAGAATATCGCTCTGTTCCTTGCATTTGCGCTTTATTTCATCTCTTATCTGATCGAGATAAGCCAAGTATTTCTCCTGACGGATTTTCTCGTTCTTTACTTTTTGTTTTTTCTCATATTTCTTGGTTAAGATCGGCCACAACACAGTACCAAGCAACATACCTAAAGACATAATGATGGTAGGCAGTGCCTGCGTCATATCGCCACCATTGGCGATTGTGTTTGTCACAGAAAGAATACCTGTACTGACAGATGTCATAGCCATGGTCAAGGACGGACCAAGCATCAGTGCCATGGGCACCGACTCCACTTTTTGTATTTGTGGCGGCGGATCAATTTCTATCTCTGCATGCTCAATTTCCCGGTAGAACCTAGGGGAACGGAAATAATACTCCTTTTCCGGCAATTCGATATAACCCAGTGAGGTATCAATCTGTTGGGGCTGGTAATCCACCACTCCATAGGAGTTCACGGTCAATGTACCGTCCGGATTATTGATTGCTAAGTAATTATGGCCAATCACAATACGCAAACCCATGATGTAAATATAATCACCCACATGGAGATTCTGTTGCGTTACCTTATACCCATTAACAAAGGTACCGTTTCTGCTCTTGTCATCCAAAATCATCCAGTTATAGCCGTCATAGGATAATGTTGCATGGTCGGATGAAACAAACCGGTTCTCATAATGGAGATTGCTATCCATAGAACGACCGATGTTAAGCACTCCGGGCCCCTTCATTACCCATTTTTGAAAGGTTTGATGGCTACTGTCAATTTTCTCCGTGAACAGGATTACTCTTTCGCCGGTTTCTTCTATTCTTAGATTAAAGAAATTCTGCGGTCTTAAAATGATAGAGTCTATTGGATTATTCTCAAAATCCAATATGGTGACCAGTTTATTACTGCGAATAACCCATTCACCTTCTACCGCTTCTACATTCAGAAGATTACGAGGCAATCCCTTTTCATCTACATCGGTAATCCAGTATTGCCCCTTAACCTTATGTGGCATTGTCAAACTAAACATTTGTCTAGCTTTCATCAAATTAATGATCATGCCCTCTTCCTCCGTATCTTTCCCTACCATTTTTCATGGTAATTATCTTTCGTCGCACCTTTTATACAGAGAATGTAAAGTCTTCATTTGCCAGTCTTACTTTATCTCCATTGGTCAACTTGGTCTTTACATTGCTGGTGATAATCTTACCGTTCAAATATGTATGATTGGTAGAGTTGGTATCCTCTATAAAATACTCGCCACTCTCTGTATGAATGTTACAGTGGCTACGGCTGATAGCAGTATTGTCGCCAATGAAGTAATCCACGTAACTCTTCTCTTTACCGATACGGAATACCGGCTTGTTGATACTGATTTTTTCGCCGGACTTCACACGGGTCAGGCATGGATTCGGCATACTAGGTGCAGAACTCAACACCGTGGTTTCACCACCACCTAACATTCCCGGGCTAAGCACTGTAGTCTCATTGAAACTATTCTGCACAGGGACAGGCTGAACGGGAGGCTGATACTGGGGAGGTGTATACACAGGCGGTGTCTGCTGCACCGGAGGTGTTTGCACGGGGTATACCCCATTTGAATTCTGTGCCGGAGGCTGAGGCTTACCGGAAGGATTTCCCTGTATAGGATAAACAAGTTCCTGCTGATCCAGGCCCTTTTTACCCTTATTCTCTTTAGAGGAGAACAAACCGCCCATAAATCCCTTCTTCTCTTTGGGCTCTGCCACAACGGCCGGTGCCTTCTCTTTTTTCTGCTTTTTCTGTTTCTGCTCTGCCACAGGGGGCACTGCCGGTGCTGCCTGTCCCGGGATAGCGAATCCAGGGTTATTTGAAACCGGAGGCTTCGGAATGGCTACCTGGGGTGCCTGGGGCTGTACAGCAGGACGGGGTATCGCCGGCTGTACCGGATTCACGGGAGCAATCGGCTTCACAGGAGAAACCGGTGCAGGCTGTGGAATCGGCTGCTGAGGTGCCACAGGAGGCGTCATAGGGCGATTCGCCGGCGCCACGGGAGCCGGCTGTACGGGCTGCTGTATCGGTTGTTGTGCGGGCTGCGCCTGAATAGGACGTTGTGTTCCACCCATTGTTGTAAACATATCATCAATAGATATGGTGGAATCAAAGGCCGATGCCACAGGAGCCGGCTGGGATGACGGCTGCACGGGCGGTCTATACGCAGGTTGTGCAGGTGCCGCACTACTTGACTCCAATTTCACAACAAGGTCTTTCAAACCATAGACATTGAAGGAAGCGCCTCCGTTCAAATAGGTAATGAGCTGTGTGATATATCCTGCATCCTCGCTCTGATCAAACTGTGTTGAGAACAGAATCTGCTTAAAGAGCCCTGCAACTTCTTCATTGACGTCTTTATCCACTGTCAAAGGCAGACAAATAAGTCCTGTCTCACAGTTGGAAACATTCAGGAACACATGCTCCGGAATCATCGAGAAACAGTTGGGGTCTATCATGTACTCATCGGCAGAGCAAAGCGCTTCCAGAATATTGCTGAAAGCTGTAAGCGTTCTCTGCTTATTCATAGTTCCGCTAAAAAACTGCTCCACGGTCACCTTGGCAGAAATATTGTATTTGAGAAAACGTTGCTCGTTCATTTCAGTGTAAAGAACCGGAGCCAGTCCCTGAATATGATTGTTGGTAAGCATACCTAATGTGAGACTGTCAATTTGCTCCATGGCATCCAGTTCACATACCAGATATGTAATTGCTCCTTGTGTTTCGTAAGTAAATTTCATAGTTGTACCTCGTTTTGTGTATTGATAAGCTTATGAATTATTGTTTTCATTGGGTGGGAATCTACATACGCTCTAATTGGTTGTCTAATTTACCAAGGACACCAGCCCACATTTGTTGCACCACGTCCATGTTTACCACACCAATAAGAAGATGAAACCTTTCCACACACTCTGCATATACTATGATAATAGGATGTTGTCTCACAATAGTTCCAGTAATTTGTTTGAGCGTTCCATCCTTTAGCCTGACATCTAAAAGTATATGCCTTAATGGGATGAGCCACGTTACAACGTCCCCAAGAATGTTCCGCTAATCCTCCCTCTTCTTTCTTCTCGTGTCCACACCACTCACATTTATAATACCTTGCTTCTCTCACGGCACATGTGGCAGGTGTAGTGGATTGCCATACATACTTGTGTGTGCAGTTCTTATAATGCGCGTATAATGTTACATTTTCATTGACAACCGAGGCACTCGTATATCTTGTTCCTGTTCCCGCCTTTTGCGTATACCACCCCTCTAAAACCTTGCCTACAATCAATGGGCCCTTCGGAAAATTTTGCTTGGAACTTTGAAAACTTTGTCCTTTACTCAATGTTAGTTCTTCTATGAGTTTTTCATCTGCATCAAGAAATGTTACTTTCACCTTAGTTGATTTGAAAACTACCTTGTACACCACATCACCGACTACCGGAAGATCATACCAGATTGTTTTTCCTGCGCTGCCCTCTATTTTCACCCCATCTTTCATCCAGTAATCTACCGCAAATCCAATAGATGGTGTGGCCTCCAGAGTAACCTCTTGTGGATAGGTAATTGTTTTCGTGGAAATTCTGTCTCCATCAATCTTGACACTTCCACCATTGTTATGTTCAACCGTTACCCGATACTGCCTAGGGGTATAGTTTGCAGTAATCCAATAAACACCTTGTACATCAGGTATGATATATTTTTTATCGCCTGTTTTCCTGGGAAGGCTTGTCAACTTCTCTTCAATTCCGTCACCGTTCAAATCCTGCAAAAGTTCGCCCGTCCATCCGGAGAATACATAATGAGGATTCTCATTGAAAACTGTCAACTCTACCCTACTTCCATAGGCAAATACACCACCCGCTGTGATTTCCGCTACGCCTTCCGGGTACACAGAAGTAATCACCGCATATCCTTTATTTTTAAATATTGCCGTGTAAGTTTTAGCATCCGTAACTGTAATTGTTCGTGTCGATGTGGTAACAGGGTCACCGACATCATAGTCCACGATACCATCGCCGTCATCATCCCATCCGTCAAAGTAGTAACCATATTGGGGTGTGGCAATAATCTCTATCGTTTCTCCATGTTTATAACTGCCTCCGCCACTAGCAGTCCCCATGCGTTCATCATTCGGAATCGTAGCTATTCCAAATAAAATATCTCCAAAGGTTTTTGCCTTTCCTGCCTTAGTTACGGTGATTTCATTGTTTCCAAAGAAGGCCGTTTGCATTTTCAATTTATATGTCACGTGGACAATCACATCGTTATTAGCCAAGTCCATTTTTGATTTAGAAAAGTCCAAACCGTCTAAGCCATTTTTGACGCCCAGTTGTTTTAACTTGATATCAGCATTGGCTTGAGAATCAGCCACCGCAGCAATAAATTTTTCCTTTGCTAATTTAGAAATATCTGCTGCTCTAAGACTGGTAAAATTGTCTGCGTTAAACGAAGTCACACCTGTGAGTTCGTTTCCCAGTTCTACAATCTTCTCTGCATCTTGGTGATGGGCCAACTCTCTTAAATAAGATTCCAGCGCAAGTGCGTCTGCACTCTGCAAAACCGCATGGCTCACCATATTTTGCGCGCGATAAATACGGGCAAAACCAAATAAAAATAAAATAAATAATAGAAAAATGATAAGAACTATAGAAGCTTCTATAGTTAAAACACCTTGCTCCTTTTTCTTCATACGGAACCGTCCTTTAGTAACCTACATATTTTATACTTTGGAATTTTGTGCCATCCACCTTGCTGTCTGACCCGACGGAAATCACAGGCAAGATAGAATTCAAACTTGCAGTTACCTTTACTCTGCAAAAGGTATTTTTATTACTCATTAAAAATTCGGGTGTTTGCTGATTGATATATGCTTCCCGATATCTCATTTCCAATTGAACAATATCTGCAATTCTAGGTAACTTATGAGAATTGGGCACTAACCACAGACCAAGTGCCAAATAATCTCTATAAGTTGTCCCGATTTCTTCATCCTCAGGATTCTTCTCTTCTTCTGGATTCTCCTCGGTTTCTAGATTCTCGTTTTCAACATCCATCCCCAAGACCTTCAATGCTTCTGGAATACTGCCTGACGAAAAAGCATCTTTTACTAACCCAGGATTATGTAGCGGGAGGTTTAAACTATACTTGTATAGAGGAATGTCAGCCTTGTAATTGGTTAGCAACTCCATATCTATGCATGTCTCATAGTATCCCCACGCCAAATATGCCATTGCCGTATATGCACTGCCGCCGGCAAGAGAGTCGGGCAGAAAACTCGCCAAATTATTCATCAACCTAATTGCTGCAATATAATCATATGCAATGCCTTGATTTTCTAACTCGTTACGTTTGCCACCGAACACATACTCCGTACATGCAGAAACAAAGTTTGCATCATCTTCATTCATCCCTGCTCCTGATGCTGGTCCCATGTATCCTTCCATCGTGCGGGTTCGATTGGAAAAGTATTCTGCTATATAGGAATTGAGGAGCAAATTGCTCTCCAAATTCATTGCCTGATTATCCCCGGGGGCAAGAAGCAACTCGATTGCCTCATCAATCTCTTGCGCTATCTCCACACATATTCTCGCGACATTTATCGTACTTTGCTTAATATTACCATTGGTGGTGACATCTCCAATGGTAGACAGGAGCGCATCTATCTCGCCCACAGATGTATTGACATCTGCTACATCCGGTATAGTTTCAGTGGTATAATTCAAAGCACCGACCTCACCTAACACCGTTCTCACGTCTGCCACAGTATTATGGATGTTTTCTACATCTTGAGCCGTGATGGAATTGTCTGCAGTCCCAGTCCAATTAGAACTTGGTAAAATAGCTGCTGTATTATCATTTAAAATCGTATTGCATCCTTCATTCCATTGCTTCATATTAAGGCCAAGCGTCACAAATAATGTCTGAAGCGCCCCTGCCATCTGAGTGTTTATATCTTCCTTCTCCCCAGTGTGAATCTGACCACTTGCAATTTCTTCCAGTCTATCCTTCACAATCCTACAATTCTCTTGTAAGCCCGATAATGTGGGTACAATGTTGTAATAATTGAAGGCATATTGGGTGGGGTCTACATTATACTTTGCACGAGTCAAAATCTGTCTCTTTAAAATGCCTGGATATGTTAGGTTATACATCCCTGTCATATCTACCGTATCCACCCGATACATCTTGGCCAAATTAATCCCACTATATCCTGCACCAAAATCAGAATTAAATAAGATATAATCCCTGCATCTTGCCTCATTTGATAAGTTTTCATCTATTGCTAGCAATCCATATCTTTCATACAAAACAGTATCGTAGCCTGCAATCATGGATGTCGCAGCACTAATATTTGCCTCAGCAAGCTGTGTTTTAGCCGCTTGAAGTCTACCGGCTTCTATGACCATGGTGCCAAGTGACAAGATACCAACCATCATCAACGATATTAAAATGGTAATCACACCTGATACTGACTTTCTTGAGCGCATATTCGCCCTCCTGTTATCTATCTTTATTCAACCGTAATATCTACAATATTGTCCGCATATTGGTTGTAATAATTTGTGAAGTTTAAACAAATCAATCCTTCCTCGGTGATTTCGCTTGACAGACACCAAAAAAAACCATTTCTATCCCGAAGAGTAAAATATATCGAAGCTTCACCATTCATGATTTGTTCATAAGATGAATTTTCTTGATTTGATATTGGTTCCCCATCAGAAGTTACAACATAAAATTTGTCTCCGATCTTAACTTCAAATACTTGTTCTAACATATGAAGAAACTTTTCAACTTCAAGTTTTAATTCTGCACCGGTATGGGTGCCCTGCGAACTCTCTTGTGACGCATATCCCTCACCAAATGGGCTATATTGGCAAACCAACTCATTAAACACACCCGTCTGTTCATATGATAAATAAGTAAATTGAACTGGAAGGTCACAACACCCCACGTTATACACAAAAAATCTTCTTTCCCCATACTCATCTCCACTAATCTCATGTCCCAATTTTTCCGATAAAGATTCCAATTCTACCAATGTAGTCGTAGCAAAAAAGCCCTTTTCGTTATCTAATATGTCAGGTTCAATAATCTGTCCCATTCCCATCATCTGTTCTTCCGGGAATTCATTCATCCTCTCACTCGACCTCTTAGACATGAAAATAAATACGCAGGCTCCAATAGCCAATACCAAAAGTACTCCAAATATTATTAACAAAGCTTTCTTCATCGCAATTTCTCCATGTGTTTATTATAGTTCATTTACCGAAACCAGTGTGCTATAGGTACCCAACGCCCACCATTGCCGCACCAATATCCATCATATTTTCCACATTTATCGCACACAGCGTCAAAGCATGTCATCGCTCCGCAATGATGATATTTTCCCCAACACCATGGATCAATATTAGTGTCATACCCATACTTAACACCTGTAGACTCACAATGAAACGGATGTTCCATCCGATACTCATATGCCCCTCTATACCAAACATGTTTTCCCGTAGGATTATCGTATATTTCTTCTGTGCCACAACCATATGTACATCTGTATACATCTTTTTTATCCGTACAGTAATAGCCAATCGTCCCGGCAAACTGCATATTATGCCCTCCAAGCACGCCTTCCACATCTCTCAATTCTCCGCACCATTCACACTTTTGATGCTGAATCTCCTTGACTTGACAAGTACCGGGCGTAGTGGATTCTGTGATATAGTTATGTGCGCAAACCCAATTTGCATATAATGTAATATTGTCCGTCACAGGTGTGGAATGATCAAAATACTGCTTTCCCGCACCGTCCTTCTGGGTATACCAACCCTCAAACACATAGCGTTCACGAGTGGGTTCCGGGAACTTGGGTTGTGAATTAACGATATATTTTTGCGTTGTCGGTTCTAGTGTTCCACCCGTTGGATCAAAAGTAACCGTACACTTCCATTCCCCATAGACTTTCATGCTTTGAATTACATCTGTAGTCTCTGTGAATGTAATGCCATCCGCCTTCACCCATCTCACAAACTCAAATTTAGGAATATATTTCTCCGGTTCTCTCGGCATCATACTTCTGGTAAGCGTACTGGAGGTAGAAATACTCTTTCCGGTGCGCACATGCGTAGAAAACTTAGTGATACCATCGTCCGTATTCGGTACGAATTCAACGAGGCATTTGTCCTCAAAGATAGGTGCCGGATTGGCACGCTCCGGATTGCCAATTGCTTCCGCACCATTTAAATAATCCAAATAATCCACGCAATCCGCTCTTCCGGTAGCCTTGTACTTAAATAGTCCAGCCGCTCCGAAGAAACCGGCAAGCGGCAACTTGTATTCATCCTCAATGGTTACTACAATCTGACTTTTCAAAAGTTCGTTCTTCTTTTTAACAATCTCTACCTTTACTTCCGGTTTACCACCAAGCAGTATTCGGGAGGATTTTAATCTATACTTTGCATAAATATCAGCCTTGCCCGTCACAATGTTCATATAAGAATCCGTTTTATAATTGCTATAAGTAACGGGCTGATATATTTTATCTATATCTATGTATCCTGTGAACGGGTCTTTTACATTATTGCCATATACCTGTGCAACAGCTGATGCCGTTTGATTAGCCATGGCTGCCGCAAGGGTTTGCTGATATAGCATCATTCCCATAAACAGCATTACGGATATCAACATAATAACAATTGTGACAACGATAGACGCTTCTACTACGACTACACCATTCTCCCTCTTGTTTTTCACTTCATTCTACCTCTCATTACTTACCGGTATAGTACATCTCCAAATAGGACCATTTATCTTTACTTTTTACGAAACAAACGCCCTTATCATTCAGGTAATCCACATCGTCAAAGGATTCCTGCACCACGATTTCTCCTTTGGGATTGATGAGTCTCCATCCATCTCCAATCATGACCGCAGCCATGCGATTGGAGAAAGATTTTGCATCGTCAAATTGAGGCGTCAAAAGAATCTGGCCAGTGGCATCTACATACCCCCAAACACCATTCTTTTGAAAAGCTGCATACTCGTCTACAAATGCTTTTGCGCCGTCACAGGCAAAGTCACTGATTTGATTGCCCAACGTATCATACAAATGGTATTCGCTTCCTTCTTTGGCCCAAATCAAGCCCTTGGGTGCACATTCATCAAACTCGTTGAGTACCACATCAGAAAAGGTCTTGTCCACAATTGGATTGCCTGTTCCATTAATCAGTTTCCACTTGCCCTCCGACTCCATAACCGCCGCTACATTGTTTCTGAACCGACCTGCAAAGTCATATTCGCCAAATTCTTCTTTACCATTAATGTGGTAGTACTTATACTTATCTCCTACTTTACAGGACAGGAGAAGCAGTTCTTCTCCCTCCAATGTTCTGGCTAAGCCAACACCGGAAGATGTTTCCACATCCATGAAATATACTTGTCGTTGTCCATCTTTATTAATAAGAAAACTTCTTTCATTCCCATCCGGGAAGAATGCTTTTACAAAGGCGTAACCTTCCGAATAGGAACTTGCATAGGTATAAGCACCACTGTGAGTAGAAGATGTATCGTCCCCTAAATATGTGTACACATCATCTGCTTTCACCACATACACACCATCAAACACAGGTAGTACTTCCTGATATGTTGCGTAATTCTTTCTATACTGATATCTAATCTGCTCGCGGTACTCTTCAATTTTTTCTGAAGTAACGTATAGGTCTCTTGCCTGCATCAAAAGTTCAGCGCAATCCTCGTATTTTTGATACTTCATAAGCAATTTACAAGCCTGTTCATAGGCTGCAGGATAATCTCTATAGATATCCACCATGGTGGTGAGCCAATTAAACACCTCGTATGTAGATGTAAACTCACCATATTCCATTCCTTTTTCATATACATCTACCATTTCCAAACGAAGTTCCAAAGAATCTTCAAGGATAACGGCTTCATTATACTTATCAATCGCCCTAGAGTATAATTCGTTTTCTACATATGTCCTTGCTTCCCTCACGGCGATATCATAAGGGGACTCTTTGCCCAAAAGAGTCTGTCCAATCATATACAGAACTAACACGTTCATCAATAGTACGCCTACTATAATTAAAACCTTGTTGTTACTCTTTTTCATTTCTTCCGTCACTCCTTATCAATAACTGGTCAAAAGAACTGCAATGATATATCCTGCCGCAATACAGGGTCCGAACGGATAGGCATCCTTGCGATTCATCCTTTTAGTCGCAATCCCAATCAACGAAATGATTGTAGATAATATCAAACTCATCAACAGAGTACTGTAGGTGCAATATGCACCGGATATGATGCCTATGACACCGAACAGTTTGGCATCACCAAAACCGAGTCCACCTTTGGAAACCAACGACACCACCGCTAAAAGTACGAATCCGATGACGAAACCGATGGCATCGTTGATGATGATTTGCTTCATATCTTTCGCCAAGAATATTTCGTATACATAAATCCCTACCCTAAAAATTAATCCTGCAAAAATGAGGATATTGGGGATGATTTTTCTCTTGGCATCAATGATTCCGGCACACATCACAATCAAAAACAATCCGTATAACTTGATAAAGTTCATCATTTCTGTGTTTTTATATAAGGAAATCTGCATCGCCAGTGCCAAGGCAAAACAGATGATTGTAATCAAGATTAGTTTTTTACCTCTGTAAGGGACAATATCGTCCTCGCAAGGCTTATAGATTCTTATCTTTTCTCCCAAGTCGATAACACCCTTTCGACCGGATACAACCGCGATACCGCATACGGACGCAAGGGCTATCAGAACAAACCATAAATAAATCATTCTTCTATTCTCCTAAAAGAGTTTTCCCCGCCGCCACCGTAGGTAGCGGCGGGGGAGCATAAATCCTATTAATAATTAGTCAATCCGCTAGTTGTATCCTCAAACATTGATCCCCAAATCTGATCGAAGAGTTTCTTAATGTTATCCTTAAAAACGAGTGCAAGCGCAATAACGATTGCAAGGATCAAAATAATGGAAATGAGGTTGGCTTCTCCTCTTTCATTCTTCAAAGCATTCATTGCTTTGCTCTTCATATACAGTGCTTTAAAATACATTTTGTTTACTAAGTTGGACATATTTGTTCCCTCCATTTTTCATTGTTTGTTAGTTTATTTTCAAGAGAGTCTCTCTCTTAAATACCAAGATTCGTCATAATCGGTCCCATGACCATGATGAGAATCCCCACAAACATCACCATCAGGGGTATCATCAGTTTACTGGAAGCAAGTTCCCCTCGTCGCAAGGTGTTTTGCTTTTTCATCTGCCACAATTCATTGGTTTGAATTCTCAGCGCACTAGCTAAGTCTTTGCTTCCTTTTTCCAGACCTTGCACAATAAATGATGTAAATTTCTTGATATCCGAAACAACACACCGATTACTGAATGCATACAATGCGTCAATTTCCGATACACCATTGTCGATATCTTCGTTCATCTTACGCATTTCCATGTACAACTCACTGTCATGTGACATGGACACTTCCCGCCACGCTTCCCGGAGAATCATACCAGAATTCACTAAGAGGGCGATGGTGGATACTGCATTGGGAAATTCATCCATAAACCTTTCACCGCGCTTTTTCAGTTGGTCCGCGGGAGCCTGTCCCAAGGTGTAATATACTGCAAAACAAACCACACAGACCAATACAAACATCACTATTTTATCGGTCCCGTCTGCTAATGCACTGATGGCGCATCCCACCGCAAAGATCAGATAGGCAATGCTGATTTTCTGCGCATATAACACACGCATGTAATACTCCGCATATCTCTCACTGTAGAGAATGGCCATATTCTCTCTCAGCTTATTTGCCCCTCGGGTTTTATACTGAAACTTGAAAATCTTTAGGACCTTGAATCCCACACCGTAGATTTCCGGTAACATGAACACCTTACTGTCCAACGGTTTAATATACTCCTCGAACTCTCCGGAAATTAAGAGCAAAATCAAGAAGGAAAGGCATGCTATCGTAGATAGAGCCAAAAATATAATATTCAATGCCATTTTTTACACCTCTATCTTCAGAATTTTTCTACCTAACAGGTATGCACCCACAAATGCTCCCACGGCAATTGTGGTACAGATGATACCGGTAGGTGTTGTAAAGTTGCCTGCGAAATCAGGGTCTGACATCTTAATCATTGCTACCAGAATTATGGGCATAATCACCATGATGTTCTGTTCGTTCTTGTTGGATGCAACCTTCGTCTCAATCTCGTCTTCAATCTCACACTTGTTGCTCAAAATGAGGTGGCAGTTTCGAATCACGTCGTTTAGGTTAGCACCTTTAGAATAGGAAAGTTCGAATACCCTGCCAAAGGTACGAATATCTTGAATGCCACTGCGCTCTCCGAAGTTAATCAGCATGGCGCCCACATCCAAGTTGTTTTGGATACCACTGACGATATTATCTACCTCCTGCATAATGTAAGCATCGGGCTGATATTGCACCAGCAAGTCCTCTCTTGCCGCCATAAATGCATTATGTACATTTTTACCGGAAGCAATAGAGGTTGCCAAAGAGTCCAGCAAATCGATGAACTGCTTTCTCAATTGTTTCCTTCTGGCTTCGATAATCTGTTCCCGTCGAATAGGCAGAAACAGAATGGCTGTCACGACGCCGATTACCGCCATAATGGACACATCCAGAATGTAGGTCAGCGTGGTGGGGCTACCATAATCATCCTTACCGATACCACCATAAAAGAGATACGCCACAATTGCACCAATCACAAATGCCAACAGAAAGTATAGAAGTTTCTCATTGGAAGTCATTTGATAAACTTTGTAGTTTATCATCTTTCGATTGGTGCCTGACACCTCATAGGTTGGTATGTTTTGCGTGTTTTTCTTCTTTTTCATCGCCGTTTCTACCTTTCTAAATGAGTTGTTTGAACATATCAGACAGTGACAACTGCTTTGCCATTTGAGCCGGAGCTACACTTTGGTATATAGGGAAGGAACCCAATACACGTACCTCATTTTGCGTTAGCTCATTTGATGCGCTTTTGTTTCTCAACAGCCACAGCCTGGGCTGCAGTGCAAATTCTGCAGTGCTGTCTATGATCTGTACTGCCCTGATGGCTTTGGTCAGTTTAACCTCCGCGTTAGCGCCGCCGTCCGTTACAAGCACCACTGAATGGCAGTGTTCGAAAAACTCAAAACCAGACATCACTTTAGGGAATTCCATATCCACTACCACGTAATCATAACAACCAAGTTTTCTAAACTCATCCTGCAGGGTGATATAGTCTGCAGGCTTCATCTCCATCATATCCAAGGGTACTTTCACTGAAGAATAGAAGCTGACGCCTGTGGCATCCTGCTTTACCGTACTCTGTAATTTCATTGCACGATTGGTCTTATTGCTCTTCACGGCGTAGATTACATCGCTGAAATCAAACTGTCCGTCACAGGAGAAGAAGTTATCTGCCTCACCGTAAATCTCGGTGTTCAAATACAGTACCCTATAGCCTGCATTTACCAACGCAATGGCACATCCTGCTGCCGCAGTAGAGGTACCCACACCGCCACAGGGCGAACAGAAGCAAATGGTCTTCATGGCGCCGTTTTCGTTTTGGGCGATACCCGTGATATTAGGCATATGCTCGGAATAGATGCTAAGCACCTGCTTATAAATCAAATCACCCTTTTGGAATTTACACACCGCCTTGTGTCCGTCAATGGAATCAATATCCAGACTTTCCACCAGGTAAGCAAAGCCGCATCGCTTCGGTATTAAAGTGAAATCAATCTTAAAGTTATTGGTGGCCAGGAATACATCTATCTTTTTCTCTTCTAGGCAATCCATCGCCGCATCAATTTCTGTAAATGAATATATTTCCAGTTCTTCCGCAAATTTGCTATTGAACATCGGCACTACACGACGCAAATACGCGGAATCGCTTTCTAAAATAGCCAGTTTAATTCTCATGGTATTTCCTCCTGTTTCGATTCAGATAATTGTATAACAATTTATCTGCTTTAACGCGCTAATGTCAAAAATCGACTTTTTCTTGTAAAATTTGACCTTAGATTTTTGTCTTGATACCGGAAATTCGTAGTTTGAAATCATTCTGCAAGGGATTTGCAGTTCTAACTAAAGACCCGGATACCCTTTCCAGTGTAGATCTTTCATCCTCCTCGAATACATACAGAGGATTGAGCAGAATCTCGCCATCCTTATAACCAACCACCTCAGTAATCTCCATGGTCTTACGAGACTTGTCACGGAGTCTGGACAAGTGAATGATGATATCAATGGCCGATCCAATCTGGTGGCGAATCGCCTCCAGGGGTAGTCCTGAAGCGCCCTGCAAAACCATGGTTTCCAAACGGCTCAACATATCTTCCGTGGAGTTGGCGTGGCCGGTGGAAAGGGAACCATCGTGACCGGTATTCATCGCCTGGAGCATGTCCAATGCTTCTCCGCCACGGACCTCTCCTACAACAATACGTTCAGGTCTCATACGAAGAGACGATTTAATCAGGTCTCGAATCGTAATCTGTCCTTCACCGGAAGTATTGGCATTTCTGGTTTCCAGGCTTACCAGGTTCTCTACGCCGGTGATCTGCAATTCCGCCGAATCCTCGATGGTGATGACACGTTCATCCTTAGGGATGAAGTTTGACAATGCATTAAGGAATGTGGTTTTACCGGAACCGGTACCGCCACTGATGAAGATGTTATATTTTGCTTTTACCAAGAGTTCCAATTTCTCGGCAATTTCCTCTGTGATAGAGCCATACTGAATCAATTTCTCAATCGTCATAGGTGTCTTTGAGAATTTACGGATGGTCAGCGTGGGACCACAAAGTGCAATGGGCGGCAAGACCACATTTACACGGGAGCCGTCAGGAAGTCTGGTATCACAGATAGGATTTGCCTGGTTTACTTCTCGACCTGCCAGACCTACGATACGCTGGATAATATCCTCTAATCGTCTCTGACTCTCAAAAGTGGCGTCCAGTTTTTTCAACTTACCGTTTTTCTCTATAAATACGTTCTCCGGACCGTTGATCATAACCTCCGTGATACTGTCATCACTGATGATAGAGTCCAATAAGCCAAAACCTCGAATAGAACTGTACACCTGCTCCACGAGGTTTACACGGGCGCTGACACCCATATACTGTCCCCGGGTCTGTTCATCCACGATTACTTCGATTTCAGAACGAAGTTCTTCGTCGCTCAGCTTACTGAGGGGAAGCTCATCCGTTACTATTTTTTTAATTTTCAGGACCAAATCCTGTTCCATCTCTATAGCCATATCGATTTACCCCTCATGCCGTCATTTTAGCAATGATAATTGTTGCGTTGTCCGAACCACCTTTTTTATCCACTTCGGCAAGAATGCATCTGGTGGCTTCGTCCGCTGTTCTATCCTTTATCAATTCATACATTTCTTCTGAAGAAAGGAAGTCTGTGACGCCGTCACTACAGAGCACAAATACATCCCCATCTTGAATATCCCCCTTGGTAATATAGGGGTCTATTGCCATTTCCGTATCAGAAATCCCCAAATACTGTAGTAACACCGGTTTTTTATTTAATCCCATAGACTGTATGATCTTTTCATCCGTATGGTCCTCCGAAATCTGCACCATCTGGCCTTCCCGGATTCGAAAAATCTTACTGTCTCCCATATTGCAGGACACCACTTCGTCTTGGGTTAAGTACACCGCAGCAACAGTGGTCCCCATAGTGCCAATGTGTTTGCTTTCGGCAATCTCATTGATAACATCATTTGCCTTCTGACAAGCTCTAATCATCAACTCTTTACCGGATAGCGCAAGTCCTTCTAGTTTTTTATACTCATCCGCAAACACCTCACTGGCACGGCAGGAGGCTTCCTCTCCGTTCACTTCGCCACCCATGCCATCAAAAACAGCAAACAGAATACTGTCTGATGTTGCGCCATCATATTTGATAGGGTTCTTTAACCCCTTGTTTTGTTCCGGCAAATGTTTTTGATTGAAATAAAAATTATCCTCGTTATTGTTGCGTCCGTCCCCAATGAACGAACCACATGAAGCTTTTACTTGAAAAATCATAGTTCTCCCTTCATCACTTCAGAATTTCTAAAATAACAGTGATTGCATGTGATACACTTAAGATAGCTACCACGCCGGATACAACATAAGCACCGATGTGGAGAATCTTACGGATACCCTCAACCTCATCCCGGCTGTCATATCCGTAGGACCATATAAATGTGGCAAATGCCGCAATACCAACAAAAATATGCCAAAGGTCCGTGTGAAGGTCACCATTAACATGCTGGTATAAATTAAATATCCATTCAATGGCGATTGCCACCACGCACAGGGATCCACCCATACGGATTTCCTTCTGGGCTAATATAGAGATACCTCCGCATAGGAGAATCAATCCTGATATCACTACGACAAACGCCTGCATCGGAAGTTCTTCATGAATTCCTCCAAGCAAAACGCCCGCGCCCTCCAAGATGTATCCAAGCGATAGTGCGGACAAGGCAATTCCCACTGACCGTCTGTTTCTATCCGCCATCAACGCGCAGATTCCCATTCCCAGCATTGCTGCACCGACGGTGCGAACCAGAGCGGAACTATCGTCTCGCAGTAATAACACCATTGCAAGGACACAAACGGCCAGATTTAATACGTACGCAAGAATTCTGCAGAATTTATTGCCACGGACGGTGCCGTACTCATAGTCTGCGGTAGCAACATATTCTTGTTGATATCCCTGCTGATATCCTGCAGATGCAGCCCCCTCACTTTCCTGTTGCAGAACTGTGGTCCCCTGCATATACTCTTCGAATACCAGTCGACCGTTGGCTGTCATATCGTTGGTTGTGCTCTTTAATTTTTCATCAATGTCAGTACGGAAACGAAGCGCGTCAGAATTGATTCCGGTGTTATCTCCGTTTTGTACAAGCACGTTCCACTCGGCAATCAACGCATTCTTAAATTCTGTAGCCGTCTGATATCTGTCCTGCGGTCTATATGCGCATGCTTTCACAATGGCGGTGCCAAGGGATGCGCTTGCATTACAGGGCAGAGGAATCGCCGCACCGGAAAGACGCTGTGCTAATGCCTCTTCATTATCTTTGTATGTAATCTGTTGAGGGTAAGGAGGTAAAAATGCGATTCTGTTATTATTGAGCAAGGTGTATAAAACCAAGCCCAAGGAATAGATATCTACATTGGAACCATATTCCTCGCTCTTGTATACTTCCGGCGCCATGTAATTCAAGGTACCTTTACGGGACAGGTTGGCTTGTGTGGCTTCCAGTTTTCTCGCAATACCGAAGTCACCCAATTTGTACTCACCAAATTTGGAAATAAAGATATTGTCAGGTTTGATATCTCTATGCACGATGTAATTCTGCTCACAGGTTTCCAATGCCGTACATATATCCACACCAAGACGAATCACATCTTTTTGTGTAAATTCCGGATTTGAAACAAAACTATCAAACGGGGTAAGTAGTTCCATGCGGATAAAGATATCCCACCCGATTTCTCCCTGGCGCTCGATAATTCTATAGTCCTCGATGCCCACAATATTATTGGCACCCTTCAGATTATCCATGAGCGTTATCTCATTCAGCAGGTTATCTACCAGACCTTGGAAATAATTATAGATTTCCGCATCATTCATCCCCTGTGCTCTGGCATACTTTACTTCCTGTTGACTCTTGGGAACCGTAAGCACCTTAATCGCAGAGAAGAAGGTTCTTCCGTACTCCACTCTTTTGGCCCGATACACTTTACCAAAGGAGCCTTCTCCAAGGACACAATCCTCGTGCCATTCCGGCCATACTTGATTAATATCCATTTGTTTCACCTCTTATATTTCTATTTCATAGACAACACAACGGTTGCTGTAAAAATTCCGTTCCGCGCCGACACCACAAAATCTCCGCGATATTTCTTTGCTATACCTGTGATAATCGGCATACCAAAGCCATGGTTGGTCCCGCTCGTTTTCGTAGTCTCAATATTGTCTGTGTCCTCAAAATCCATGTTCACCTTACAGGAATTGAGTACGCGTATTACCAGGTACTGGTTCTTACAGAAAATCTCAACAACCAATCTTGGATTTGTTTGTTCGCTACTGATACACCCATCAAATGCATTGTCCAAAAGATTGCAAATCACAGTCGAAAGATCATAATCTGTAATCGGAATGCTCTCCAAAGAATCCTTGACCTTTATGTGCGTTTCTATCCCCCGTGCTTCCGCATCTCTTTTTTTATTCGAAAGGATGATGTTGACTACCGGATTATTACAGTAAACGATTTGATCAATATGGGAATATCCCTCTTTTAGGCTACCAATCAACTCCATCCCCTTCTTGATCTCTCCACTTTTGAACAGAGCGTAAACGGTTTGTATCTGATTGGAAATATCGTGTCTCATTGCACGAATATTCTTTTCAATTTCTACGGACATTTCGTAGTATTTGTATTCCATATTGCTGATTTCTCTGCCATAGTCCATATCCTTTGATTCCAACAGTTGCCCCAACAAATAGGAGGCAAGCAAGCCAATGGACACATTTGCCACTATCATACAAATCACACTGATTATGATATAGTTTGAGCGTTCCGCATTGATCACATTTGCTGATATGGCGGCAACTGCAAGAATCGCAGTACATTCTCCCACACCAATTACAAGTTGCGTCCCCACAATCCATGGAATTTCTACTCCTCTTCTCTTTTTCACAAACTGATAAACCAGAGAGGTAGATATGGATAATATCAAAAGATACAGCAAGCAATATGTATAGTCCTCACCGGTACAGTTATGTAATACGGGGACGTCCTTTTTGGTGATTCCGGTGTATAAAGCATAGGATGTTATTAAACTTAACAGCACCATACCCTGCTTAATTAAAAATTTACTTACCTTAACCATCCATGTACCTTCATACATGAAAAGCACAAACCCCAACTCTGTCAACGCACTCACAATGATTCTGAAAATCAGAGAATTCGGAGCAATCAAAATGATTACCATTCCAATTAGAACCCATAATAAAAGCGTCAAAAGAGCATTGTATTTAGTTCTCAATAGATTCAGCAAAAATATGCCGGCAACCGCTGCTTCGCAGAGATGGACAATCATTTCATACCAAAAAGGACTCATCATGCATCACCTAAATACGAAATAAATTTCATTTTCGCCTCTTTCAGATTAGGCTTACTGATAGGAAGAACCTCTCCGTTAGTCAGGCAGAACTCCTGGTTGGTCCTTTCTATGATGTATTTCATGTTAATTAAGTAACTCTTATGGCTTCTGACAAAAGTAGCTCCCAACACTTCTTGGATAGCATCCATTTTTTCATATATCTCAGTTCTTTTTCCGCTAATCGTATGTAGGTTGAGTTTTCTGCCCTGGCTTTCTACATACAGGATTTCCCTACGGTATAATTTCATCTCAGAGCCATTTGTTTTTATAATAAAAGAATCGTTATTTTCAAATTCAATTTCTTTACTGACTTTTTCTATTGCAACAATCAATTTATCTTCTATAATCGGCTTTGTTAAAAAATAAGCCGGATTGGTTTCAAAAATCGAAGTGGCATAATTGATTATGCCTGTTAAATAAATTACTTTCAGTTTTGGATGGTTTTTCTGTATTAGCTTAACAGTCTCAATACCGTTCCCATCCTTTAAGTTAATATCCATAATCAATATGTCCGGAACTCTCTCATTCATCTCTATCATTCCAAGTAGTTCCTGACACCGATTCATTGTTGTTACACGATAACCTTCACCAAAATGCTTCATAATGAAGAACTTTAGAAACTCTGTTATATTCGTATCGTCATCGCAAGTAAATATCTCGAATATTGTCTTTTTCATCAATCACCTATAATGACATGTGTCAAAGAATCGTTCAGAGGGGGCGCTTGCCCCCTCTTGAACGAATTCAGTGTTAGTAGCATTACTATAGAGCATTACTTATCTATTGCTTCCCTGCGTTTTCTGAACCATACCAAGAACGCAATACCGGCAGTGAGCAGGAGTACTCCAGCGATGGAACCGTAGAATAACGGCTTATTCGCATAGAAGATAATCCAGCTACTTTGGGATACTGTAACCTTTGTGTAAAGTTCGTTGAATTCGTTGGTCTGTCCGTCAGCGTTTACTGCACAGTCGTTACATATAATCCGAACCTGGTGCTCCAATCCTTCAGGCACGGTAAATGTTATCGTACCGTTGTTTTCGCGGATATGCGCAAGGAGTTCTTCGCCGGACATATCAAATCTTACGCTGATGTCCTTTCCGTCAGCATCTTTCAGTGGCTTGCCATCAGAGTCTAAAATAATAACCCTCATACTGTTGAGACGTCCACCGTCATCGGTAGGAATCACTGACACGGTCTGTTCTTCTACTTGATAACGTCCACCTTCTTCAAGACCACCTATGGTCAACACAGGTGCAGTCTGGTCTACAACAAAGGATACTCTGAGGTTTTTAACGTCACTGTATGCCGTTGTTTCTGTCTTATCAACAGACTCTACGATAATGTTGTATTCACCCTCTGCCTCAAAAAGATCTTTATGAATTGCATAGGTGCGTCTACTCCATTCACCACGATTATTGGTAATTGTGGTGGTGTAATCCTCTTCCTCAGTCAGGACTTCTCCATTCAGTTTTACAACATAGTTTTCGATAGGGTCTGTGTTCACTTCCTCGATAACCACATCCTCATCTACACTATAAACGTAGTAATTCTGAACAAGAGCATCCGTAAACCCGTTCACTCCAAATGCAGAGCCTTCTCGGTTAATGGAGAATCTGACCTCATCATACTCGCGTCCATCGCTAAGACCAATCTTAGAATATACATTTCCGGACATATCCTTAGAAGTACAGGTCAATGTGTAAATTCCGTCTTCCACAAGGTTGTTCACAGTATAGCTGTAAGTTTTGCCCGCTTCCACAGTGGCTACACCACCCAGTGAAATCTGCTTTGTAGAATAACTGCCATCGTCATTACGAACCACTGCCATCAAAACAACGTCGATAGAAGAAGGATCCATGTTGGTGTCATTTGCAGTGATAGTAAATCTGTAAGGCTCATCCTTGTTTGCAGAATTATGCTCCACATTGGATACTGTCAGCGTGGGCGCCTTAGTATCAATTGTCAGACGGTTGGATGTATAGGTAGTCATTCTGTTCTGAGAACGATCTACGTACTCTACAGTTACAATATAGTCATTGTCCTCTGTCAGCGTAAATGTACCGGTATGAACATCCACACTATCATCCATCCAATGAACCGCTATGGGCTGGTCGTTGACTCTCACAATCACATCTTCGCTGTAGAAGTTCGCCTCGTTAATCACAATTCTCGCATCAATGTTTCCTGCATAGTAGGAAATATCATTTGCCTGCTGTACCGGCTCGTTGTAGGTAATCGTCGCTGTAGGTGCGATATTATCCACAACGATGCGACGACCGTCAAAGATCTCAGATCTGTTCTCGGAGCGGTCAAACGCTGCAAATCTCACACTACCATTGAACTGTGTAGTTCCATGGACTGCATCTCTGGGGATCTCAAACCGTGCTGTTGATCTCTTGCCATCTCGGCTCATTCCATGTTCTTCAATGTTGGCATTTTGCAATTCGGTATTCACCGAACTTACACCCGACGCTCTCAGGTAAGAGTACACGAAACGATGGATTCCTGCCGTCTCATCATCTGCTGATATATGAGCTGTAACCTTACCATTGTAGAAGTTGAATGTAATAGAACCTATCACTCTTTCCAAAATACTCTGGCTGTAGGAAATGACCAGATTATAAGGTGAGGTCTTATCTACGGTAAATTTGTCCTCTTCGTAATCTGTCGCCTCATTCTCAGCAAGGTCCTTGTACTTGTAATCAAAGGTGTAGTTTGCATCATCCGTGTACTTGATTGTAAAAGTATAGACATTGCCACTTTTTATCCAATACTTTTCATTCTTATAAATATCATTGGAAAGAATAACAACTTCGTCTTCAACTTTGTCTTTTGTATCTACTTCTACTTTTACTTCTACATTCTCATTTGCCGCGTTCACCGCTGTTACAGTTGCCGCAAAATCACTTGCGCGGAAGTTATGCTCCTTCACCGTAATCGTTGCTGTTTGCTCGGCATTGAAATAGTCTCTTGCCTCCGCTTCTTCACCGATGGTATGAATGATGTCTGTATTGCTGTACTCCACAGTAATCTCGGGCAAAATCTTATCCACGGTAACTACTTTGGACGTGTAGGTTTTGCTGGATGATAAACCATCGTTTGCACTGATGTCTGCACCATTGGTGGACAGATCGGTATACTCCATCTCCAGCACATAGTCTGCATTGTCAGTGTAGTTGATCTTAAAAGTATGAATATCACCCTGCGTGGTCCATGTGATGTATTCTGTTTTATCTGTGGTGTAAAGCTGTTTTGCACCACGAGGCAGATACTCGGTAACGGTCACGTTTCCGTCATCATCCGTCTTGGTCAGCTTAATGCCCACATTATGGATGACCTCAGGTTCACCTGTCGCTTTGTCCACAGCAGAAACACCTTCAAAGAAGTTCGCTTCCTCAATTACAATCGTCGCCGTTACATCGCCGTTGTAATATGCGCCAACTGCCTCTGCCTTATCCAACGACTCAACAGTGTTCAAATCATCGTCAACACACTGAACTTTAGTATTCACAGGATCATCCGCTTCATAGGAAACAGAAATTTCAGGATTTATCGTGTCTACCACAATCGTTACTTTGTTCTCATCCGTGGTATTTGTGGAGTTACCTGCTCTGTCTGTAACGTAAGAAGTAATATAACCTCTTGCATTTGCAGGAATCTTAAATGTTGCTGTTGCTGTGAGTCCATCAGGAGAATAAATAATATCGCCTGTCTCAATCTTTCCTTGAAGTTTCTCTGTATTTACAGTACTTGCATCCGACTCTCTCGTATATTCCCAATCAAAGAAGTCTACACCGGAGATTATGTCACTTGCTGTAAGGGTTACTGTCACGTCAGGCTGATAGAAGCCAAAAGTAACTGTCTCAATTACCTTATCTACGATGGAATTGCTATATGCAATAGCCACATTTGTTGCAACTGTCTTATCTACCACAAACTCAGTAGCATACGCATACTTTTCATTTTGCAACTCTTGGTTTTTCTCCGCCTCATTCTTCGCCAAGTCCGTGTAATTCAAAGTAACATCATAAATTGCTTCGATATCAAAGGTAGGAAGCACCAAATAATGCTTATTGGAATCTTTAGCTTGAGAAGCATCATTTACCAAGTCACCCGCCGCATTCTTATACTTCCAGTTTGCAGCATCCTTTGCATACTCTGCGTAAGCCTTGGAAGAAATATCCACTGCATTACCTTGGATATCTCTCGCTGTTACTACAAGTTCTACTTCACTTGATCTGAAGTTATGCTCTGTTATTTCAATGGTAGCAGTTCTGTTTGCCTTGTAGTTGTTGGTATTTCTGTAATCATTGTTATCGTACGAAACCTCCACCACAGGAACGCCAGGATCGACCTTGTCTATCGTCACTACTTTGGACTTATAGGTTTTGCTGGATGACAAACCATCGTTTGCACTGATGTCTGCACCGTTGGTGGACAGATCGGTATACTCCATCTCCAGCACATAGTCTGCATTGTCAGTGTAGTTGATCTTAAAAGTATGAATATCACCCTGCGTGGTCCATGCGATGTATTCTGTTTTGTCTGTGGTGTAAAGCTGTTTTGCACCACGAGGCAGATACTCGGTAACGGTCACGTTTCCGTCATCATCCGTCTTGGTCAGCTTAATGCCCACATTATGGATGACCTCAGATTCACCTGTCGCTTTGTCCACAGCAGAAACACCTTCAAAGAAGTTCGCTTCATCAATTACAATCGTCGCTGTTACATCGCCGTTGTAATATGCGCCAACTGCCTCTGCCTTATCCAACGACTCAACAGTGTTCAAATCATCGTCAACACACTGAACTTTAGAATTCACAGGATTATCCGCTTCATAAGAAACAGAAATTTCAGGATTTATCGTGTCTACCACAATCGTTACTTTGTTCTCATCCGTGGTATTTGTGGAATTACCTGCTCTATCTGTAACATAAGAAGTGATATAGCCTCTTGCATTTGCAAGAATCTCAAATGTTGCTGTTGCAGTAAGTCCATCAGCCGAATAGGTAATATCACCTGTCTCAATCTTTCCTTGCAGTTCCTCTGTATTTACAGCACTTGCATTTGCTTCCTTATTGTAAGTCCAATCAAAGAAGTCTACGCCGGAAGTAATATCGTTTGCTGTAAGGGTTACTGTCACGTCAGGCTGATAGAAACCGAAGGTAACTGCCTCAATCACCTTTTCGACGATGGAATTGCTATACGCAATAGCCACATCTGTTGCAACTGTCTTATCTACCACAAACTCTGTTGCGTACTCGTCTGCCACATTCTCTGCAAGGTCAGTATAGTTCAGAGTTACATTATAAATAGCTTCAATATCAAAGGTAGGAAGCACCAGATAATGTTCGTCTGCATTTACAGCCTGGGATGCATATCTTACATACTCACCTGCTGCATTCTTATACTTCCAGTTTGCCGCATCCTTAGCGTACTCAGCATATGCCTTGGAAGAAATATCAACCACACTACCTGTCACATCCTTTGCAGTGACTTCCAGCACTACTTCTTCTGCCCTAAAGTTATGCTCGGTTACCTTGACGGTCGCAGTTCTGTCAGCCTTATAATTGTTGACATTTCTTGCATCGTTATTATCATAGGTAACTTCTAATACAGGTGCCACATTATCGATATGTACTTCCTGCGTAAAGGTTTCCATAGCGTTTGTGGAACGATCAGTATAGGAAAGTTCTACCACATAATCACCATTACCGGTCAGTGTATAATCAGTTTCCCACTTATCGGTTCCGGCAATCTGGGCCCAGGTAATATCCTTAGCCTCTCCGTTGACTGTCATCACAGGTGCAGGTGCTACACTTTCGTCGTCCGCTGCCTTTAGCGATAAGTCAAAGTTCGCTTCCTCAATGGTATATCTGATTTCGCTTTCTTCTTTTGTATAGAAGATTTCCTCAAAATCTCTTACCTGATCATTGGTAAATTTCCACTCATACGCCAGACCGGGAGCAATGGTATCTGCTACAACTACATACTCTTCTGCTTTGCCTGTGGTATTACCTGCCTTATCGATCAAGTCTACGGATACCTTACCTCTTGCCTGTGCACTGATAACATGAGTCGCGGTAAAGAGTGTCTTATCCGTTGCATCCTGAAGTGCTACAAGCTCACCAGTAGAATAGGTGACTTTATTTGAGTTATTCTGACCATCTACCTGAGTATATGTAATGTTAAAGCTTTCCACCCCGGCTGTCTGGTCCTTCGCACTTACCATTATGGTAACTTCAGGCTGATAGAATCCGAAGGCAACTGCCTCGATTACCTTGTCGATAATAGATGCGCTGTATTCGATGGTGACATCACTGGAGATAGTCTTATCCACTACAAATTCTGTCGCATACTCTGCCGCTCTATTCTCTGCAAGGTCTGTGTAGTTTAGAGTCACCTTATAAAATGCTTCAATATCAAAGGTAGGTAGCACCAGATAATGCTCATCTGCATTTGCAGCCTGAGATGCGTAGTTTACATATTCTCCGGCTACGTTCTTATATTTCCAGTTGCTTGCTGTTTTTGCATACTCTGCATATGCCTTGGAAGAAATATCCACTGCGCTACCGGTGATGTCCTTGGCCGTTACTTTAAGCTCCACTTCTTCTGCTCTGAAGTTATGCTCTGTCACCTTAATAGTCGCAATTCTGTCTGCCTTATAGTTGTTGGCATTTCTGTAATCGTTGTTATCATAGGTAACTTCAAATACAGGTGCCTCATTGTCGATATGTACTTCCTGAGTGAAAGTTTCCATAGCGTTGGTGGAACGATCAGTATAGGAAAGTTCTACCATATAGTCACCATTGCCGGTCAGAAGATAATCAGCCTCCCACTTATCGGTTCCGGCAATCTGGGTCCAGGTAATATCTTTAGCCTCTCCGTTGACTGTCATTACCGGCGCAGGTGCTACAGTTTCATCGCCTGCTACCTTCAGAGATAAGTCGAAGTTTGCTTCCTCAATAGTGTATTTAATTTCACTTGCTTCTTTTGTGTAATAGATTTCTTCAAAATCTCTTACCTGATCATTGGTGAAGTTCCACTCATACGCAAGTTCGGGTGTAATGGTATCTGCTACAACTACCTTAACATCGTCTTTAGAACTGTCATTTCCTGCATTATCCACAGCTGTTGCTGTAAATGTGCCACGGAAATCAGCATCTACAGTGAATTCAACACTAAACAGAGATTTGTCAGCCGCATCCTGTACTGCGTCATACTCATCAAATGTAAATTGGTCTGCATTAGAAGTATTTGCGCCGTCTACCGGGTTGTATTTCAGATTAAAATAATCAACACCGGAGATGTTATCGTTAGCAGTTACAGTTACAACCACTTCATCTGCCTTATAAATACCAAAGGTTACTGTCTCGATAATCTTATCTGCTAAGGGTGTACTATATTCAATTTGAATGTTATCTGCGACGGTCTTGTCCACTACAAATTCTGCGGTGTACTCGTCTGCCACATTCTCTGCAAGGTCAGTGTAGTTTAGAGTTACATTATAAATTGCTTCGATATCAAAGGTAGGAAGCACCAGATAATGTTCGTCCGCATTCACGGCTTCCATTACATTGCTTACATATTCGCCAGCCGCATTCTTGTACATCCAGTTTGCAGCATCCTTTGCATACTCTGCATATACCTTGGAAGAAATATCCACTGCACTGCCGGTGATGTCCTTGGCAGTTACTTCAAGCACTACTTCTTCTGCTCTAAAGTTATGCTCAGTTACCTTGATGGTAGCAGTTCTGTCTGCATTGTAATTGTTGGTATTCTTATAACCATTGTTATCATAGGTAACTTCAAATTCAGGTGCCACATTGTCGATATGAACTTCTTGAGTATAAGTTGCCATGGCATTGGTAGCACGGTCTGCATAGGAAAGTTCTACTACGTAGTCACCATTGCCGGTCAGCTGGTAATTTGCTTCCCACTTATCGGTTCCGGCTGTCTGAATCCAAGATACATCCTTTGCTGCTCCATTAACTGTCATCACAGGTGCAGGTGCTACACTCTCATCATCCGCCGTCTTCAGGGATAAGTCAAAGTTTGCCTCCTCCACCGTGAATTTGATGGCACTTTCTTCTTTGGTATAGTAAACATTCCCAAAATCTCTCATTTGATCATCTGTAAATGTCCACTCGTATGCAAGGCCGGGAGCAATGGTGTCTGCTACAACCACCTTAACATCGGCTTTAGAGCTGTCATTTCCTGCATTATCCACAGCTGTTGCTGTAAATGTACCGCGGAAGTCAGCATCTACAGTGAATTCAACACTAAACAAGGATTTATCCGTTGCGTCCTGTACTGCATCATACTTCGCAAGTGTGAATTCATCTTCGTTGGAATTATTTGCTCCATCCACTGGGTTGTAGGTGAGATCAAAATAATCAACACCGGAGATGTTATCGTTTGCGGTAACTGTTACGACTACCTTATCTGACTGATAGATGCCAAAGGTTACAGCCTCAATAATCTTTTCAATTAAAGGTGTACTATATTCAATCTGAATGTTTTCCGCATCCGTCTTATCAATAACAAATTCATCTGCAACATAGGTATCGTTTGCATTCGTTGCAAGATCGATATACTTCACATCCACGCTATAAATTGCATCAATATCAAAGGTAGGAAGTACGAGATAATGCTTTTCAGGATCTTCAGCCTGATTTGCATCATCTACATATTCACCTGCCGCATTCTTATATTTCCAATTGGTTGCGTCCTTAGCAAACGCTACGTAATCCTTAGCGGAAATGTCTACAGGATTACCGGTGATATCCTTTGCTTCTACTATCAATTCAACATTCACTGAATCGAAGTTCGCTTCTACAACCTCAATCGTCGCTGTTCTCGCCTGATTGTAGATATTATCCTTCACAGGTACCAAGGTACCATAATCAATGCTGATTTCAGAAAGTGCACGGTCAATCACAACTGTCTTACTGAAATCTGCCATTGCATTTCCGCGTGCATCGATAAATGTCAGAGAAAGATCATATACGTTATCATTAGAGAGGGTGTGCTCAGCAACCCACTCTTCTCCCTCTTGTGTCCATGTCAAAGCCACAGGTGTAGTGTCAATCTTGAACACAGGGTCCGCATCGCGAAGTAAGAAGTTCTCTTCTGTTATCTTAAATTGAACTGTTACATCACCGTTAGAATATGCAATACCGTTGTGCTCTTTCTTTACATTTTCATATGCTACATCCAGCGTGGGGGATACTGTATCGATAACCAGTATTCTGCCATCCTCTTTGATAGCTGATGTCCAGCCTGCCACATCGGTTGCAGTAAAGGAAATGCTATTTTTAAATTCCGCAGGAATAGTAAAGCTGTATGTAGCCACACCATTCTGATTGGAATCAAAATCAACTGCTTTGATTACAACATCCTGCCCACCAATGTTACAGGTGAGGTAATCAACACCAGAGGTCTCATCCGTTGCGGACAACGTTACGATAAGTTCTTCTCCTTGAACAAGTCCAAAAGTAATTGTTTCAATCAACTTATTTACAAAGGACTTATCGTACGCAATGCTTAAGTTTGCCGGCGAAGCAGTATCGATCTTGATATCGTTCGCGGTCATTTTGCCTGAAATGTATTTGGACTGATTATGCTTAAGATAATAATCCACTGCATTAACACCATCCGTATTACAGGTCAAAGTATCTGTCCATTCTGTATTAGACAACTGATTATTTTTGCTAATGGAATAACCGTCGGGAGCAGTTATAGTAACAATTCCCGTATACCATCCGGACTCGTTCTTCTTATCTCCGGTCAGTTTTGCCGCTGAAGACACATCAAGATAAGAAACCGTCACACTGATTTCCTTAGACAATTCAGAATAACGATTGTCAGCCTCTTTCGTAATACGAACAGTAACTGTTCCAACCTGTCCTACAGAATCAGTAAATGTCAAATTACCGTTTGTATCTACTGCCGCGCCGATATCATTAACACCAACAATTTCATACAGGTACTCACCGGTACCGCCTTCTGTTATAGTGTCAACAACAATCGGATAAGACAGCGTTCCGTATTTCAAATTTATATTTTCTACATTGAAATCAGGAGTTGCGGGATTTACCTTCAATTGGTAAGTTGTCTGTGCGGATTTGTAGCACTCATCTCCCGCCTTGGTCGCAACAACGTTAATTGTTCCTGCTGCCAAGATGGTAATCTTACCGGTTGTCGCATCAATATCTGCAATTTCATCAGATTCCATATCCGCGAACGTATATGTGACTGCGCCAGTGCCATTACCACCCTTTACTGTATTTGTAAAGGTGTTGTTATGGTAATCATAGGTAACATCAGAAGGTGTTTTCTCTGTAAACTCAAATCCGCTTTGTTCTGCATGTTCTACAACAATTGTTGCTTCAAGAGGTGTCGCGGCCTGATATCCTTTATCACCTGCCTTATTTACCTGTACTTTAATGCTTCCACCTGCTTTAGTGGTGGTTATTTTACCCGTTGCACTATCAATTGTTGCGTATTCATCACCTTCTACAATCGAATAGGTAACTTTGCCTTCTCCACTACCGCCACTAACAGTCAAAACGCTCTGCGCATCTTCACTATAAGTAACAGTGGTAGGAACCACATCAAATCTTAATGCTTCTTGTACAGAAGTTTTTACCTTCAAAATATAAGTTGTGGTTATTTCGTTATAGTTGTCATCCGCAGCTTTGGTAGCCTCAATCATGGCTTCGCCTGCTTTGAGGAAGGTAACCTCACCCGACGTCTCATTAATAGTGATAACATCTGAACCAGATAGCACTTTATATGTAACTGCACCAGTACCTTCACCACCGCTTGCAGCATTGGTATATTTGCCGTCTGCATATTCAACTTCTATCATAGAATTGGAATTCGCAAACTTAAAATTACTCTGGGAGTACTTAATTGCCTTTACAGTATAGGTTGCAGTTGCTGTATCATACACCTCATCAGCAGCCTTTGTTGCTTTTACCGTAACCGCTCCGATTTTCTTGAATGTAAGTTCGCCAGTCGCAGCATCAATATCCGCAACAGCGGCACCTTCTATAATTTCATATGTAATGCTTCCGCTTCCCTGACCGCCTGTAGCAGTATTGGTATAGTTTTCTCCTACCCATTTGTCAACGGGATTAGGATCAGTGAATGCAAATCCGGTCTGCGTAACCTTTTTAAGGACAATGTCTCCATCCGGGTCGATGGTCATTGTAATAGTTTGGTCATCTTCCCCAACGCCATCCCAGTTAAAGACGTATTCGGCAACTATCTGTTTTCCGTTCGCCTTGTACGCTTCCAATTCAGCCTCATTTTTAATCAGTCTCCACATCTCGATGTAGTGTGAAGATGCATCAGCCGCAGAGTCTTTCGCCGACCAGAAGTTGACCGTAGTATAATCTGTCCACTCCGCTCCGGCGTTAATGGTCATGCGTCTCTTATAGGTGGCATTTTTAAGAATCTCTTCATCATAATCAGGTGCCACAACCTTCATTCCGACCCACCAACCATCGCTATGTCTACCGATAGAGGTATCCGCCGGTGACCATGTCAAGGATGCATCGTTAACTGTCAGTGTAAGGTTGCTTGTGTTGCCTTCAACGACACCACCGGTCAAAGGTATAACCGTACCCATATAAGGATATACCTGTTCTCCGTTTTGTGCTTTCAGCACTACCTTATTAGGGTTAAACTTGAGATGAATGGTTTGTTCATATACTTGATCTCCATCCCAGTCATAGCGGGTGATATAGTTAATATCTTTATCGTTATCAATTGCATTTTTGATGTACGCCTCATTGATTAGACGCCATACACCAATATACTGAGTCTCATCCCCGTCCACGGAATCTCTACTACCCGCAAAAGAAATCGGGCCTGTCCATCCATCCGCTGTCTTATGCTGATAGGTTGCCTCGGCAATATTGGCTTTTTCGTGTGCCACAACCTTATAACCGGCCCACCAACCATCTTCAACTCTGCCGATAGAAGTGTCTTTTGCGCTCCAAGTGAGTTCACAAGTATCCTTATTTTCAATCACTATGTAGCTACTATCACTATCTGTGACTGTCAAGCCGTTAGAAATAACGTCAACGGTAGCATACTTGGGAATCACAGGATATACCTGCTCTCCTGCCTGATCCTTCAGTACGACCTTGGAAGGTACAATCTTGAGATGAATGGTTTGTTCATATACCTGATCTCCATCCCAGTCGTAGCGGGTGATGTAGTTAATGTCTTTATTGTTTGCGATGGCATTATTGATATACTCTTCATTAATCAGACGCCATACACCGATATACTGAGTCTCATCCCCATCCACGGAATCTCTGTTCGCCTTAAACGGAATCGAAGTCGTCCATCCATCAGAGGTCTTATGTTGATAGGTTGCCAAATCGAGATTAAGACTCTCAGGAGCTAACACATTATAGCCGGCCCACCAGCCGTCGTTGTCTCTGCCTGCATCCTTATCTGCTGCATGCCATGTCAGTTCAATAGTATTGCTATTTTCAATGACAATATTTGCCTGATCGGTATCTGTCACAGTTAGGCCGTCAGTGATGGGATTTACAGTAGCAAACTTGGTGATTTCCGGATATACCTGCTCTCCCGCCTGATCCTTCAGTACAACTTTGGAAGGCACAATCTTGAGATGAATGGTTTGTTCATATACCTGATCTCCATCCCAGTCGTAGCGGGTGATGTAGTTAATGTCTTTATTGTTTGCGATGGCATTATTGATATACTCTTCATTTATCAGACGCCATACACCGATATACTGGGTTTCATCACCGTCCACGGAATCTCTGCTGTCAGCAAAAAGTGTTGCTTCTGTCCAGCCATCAGAGGTCTTATGCTGGTAGGTTGCAAGAGTCATGTTGACATCTTCAGGTGCAGTCACAGTGTAACCGGCCCACCAGCCGTCTTCCGTTCTTCCTATGGAATTATTTGCTTCAATCCATGTAAGTTCTACAGTTTCGGTATTCTCGATGACGATATTTGCCTGGTCGGTATCTGTCACAGTCAGGCCGTTGGTGATAGGATTTACAGTAGCAAACTTGGTAATTTCAGGATATACCTGTTTCCCATCCTGATCTTTCAGTACCACTTTAGAAGGTACAACCTTGAGATGAATGGTTTGTTCATATACCTGATCTCCATCCCAGTCGTAGCGGGTGATGTAGTTAATGTCTTTATTGTTTGCGATGGCATTATTAATGTATTCTTCATTTATCAGACGCCATACGCCGATATACTGAGTCTCATCCCCATCCACGGAATCTCTGCTGTCAGCAAAAAGTGTTGCTTCTGTCCAGCCATCAGAGGTCTTATGCTGATAAGTTGCATCCTGCATGTCAACACTTTCAGGTGCCACCACCTTATAACCGACCCACCAGCCGTCTTCCGTTCTTCCTATGGAATTATTTGCTTCAATCCATGTAAGTTCTACAGTTTCGGTATTTTCAATGACGATATTACTCTCATCGCTATCTGTCACCGTCAAACCACCGGAAATAAGTTCAACGGTAGCATAATCAGGAACCGCAGGATACACCTGCACTCCTTCCTTCTTCAAAACGACACTATTAGGCTCAACAACCATCTTAAATGTTTGTTCGTAAGTATCGTCTCCATCCCAACTAAACTGACAAACATATTCGATATTTGTCCTGTTTGCAATGGCTTCGTTGAGTTTGGCTTCATCCAAAACATTCCACATTTCAATGTAATGATTGGCGTCTCCTTCTTGGGAATCTTTATATGTCCAAAATGACTTTTCTACGCCAGCCGCATTGATATACTTTGCGCCTTGAAGTTGCTCTTCTGTCATATCCGTGGGGGCATTTACTTTCATTCCAACCCACCATCCATCCACATCTCTGCCGATAGACGGGTCCTTTGCCACCCAATTCAGGGACACATTTTTAAATGTCACGGTATCTCCATTTACCTCACCACTACCAAAAGCAGTGACAGTTCCCATACCGGGCGTTTCCGCATTCGCATAAATAACCGAATTAGGAAAATTGCCCAACATCATAGATATGGAAAGTATGAATGCCAATACCTTTGCCAAAACAGTGCTTCTCATGTTTTGCATTATCTGCTCTCCTCTCAATCAGACGATTTTGCTCTTTTTTTACGAAGAGTCTTCTTGATCGATTCTTTGTTTTTTATAAAATAATAATTTTTGCCGTTATAAATACAGTGCGCACAAAAGGAGAATGTAAATAGTGCAATAAACACATAGCACACATATCCTCTTGCATCTGTCAGGATGATAGAAATGGCTACACCTGCCAGTGTCACACCGGCCAAAACATCAAAAACTTTGGCCTTTTTGTTTTGAAAAAAAGAAATCAGTCCCAATCTTGGCTGTTTGGAATTTAAAAATGCGGTTTTGTTTCTTTTGTAGTAATTTTTTCGCTGTATACTAACAATAATTTGAAATAGAACACCCAAAAGCAGCCCAAACCAAAACAACAAGCCTGCCAAGTAGGTGATAAGATTGGAACCTTGAATTTCCCATTCTAATCCTATCGGCATCAGCAAAAAACTGGCTGATAACAGCAGAAAACCTATTATGGATGCTATAAAGCAAATGGAGTGTATTTTATTGGAACGCATCATCCCGCAACCTCCATCTCAATAATCTCATTCGAGTGAATATAAGTAATTTCATACTCTATCGTGAATTCTTGATCATCTAATTGAACTGTGGTATTGAAAATGTCGACAGATTCCGGTGTAGGCTCAGAAAGCACAGAAGTCTCTCCTGTCGCCGGTTCAAGAACACTTGTCTCATTCGTACTGAGAATGCTGGTTTCGTTCGTTCCAAGAACACTCGTCTCGTTTCCACCAAGAACGCTTGTCTCATTACTCTGCGCTTCGGGATCCAACTCCTGAGTCGCAATCTTGGTCGTATCAATACCAAACTTCATAGAGTGTCCCTGACGTTCGATTCGACCGGAAGGTGAAATCTTATCTGTCAATTTACCACGAGCCTCATTAAAAGCACTTACCTTATGATATTTTTCACCGGTAGCTTCGTTTTGCTCTCGGATGTTTTTAATTGCTTTCTTTGCTGTCAAACCACTTAGGTCACTTATCAGTTTGGGGACCCTCAATAATACAAACAGCAATATCGAAACAACAAACATAACTCCGCACAGGATGGCTGAACCGATAAATATATATCTATAAATTTCGTATGTCATTGTTTCGCCTCCTTACTCAATTGCTGAATCAATCTTTTTGATTGTTTCTGTAATAGAATTTTGCAGAGCCTTGATATCTTCTTCAATCACCGATTTATTTACCTTACCGGCATCTTCTGAAATCACGTTCAAAAGATTCGTCAATTCTGTTTTGTCTGTAACTTCTAGGAAAGGCGCAATGTTGGTGTTAATCATACCATTGATTTCATTCCATACCTGAAGCTTTGAATCGACACTGTCAAATTCGTCCGCTTTGCCTTTTAGTTCTTGAATCATTTCCCAAAGGCTGCCGTACTCCTCATACATTTTCTCTGTTTGCTTGATTTTAGAACCGTTGTATTGGTTAATTAATTCAAGACAGTTTGCGATATCACAGTAAATTTCGGCGATTGCATATTTCTCTTTAGATCCCTCAAACCACTTTGCAGCATTTGAATATCTGTCACGGTCAATATTCAAGTCATAATAGAAAAGGAATGTTGATCCTATCTCATAGCAAACATCCTGATAGCCTTCAGGATTGTTTAATCGGAGATTCTCAAGAACATTGATATTCTCCGAAAAACCACTTGCTTTTTTCTGATCCAGACCACTTCGTAATTGAATCAGCTGATGACCTTCTTCTTTGGTTAGCACGAAATCATCTATCAGGTATTCGTTGAACTGAAGGTAGGCATCCGTTTTAGTAGAATCTGTCAAAATAGCCTCATAATAATCTGCAGTTTCTGTCGCCACTCTCAGGATTTCGTCATAATTCTCACTTTTCTTATTTTCAGCTGCCATATAACTTACTGCTGAAGTAATTCCAAGCACAACCGTCATGGCTGCAGACACAATAAACTTGCTCAGTTGTTTCTTTTGCTTCTTACGATGAATATCATCTATTTCCTCGTAATGTTCGAGGGCGTACATCAATTCCGCACATGATTGATATCTATCCTCCGGATTACGCTGTGTACACTTTTGAATAATTCTTTCGAGTCCGCTGGATAGTGTCGGATTGATTTCTCGAATGGGCTTAATCTCATATGGAGGCTCACAGGGATTCATGCCTGTGACTAGATGGTATAATGTTGCTCCCAAACAGTATATATCTGTTCTTGCATCCGTTTGTCCCATACCACCGAACTGTTCGGGTGCCGCGTAACCAACCGTTCCCAAACAGGTTGTATCAGCTAGATTCTTCTCTTTATACTCGCGAGCCGTACCGAAGTCTATCAGCATTACATTGCCATCAGGTTTCAACATTACGTTCGCAGGTTTCATATCACGATAAATGATAGCCGGAGTTCTGCTGTGCAAATACCCCAAAACGTCGCACAACTGCTTTGCCCAGTCGATAACCAATTCCTGGGGTTGTGCACCAAACTCATCCAGCGCTCTATTTAGTGAGTTACCCTGTATGTAGTCCATGATGATAATAAAAGAATCATCCTGGTCGATAACGTCGATAATACTCGGCAAGTTGGGATGGTTTAATTTTTTTAGAATATCTGTTTCTGCCACCAAACCTTGTTTCACAGATTCAAAATCAAGGACACCATCTTTACGGACCTCCTTAACTGCCCACTGCTTATTGGCCTTTTCGTTCATGGCAAGGTAAACAACACTCATGCCACCCTGACCAACTTTGTTTAGTATTTTGTACTTGCCATCGACAAGTGACCCTATTTCAAGCATTTATTTTCCCTCCGTTAAAAAGTTCTTACAAGAACCACGGAAATGTTATCCCGTTCATTACGTTGTTTGTTAAGTTCAATCAAATCAATCGTGTGTTGGTTCATGGTGCGATCATCCCACAATACACCCGGTTGAAATTTATCATAAATTTCACCAGGGGTAATCTCATGCCGAAATCCGTCAGAACATAGCATATATGTGGCGTTAACTCGAGCAGGTCCGGTAAAGAAATCCGGATAAACTTCTTCAGATGCACCAATACACTGTAAAAGAACGCTTCGTCTCTCATCAACTTCAGCTTGTTCCGGAGTCATATTTCCCAACGCAACTTCTCGCGCCACAAAAGTTTGGTCATTTGTGATTTGAGTGAGGTGCTCAGTAATTTCATATGCTCGCGAATCTCCTACATTCATGACATAGTATTGATTCTCGGTTAATAGCATAACTACCGCTGTTGTTCCCAATCTAACGCCCTGACGTCCACCATATGTTTTTATTGCAGTGTTTTGGTCAAGAAGTATTTTTTCCCACTGAACACGAATTACATTTTCATCAAGGGGAGCATTGCACAAAGAAGGTAATTCTTGCTTTGCCCATGTATCAAATGCGCGAATAACGGAAGCACTGGCAACTTCACCCTTGGCCAATCCGCCCATACCATCGCATAAAACAGCAAAAGACATTCTGCCTATGGGGGTGTTTATCACCTTTACAGACAGACTGTCCTGGTTGGTATCTTTCACTATTCCGATATCCGTATTTGCAGACACAATAAAATTCATTTGTAAATACCTTCTTTCTTCTCTTTTGTATCGCATAACAACACAACAACTTACGTTCCCAACATAAATCTACTGCCATTTATTCACACGCTTCGTACATATTCTGTCCTATTTGGGACATAGTATAGAATGGTGATAAAATGAAACATCTACTTCATTATATTGGACTTACCGCTATCGGTCTAACAACAGCGATTCTTTTATATCCCCTTTTGCACGAATTGGGTCATGTGGTTGCATCGCTTGTTCTTGGTGCTGAAATCTCGAATCTTAAATTATTTCCGTTACCATCTGTAATGTGTAAATTAAATACGTCAAATGTTCTATATGTGGTTTTTGTCTGTTTTAATGGAATGCTGTTACCATACATGGTAAGCATCATTCCACCCGAAAAGCACTTTTGGAATTGGTATATTTGGTTTGTTATAAGCGGAATTTGTTTGCTATCTTTCGTCATTTCTATCATTAGCATAGTATCATACAGAATAGGAAGACCTATGGCCAATGAAGACATTACGCAGGCATTGATTTATGCACCCCAATACCATGTACTCTATATAGTTGTTCTAGTGGTGTTGTCGCTTCTTCGAATTGTCCAAATCGTTCACACCCATCCTATTCAGCGATGTCTGAAACACTTTGAAATTCTATGATTAGGCCGTCTCTTTATTATGGAACCGGCAATCCTTTTCATATATTTTTAAGATTAAAATTATCTTTGTGTACTTGATTTTCCATTTTATAAATCGCATACTTTACGTAGAACTGGAAGTTCTAACAATGGAAAACGCAAAGACTCATATTATACGAGCCTTTGCGTTTTGCTGACCACTTATTTGACCACATTGAAATTCTAAGGTGAGCTGCAATACAGTTTTTCCAACTGACTTCTTTTCATCTCCATAGAAGAATGCACATAGGTATTCAATGTGATACTCACGTTCCCATGTCCGAGAATTTCACTCAGTGATTTCACATCAACTCCTGCCTCAATGCATCTTGTTGCGAAGGTGTGACGCAGGGCATGATAGTTTATCCAAGGTATGTCACACGCTTTTAAAATGCTGTGGAATCTATAGTCATAGGTCCTTGGATTTAGAAATGTTTCATTTTCTGAGACCACATATTGGTATGGCGACACTTTCTTAGTCTGCAGTAATACCGGGTAGAGAATGGATGAAATGGGAATAGAGCGCTTTGAGGCTTTGGTTTTTGGGGAGTCGATGATCCATTGAGAAGATTGACCCTCGCCACCATCCTTTACATATACTCTTGCCACAGTATGTCTCACATGAATAATTCTTTGCTTCAAGTCAATATCATCCCAGGTTAATGCACAGATTTCCCCTATCCGTAAGCCTGTGTGTAAAGAAATGAAAATACCTGCTTGGGTAGGGGTTATGTCATCAAGCAGGTAGGATTGTAATCTTTGTTGAGTTTTATAGTCTAATATTGTTATGTTTTTTGCCTCTGCAATGGGTTTGCAGATAGTCGTCCGAAGGGGGTAACAATACTTTTCTCTTACCGCAAAATCAAGAGCGGCATTGATAATAATTACCATACTTCGAACATAAGACGGTGCTAAACTTCCTGCTTTATCAACGCGCCCGGATTCCAATTTGGCATTCAAAAATTGATTTATAACTGTACCATCTAATTCGTTCGTTTTCATCGTGCCCAAACCTGGTTTAATATGTGTATCTATAAGATTTTGATATTTGTGGAGTGTGCCGCCTTTTAATCGTATTCGGTTATTCTCCATCCACAAATCCAGTATTTCGGCGAACGTTTTGTCGCGACCTCTACAAATAGGGGCTTGTTTATTTTCGGTTCCTATAATTGCAAGTTTCTCTTTTACCTGGTGGTAAGTTTTTCCGTATACAGAGCTGTATTTTATGGTACCATTCGAATTTCTTCCAATACTATATCTGCCTTCCCAACGGCCATCCTGCCGCTTGCGGATATTGTCGCCTCTTTTAGCCATAATGCTTTGCTCCTTTCTAATTGACCCACTTTATAGACCACATTGAAAATGAATGTTTATTCTATAACTGTCGTTTTATTGAAAATAAATAAAAAATACGGTAAAACCATTAAATAATTATAAAACTTTTTCACACTAAACCATTGAAAGAAATGTCGAAAAGTAGTATAATCTAACAAACTATATGAAAATGCGGGGTATTATACCCTCGGTAGAACTTCCAGTTCTACGTAACCTCATACGACCACCCCCTTTCGTCAGAAAAAGCGAATGCAGCGTAACGCTCATTCGCTTATTTTTATCATATAACACTTCTCAAAATTTTGCATTGGACTTATAGTTCAATGCTAAGATTATTTCAAGAAATTAGGGTATCTGCCAATCAACCGACACATACCCTAACATTCTCATTGATTATTTTTTTCTAAACCGAATCCCTACGACAGCAACATCCTGTCGTTATTCAGTTCCTCACCTGCAGAAATCTTGAACTTCTCCAGCAAATCTGCCGTGGTCAATTTCTTCTTCTCTTCCCCTGCCACGTCGAAGATGATTCTACCGCCGTTCATCATGATGAGGCGGTTACCCACGCGCAGAGCATCTGCCATATTGTGGGTAATCATCAGGGTGGTCAGTTGGTTCTTCGCCACGATTTCCTCTGTGATATCCAACACCTTCTTGGCAGTCTTGGGATCCAAAGCTGCGGTGTGCTCGTCCAACAAGAGCACCTTCGGCTGTTTCAGTGTAGCCATCAACAAAGTCAAGGCCTGACGCTGTCCGCCGGAAAGCAAGCCCACCTTAGAGGTCAACCGTTCTTCCAGTCCTAAATCCAACATCTTTAACAATTCCTTGTAGCCGGCTCTCTCCTTGGCACTGATACCGATTCTCAGGGTACGGGCCTGTCCGCGACGGGCTGCCAGCGCCAGATTCTCGTCGATCTGCATGGTGGCTGCAGTACCGGTCATGGGGTCCTGGAACACTCTGCCCAGGTATTTGGCTCTCTTATATTCATGGAGTCTGGTGACATCCACTCCGTCTATCAGGATTTGTCCGCTATCCACGGGATACACACCTGCCACCATGTTCAGCATGGTGGATTTTCCCGCGCCGTTACCACCGATAACGGTCACGAAATCCCCGGGATTCAGTTTCAGATTAATATCATTCAGCGCCTTCTTTTCGTTTACGGTGCCGGGATTAAATACTTTTGATACGTTTCTGATTTCAAGCATTGGTCTTTCCTCCTTTGCTTCTCATATGCATACTTGCGCGCAACTGGCTTTTCCAGAACGGAAGCGCAAGGAAGATTGCCACAACCCCTGCCGAAAGGAGTTTCAGCAAGTTTGCGTCCAGACCCATTGTGATAACAGTCTGCACCACCAGATAGTAAATGATGGAACCGATCACCACGGAGGACAGTTTCAGCGCGAAGTTGATGAACACCTTTCCTAATACTGCCTCGCCGATGATGACTGCCGCCAAACCGATAACGATAGCACCACGGCCCATGTTCACATCCGCAAAGCCCTGGTACTGCGCCAACAAGGCACCGGAAAATGCCACCAAACCGTTAGATATCATCAGCCCTAAAATCTTATTAAGGCTGGTATTGATACCCTGTGCACGGCTCATATTGATATTGGCACCGGTTGCACGGATGCCACATCCCATCTCCGTACCGAAGAACCAGTATAATGCAGCAATCAATGCGACGATGATGATGGTCACAATAATCAGCGGATTGTGTACGGCAAATTCTTTGACCCAACGAAGGGAAAGCAAAAGTTTCGTGTTATTTACATTGACAGACTGGTTTGCTTTACCCATGATTTTTAAATTGATGGAGTACAGTCCTAACTGGGAAAGAATACCTGCCAAAATCGCAGGGATGCCCATAAAAATATGAAGGATGCCGGTCACTGCTCCCGCAATCATACCTGCCACCAAAGCCATCAGCATGGCAGCCCACAGGTTCCATCCGTCCAAAATACACATAACGCCCACGGCTCCGCCGGTAGCAAAAGAACCATCCACGGTCAGATCCGCAATATCCAAAATACGATAGGTTAGGTAAACACCAATTGCCATGATACCCCAAATAAGGCCTTGGGATACGGCTCCCGGCAAGGCGCCGGCTAATTGCCCAAATACTTCTAATATGTTCATAATCGACTCCTATTTTTCTCATAGAACAAGTCAAGGGAGTGCAAAAGCATCTCCCTTGACCTAATGCTTTTTATGAAAGAATTATTCTCCGATAGCCACGTAGCCTTCCAGAGGGGTAATTTCCAATGCTTCGCAGATTGCTGCGTTGTATTTCGGTGTGGTCTTAGTATACTCCACAGCCATAGTAGAGATATCAGCCTCACCTGTCAGAATCTTCACTGCCATCTGGCCGGTGGTGTATCCAAGGTCATAGTAGCTGATGGAAAGTGTTGCAACACCACATCCGCTGCAGATACCTTCTTCACCTGCGATTACGGGAACCTTTGCAGGCTGGCAAATGGAATCAATGATACCGGTATTGGAAGCTACTGTATTATCTGTAGGAACATAGATAACATCGCTCTTCTCTGCTGCTGTGGTACATACAGAAGCTAAATCATTAGAATCTGCAAAAGGATACAAGGTAGCGGTGAGACCTGCTTTTTCAAGTTCAGCCTTTACCACATCTACCTGATACTGGCTGTTTGCCTCAGCGGAGCAGTACAAAAGACCTACTTCCTTTGCCTCAGGGAACCACTCAGCAACCATAGCTGCCTGCTGGTCCAAGGGAGCCAAATCGGATGTACCGGAAATGTTGCCGCCTACGGTACCGTTGAAATCCTGAATTGCAAGCGCAACGCCGTACTCGGTTACGGAAGTACCAAGAATGGGAATGTCACCGGTTGCTGCAGAAGCTGCCTGTAATGCAGGTGTTGCATTCGCCATAATCAAATCTACTTTGTTAGAAACAAACTGGTTCGCAATGGTGGAGCAGGTGTTAGAGTCATTCTGTCCGTTCTGGAAATCAAACTCAACTGCGTCCTCACCCAAAGCGTCGATAACTGCCTGCTTAAATCCTTCGGTTGCAGCATCCAATGCAACATGCTCTACCAGCTGTACGATACCGATGGTATACTTCTCAGCAGCTGCCGCGCTGTCTTCGGATGCTGCTGCACTGTCTTCTACTGAAGATGCTGCAGAACTTTGTTCTGCGGTCTGGCCACAAGCTGTGAATGTGGAAATCATCATAGCTGCGGCAAGTGTCATTGTTAATACTTTTTTCAAGTTCTTCATAATGGTTTACCTACCCTTCGCTCTTTATCCCTTTAATGCTTTAACGCTTTTAGGTGCTAAAGCATAATTGAATTATATGCCCGCAATATACATTTGTCAACTACTATTTTTTCTTTTTTATCATGTCCTTTTGTCGAGTTTTTTTACTATGTACTTTCGACGTATTCTCTGTCCTTGTTCCCCTTCCTATACCTTTTCACTGAACGACCTATCACTTTAGTACTTTCCTCGCCGTATACTCATCCGTAATCAGGGTGTCCACAACACCTGTGCGCAAAGCACCCATAATAGCCTCCGCTTTGCCGTCACCGCTGGCCACTGCGATGGTCTGCTTGGCCTTCCTCAAATTCTCTACAGAAGCACAAAGGGTATTCTCGTACAACGCAAGGAACTTACCCTCTCCATCAAAGAAATGTGTGGAAATATCCCCCGTGGCTGACAGACACTTCTCGTTATACCCAAATACCCTGCCAAATGTCTGAACCACGTCCCGATTGCCAATGCCCACCAGCGCAATGTCAATCTGATTCCACAATTCATAAATCCTCTTATAATAGGAAGTTTTTTCAAAAAGCTTTTTGTCGTCCACGCAATCCGGCTTATAAGGGAACCATGCATATTGAATTTTGGCATCTATTTTGTCCGCAAAACTTCTGGCAATTTCGTTGGAAAGAAAATAACTCTCTTCCTGGTCAGTTGCCCCAAACAGCGGGAACACCACATTGTTCCGGGTGGTGATGTCCGGAAATTCTCCCACCAGCATTTGGATAGTGCGTCCCCAGGATATGGCAATTTTTTGGTTGCCCCGCTCAATCAAATCCTGCAAATACGCTGCTGCCGCCCTTACAGACATCATCTGGCGAAGGGCCTCATCCATGGAACTCACCCCACATACCACTGCTTTTTTGATGCCGGTCCGCAAGCACAATTCTTTTTCCAATTCCGTGCAGGTGGCCTCGGGATTATGAATTCGGATTTCCACAATATTTTCCGCCAGGGCATCATTCAATAATTTCGACACCGTTTGCCTGGAAAGATGCATTCTGTCTGCCACTTCCTGCTGGGTGTACTTTTTCTCATAATATAGAATCGCAGCTTCCTGCATCTGTTTCTTCTGATAATTCTGTGTATCCATCTCTTCCTCCATCCGCTCTCCGTTAACATTTGTTAAATCCCAAAAGCACATTTGCCACAGTTTTTTCATTTTAACATATGTTATTTACATTTGTAAATACACAGTGCTACAATACCCTCAGATTCAAAAGTGCGTCCCTCAAAAAACGGACGCTTGACGCACCCCCCTACAAAAACCACAAAGGAGAATGAAAAAATGTTAGTTAGCATGAAGGAAATGCTTGCCGACGCGAAGAAGAATCATTATGCGATTCCCGCGTTCGATGTGAGCAACTACGAAATGATGAAAGCAGTGTTGGAAACCTGCGAGGAAGAGAAATCCCCCGCATTACTGATGACCCTGGGTTGTGATACGGAAGGGAGAAATCTACAGTTGATTTCCTCCATGATCCGCGGTGCTTCCGATTACTTCAAGATTCCCATCTGCCTGCACATGGACCACGCAACAGATATCGACTTTATCAAATACGGATGCGACAACGGCTACAGTTCCGTGATGTACGACGGCTCCGTGCTTCCTTTTGAGGAAAATGCCAGAAACACCGCTATCGTTACTGAATATGCTCACAAAAGAGGCATCACCGTAGAAGCAGAGCTGGGTCATGTAGGCAACGCAAGTGTGGGTAGCGTCAGCGAAACCGGCACGGACACCGACCCCGGCGAAAGCCTGACCGTACCCGAGGAAGTGGCAAAGTTTGTTGAAATTACTGATGTGGATGCACTTGCCATTGCCATCGGTACTTCCCACGGCGTATATCAGAAGACTCCCGAGCTTCGCATCGACAGATTGAAGGAAATTACCGCAGTATGCGACCGACCTATGGTGCTTCACGGCGGCAGCGGTACCCCCAACGACCAGATGCAGAATGCAATTCACCACGGTATCACCAAGATCAATATCTATTCCGATGTACTGTATGCTTTGAACCAGGGTCTAAAAGGCACCTTAAACACCATGACCAATCCTTCCACCTGGCCCTTCCTGGTTTACGAGGACGCCATGAAGATGATGAAGGAAGTGATTCGCGAGAAGCTTCATACCTTCGGCAGTGCAGGGAGATTGTAATCAGAAAGGCGAATAAAGATGAAAACAAGAGCAGTCCGTTTATACGGTGAAAATGATTTAAGATTAGAAGAATTTGAACTCCGTCCCATTACAGACGGCGAGTTATTGATCAAAGTAATCTCCGATAGCGTGTGCATGTCCACCTACAAAACATCAAAACAAGGTGCTGCACACCTGAGAGTCCCCAACGATGTGGCGGAGCATCCCATCATCATCGGTCACGAGTTTTGTGCCGAAGTTGTGGAGGTGGGTGAAAAATGGAAGAATGATTTTCAGGTGGGTGACAAGGTCGTAATGCCGCCCGTGCTCTCCTACATCGGCGTGGAAACTGTAGGGTATTCCTTCGAGCACATCGGCGGTGTGTCCACCTATTCCATCGTCTATGAGCATATTTTAGACCATGGCTTCCTGATGAAATTAAACAGCGATTCCTACTTTAATGGATCCCTCATTGAGCCCGCATCCTGCGTGCTTCGCGGTTTCAAAGCAACCTACCATGAAGACGGCGACAATCACATCACCGGTCTCAAGGAAGGCGGCAAGACCATTATCCTCGCCGGCTGTGGCCCCATGGGATTGGAAGCAATCGACATCGCATTGCACGGCAACAAAAGGCCTTCCCTTTTGGTGGTTACTGATTTGGACCAAGAGCGTCTGGACCGTGCAGAAAAGCTTTTCTCCCCTGCAGAAGCTGCAAAGGATGGCATTAAACTGGTATTTATGAACAGTTCCGACAAGGACGAGTTGTTGGCAGTAACAGACGGCACAGGCTACGATGATGTATTTGTATATGCTCCCGTTCCCGCTGTTGTGGAATTGGGTGATGCTATATTAGGATTTGATGGTTGCCTGAACTTCTTCGCAGGTCCTTTGGACAAAAACTTCAGCGCCAACTTCAACTTCTACAATGTGCACTACGCACAACACCATGTGGCCGGCACCAGCGGAAGCACCCCCGCCGACATGAAAGACATCGTAGACCTGCTGGGTGAAAAGCGTTTGGACCCCTCCGTTATGATCACGCACATCGGCGGTATCGACGCAGCAATCAATGCTACCTTAAACCTCCCCAAGATTCCCGGTGGCAAGAAACTCATTTACACCCACATCGAGTTGCCCCTGACCGCCATCGCAGATTTCAGCGAACTTGGCAAAACCGATGACAGATTCCGCATCATGGACGAGATGGTAAAATCCAACAACGGTCTGTGGTCTGCGGAGGCGGAGAAATATTTGCTAGAGAACTTTTAAAGTGTGTTTATTGGATATATCCTAATTTGTAGAAAACATCCTACATATCATTCACATTCCCTAAAATGTCCATCCACGGCGGATGGACGCAAATAGTCCGTGGAGACCAACTCCACGGACTATTTTTTCGGAATCTTTTAATCACTACCCTTCCATTTCCTTACACACATCCACCCATTTTTCAAGTTTCACAATACTCTCCAATTGCTCCACCGTCAATTTGATAGCACTGTTAGAACTTCCGCAGGCAGGGTAGACCACTTGGCATTTTCTAAGGGATTCATCCAAATAAATCTTCACATCTTCCTCCACGCCAAAGGGACAAACACCACCTACAGCATGTCCTATCAGCGGCTCAACATCATCAAAGGCAATCATTTTAGCCTTGGTATGAAACTCTTCTTTGTACTTATGATTGTCAATTTTAGAATCACCGGATACCACAATCACAATAGGCTTGTCCTCCACAATAAAGGAAAGGGTCTTGGCAATGGCACGCTCCTCACATCCCACCGCAACGGCTGCCTCGCCTACAGTGGCCGAAGAAACAGAGAACTCCATTACCTCATTCTCTAACCCATAATGACTTAAATATTGTTTTGCTCTTTCGATAGACATAGTGCATTCCTCCTATTTTCTATGTAATGAGTTGCGAATATTTGAGAATGCCATCAACTCTTAACCTTGCGGTTTTCATGCTTAAATAAATTGTCATTTCACAGGATGAATTATATCACACATTGTAATAAGTATACAACCATCGCAAAAAGTATAATATCATAACACAAAACTTACACCATAATAACAAAACAGGATTCTATCATCACAGATATCGTTCAACCATTTGGGCTATTTTCTCAGTATTCAGAATACTTTGTTCCGTTTCGTAGGTTAGAATCAATCGCTCCCCAGGGAAAATACCATTATTTTCATACTGTTCTATTTTCCGTACCATGCTTCTGGCATACACAGGGGAATCCACCATTCCGCAATGTTCCCAATAAATCTCTTCTCCTGTTTTTGAGGAAAGAAAAGTAAAATCAGGGTATACCACTCCCATGCCTTTCAGATAAAGAGGACATTCGTACTTATAATCAATCCCATGTCTATGAAAATAATCAGCCATAATCTTTTCCGTTTTGGACCGTACACGCTCCCCCCGTTCCGTTAGGATCACAGGCGCATCTTCTTGGAATCCTTTCCCTTGATACTCACAAGATTTCCACTCCAAAACCTTTTGCTCCCACATAGGTTCTACAGTTTGAATCAATTGTTGCCTTCCCGGATGCTCTTTGTAATAGACTTGCTCGATCTCATCATCTTGGTAATCTTTCAGCAGTCGACCGATTTGGACAAGTCTTTTTTTAGCAAGTTCTGCAATCTTTTCATCATAAGCCTTTTGTGCAAGCGCATATGCCAACGACTCATTTCCCTTAGTTATGTATTTTCCGGTTTTATGCTCCGGGGTACAGTGATAATACTGGGTATACTTTCTGTTTTTTGACACCCGTAATGTCCCTTCCGGACTATTTCTCAGTCTTTTCTCTGTTACTTGAAGTATCTTTGCAAGCCTTTTTCTTTCCGTAAGTAATAGATTCCTTAATCCTTTCAAATATTACCTCTCCTTCTTTAACATTTGATTTTTCAACCGTATTCAGGAGCATTCATCTACCGCTGGATTTGCAATTTCCCCAAAAACAACCGCATCACCCCGACACCCTTTACCGCCTAAAAAACTCATTATTGATTTTGAACCGCAAATACTCCCCTTACGGTGCGGTTATAATCAAACCGTATTGCATTTCAACCGCAAACACCACCTCTCTAGTACGGTCGAAATAAAACTCACTTCATCTTCAACCGCAAACACCACCTCATTGGTACAGTCACAACCACACTAACACCATTTTCAACTGTACAACATGAATTTCGCACTGGATTTTAATATGATTTTCATAGATTCTTGGGCGAACGCCCATCAATAAGACACATTCGAATATAGAAATCCCGGAAATGGAACATTTCCGGGATTGATAATTGTGTTTCCAAAACAGATTTTTCTTTCGTAGGTGAAATTATCTCTTGGAGAACTGAGGAGCACGACGAGCTGCTTTCAAGCCGTACTTCTTTCTTTCTTTCATACGAGGGTCTCTGGTCAAGTAGCCAGCTTTCTTGAGAACGGGTCTGAACTCGTCATCTACCTGAAGCAATGCTCTTGCGATACCATGTCTGATAGCACCAGCCTGGCCGGTGTAACCGCCACCGTGTACGTTTACAAGAACGTCAAACTTATCGGTCTGCTCAACAGCTACGAGGGGCTGACGAACGATAACCTTCAAAGTCTCCAAACCAAAGTACTCATCCATACTTCTCTTATTAATAACGATATTTCCTTTACCAGGTACCAAATATACTCTTGCGATAGATTTTTTTCTTCTACCTGTACCGTAGTATCTTTCAGTCTTAGCCATGATTCATTATCCTCCTATCCTTTAGAATGTCAGTACCTCAGGCTTCTGAGCTGCGTGAGCATGCTCTGCACCTGCGTATACGAAAAGCTTTTTGTACATCTGTCTTCCTAAAGGTCCCTTGGGAAGCATGCCCTTAACTGCGAGCTCGATAACTTCCTCAGGCTTCTTAGCCAACTTCTCTTTCAGAGTAGTTTCCTTCATACCTCCAACATAATCGGAGTGATGATAGTAAACCTTCTGATCCATCTTCTTACCGGTTACTTTAATCTTCTCAGCGTTGATAACGATTACATAGTCACCTGTATCAATGTGAGGGGTAAAGATTGCTTTGTTCTTACCTCTCAAAACCTTTGCAACTTCACTTGCAAGACGACCTAATGTCTTATCAGTAGCATCTACCACATACCATTTTCTTTCGATGGTAGCAGGACTAGCCATAAATGTCTTCATGATGTTTCCTCCATGTAATTTTTGTAGGTCTGCAGAGCAGGCCAATCTGTTTGCCTCAATTTGCTGATAACACGCGGATGTCCGGGCCACGTCCCATCATTCCTTGAAGCGCTCACTATATTCTAAATGCTTCGCCGGGGCTTTGGCTCCACATTTATAAACATACTGTCACACAGTTACATATTCTACTATAGGATTTACTTGTTTGTCAACTTGTTTTTTATAAAAAAGTTCAATTATTTTCCAGAAAAAACTTCGATTATTTGCCGTTTTTCAAGCATCGGATCTACGAACTATGTCGTGTTACTTGTTTCCTCTGCAAACTCATACTTCATCAGTGTAAGTCCGCACGCCGGCGCAGTAGGTCCTGCTGCACCGCGGTCACAGGCAGTCAAAATCTTCGGAATGTCCGCCGGTGTCCTTCTGCCCAGACCCACCTCCATCAATGTGCCCGCAATGATTCTCACCATATTGTAAAGGAAGCCGTTGCCGCTTACCCTAATCACCAAATCACTTCCCTGCTCTTCTACTTCGCAGGTGTAAATGGTGCGGACTGTGCTTTCCACCTGAGCACCCACTTGGCAGAAGCTTTTGAAGTCATGCTCACCCACCAAATAGGCCGCAGCCACCTTCATTGCCTCCACATCTAATGTGTGATAGGTAAAACAACTATATAACCTTTTTACAGGCATGGGAAACTCCCCTCTGTAAATACGATACTCATAGGTCTTGACACTGGCACAATATCTGGGATGCCAGTCTGCCGCCACCTCCTCAGATTTCTGTATTCGGATATCTTCCGGCAGCCTTTGATTCAATGCGTAGGAAATCTTTTCTGCAGGTATCGGACTAATGGTATCAAACACCGCCACATTGCCCAGGGCATGCACGCCGGAATCGGTTCTGCTGGCACCAATCACCTGGATATTTTCTCCCAGAAGTTCTGTCAGGCATTTGTTTAATTCACTCTCTATGGTAACGCCGTTTTGCTGTATCTGCCAGCCATGATAGTTGGTTCCGTCGTAAGCCACAGTCAGACGCACGCGTTTCTTCGTTTGTTCTGTTGGTTTCTTTGTATCAGTTACAGATTTCTTCGCCTCCGACATTGTGACCTCCTTTACGTTTTATAGAAACCCGCATTTCATATTTGTCTATCAGCACAGCAAACATAAAGCGAAATAAACTCTAAATCATTATTACCACAATACAACATTGCCTAATACAATACTCACTACCAGATATCCCACCAAACACACATATGCAATCGCGTCTCTTCGTGCGTACACCAGTGGCTTCATCTTGGTTCTGCCGTCACCGCCCCGGTAGCATCTGGATTCCATTGCCATAGCCAAATCATTGGCCCTGCGGAATGCCGACACAAACAAAGGAATCAGCAGAGGCACCAAAGCCTTCGCCCGGGCAAAGATATTGCCGCTCTCAAAGTCCGCCCCCCTGGCCATTTGGGCTTTCATGATTTTGTCCGTCTCTTCCAATAAAATAGGAATAAAGCGTAGCGCAATGGACATCATCATGGCCACCTCATGCACGGGAATACGGAAAACCTTTAACGGAGCCATCATTTTCTCCATGCCGTCCGTCAAATTGTTGGGCGTGGTGGTGAGCGTCATAATCGATGAACCGATGATCAACAAACTCAAACGCACCGCCATGGTCACTGCCAGTACCAAACCCTCTTTACTAATAGATAATTTCCACACACTGACCAAGGGCTCACCCGGTGTCAAAAACAGATTAAATACCGCTGTAATCAACAGAAGGAAAAGAATCGCCTTCATACCTCTTACCATCAATTTAAACGGTACATGGCTGAGCCGAATAACAATGCCCAAAAACAGAATCGCAAGCACATACCCTATGAAATTGTCGAAGCAGAACAGAGAAATGATATAAAGCAAGGTCCCTCCCAGTTTCACCCGGGGGTCCAGCCTATGAATCACAGACTCTGTCTGATAATATTGTCCAATGATAATATCTCGCAACATGTTTTGTTTACTTGTCTTCCTATCTTATTTGCTAACTCTTATATATGGCTCTCCTACGTGCTTCCGCGATCGTTTTTGCAATCTTACTAGTGACCTTTTGCACTCTTAAGAATGGCGCTGCTGTATCGCTTTCGCAATAGCCTCTGCAGCCTCGGAAATGGTAATCGCATCTGTGGCAACATCCAATCCTCTTTTTTTCAAATCCCGCAAAATATAACTCACCTCAGGAGCTGCAAGACCCACCTCTTCTAATCCTTGAGTATGCTTAAAAACTTCCCGCGGGGTACCATCCAGCATAATCTTCCCCTCGTTCATCACGATGATGCGGTCCACATATTCCGCCACATCCTCCATGCTATGAGAAACCAATATCACAGTTTTGCCGGTCTTCACCTGCAGGTCCTTAATCAAATCTAATATCTCGCCCCTGCCCTTGGGATCCAGTCCCGCAGTGGGCTCGTCCAACACCAGCACATCCGGCCGCATCGCTAATACACCGGCAATGGCCACTCTACGCTTCTGCCCGCCGGACAGTTCAAAAGGAGATTGGAAAAACATATGGTCCTCGACGCCCACCATGCGCAGAGCTTCCTTGGCACGCTTTTCCACTTCCTCCTGCTCCAATCCTTGGTTCTTCGGGCCAAAACAAACATCCGAAAAAACATCTACCTCAAAGAGCTGATGTTCCGGATACTGAAATACAAGCCCAACCTTTGTTCTCAAACTCTTTAGGTCGTAGCCTTTTTCGTATATGTTTTCTCCCTGAAAATACAACGCACCGGAGGACGCCTTCATAAGTCCGTTCATATGCTGTATCAAAGTAGACTTACCGGACCCGGTATGACCGATGATACCCACAAACTGTCCATCAGGAATCTCCAGACAAATATCCTCCAATGCCTTTCTTTCCGTGGGCATACCTGCGTTATATATGAAATTGATGTTCTCAAATACTATGGACATCCTTTTTCTGTTCCTCTTTTATTATAATCATCCTTACAGTCCCAGCGCCTCTGCCAGTTCCTCTTTGGTCACAATGCCGTCCGGCAACGCAATTCCTCTTTGTTTCAATGCCTCCGCCAATAATGTAACTTGCGGCACATTCAATCGCAATTCCTGTAATTTCTCCACCTGACTGAAAATCTCCTTGGGAGTACCTTGCATTGCAACTTTTCCGTCATCCATTATGAAAACTTTATCTGCATGAATGATTTCTTCCATATAATGGGTAATCAAAATAACCGTTACCCCTTCTACATCATTTAAGCCACGGATGGCACAAATAACATCTTTTCTTCCGCTGGGATCCAGCATTGCAGTGGGCTCATCCAGCACGATGCATTTGGGATGCATTGCGAAAACTCCTGCAATGGAAACCCTCTGCTTCTGACCGCCGGAAAGCTTATTGGGCGAGTCCTTGCGGTACATGTACATTCCTACCGCACGCAAGCTTTCCTCCACACGCTCCCAGATTTCCTTGGTGGGTACGCCCATGTTTTCAGGCCCAAACCCTACATCTTCCTCAACCACCTGACCGATAATCTGGTTGTCGGGATTCTGGAATACCATCCCGGCACGCTGTCGCACATCCCACAAATTGGATTCGTCCGCCGTGTCCATGCCGTCTACCCAGACAGTGCCCTCTCCCGGCTTCAAGATGGCATTAAGGTGTTTGGCTAACGTGGATTTTCCGGAACCGTTATGACCCAGAATGGCCACAAACTGCCCCGGTTCAACGGAGATGCTCACACCATCCACAGCCTTCACGATGCCCTCAATGTTGCCCTGGTCATCCCTGCGCACATATTCATATGTCAAATCCTTCGTCTCGATTATGTTCATACTTTGATTTGCTTTCTTCTTCACGTTGTAATGTCTTTATATCTTAATTTCCACCCATTTTCCTTTTTGGAATCTGGCCCTTGCCAACACATATCTTACCACCTGGTCTGCGATCACACCCAGCCAAATACCTGTAATTCCCCAATTCAACACATAACCAAAGAAAAGAGAGGCTGAGGTTCTCACAATTGTCACGCTCACCGCAGATACAACCGCAACATAGAGCGTGTCACCCGCTCCACGCAGACTTCCCATATATACCACCTGAGGAATCTGCAATACAACCACGAACAGAATTACCCGCATGATTCTCACGCCGATATCTATGGTCTCCTGCTCACCGGGGAAGAACGCCGTCATCAACGGCCTTGCTCCAAAGAGATATACGAAGGACATGAAAATAGCAATTGCACCGCCTATCATTCGACAGGTACGGCCATAATCCTTAGCTTTCTCGGGCTGTTTGGCCCCCAAACTATATCCGATCAGCGCTACCGCCGTAGCCTGCAATCCATCTCCGAAGGAGAAGGACAATCCCATGATATTCATACCCACCTGATGCGCCGCCATAGCCTTGGTACCTTGATCGGCTGCCATCAATGCCGTCGCCATAAAGCCAACACGCAAAAGGAGTTGCTCGATAAACACACTGTACCCTACCTTGACAATCTGCTTCAGCGCATCAAAACCGGGTTTGATTTTTGTTTTAAAAATCAGCGGGATGCTGACAAAGGTATTCTGCTTCCATACAGAATACAGACTCATGAAACAAGCAACCACCGTTCCCAACACCGTAGCAATAGCGGCGCCGTGAATGCCCAACGCTGGAAAACCACATTTGCCGGTAATCAAAAAGAAGTTGAAAACCACGTTAACGATATTGGATACCAAGTTGGTACGCATGGTAATCTTAGTGTTTCCGGAACCTCTTTGCGCCGCATTCACACCCATTTGAATTACATTGAAAATCATGCAACCCATAATTATTCTAAAATAGTCCGCTGCCATATCGTGGGTCTCCGGTTCCGATCCGCAAAGAGTGATAATCGGATCTGCAAATGTCACCAGCAAGGTGCTGATAATTGCAGCCATAATCAAAATAAAAAGGAAGAACGTGGCGAATATTCCATTGGCTTCTTCCCGCTTGTTTTCACCCTTTCTACGGGCCACCAATGCAGAAATAGAAACATTTGCCGCGAAGAACATAGCCAAACCTATAAACTTAGGTTGCGTGGTAAGGCCCACCGCCGCCACGGCATTGGAGCCCAAGCTACTTACCATGAAAGAATCCACCAAGCCTACAAAGGCAGTAAAAAATGATTCAATCATGGCAGGCCATGCCATTTTCATCGTGGTCTTAAAATCTTCTTTATTGATGTTCCTCTTCATCAAAACCATCTCCTAAAGAGCTTCGAAAACTTCAGCTCTTATCTCTTTACATACAGAATTATTATAACCCTCATAGAGTTTGTTTGTAAAGCAAATACTGCTGTTCCCTTTTGACAATACGTACTGCTGTTCCCTTTCGATATACAATAGTTCCCCTGAGCTGATGCGATTCATTATTACTTCTAAAGTGCGCCCTGTTTCTCCATGATCTTTCAGCCACTATTACTTTGGAACGGATGACTATTTAAGCATACACATACCAAGTTACCTATTGCGCGACAGAAATACCCCTTACAGTAGGTAAAGTATACAAATCTTAAGCCCGACTTACCTACTATACCAACAAAACGACCCCTGTAGTAGGTAAAATCTTCGGAAATCTGCAATAAATTACCTACTGTGCATCAATATATATTTTGCAGTGGGTAAAACTCTCGGGGTACCGCTCCAGTTTACCTTCTGAGTAGCAAAATATACTTCAAAGTAGGTAACAGGCAGTGGCCAATAGCATCTGTAATGTGCCTTCTCTTGCACTGCACGAAAAAAGCACCGATGTTTTCACATCAGTGCTTTCTAACGTAATTATTTCAAAGTATTTAGGTTCAGATTACGCTCAATCAGAGATTATACCAGCTCAAGAATTACTTCCATAGCTGCGTCACCCTTACGAAGACCAATCTTAACGATTCTGGTGTAACCACCCTTGCGGTCTACATACTTAGGTGCAATCTCATCGAAAAGCTTAGCAACCAAGTCAACTTCCTTGGTATTTCTCTTCTTGCCGGCTGCTTTCTCAGGAACTTCAACTACAGGACACAGAACTTTCATCATCTGACGTCTTGCATGCAATCTGCTGGGCAGATCCTTCTTGATTTCCTTCTCGATGGTCTCGAACTTAGTAACCTTCTTGCCATCTACAACTTCTTTTACACGCTTGCCGTCTTTGTCCTTTACAGGAACCTTTGCGCTAACGGTAACGGTCTCGAAGTTATCCTTTTCTTTTACAGCCAATGCGATAAGACCTTCAGCAATCTTCTTTACTTCCTTAGCCTTAGCTTCGGTGGTAACAATCTTGCCGTTGTTGATCAGTGCTGTTACCTGATTCTTAAGTAATGCTTTTCTCTGGGAAGATGTTCTTCCAAGTTTTCTGTACTTTGCCATGATTATTTTCCTTTCTCCACACATGGTACATCCGGCCACGCTCTTTGGTCTTACTTACCGAATGCATTTTTAGTTTCCATATAGAGATAAACCACAACCGAACTCATCGGTATTACCGGTCGTGATTGACTCACAAATGATTTCGCCGGGACCAGCGTCCCAACTAATTACTCCTCGTTGGGATTCAACTGAAGGCCCAACTCTTTCAACTTAGACAATACTTCCTCCAAAGACTTGCGACCAAGGTTACGCACCTTCATCATATCTTCAGGAGTCTTGTTGCACAATTCTTCTACGGTGTTGATGCCCGCTCTCTTCAAGCAGTTGTAAGAACGAACAGACAATTCTAATTCGTCAATGCTCATCTCGAGAACTTTTTCTCTTTCATCGTCTTCCTTCTCTACCATAACCTCAGCGGTCTTAGCATTCTCGGACAAATCGATGAACAGGCTCAAATGCTCACTCAACACTTTCGCAGCAAGGCTGACAGCCTCTTCAGGCATCAATGTGCCATTGGTATATACATCCAAGGTCAACTTATCGAAGTCGGTAATCTGACCTACACGTGTATTGTCAACTGTTACATTTACTCTCTCTACAGGAGTGTAGATAGAGTCGATAGCGATCACACCGGTGGACATATCGTCATTCTTGTTCTTATCGGAACTTGCATAACCACGTCCTTTGGTAATGGTTAATTCCATAAACAGCTTTGTGTTTTTGCCACTCAATGTAGCAATCACCAAACCGGGATTCAAAATCTCGATATCGGAATCTGCCTGAATGTCAGATGCACGAACAACACCCTCGCCCTCGAACTCGATGTACGCGGTCTTGGGCTCATTGGTCTCGCTGGTGTTTTTGATTGCAAGGCTCTTTATGTTCATAATAATTTCAGTAACATCTTCTTTAACGCCGGGAATAGAACTGAATTCGTGCTGAACGCCTTCAATTTTTACCTGGCTTACAGCTGCACCGGGCAGGGAAGAAAGCATGATTCTTCTCAAGGAATTACCAAGGGTAATACCATAGCCTCTTTCCAAAGGCTCTGCTACGAAACGGCCATACTTCTTGTCTTCTGAAATTTCAACAACCTTGATATTAGGTCTTTCGAAATCAAACACTTGAACACCCTCCTTTTTGGAATGTTATTTAAGGCACAAGCACTCTGAGACCTATAAAAGACCTCAGAGGCGCTATTTGGCTTACTTAGAGTACAACTCGACGATAAGCATCTCATTTACAGGAACATCAATCATCTCACGAGTAGGAAGATTCTTAATGCTACCCTTCAGGTTCTCAATATCAACGTCCATCCATTCAGGTACCAATCTGCCACCGGTAACCTCTACGATGTCCTTATATCTCTGCAAAGATTTTGCCTTTTCGCTGATTTCGATTACATCTCCAGCCTTAATCAAATAGGAAGGAATGTTTACACACTTGCCGTTTACCAAAACATGCTTGTGTCCTACCACCTGTCTGGCTTCTCTTCTGGTTCTTGCGAATCCCATTCTGAAGATAACGCTGTCAAGTCTTCTCTCCAGCATAACCATCAGGTTTTCACCGGTCATTCCCTTCATTCTATCAGCCTTCTCATAGTAGTTTCTGAAAGGCTTCTCCAAAACGCCGTAGATAAATTTAGCTTTCTGCTTTTCGCGAAGCTGCAAGCCATACTCGCTTACTTTCTTACCTGCTCTTGCGTTCTGTCTGTTGGACTTCTTGTCGTATCCCAAATAGGAAGGCTCCAAGCCCAAGGATCTACATCTCTTTAATACTGGTACGCGATTTACTGCCATTTTATTTTTCTCCTTTTGATGATGTTTACAGTAGCTAATGCTACCTTCTTCCAACCTTGTTTTGATACCTCGAAAGGTATGTGATTAAACCCTACGTCTCTTGGGAGGACGGCATCCATTGTGAGGAACGGGAGTTACGTCACGGATACTTAACACCTCCAAACCACATGCTGCCAATGCTCTGATTGCAGCTTCACGTCCTGAACCAGGACCCTTTACAAATACGTCTACGGTCTTTAATCCATGTACCAAAGCAGCCTTTGTAGCTGTTTCAGCTGCCATCTGTGCAGCATATGGAGTAGATTTCCTTGAACCTCTAAATCCCAGACCGCCGGCACTTGCCCAGCTAAGAGCGTTACCCTCAGCGTCAGTCAATGTAACAATTGTATTGTTAAAAGAAGACTGAATATGTGCCTGTCCGCGTTCAACGTTTTTCTTAACGCGCTTCTTTGTTACTTTCTTTGCAACTTGTTTAGCCATTTTTAAACTAACCTACTTTCTCATTTTTGTTTACAGTTACTTAAGCCGCTTGCTTATTTCTTCTTATTAGCAACGGTTCTCTTAGGACCCTTACGGGTTCTAGCATTGTTCTTGGTATTCTGACCACGAACGGGCAGACCTTTACGATGACGGATACCACGATAGCAGCCGATTTCCTGAAGGGTCTTGATGTTCAAAGCAACTTCACGTCTCAAGTCACCTTCCACCATAACGCCCAACTTTTCGATAGCGTCTGCAATTTTCTTTGTCTCCTCATCGGTAATGTCTCTTACTCTGGTATCGGGATTTACGCCTGCTTCTGCCAAAATCTTGTTAGCAGTAGGTCTGCCGATTCCATAGACATAGGTCAAACCGATTTCAATTCGTTTCTCTCTAGGTAAGTCAACACCTGCGATACGAGCCATTTACGTTTCCTCCATTTTTCTGCACCTGACTTGGTGCTATGAATTCTTTCCGCCGAGGCGGTGTTTGGCGCTTTTGGTCTGTTATTGTTTGCGCCTTTTGTTACTAATTGATTGGGGCTTTCACCCAATCGGACACATTCATCCGATCCATCCACGTTGTCTGAAAACACGCAGTATCAAGAAGTAATCTCCGGTAAGCTCTATCCCAGATTTTATGATAATCAGTGCATTCGCACTGTCAGCCGCACATAAAAACCGGACAAGAACTCACAACCTTTCCACAGTTAACACTGTGTCAAGCGGTGATTATCCCTGTCTCTGTTTGTGTTTCGGATTCTCGCAGATTACTCTAATGCGTCCTTTTCTCTTGATGATTTTGCATTTCTCGCAAATTGGTTTTACTGATGATCTAACCTTCACGTTAAAACCCTCCTTTCAAAAAAGACCGTTTTAAATTATATCATAGGGCTTTCCTATTGGCAACCCCTATTTTTTATTATTTTTTTGTGCTCTTTTATCGATATTTCAATCGTTCTTCCTGTCTGTATTTCTTAGCACCCGGATACATTCCACACCGACACATGCAAATGCCATAGCCGTCAACGCAATGATGCGGAACGTGAACCTTGCGTGCAGTGCACAGTGATGTTGGACCACTGTAATCCACACAAATGGACTAATTGCAATCAGCAGGTAAGGAACCAACATAGCAAGTGTTGTCTTCACTCCGCCTTTTCGTGCTGCCAGCACAACCAGTACCACTACTGCTATAGCCAGCACAATTGCAAGTACACTATATATAGGAAGAAAGTACTCCTGCAAATTGATGCCCATAACGTAGAATGCGCCGTTGAAACGTGGTCTTCCGCCGATGGCTTCCGTTCGTCCGATGACATTCCACACCGCATCTCTAATGGTTCCGGTCTGCAATGTCACATCGGAAATGATCCACTTCATAGCCCACATACCGATGTACCCAATGCCCCATCCAATGGTGTTGATAGCCAGGTGCCCGATTCTTTTTCCAATTCCTTTTTCGTCGGACATTAGAAAATAAATACAAAGAGGCACGCCCAAAGTAACCAGCGGATAGGTCAGGAAGTCAAAGTACGCTGTGGCAATGCCCACGCACAGGAAAAATTCTCCGTACATTTTCTTTTCTTCCAGCCAACCATGCCTCCACATTTGAAGCAAAAGTGCCACCAGAGTAATTACCCAACACACTGACATGGTCAGGGATACATGCATCAGCACCGGCTTCATGAACAACATTCCCACAGCCAATGCAACAGGTACTGCCGTCGTCCTCTTTTTCACTGCCAGCCAAATCACCGCCGCCAACAACAGTAGTTGCACCGCGATTCCTATGTAGACAATGGTCTGCCAGGAAAAAATCATGAGCAAGGGTTTCAGATACATGAGATACCCGTGCCAGTATCTGGCATAAGTACGCAGATACATCTCAGAGGCGTCCGCGCCCCCTCCCAGTGCTTTCAGGGTATCCAATGCCTGCCAAACCACCTCGTCACCCAAATCTCTGTGATACGCCCAGACGGCATGTTCATAAGCAGTCTTACCTTCGATGTCCTCCAATGCGTTCTGCACCATGATGGCATCCGTAAAGGATTCCTTGTTTTTATATACATACTGAAGGAAGTCTCCCTCCGGTATCTCCTCGCTCATCATCACAGGCACATCGGACAGTACATTCCTTCTGACCGGCTCTGCCGGCAAGGCAAACACCAGGGTCAATAACAAGATGCCAACCAGTGCACTGCCAAGCACCAGCACAAATGCATTTCGAATCCATTTGAGGATTTGTGCTTTCATTTATTTATCTCTCCAGATGATGCGTCCTTTGCTCAGGTCATAAGGGGAAAGCTCCAAAGTCACCTTGTCTCCGGGCAGGATACGGATGAAGTTCTGACGAAGCTTACCGCTGATGTGCGCCAATACCTTATGTCCGTTTTCCAACTCTACCTGAAACATGGTGTTGGGCAACTTCTCGATTACTGTTCCTTCAATTTCAATTACATCACTCTTTGCCATAAAATCCTCCATTTTTTATTGCAATATTATTTTTTATCCTTGCTTATCAAATACTTCTTAAGTTCAAACTTGATTTCCTCAGGATAAATCGTTTCGTTCTTTTCGATTTTCTCAATCAACTCACGGGACACAAACGCATTTATCAGCTGAATGTGTTTTTTGCTTTTCTTTTTGCATTTATCCGGCGTTTTCGTCTTGCCGTCACACAAATAAACAAATTCGCCAGCCTCTCTAAACACAACATACAGCGTATCTTTGTCGTGGCCCGCTTTGGCTTTCACCAACTGTCCTATCATACCTGTTCCACTGCTTTCTGCTATAATGTCAAAATCTCGGGCTCGCCGTCTGTAATCAGAACCGTGTTTTCATAATGGGCTGACAGGGAACCATCCGCGGTCACCACCGTCCAGCCGTCGTCCAGCCACTCCACATCCGCTCTGCCCATATTAATCATGGGTTCGATGGCCAGCGTCATGCCGGCCCGAAGCTTGGGCCCCCGTTTGATTTGCTGGAAGTTAGGTATCTGGGGATCCTCGTGAAGGCTGGTCCCGATACCGTGTCCCACCAGGTCTCTGACAATGCCGTAACCGTAGGGTTTCACATATGCTGCAATGGCGTTGGAAATGTCATGTAGATGATTTCCGGCTTTAGCCATTTTTATACCTTCGAAAAAGCTCTGCTTGGTCACCTCGATTAACTGCTGTGCCTCCGGGGTAATTTTGCCCACCGGCAGGGTTCTGGCAGCATCGGAATGGTAACCTCTGTAAATCAATCCCATGTCCAGACTGACGATATCCCCCTCCTGTAATACCCGATGCTTGGTAGGGATGCCATGCACCACCTCATCATTCACGGACACACACACGCTGGCGGGGTATCCATGATAATTCTTAAAATTGGGGATGCAGCCCATCTTACGAATCAAACTGTCGCACATGATATCGATTTCCTTGGTGGAAATCCCAGGGCGGACAAACAGCTCCATCTCCTTATGCACTTGGGAAAGCAATCTGCAGGACTCTCGCATCAGTGCGATTTCCTGCTCGTTCTTTATGCTAATTGCCATATCTATCCGCCGTCCTTATCCAAGAATTGCTACGATATCTGCAAATACTTCGTCCTTATCCTTTGCACCGTCCACGGTACGAAGCACGCCTCTTGCCTGATAGAAATCAATCAAAGGCTGTGTCTGCTCGTGGTAAACATTCAAACGCTTCAACACTGTCTCCGGCTTGTCATCATCACGCAATACCAGTTCACTGCCACATACATCACAGATGCCCTCTTTCTTAGGAGGGATGTGTACTAAATGATAGGTACCACCGCACTTTAAGCAAGCTCTTCTGCCGGACATTCTGTTGACAATGTTTTCATCCGCCACATTTACATCAATGGCGAAGTCCACTTGCTCACTTCTCTCCTGCAATGCCTTTTCCAAAACCTCCGCCTGGGGAATGGTTCTGGGGTAGCCATCCAGCACATAGCCCTTTTCACAATCGGGCTGGGATACTCTGTCCAGTAGAATCTTCACAGTCAACTCATCAGGAACCAGTTGTCCCGCATCAATGTATTTCTTTGCCTCCACACCAAGGGCTGTACCACCCTTGATATTCGCACGGAAAATATCTCCTGTGGAAATGTGGGGAAGTCCGTATTTCTCTGCAATCATTTTGGCCTGTGTACCCTTGCCGGCACCGGGCGCTCCTAACATAACAACCTTCATAGTCACTCCTTCTTTGTCCCTAAGGACAATTCTTCAAAGATTTTAAGCATACTTAAGTTCATTGTACTTTTTTTAGAATGGATTTGCAATCCTTTTTTACACATGTTTAGTAAGAATAATTCTTCATTGCCCATTGACACTATACTTCTACAGAAGTATACTTTTATTGAGATAACTCTAAAGAAGTATGGAGGTGAAATTATGAGCAACCTAATCCTGTATCACGGTTCTCCCGAAATCGTGCAATATCCATCTTTCGGCAAGGGCAAATCCTATAACGATTACGGACAGGGATTCTACTGTACAGAACATTTGGAACTGGCTAAAGAATGGGCTTGCACTGAAAATGTCGACGGTTACGCTAACAAATATGAAATAGATACAGAAGGGCTTTCCATATTAAATCTGTCTTCCGACGATTATACGATCCTGCATTGGTTAGCTCTTCTGATGGAATATCGAAAATTCCGCATCTCTTCACCGGTCATGAAACAGGGCTTCGAATGGTTGCAGTCACACTTTCTTCCCGACTTAACCTCCTATGATGCCATCATCGGACATCGGGCGGACGACTCCTACTTCTCCTTCGCCAGAGCATTTATCAATAATGAAATATCTCTGGAACAACTATCCCGTGCCATGCGGCTTGGTAAACTGGGAGAACAATTTGTATTGAAAAGCCCCACAGCTTTTGAAAGAATCCGTTTCCTATCTTACGAAACTGCAGACAACAAGGAATACTATGCAAAAAGAAAAGCCAGGGACGACGAGGCACGTGCTACCTATCGACTGGAGGCAGGCAGGGGCGATCTCGGCGGATTATTCATGCGCGATATTTTACAGGAGGAGGTGTTACCCAATGACCCACGCTTACGATAGCGAATACTTAGATGACGCCATGCGAAGTCTGGGGGAAGCCATGGAATACGCCGCCAACAGTTGCGGCATAAATATGGATGACTTTCTGAAATTGTTCATAAGCACAGGACATGCACAGCAATTTGCCGCGGGGGTGCCCAAATATTTGTCCGGCACTTCCGGCACAGAACTGGCTATGGATGTGTTTACCGACTCCGGACTTCAGATTGAATTGCAAAAACCACGAGTGGATTATGACTACTCGAAAGAGTACTGGTGTGGATGGATCCTGGCCTATTATCAGTGGTACACCGGCAGGAATTTCAAGGACATTCAAAAGTACATCTCCATGGAAGACATTGAGAAACTATATGCTACGCTTCACGAGGCTTCCGAAGATAAATTTGTAGATGTGGTAAACCGGATCATCCGCAGAAACGCCACACCTACACGACTGCAGACACAACGCAAAATCTCCGGATACTCCCAACGGGAGCTGGCCGAGAAAGTAGGTGTCAACCTGCGTACTCTCCAACAATATGAAATCCGCGCTAAGGACATTAACAAAGCCGCCGGCGCTACCCTACTGGCATTATCAAAGGCTCTGGGGTGTAGAATGGAGGATTTGATGGAGTATGAGAACGGGGAGATAGAATAAAGAGACTAAATTAAAAATCCGTGGAGACCATCATCTCCACGGATTTCTGTGTTCACAAACTTTTTAGATTATTGAGTTGCTCCTGTAATCGTCAGGATTGTAGAAACAGATACTTCATTCAACCATATCTCTCCATAATCCTTTGTCAGTTCCAATTTCGTAATACCAACCTCATAACTTCCCGCAGCGGTATTAGCAGGTATGGTAAATGTAATTACCGCTAAATCCGTTACGTCTTCAACATTTTCTGCGTCAGGTGAAGACCATCCCGCAATACCATTGTTGAGATTGGTGGCTGCTGAGTTATACGCTCCAATTTTGTTTCCACCGGTAATACTTGCCAATGTCAAAGCATCATCCCATACCGTAGTAAATCCAATTCCGTCTACGACAACAGGCTCTTTTGCTTTGATTGTCATAACCACTGTTTGCTCTACATCAGATACCTGAATTGTAGGAGTATCCAATACTGCATAATAATCTGCAAGTTCCTCTGACGGTGCTGATGTCGGTGTTGCTGAGGGTACTACCACAGGTGTCTCGGTAGGCTCTGCTGCAGGTGTCTCGGTAGGCTCTGCTGCAGGTGTCTCGGTAGGCTCTGCTACGGGTGTCTCGGTAGGCTCCGCTGCGGGTGTCTCGGTAGGCTCTGCTACGGGTGTCTCGGTAGGCTCCGCTGCGGGTGTCTCGGTGGGCTCTGCTACGGGTGTCTCGGTAGGCTCCGCTGCAGGTGTCTCGGTAGGCTCTGCAACAGGTGTCTCGGTGGGCTCTGCCGCAGGTGTCTCCGTGGGCTCTGCTGCAGGTGTCTCGGTAGGCTCCGCTGCAGGTGTCTCGGTAGGCTCTGCAACAGGTGTCTTGGTGGGCTCTGCCGCAGGTGTCTCAGTGGGCTCTGCTGCAGGTGTCGCGGTAGGCTCTGCACTAGGTTCTACTGTGGGTTCCGCACTTGGAGCCTCTGTAGATGTAGGAGGTACTGTAGGCAACTCTGACGGAGCAGGGGTAGCTACAGGAGTATTGCTACCGCCGCCACCGGTAGGATAAGTTGATACTGCATACTGATTCTTTGCTTCAATGTCTCTAAATCCAGCTGCAGTACCCTGCGTTCTTCCTTCATTCATACCAATAACTACATAGTGCTGGATAATACCGTTAACGTCATTCCCATAAGCTTTCGCAATATCGGGGTATGCTGCGGCATACGCAAGAGGATCGAAAAGCACACCTTTCGTTCTTCCTTCTAATGCTCCGATGGTCAGGTAATGATTTACATAAGCTGCTGTATCATATCCATATACTCTCTGCAGGTCAGGATGTCCATTCTTGTACAATTCCACGTTCAGAACATACTGAATCCATGCAGGAACGGAAGGTTTTACTACAACGGGAGCAGGAACTTTCTCGTCGTCTTTTGCGACAGGTTCCTCATCCTCGTCAGGAGTAACCTCTGACTCCTCATCGAATACTTCGCCAGATTCTTCTTCAAGAGATTCGCTGGACTCTTCTTCAAAGGCTTCACTGGATTCCTCTGCTACATCACTGAACACTTCATCAGATGTCGGACTCTCTTCAATAACCACAGATGAAGGAATAGCATCTGCAGATGCGTCAGGGGTTTGACAACCGGTAAGTACCAGTGAAAACACCAAAGCCAATGCGAATTTCTTTGCCAAATTCTTGGTCTTTTTCATTTTTCCTTTTCTCCTTTTTGTTTTTTATAGAATAAACGGAGTTCTCTCCCTTATTCTTTAGAGCATAATGTTTTTACCATGTCAACTGTCTCTTGCCTGCATATGCAGCCCGCAATCCCGTGACATCCGAATTGGATACAGTTCCATCATTATTCACGTCACAAATCAGTCCCATCAATGCATTGGTGGGATCGGTTTTGCCTGCGTAGATTGCAGCCAATCTCGTGGCATCGGAGTTGGAAATTGTACCATCTCCGTTGATGTCACCTACATATCCAATGGCTATAATGGTGTCTGATGTCACATCCTCGGCAGTAAAACTATATCCCGTCGAACCAGCCGTAGCTGCCAGACGTTTGTACGTCAATCCGCCATCGTAACTTACCGCCACCAGGCAAGGGCTTTCACATGCCACAGTAAAAGTGTTATCGCCGGCTACCCAACCACCTATAGGTGCCTTGATGGTAGCCGGAACTGTTGCCGAACTGGAATTCTTGATTTCCAATTCAACAGCGCTACCGGGAATAGGCGTGGCCGTAGGTGCCGTTGTAGGTACAGGTGTTGCCGTAGGTGCCGGGGTCGGGGTCGGTGTAGGATCTTCAACAATAACCGTGTATGACGTTGTCTTTGCGCCAAATGTAATCGTTATAGTCTGTTCTCCCGCCTTTGTATTGTCAAAGCCAGAAACCATTTCTTCCGTCATATCAATGGTATGTCGTGCACCATCTTCAAACGTAATCTCAACCAATCCACCCTCTGTACTCAGTTCATCCTGGTTCATAATGTATACAAGTTTATTGGGTGCCTTCTTTACGCTTATCTCTTCTGGTCTACTCTTGCGTCCACACAACTGGCACTCTAAATAAATACCATCATCCTGATACTTATGACTAACCAGATTTAGAACACCATCCTCCCCAAAACAGAAGAATGACTGCTCCTCCGCCAATACACTGGTCTCTTCGTCTATGAGCATGCCCACTCCCGCGATATCTTTATTGACTGTGTCAGTTTTAAGATAATAGCAATTGTGTGCTGTTCCTAAACTCTGATATCCAACGATTGCACCGGTATTAGCAGATGTACCGACAACATTTCCTATGGTGCAACTGTTTTTGATGGTGTTGGAAATCGCATAACCTGCGATACCGCCCACACGGGAATCACCTTTAACATTACCCGCCGTATAGCAATTGTCTACGAGACAGGAGTAAGCATAACCAACGATTCCTCCCACATTGGATCCACCACAGATGGTTCCGGTACTGTAACAGTTATCTATCGTTCCGGCATTTGCGTAACTTGCAATTCCTCCAACAAAGTTTTCACCCTTGAGATAAGAATTGATGATACCTAGATTAGAAACTGTTCCGGCGTTATATCCCAGGAATCCAGCGTAATCATCCTGTCTATCTACATACAAGCCTGATATGGTATGACCATTTCCTTCGAATATACCCGTAAAATGATTGTTTTGATCGCCAATTGGCGTCCACTCATACAGTCCGCCGGTGTCTACAGTCAGATTACCATCCTCATCACAGATAAGCTCCTGACTGTTCAGTACGATATCATTTGTCAAAACATAGTTTCTATTTAGGCATTCTACACCTGCCTTTGTCACATACTTCAATTCTTCCGCAGATGAAATATTGAAATACGTCGTACCCTCCATTGCAACCGTACCCAAAACATAAATGGTATATTTCGCCGTACAAGTGCCAAAAGAAACCGTTAAGGTCCGCTCTCCAATCTTAGAGTTATCAAAGTTGGATACCATATCCTCACTCATAGGAATTGTGCCCATTAAGCCATCATCCAGCGCAACCTCTAGAACTCCACCATCCACATTCAGTTCTTCCGTATTTTGAGCATACAACGTCTTTCTCGGAAGAGACTTGATCGTGATTTCCTTAGGAACGCCTTCTTTTCCACACCCCTTACATTTCACAATGCCGTTAGTAGCTTCATATTCGTGGCTTATCAAGTTCAATGAGCCGTCATCGTTAATACAGAAGAATACATCCTCTGCTGACATCACAACACCATCAACATCTGAGGTATTGGCGATTCCGTATAAAGCGGAATTTACTGCGTTATTCTTTAGATAATAACACCCCTCCACCTTTGATGAGTAATAATATCTATATCCCACAATAGCGCCGACATAAGAACCACTACCAGTCACTTTTCCGAGGTTACAACTGTTTCTTACGGTACTTCCATAGTACAATCCACCTACGATTCCTCCGATATATGAACTACCTCGGACGAATCCAGTATTATAACAGTTACTTAAAATGCTATAGGATGATATCTCTCCTGCGATTCCTCCGACACCTTGATTGCCGTAAACACTTCCCATATGATAACAGTTATCTACGGTACCGCTCGTCGAGTAGCCTACAATTCCTCCAACATTACTACTGCCTTTTATGTAAGAATTAACAATACCTAAATTGCGAACGGTTCCTCTACTGTAACCAATGAACCCTGCATAACTATTTGAGCTATCTACATAAACACCCGATATCGTATGACCGTTTCCGTTAAATATACCCCTGAAAGAGCTATTGTAATCCTTACCAATCGGAGTCCATTCATACAATCCACCGGTATCTACCGTTAGATTTCCGTTCTCATCATAGGTAAGTTCCTGACTGTTTAGTACAATATCCTTGGTCAAAATGTAATTTTGGGTTAGGCATTCTCCGCCAGTTTCTGCCACAAATTTCAGTTCATCCGATGATGAAATCTCGAAATAAGTCACACCATCATGGATTGTCCTTCCCAAAATACAAACCGTAAACTCTACTGTGCGGTCTCCATAGGTAACCTTTAGTGTTTGTGTTCCCGCCTTGGTGTTGTTAAATCCGGATATCATACCCTTAGTCATAGGAATCGCACTCTTGATACCATCCCCATACACAACTTCTATCGCTCCACCAATTACACTCAATTCTTCTTGATTCAACGCAAAAACTCTTTTTGGCAAACTCTTAATAGACATCTGCGTGATAACTGTTTCTTTTCCGCAATCTTCACACCTTATACTGCCGTTTTCGCTGTGGTATTTATGAAGAATCCAGTCTGAGGTTTTGTTTTCACCAATACATATTATGGAATCATCTGCTACCGGAGAAGCACTGCCATTCTCCTGTTTCAAATTTCCTACTCCGGATAGAGTGGTATTGATAGTATCGGTCTGCAGATAATAGCAATTATTTGCAATTCCAGAAGTTCCGTATCCTGCCACTGCACCCACATAGGAACCAGTGCCCCTCACACTTCCGAGGTAGCAGCTTCCTGTTATCGTTCCGGAGGACGCATAACCTGCAATTCCTCCAACATAATTGGTACCTTTGATATAAGAATTGACAACACCTATATTTCGAATCGCTCCTCTGCTATAACCAAATAATCCCTCATAATTATTCTGGCTATCTATATAGACACCCGATATCGTATGACCGTTGCCGTTAAACTGTCCCCAAAAAGGATTGCTATATTCTTTGCCAATCGGAGACCACTGGTACAGCCGTCCAGTATCTATAGCCAACGCGCCACTTTCATCATAGATAAATTCTTCCGAATTTATCACTATATCCTTTGTCAGAATATAGTTCTTGTTCAGCCATTCCCCGCCCACTACAGACATATATATCAATTCTTCTGCAGAAGAAATCAAATGGTAGGTCGCGCCATACATCGTTACCGTTAATTTCGGTGCACAAACAACATAAACAGAAAATCTTGCCGTTTGACCACCACAAGTAACCGTCAAAGTTTGCCTACCCACTTTTGTTTTATCAAAACCGGATATCATTTCTTCGCTCATAGTTACCGTGCCCGTTGAGCCATCTGCGAAAGCAACTTCCAGCGTTCCCCCATCTACATTCAACTCTTCCTGGTTTTGCACATAAGCGCACTTCTGAGGTAATGTCTTAACTGTCACCGTCTTCGGAGTCTTTTTCACTCCACACCCTTCACATTTTAAGTATCCATCTTCATTCTGGTATTTATGAGTGGGCATATTTAATGTGTTATCATCGTTGATGCAAAAATAGGATTCTTCTTTTGACGATACAACACCATCTGCATCCTGAGTACTACCAATTCCAGATACACTTGAATTGATAGCATTATTTTTTAAATAATAGCAATTCTTTACTGTACCATAATTTCTATTTCCTATCACAGCACCGACATAGGAGCCACTTCCTGTTACGTTTCCGAGGTCACAACTGTTTGTTATGGTACTATAGTATGTGCGCCCTACAATTCCTCCGGTGTTAGAACCACCATGAATACTTCCCATGTTATAGCAGTTATCTAAAGTACTATAATAGTACGCATAACCCACAATTCCCCCAACGTAAGAATTGCCATGGATACTTCCCTCATTATGGCAGTTGTCTATGGTGCTATAATTACTCGCATAACCTACAACTCCTCCAACGTGAGAACTGCCGTGAATATCTCCCTCATTATAGCAGTTGTCTATGGTACGATAATAACCTGTATAACCTGCAACACCTCCGACATATTGGCTGCCTTTGGCGTAGGAATTGACAATGCCTAAATTTGAAATTGTTCCGTTGCTATAGCCAAAGAATCCCACATAATCATCGAGGCTATCTATGTAAACCCCCGATATCGTATGACCGTTACCATCAAATCTTCCCGAAAAGCGATTATTGTAATTTCCAATCGGAGTCCATTCATATAGTTCGCTGGTATCTATAGTCAAATTACCATTCGCATCGCAGGTAAATTCTTGCTCGTTCAGAACAATATCATTCATCAAAACATAGTTTCTGCTTAGCCATTCACCACCTGTTTCCGATATATATATCAGTTCTTCTCGAGAAAAAACCTGATAATAAGTCCAACCATCCTTTATTACCGTCTGGTTCGGAGCACAAATGACAATAACAGAAAATTCTGCTGAATACTCACCACAGGTAATCGTCAAAGTTTGCTCACCTAATTTTGTATTATCAAAACCGGATATCGTATCCGCGGTCATTAATACTGTATTCTTACTGCCGTCCTCAAAAACAACTTCCAGTGTTCCCCCGTCTACATTCAAATTTTCCTGATTTTGGACATAAAATCGTTTCTCCGGTAGCGTCATCGCAGTTAGCGATTTCGGCACACTTTCCATTCCACATTTTTCACATCTTATATAACTACCAGCAATTTTGTATTTGTGCGTAGGCAGATTAAGCGTATTATCCTCATTAAAGCAAAAATAGGAACTACCTTTTGGCGAGACAACACCATCCGAATCTTGAGCATTTCCAATTCCATACAAATTAGAATTGACAAAGACACTCTTTAAGTAACAGCAATTTTTCACTGTACCGGAAGATATATATCCTACCACCGCGCCATCATACGTTCCACTACTACATGTCACATGTCCAATGTTACAACTATTTGTTATGGACGCATAGTACGCTTCACCTACTATTCCGCCGACATAAGTTTTGCCTCGGACACTTCCCGTATTATAACAGTTTTTTATGACGCTACTACTATAATACGAGGCACCTGTTATTCCACCAACACTATAATTACCAGTGGTAATTCCCATGTTATAGCAGTTGTTTATGATACCATTACGTATATAGCCCGCGACTCCTCCGACATATTGGTTGCCTTTGATATAGGAATTGATAATGCCTAAATTTGAAATTGTTCCGGTGCTGTAACCAAAGAATCCTGCATAATTATTTGAACTATCTACATAGACACCCGATATCGTATGACCATTGCCATCAAATCTTCCCGAAAAACGATTATTGGAATTCCCAATCGGGGTCCACCTATATAGCCCACTGGTATCTACAGTCAAATTACCATTTTCATCGCAGCTAAGTTCTTGCTCATTCAGAACAATATCGTTCATCAAAATATAGTTTTCGCATAACCAGTGTCCGCCTGATTCTGATATAAATTTCAACTCATCAGGCAATGAGATTTGATAATATAGTTCGCCATCTATCGTTGTAGTTCTTGATGGTGCCCCAGGTTCTGGCGTCGCTGTAGGCTCTGGTGTCGGCCAAGGCGTTGCCGTAGGTTCTGGCGTAGGCCAAGGCGTTGCCGTGAGCTCAGCGGTAGCCTCTGAAGCGCTACCGGATGCTGCCACTTGCATCGGCAACATATTCAGTATAAGCGTCCACGCTAAGAGTAATGCTAATTTTCTTTTCATGGTGTTTCTCCCTCTTAAAGAGTTATACATGTCAGCCCTCCGCTTCATTCTACCAATTCAATTCTTTCTTATCGGCATAATTTGCATTCAATCCGGTGACGTCAGCATTTGTCATCTCACCATCATTATTTACATCGCAGAGTAAGTTCATTAATGCACCTGATGCACTTGTCTTGCCTGCATAAATTGCAGCCAATCTTGTGGCATCAGAATTAGAAACAATACCATCTCCATTGACATCGCCCACATAACCTATGGACAGGAGCGTATCCTCTGTCATCCCGGCAACAGTGAAACTATAGCCTTCGGTAACTGCCACTACGCCAACCCGGCTATATGTCTCTCCACCATCGTAGCTCACTGCCACATAGCAAGGATCCTCGCATGCCACAGTAAAGGTGTTGTCTCCTTTCACCCATCCTCCTACGGGCGCTGTTATGGTGACAGGGTTACTGTCCAAACAATTATTATTTACATCGATTTCCAAACAATTGTCTTGCACAGGTGCAGATGTTGCCTTAGGTCTTGCAGCGAACATCATCGGAGCCTGTGTAGGCGCAGGTGCAACCTGATCAGGATAATACACCCTAACATTATCTACATACAGTCTGGAATCCGTCTCTGCTTTGGTAGAATTCTCATAAGGCAATTGGAAACGGATATGTCCAAATGTGAGACATTTTTCCTCATGAATGGCGTTGATGTCGCTTCCCGCCAGTTGTCCATCCCAATAATAAGTAGATTCACACGTTTTTCTGTCAATAACAACCTTCAGAGTGTGGAACTCACCTTCCGTAGAACTCTGACAATCCGCTTTGTTCTGCATTTTAGATTCGCTGGTATAATGTCCAAAGTAGTCCTCATACATAGCAAATCTTGCAATAGAATAATTCACGGATTTCGCACCATTATTTAAGTTAATTCTAAATCCCTTTACCTTCTTATCCGTACCGGTGATGGCTACTTCCATTTCGATGGCAACAGAATTATATCCGGAAGCATTCTTATCACTCAATGTAGGTCTGACTGCCTCATCCAACACGATAGAGAAGTTCAAGTCCATTGATTTTGTACCAAGTGTCAAAGGCTTGAATTCCATACAATAGTCAGTGACATCGGCATTGGTAAAGATATCACTCTTTGCCACCACTTTACTATTTGCGTGGTAATTGGCCTCATTCGCACCGCCTGTCCAGTTGGTGCCGGATAACTGAGGTAATCTTGCACCTAATTCGGCACTATCAAAATCAATGCGAACGATTTCTCCCGTTGCCAAAGGTTCGTCTGTAGCCTTCGGTGCAGGACTGGGCTCATCTGTCGGCAATGGTGTCGCTGTGGGTTCCGGTGTTGCAGTGGGCATTAGAACTTCCGGTGTTTTCCCTAAATTATCATACGAAGGATCTGCGTATGGATCTGACAGAATCGGGAAGAACTCAGCATCCTTGCCTTCAACCACGCGCACTGCATCATCATATCCGTATCTTCCGGTAATACTTGCATTCACACTGCTATTCTTCAGATAGTAACAGCCCAAAGCAAAGGCGCCTTCACCATATACGCCACCCACGATTCCTTTACTGATCGTCACAACACTGCCTGCATTGTAACTATACATAACTCCATAATCTTCTGAATATCCCAAGACACCACCAACTCTGTCTCGTCCGATTATCATTCCGGTACTGTAGCTGTTTGAAATGTATCCTTTCGCGCAGGAACCGGCAATTCCTCCTACGCAGTCGTCACCCATGATATCGCCCTTGTTTCCACAATACGTAATGTCGCCTTGGCAGAAACCTGCAATTCCTCCGGCAATACCCTGGCTGTTTACTGCACCGCCATTATAACTACGTGTAATACTTGTAAAGGTATGTCCTACAATACCACCTGCACAAATATTTGTGCTCCACACATCACCGTAGTTCTCGCAGTCCAGAATATCATGAGAACCATTCATATAACCTAAAAGTCCTCCCACGATACCACTTCCGATTACCGCACCATCAAAATCACAGTTTGCTACGATACCATTATGCTGTCCACTAATTCCACCTACTGCATCGTTTCCTCTGATGTAGGAGTTAGTGACACTTAAGTTCTGGACTCTTCCTCCGGCATACCCGAACAAGCCGGCATAATCCCTTACGTCCTCCACATACACACCTGAAATGGTGTGAAGATTACCTTCGAAAATGCCATTAAACTCCGCACCATAATTTCCAATCGGAGTCCATTTATTCAGGTTGGTATCATCTATAGTCAAATAACCCTCATCATCATACGTAAGCGTTTCCTCGTTAAGAACGATATCTTCTGTCAAGATATAGTTGTACTCCAACCACTCTCCACCTGTTTGCGCTATGTATGCCAATTCCTGTGGGGTTGAAATTTCATAATATAACGTATCTTCAACTAATACTTGTTTCGCAGGTTTTTTAATAGTTCCGTCCCACTCACGCGACGTTGTCGGAACAATAGAGCCCAAATTCTCGTATGACGGATCCGCTTCCGGATCTAAGAGAATCGGGAAGAATGTAAGCCCCTTACCTTCGACTGCACGTTCTATATCTTCATACCCAGCTCTTCCGGTAATATTTGCGTTAACACTACTACTCTTCAAATAGTAGCAGTTCACAGCAAAGGCACCGTCGCCATAAACGCCACCTGCTACTATATCTTTATCTGCCACAACACTACCAACATTGTAGCTGTTCATAATTCCATAGTTTTCTGCGTATCCCAAGATACCGCCGACTCTGTCTCGTCCGCGGATTGCCCCCGTATTATAACTACGTGCAATATATCCAATAGCACTAGACCCGGAAATACCGCCCACGCCATCATCGCCTTTGACATTTCCTTTATTAGAACAGTCTGTAATATCGCCCTGACAGAATCCTGCAATTCCTCCGGCTTCGCCTTCACTGTTTACATTACCGGTATTGTGACAGTTTCTAACATTGATATATGTGCGTCCGACAATACCACCTGCGCAAATGTTCGTACTCCACACATCACCATAGTTTTCGCAGTTCATCAAATCATGCGAACCATTCACATATCCCACGATTCCGCCGACGACACCACTTCCTACTACTGCTCCATCATATGTACAGTCGAAAACTTGTCCATTGTGTTGTCCACTAATTCCGCCTACGCCGTCATTTCCCTTGATATAGGAGTTTGTGACATTCAGGTTCAGGATTCTGCCTCCGGCGTATCCAAATAGACCGGCATAATCTCTTTGATTGTTAAAATATACACCTGAAATGGTGTGCCCGTTACCATCGAAAATACCCTTAAACTCCTCGCCGTAATTTCCGATAGGGGTCCATTCACGAAGTCCTGTCTTGCTTGTAGTCAAATTACCATTACTATCATAGGTAATTGTTTCTGCATTCAACACTATGTCATTTGCCAAGACATAGTTGTAGTTCAGCCACTCTCCACCCGCTTGTGCGATATATGCCAATTCTTCGGGAGTGGTAATTATATGGAATAGGTTTCCATTAAAAACCGCCTTCTGCGTGGGTTTTTTAATGTTACCACTCCACTCTGCACTACTTTCCCCTGCAGCAGTGGCGAAAGTAGCCATGTTTACGAATAGTACCAAGCTTAGCATCACTGCTAAAAATCTACGAACTCTGCTTTTCATAATTTTGTTTGTCCTTTCCGACTTCAGTTTTTTGAATTGCAAACGATTCACAAAATAAAAAATGCGACCACCGAAGTGATCGCATAAAAAAAGCAAACTCCGATAGTCGCCAAACTAACTCATGTGAAATGGGGCGTACCCAATAACCGCACGGATAGAATTTGCTTTTTTGTCAAATTCATAGTACGGTTATACCCACAAAAAGAGCATATTATTCTCGCAAATAGAAAAATACACCCAATTTCACATATAATTTAGTTAGTTTGGCGATATCAATATAGCATAGATTCAGGACTTTTGCAATACTTTTCCCCTTATTTAGCGGATAAAAAAGCAAAAAATGCGACCACCGAGGTGGCCGCACAAAGGGTAATTATTTACTCTACCAATTCAATTGTCTCTTACCTGCATACGCAGCCCGCAATCCTGTGATGTCAGAGTTGGTAATCTGACCATCGTTATTAACATCACAGATTAGACCCATTAGTGCATCAGATGCACTGGTCTTACTTACGTAGATGGCTGCCAGTCTCGTAGAATCAGAGTTAGAGATTGTACCATCTCCATTGATGTCACCCGCATATCCAACCGCAAGAATCGTATCTGCGGTCATATCTTCAGCCGTAAAGCTATACCCATCGGAAGTAGATGTTGCTTCCAGTCTCGTATAGGTTTGTCCACCATCGTAACTGATTGCTACAAAGCAAGGTTTCTCACATTCTACCGTGAAGGTATTATCGCCTTCTACCCAGCCTCCTGCAGGTGCCAAAACGATGGCTGGTGCTGCACTTGAAGTGTTATTATCAACATTCAGCACATCACCGATACCGGGAGTGGGTGTCGGTGTTGGAGTGGATTCCTCGTGAGAAATGGCTACAAAAGGAATACCATTACTATTCGCATATATCTCCGCACTACTGCCCTTCTCTCCATATATAACCACTTTGTCACAACCCGATAATACATAATCCCCTATGTTAGTCACACTATTCGGAATCTCTATACTAATTAAGTCCCAACAAGCGTTAAATGCATAATCCCCTATACTGGCCACGCTTTTGGGGACCTCTATACTGGTTAAGCCGCTACAATAAGCGAATGCGCTATCTCCTATGTTTGTCACGCCTTCTGGGATCTCTATACTGGTTAAACCACTACAATCTCCAAATGCTAGAAGCCCTATACTAGTCACGCCTTTTGGTATCTCTATACTGGTTAAGCCACTACATCCATTAAATACACCATTCTCTATGCTAGTCAGGCCTTCCGGGATTTCTATACTGGTTAAGCCACTACATCCAGCAAACGCAAATCCCAATATATAGGTCACGCTTCCTGGAATTTCTATACTGGTTAAGCCACTACATCCCGTAAATGTAGAATTCCCTAAAATGGTCACGCCTTCCGGAATTTCTATACTAGTTAAGCCACTACATTCAGCAAATGCATACCCCCATATACTGGTCACGCCTTCCGGGATCTCTATACTGGTTAAACCGCTACACCCCCAAAATGCACCACCCCCTATACTAGTCACACCTTCTGGAATCTCCATGCTGATTATGTCGCTACAACCATAGAATGCATAATCCCCTATGCTGGTCACAGAGTGCCCCTGTATCTGATTTGGTATAATTACATTACTTCCTAAACCTGTATAATCTGTGATTTCTACGGTATCATCCTCCTTAACTTCGTAACCAAAATCTCCCCATGTTGCAGCCTCTACCTCAAAGGTCGGCAATAGCATTATCGCTATTACAAACAATAAACATTTTACGAATCTCATAATACATTCTCCTTGTACTCATTCTAAGACAATTCAATATCTACGGATTGTTTGCTATATCTTACCAACTCAATTGTTTCTTACCTGCATAATTTGCTCTTAATCCTGTGATGTCAGCGTTAGTAATCTGGCCATCATTATTCACGTCACAAATTAAGCCCATCAATGCACTGGTTGGATTGGTCTTACCTGCATAGATTGCGGCAAGTCTTGTAGCATCCGCATTAGAAATTGTACCATCTCCATTGATGTCACCTACATATCCAACCGCAAGAATGGTATCAGCGGTCATATCTTCTGCCGTGAAACTATAACCATTTGCAGTTTGGCTTGCAGAAAGTCTCTGATATGTCTGACCACCATCGTAACTGATTGCCGCGAAGCAAGGTTTTGCGCATACCACAGTAAAGGTATTGTCACCTTCTACCCAACCTCCTACCGGTGCTGCAATGGTGGCAGGTACAATTGCAGAACTGGTGTTATTAATTTCCAGTTCGTCGCTGATGTCAGGAATGGGGGTTGCCGTGGGCTCCGCAGTCTCCAGTGGTGTCATACCAATATTTACCTCTGTCTGAGGCGGAGGCACGGGAAGCCACTCACTCCATGTGGTTTCATAACCGTCTTTTTCGTACTTGACTCGCCACCATCCTTCAGGCACGTCCCAGGCATAACGGCCTTCCGCATCTGTGGTTAACGGATTTGCCTGGTTATATGCCAACGCATCCCATACTTCACCGTATTCTGTTTTAGCTGGTACTGAATCCCAGAATGTATCGGTATCATCATACTCGATGCAATAAGCCGTCGCAGTGACTCCCTGCAAACGCTCGTTGGTAACAACATCATATACATAACCGCTGGGGTCGATGTTATACCATTTAATTTTATATGATTCACCCTTGATTTCTGTAATTCTCAGTTGCCAGAAGATATCTGACATTGCTACCATAGAGCTAATCATTGCAGTAAGCAGCATTGTCGGGCCCGCCATAGGACCGCTTGCGATGACAATTGGCAACATCGTTGTAAGCAACATAAACGCCATCTGGTCGTCTCTAAGTTCTTCTGCCTTCTTCAGTGCACCGGATTTATCTGTGATTGTTGATGACTCCATGATCTCATTACATAATTCATCATAATCTCCATAAATACCAAAAGCATTGTATACAACACCTGCAGCGGTTGTAAATCCGGACAATTTATCGGCAAAATCATAGAAATCCATATAAGACATATCGCCAACCGCTTCGCCAAATTCCGTTGCAGATAACTTGAACTGTACTGCTTTATTTCCCATATCAGACAGATCGGAAACAATCATAGAAACCGTCTCCGGGTCTCTTAGGTCAAGAAGCATATAATATCTGGAATCATCCACACCCGGAATCACATAACCATATATTTTCTCAACCACACCGACCATCGACTTCAAATCACTTAGACTGCCTCCCGTTGCTTCATCGTACAAATCAATGCTGTAATCCAATGCAACCTCTGCAAGCGCTTCACTGACGCCGGAAAAATCAATGGTTCCCACAGACCCAATTGAAGTAGCAACACTCTCTACTGAAACATTATCAGCAAACCCTTCTTTCAGATAGCCGTGCCATTCTTCCCAATTCACATCCTGACCAACTAACATCTCTTCATGCTTTAGGTTGTATTCCAGACCAAGTGTGCCAGGAACATAAAGTTTATTGGTTTCATCAAAGTATCCTTCCGCAACAAAGGCCCCGGACGCTTCATCGTAAACCGCAGGGATGGACTTTTTAATGTTGCTACGAACACTTGTCACATATAGATTTTCTATTGATTCAGGATTTTCGAATGTAGCAACAAATTTATAAGGATGCGACGAACTAGGTTGGGGAATAGCCGGTTTGATACCCTTTTGCGCAGAGTCGTATAAATCAACTACCTGGGCGCCGTCCGCATAGAACTTCAATCCGGTCAACTTCGGTGCTTCCTGTTGGTATTTGACAGTATGTGTTGCTGTTAATATGTCACCCTCCAACGTCGTGCAATTTGCTGTTATCGTATACATCTGCTCTGCACTTGTTCCTGCGAGGGTGATATCAGCCATGTACGCACCTACCTTGTTGGATTTAACAGTCGTTTGCAATGTGCCGTCCACGTAAATTCCAACATCCGATTCCGCAGGTGCCACTCCCTCAACACGCACCTTCCGTGACGAAGTTAATTTCTCGGCATATAGCGTAAACATATCTACGCTCTCATCAATAACACCAATAATCTCCTGCTTATTTGAATTTCCGCGTCGATAAGTTAACAAGGCATAACTTCGAATATCACGATCCTCCACAACTTTAGCTGAAAATTTAATTGTTCCTACACTTTTGCTTACCGGAATTATTAACTTCAACTGGTCATCATCATATTCATAGCTGGTACATATTTCTCCATCAAGGCGAAGCGAATTCTCAACCAGTTCTGTACCGGTCGGAATTTTAATCCCAACTTTTCGATTTGACAGTTCTGCCCAGGTAGAATCCGGAACGTTGTAATCTACGGTTAATGTAATGTAACCATTAGATTCCATGCTGTTGGTATCCGCCAAGTAATATGTCGCCTCACGGTTCAGCACACCCTCTACACCTGCAGCATCTCCTTCAGCAGCATAATACTCAATATTATTCTCAATTGCATAAACTGTCGCCAATGAATTCAAGTCACAAGCAAGAGCAACCTTATCTGAATTCTTAAAGGCATCCGACCCAATCGTGCAGTTAGGATTACTAAGAATCACGTAACGAAGGTCATCGCAATAAGCAAACGCATAATCCCCAACTGTGGTTACACTCACGGGTAAATCAGCAAGGCGCAAATCCGTACAACTATAGAACGCAGAACTTCCGATACTCGTCAATGTACTGGGAAGTATTACAGTTCTTAAATAACTACAATTGCTGAATGCATAACTCGGCAACTGGGTTACTCCCTCAGGCACCGTGATGCTCTTTAGGCTGCTACAGCCAGCAAAAATACTTCCTCCTGATGTTTTA
>JAFQIE010000043.1 GCA_017397645.1 Lachnospiraceae bacterium | reverse complement strand
TGTTTCCCGCTGACAGCATTATACAACTCTAATAATTCTTCCTTTTTACTGAATATCATCGTAAACATCCTGGACTTATAGTCCCGTTTAATCGGTAACAACAGTTCTTCTTTTTGTGTAGTCATATTTATACCTCCTTTTGATTGTTCGCAGGAGGCTCTACACTTTTCAAAATATACCTCACTGCTTTGAATGATTGGATACAAGCATTGAGATTTCTTTTGAAAAATAGAATGATAGATAGACGGAAAGTCTTTCAGAATTTAGAAATATAATGCTTTGAGATTATTATATATGATTTCTATGGGTATTTCCAGTGGAATTTAGAAAGTTTTACATAAAAACAAATTTAGAAAGTTTTACATAAAACAGTATAAAACAGGAAATTCGCAAGTACCGTAAAATAAAGAAAAAGCCTTGAAAATACAGTATCTTCAAGACTTTTTCGATGTTGTCCAACTGGTTATTAAGGTTACTTCGCGTAGTCAATTACGCGGCTTTCACGGATTACATTGACCTTAATCTGTCCGGGATATTCCATATCAGCTTCAATCTGTTTGGAAATATCGCGCGCCAACAGTACCATATCGGCATCTGTAATCTGCTCAGGCACTACCATAACACGAACTTCACGACCTGCCTGAATAGCAAAAGATTTATCTACACCCTTGAAATTGTTTGTTATTTCTTCTAATTGTTTTAATCTGCTAGTATAGCTTTCCAGCGTCTCTCTTCTGGCACCGGGTCTTGCAGCGGAAATGGTATCTGCTGCCTGTACGATACAAGCAATCAAAGATGTGGGTTCTACATCACCATGGTGGGATTCTACCGCGTTGATAACAACAGCATTCTCTTTGTATTTCTTACAAAGTTCTACGCCCAACTGGATGTGGGAACCTTCCATTTCATGATTTACTGCCTTACCGATATCATGGAGCAAACCTGCTCGTTTTGCAAGTCTTACATCAAGCCCCATCTCGGCTGCCAACAGACCGGACAGATGAGCAACCTCGATAGAGTGCTTCAATGCATTCTGTCCATAGCTGGTTCTAAACTTCATCTTACCGAGAAGTCTGACAAGTTCGGGATGAATTCCATGCACACCTACTTCTAGTGTAGCGGCCTCTCCTTCTTCCTTTATCATCACCTCTACTTCGCGCTGTGCCTTCTCCACCATCTCTTCGATTCTGGCGGGATGAATACGTCCGTCGATAATCAATCTCTCCAACGCAATTCTGGCAACCTCACGACGAATAGGATCAAAGCCCGACAAGATAACTGCTTCAGGGGTATCATCGATAATCAAATCAACGCCTGTCATGGTCTCGAGAGTACGGATATTACGTCCCTCTCTACCAATGATTCTTCCCTTCATTTCGTCATTAGGAAGGGCAACTACAGAAATTGTAGTCTCGGATACATGGTCTGCAGAACATCTCTGGATGGCAGTTACCACATATTCCTTTGCCTTCTTGTCTGCTTCTTCTTTGGCACGAGTCTCAAGTTCCTTGATCATCACTGCCGTTTCATGTTTTACTTCTTCTTCAACAATTTTCAATAAGTAATCTTTTGCTTGTTCAGAGGTTAATCCGGAAATTCGCTCCAGTTCCTGTATGCGCTGCTGGTTGAGCTTAGAAACTTCTTCCTTGACCTTATTCAAAGCTTCTTCTTTGTCGGTCAGGCTCTGTGCTCTTCTCTCCAGCGCTTCTGCTTTTTTGTCGACGTTCTCTTCCTTCTGCTGCAGTCTGCGTTCTACACGCTGTACATCTGCTCTACGCTCTTTGATTTCGTCGTCCAATTCCTTTTTCGCACGAATGGACTCCTCCTTCACCTCGAGCAGGGACTCACGCTTCTTCGCCTCAGCAGTCTTGAGAGCATCATCAATAATCTCTCGCGCCTTGTTCTGTGCATTACTGATGGTTGACTTAGATGACTTCTTCTGAACTGTCGTAACAATCAACCCTGTAGCCAATGCAGCAACAACGGCAGCTACCACTGGGATAATCACATCAAGCATTACAGGAGCACCTCCTTATTTTATTTTCATTGTACAAACAAGCATATTACAACAGTTCAATTTTAATCGTTTCTTGCTTTAATGTCAAGTAGAAGTATCGTCATCAACGAAATATGAATCAGAAAATAACATTTTATTAACAATTCCTTGAGAAAAACCCTTGCGAAGTAAAAGGCGGTACATACGACCTGCCTCGGATGCTCCGCCTTCGCCTTTGTTATAACCTTTTCTTCTCAGGATGTCTGCAATCATTTTCTGTTCGTCCTGGATGTTGCCATCTTCAAACCATTCGCTGAAAGCCTGTCTGATGGTTTCCCTACGAATGCCCTTTTGCATCAAATCCTGTTCTATGCGTCTTCTGCTACGACTGTCTGCATAGCTGCGGATATATGTACCCGCATATCGCAGATCGTCTATATAACGATATTCCTGCATGGATGTCACCACTTGTGATGCAACTTCCTCTGTGCAGCCTGCCCGTTTTAATTTATCCAGCATTTGTCTCGCCGTATAGTCTCTGGCCTGTAGCAGATACAACGCTCTTTGTTCAGCTTTCTTCAAATCCATAATGCACACGCAACTTGTGGGTCAGTTCCTCACATACTGCAGGGTTGTCCTTGAGATACTGCTTCGCATTCTCTCTACCCTGGCCGATTCTGTTGCCCTCATAGGAATACCACGCACCGGATTTCACTACCAGATTCAAATCAGATGCCAAATCTAGGATATCTCCTGTTTTGGAAATACCTTCACCAAACATAATGTCGAATTCTGCCTCCTTGAAGGGAGGTGCAATCTTATTCTTCACAACCTTTACACGGGTACGGTTACCGATAACTTCACCGCCCTGCTTCAGAGACTCGATACGTCTTACATCCAAACGAACAGAGGAATAGAATTTCAGTGCTCGTCCACCGGTGGTTGTCTCAGGGTTACCGAACATGATGCCAACCTTCTCACGCAACTGGTTGATGAAGATAACGGTACAGTTAGACTTGCTGATAACCGCTGTCAATTTACGCAGTGCCTGGGACATCAAACGTGCCTGCAGTCCCACATGGGAATCGCCCATTTCACCATCGATTTCTGCCTTGGGCACCAAGGCTGCCACGGAGTCCACTACCACAATATCAATTGCGCCGGACCGCACCATAGTCTCGGTAATCTCCAATGCCTGCTCGCCATTGTCCGGCTGGGATATGTACAGGTTATCAATGTCTACACCGATATTCTTCGCATATACAGGGTCCAGCGCATGCTCTGCATCGATAAACCCTGCAATACCGCCTCTTTTCTGCACTTCTGCAATCATGTGCAGGGTAACAGTGGTCTTACCACTGGATTCAGGGCCGTAAATCTCCACGATTCTTCCCTTAGGGATACCGCCCAATCCCAATGCAACATCCAAACTCATGGAGCCTGTGGGAATAGTCTCCACATTCATCTGTGCCGCAGGATCGCCCAGCTTCATCACAGCACCTTTTCCGTACTGTCTTTCAATATGACTCAATGCCGCGTCTAATGCTTTTAACTTTTCTTCTCTTTCCATTCATAATCTCCTTTTCTGAAAGGAACAAATGTTCGTTTATTTTAGAATAAAACATTTGTTCGATTTTGTCAATGTCTTTTTTTCATATTTTATTATAGATATTTCATGTCCCATAAAACTCTCTCATAGCAGCCACCCCCTTTTCTTCTGTTTTCCCTCTTTTTCGAAACTTTGGCGAACTGCCGGAATATTAGAATGTTCGAATTTCAGATGACTATATTTTATCACAAACACTTATCTCCCGCAAGGTAAATCCCATCGCAGTTGCAGAAACTTTATAAAAAAATCCCGACCCATCCATTGGATAGAGTCAGGATTCTTTTTACAAAGTATTTTCTTTTGCTAAGTTTTCTTTCTCTACTACTGTCATTGCTAAAAGCACCGGTGCCAGCACCATAAAGGGATATGCGTATCTGGCCTGAACCGTGGGCCCCAGCAGGAGGGTTGCCAGATAACACACAGGCAGACACAACAACATCATTTTTTCCTTTTCCTTCATATATACATACATCACCAAAAGTAATGTCAATAACCAACAATAAAAAGCCGGGCGGAATAAAATGGAAAGAACCGGTATTTCAAAGCATTGATTCTCCTGCACCAGTTGTTCCATGTTCTCCCTAAATTTAGGAAACAAGGTTTTCTCCTCAATACCCTCCGGCAGAGCAAAGGATTTTGATCCGTTAAATGTAGGGATGACACCTTTTCTGTCTTCTTCGAAATCGTATACGTAGGTGAAGGATACATCGTCCATAAACCAGTAGCCTCTGGTCAGTTGTCCGAAAGCATCCAAATACTCGTTGGGATATTGCAGACCAACTTTCGCCCAATCCCGGAACACTGTACGTATATTGTTTTCCCATGTAAGGGCAAACTGGCCATGACCTGTCACCTGCAACTTCACCGTATCCGCCAACGGCGCATTATAGGCCTCCCAATACTCCTTGCTCACATAGTGGTCCACCAACGTGGAGGTCTCCGGCGCCATCTGTTGTCCGTGGAAATATCCCACCCGGGCAAACTGTTGCATGGGCACACTATATTTTTCACTCTGCACCTCTCCCGCTCCAGTGCCGAGGGCAGACTTTACCACCAGTTGTCCCATGATGCCGGCAACTACAACCATGGAACAAAGGAGACATACCCGCAGGCGTTCCCGCCGCTTCGACAACACCACTGCCGGTATACCGAATAATAGCAGTGCATATATGGCATTGTTGCGGAAAGCAATCACAAAGGCTCCCACCAAAACCATGAGCCCGTCCAATGCCAAGGGTTTCTTTTCACCCACAAAATAGGTACGTTCCATCCACAATAGGAAAAAAACCAAGAACAGGGCGCTGAAAATCACGTCCTTTGTCACACTCACGGCAAACACAGAATGGTAGGGAAGCAATCCAAAGAACAGCACCGAAACCACCAAGGGCAAAAGTTTCTTTGTCACTCGTTTCACCATCACGCAAGCGTAAGATAGTGCGGCCGACAGTAAAAGCATCTGCACCAAGCTATAAATAGCAATTCCGGTCTGATAGTTTCCCAACGCTTCTCCTAAACGAAGGGCTCGGGAAATCAGCCAGGTATGTAACAAAGGGTGATGTGCGCTATAATTCTCATAGTCCCCAAGCGCCTGTATGGACTGTACATTAAAATCGTATCCCATCACACCGGGATAATACGCACCGAACACGGGCAAAAACAGGAGCAGGATAATTCCCCAGCAAGCCAAAAATAAGGTGCCGTTTTTTAATCCTAATATCTTTGCAGCGAAACCGTTCCGAGTCCCTGCTTCCGCTACCGCCGCGGGCTCCCCGTCCGTTCTCTGCAACCTGTCTGCCAAAGCAAAGATGCCGTTGGCAAAAGGAAATACTACCACTGACAAACATAGGGAAATAAGCAGTATTTTTCCCTTGCCTATAACACCACATTCCGTCAGCCCTCTGGTCTGAAGCTGCCATCCCATCACACAGGTGCCGGCAAAGAGCAGCGCAAGTCCGAACGCATAACCAATGCGCCTTCTTCGCGCATCCCTATCGGCAATCGCCTTTATATTTTCCAGCGTTGCCCTTAACAAAAGGAACACACCCACATACAACAGCACGGACATCACGCCTTCCGTGAAATAATCCGCACCGGACAGGGAACTGATATACTGCAGTCCCCATAACCCCGTAAAAGATGTTGCTACCAATACAATTTTTTCGCCTATTTTTTTTGCTTTCACTTTTTATCCCTCGTAAAACTGCGGACAAATCAAAACCCTATCGAATCCATCCCCAAGCGATTGCCAAGAACTCACCCAAATAAAACATTCCGCCAAGCCATATCAAAACTGTCGCACCGGTCAGCGGCAACAACAATTCTGTACGCTTCGTCAAAATCTTTTTTCCCAAGGACAAGATCACGCAAATCAACAACACCATAGTACCAAAGGTAGCTCTATCCGGGTAATGAGGAGACAATATCATAGCCCCCCATGATAAAAGAGCTCCCAACATAAGCAACAGATTCTCGCGGCCAATAGCAATGTTCAGCGCCTTCGCCAACACAAACACCAAAGCAAGAACTATAAGCGTAGGAAATAGGTACTCAAACAAAGCCTTGCTTTCCCCATATCCACGCAGGAACATTCTCCAAAGAATCCCCTTTTCCTGCTCTCCGCTCTGTCCGCTTCGGACAAAGTTGCCGGGAGCTAAAATCACCATCACACTGCCAAAGAGCGCCGCCATATTTCCAAACAACATCCACAGAGGAAATTTCTTTTGTTCCTTCTTCACAAGTATCATTACAATCAGGGACAGAATCCATACGGTGGGACCCATATTCTCATTGCTCCAACCCACGAAAACGCCCAAAGCCATCATGCCCAAACCGGCAAGGCTTGTCGCACCCGCACATTTGCAATGGCACTGTTCTTCCGTAACCTGTAACTGCTTCAAGTATAAATATAAAAACAAAAGCAAGAGCGGAGTGCTATATAAGTAATTCACTGCACCGGATTGCCAGAACATGCTCATTTTCCAATTGGCGTTTAATCCAAGCAACAATGAAGATGCCGCAAACAAGCCATACAAAAGCACGACCGCTCTACGCTTGGCAGACGTATGATCCGATTCACCCATCGCTTCGCAATGTAATTCGCTCACTCCTGCTACCTTACAAATCAAAAAACCAAGGGCAAAAAAAACTACTACATTCAAAAGGTCTGCCACGGTTTCTCCTGCCAGCAAAACTAGCTGAAGCAAACCATGGGTCATCACTCTGCCGCCCCAGTTGTTATAATGCCAAATTTGACTTTCCACCACATCGTTCCAACCGGTAAGCGTTTCCCCAGTGGAAAGATTCGTAGAGTACCACAAATCATCCATCATAAAAGGGACAGCCCTGTGAGTGAGATACATCACCCCTGCCGTAATCAGCAACAGTATCCCCGCGACAGCCAGCCACACGCCCTGCTTCCTGTCTTTGCTGTGTTTGGTTTCTTCGTGCTTATTTGTTTCGTTCATTTTTAATTCCTCGTTTATCACAGCACTTGTGTTACTTACCCATCTTCTGCAGGCACATCAGAACAAGTTCCAGTGCCGCTTCCACAGATGCCTCCCGCACTTCCTGTCGGCTGCCTGTAAAATGATGCTCCTGCTCCACGATTTTGCCGTTCACACAACATGCCATACACACCATGCCTACGGGCTTTTTCAGAGTTCCTCCGGTGGGCCCTGCCACACCGGTCACTGCGCAAGACACTTCTGCCCCCGCAAATGCACAAGCCCCCAAAGCCATTTCCGCTGCAGTTTCCAGGCTCACCACACCATGTTTGGCTATGGTATCTTCCTTCACCTGTAAATGCCTCACCTTCGCTTCATTAGCATATGTCACCAGTCCCACCCGATACACATCAGATGCACCGGAGACATTCACAAACCTGCCGGAGAGAAGCCCTCCGGTACAGGATTCTGCAAAGGTAATAGTCATATTCTTTTCCTTGAGAAGGGCCACCAACTGCTCTTCTATTGTTCTCTTAGTCTGCATCCATTGTTCCTCCCGTGAACAATTGCCCGATAAAGATTAGTTTTCCTCTTTCTTGGGCACTGTGCCCATCACAGACCAGTTCTTCACCAAATAATCCACCAGACTGATAACCGTCAGAGCAAGTGCCACCCACATACAGATGGTGGTAACTATCTGTAACTGAGGAATGTCAGCAATCATCAAACACACCATAATCATCTGGAACACGGTCTTAAACTTGCCCCAATAACTGGCTGCAATCACCACATTGTTGTCTGAAGCAATCAAACGGAATCCGCTGATGATAAATTCTCTGCTGATGATAATGAGTACTACCCAAGCAGGAATTCTGCCAAGTTCCACCAAAAGAATCAGCGCCGCACAAACCAAAAGTTTATCTGCCAAGGGATCCATAAACTTACCGAAATTCGTAACCAGGTTATACTTTCTGGCAATTTTACCATCCGCCAAATCCGTCAGGCTGGCAACAACAAACACCAATAAAGCAGCAAGATTCATCTCCTTCAACATCAATATCACAAAAGGAAGAATCATAATCACTCTAATGATGGTCAATTTATTGGGTAAATTCATCTCCATTATTCAAAATCCTCCGTATCCAAGATACCAATCAAATCATATTCGTTGGAGTCTGTGACTATAATCTTCACAAAATCTCCGGTCATCAAATTGGCTGTGGTGTGCAGGAATAGATACCCATCCACATTGGGCGCATCCCGATAGGTTCTGGTGACATAGACATCCTCGTCTGCCACCTTCCCTTCCACCATAACCAACATTTTCCTGCCAATCATATCATCTGCCTTGTCAAAAGCAATGGCCTGCTGCAGTTCCATCAGTTCGTCCCTGCGTGCCTCCTTGATTTCCTCAGGCACTTGGTCCGCCATCACAGCCGCCGGTGTATCCTCCTCCCTGGAGTAGGCAAATACGCCCAGTCTGTCAAATTCCATCTCGTTGACAAAACGGTATAATTCTTCAAAATCCTCCTGGGTTTCTCCCGGGAAGCCACTGATCAAAGTGGTTCTCAAGCAAATATCCGGAATGCGTTCACGCAAAGTTGCAATCTTTTCCCGCAGTTCCTGCTGGTTAGTGCGTCTGCCCATGCGCTTAAGCACCGGGTCGGAAGCGTGCTGGATGGGAATATCCAGATAATGGCACACCTTCGGTTCCGTGGCAATGACCTCGATCAGTTCCTCGGTCAATTCCTCCGGATAGCAATACAGTACACGGATCCAGTACAATTCCGGTATCTCGGCCAAACGTGTCAACAGTTCCGGCAGGCTTTTCTTACCATACAAATCCACACCGTACAAAGTGGTCTCTTGGGCTACCAGAATCAATTCCTTCACACCGCCCTCGGCCAAAGCCTTTGCCTGAGCCACCAAGTCTTCCATGGGAATGCTGCGGAAGTTGCCCCGCACCTTAGGAATGATGCAATAGGTACATCTCTTGTTGCATCCTTCCGCAATTTTCAAATAAGCAAAGTGTCCTCCGGTGGTAAGCATGCGTTCCCTGCAATAGGCAGGTGCTTCATTCAAATCTCTGTAATGATTCCGTCCCTGTCCCGCCAACACTTCCTCCAATGCGTCTGCCACTTCCGTGATGGCATTGGTGCCGATAATGGCATCCACCTCGGGAATCTCCATCTGAATCTCTTCCTTATAACGCTCTGCCAAACAGCCTGCCACAAGCAGCGCCTGAAGTTTGCCCTCTTTACGCATTTGTGCATAGGTTAGCAGGTGCTCGATACTTTCCTCTTTGGCATCTCCGATGAAGCAACAGGTATTGACAATCACTACGTCCGCCTGTTCTTCGTCATCGGTAAAGGCATATCCCTTCGCCTGAAGAAGGCCCAACATCATCTCTGTATCCGATAAGTTTTTGTCGCATCCTAATGAGACAAACAAAATCTTCATGCTTTTCCCTCTAACTGAAAGTAGCTGGCGACTAACCAGCTACCTGTTTTCCTTATTCTTCGTCGGTTAAAATCTTAATCTTGCCCTGATTGAGTTCTTCTACTGCCAAGGACACGGGCTTCAATTCATTGCCCTCCACCAAAGCTTCGTCGCCGTTGATAATCTGGCGGGCTCTCTTTGCGGTAGCCATAACGATGGAATAACGGCTGTTTACTACGGGAGTTTCGCCGGGCTCCACCTCGCTGTTTACTACTTTCATTAAATCTGAATAAGACGGATGTAACATTAATTTGCTCCTTTCTTGAACTTCTTTAAGTCCTCTCTTATTTCGCGAATCAATTCTTTTCTTCTGATAGGTACCCTGCGTGCGGCGTCCACCAAACGATGCACCTCCTCCACGCATTCTTCTAAATCGTCGTTGATGACTATATAATCATAGGCTTCAATGCCTTCTGATTCCTCTTCTGCCCGGGCCAGACGCTTGGCAATGACCTCCGCGTCTTCCGTACCCCTTCCTTCTAATCTGCGTTTCAACTCATCACCATTGGGCGGTGTGATGAAAATCAACAGACTCTCCGGAAATCTCTCCTTGATCTTCAGGGCGCCCTGAATCTCAATCTCCAGAATCACATTCTTCCCTGCTGCCAACTGCTTCTCCACGTACTCTCTGGGCGTACCGTAATAATTATCACAGTAGCATGCGTACTCCACCAAACCATTTTCCGCAATGACCTGTTCGAATTTTTCCTTGCTGACAAAGAAATATTCCCGGCCATCCATCTCACCTGCTCTGGGCTGTCTGGTGGTCATGGAAATGGACAGTCCATAAGTATCATATTTTTGCAGTAGGGCCTTCACCAAAGTGCCCTTCCCTGCTCCGGAAAATCCCGATATGACAATGAGAATTCCTTTTTGTTCCATAGTTATCCTATTCCTCTTCCAAAGATTCTCCGCTTCTGACTTCTGCCTGCACCCGATTTGAAATGGTGTCAGGAAGTAAAGCCGACAGCACCAACTGGCTGTTTTCCATCACCAGAACGGATTTGGTCTTACGTCCCTGGGTGGCGTCTATCACCTGTCCCTTTTCTTTGGCTCCCTGCACCAAGCGTTTCACCGGTGCGGAGTCGGGACTGACAATAGCAATAATCTTCGAAGTGTTCACAATATTTCCAAAACCGATGTGAATCAGCATATGTCACCTCTACTCGATGTTCTGAATCTGCTCTCTGACTTTTTCAATCTCCACCTTCAGCTCAATGGCGATATTGGAAATCTCCAAATCGTTTGCCTTAGACAGAGTGGTGTTCGCCTCTCTGTTCATCTCTTGGGCAATGAAATCCAGATTCTTACCGATGGAGCCTCCCTTCATCAGGGCATCCTTCATATTCTCTATGTGACTGCGCAGACGAACCAATTCCTCATCCACACAAGCCTTATCTGCAAAAATGGTGACTTCTGTGAGAAGTCTTCCTTCATCGACCGTCTTATCTTCCAACAATTCCCGCACCTTGTCTTCCAGTCTCTGGCGATATTCCGCAATAATCTGGGGAGACCGCAGGGCAATCTTTTCTACCAGCACTAACATAGCATCCAGTTTGCCGATCAAATCCTTCTTCAGGTTCTCACCCTCCACAATACGGGATTCCACAAACTGCTCTACGGCACCGGTCAGGGCCTTTTGCAATTCCTTCCAAAGTTCTTCTTCGTCCATACCCACTTCTTCCATAGTGAAAACTTCGGGGTATTTGGACAGGTTAGACACTCTCACATCAAATCCAAGATCAAAATCCTCTGCCATCTGACGCAGATGGGTCAAGTATTCTCCTGCCACATCCTTATTGTAACGGACGGTGGATGTCTTTTCGGACAAATCCTCATAGGAAACAAACACGTCCACCTTGCCTCTGGAAATGTATTTCTTCAATTCGTTACGAATGGGAAGTTCGAAGAAATTCAATGCCTTGGGCAATTTCACATTGGCATCCAGATAACGGTGATTTACCGCCTTCATTTCCACTGTAAATTTACGGTTGTTTTCGGCTACTTCACACCTGCCGAACCCGGTCATACTCTTTATCATCAGATACTCCTAAATTCATCGGGTGAGTCCCAAATACGATATCAGGACAGACTTTCGCATATTTCATTATATTATAAAGTAAGAATCCCAAATCGTCAAGGATAAGGACTTCCTTTTTGCCAAGATTTCTGCTATACTTTTCTCACCAATCATAGGAGGCACGGATTATGGCATTCGATGGCATTGCAATTGCAGGCATTGTGCACGAACTGAAAAATGAAATTCTGGGCGGAAGACTCTATAAAATCGCCCAACCGGAAGCCGATGAACTATTGCTGACCATCAAGCATACAACCGGCCAAAAGCGGCTGCTTTTGTCTGTGGAGGCTTCCCTCCCCTTAATTTATCTGACAGAACAGAACAAACCAAGTCCCATGACTGCGCCCAATTTCTGTATGCTTCTCCGCAAACATCTGCAGAACGGACGCATCATAGACATCACACAACCTGGTTTGGAACGAATCGTCCATATATGGATTGAACACCTGGACGAGATGGGTGATTTATGTAAAAAAGACTTGATTATTGAGATTATGGGCAAGCACAGCAATATCATCTTCTGCCAGGAAGATGGCACTATCATCGACAGCATCAAGCGTGTATCAGCCGCCGTCAGCTCTGTCCGTGAAGTGTTGCCCGGCAAACCCTATTTCGTGCCCATGGTACAAGAAAAACAAGACCCCTTTGTGGTGGATTTTTCCACACTGCAAGCCCTATTAGCGGGCAAACCACAGTCTACCTACAAGGCACTTTACGGCAGTCTCACCGGCATATCCCCCGTGATGGCACAGGAACTGTGTTATAGGGCGGAAATCGATGGAGAACTACCTACTGCTGCCCTGCAGGAAAATGACTATCGCAGATTGTACCACAGCTTCGTTGAAATACTGCAGTCCATCCGGGATGGGGAGTTTTCCCCTAACATCGCTTATGCAAATGGCTCCCCCGTGGAATTTTCCGCACTGCCCCTATCCATCTATGAAGGCAACACTGTGGAGTACCCTTCCATTTCCCAACTGGTGGAGCATTATTATAAAGAGAAGAATACCCTGACCCGTATTCGTCAAAAATCCGCTGATCTGCGTCGCATTGTGCAGAACGCTCTGGAACGCAATGTAAAAAAATACGACCTGCAAATAAAACAGATGCAGGATACGGAGAAACGGGAAACCTACCGCATCTACGGAGAATTGTTAACTGCCTACGGGTATGGTGCGCAAGCAGGTGCCAAGTACCTGGAAACAGAGAATTATTATACAGGCGAAACGGTGAAAATCCCCCTGGATTCCACCCTTTCCGCCATTGAAAACGCGAAGAAATATTACGATAAATACAACAAAATGAAACGTACCTACGAGGCGCTTTCCGAGTTGACCCTGCAGGTAAAATCCGAAATCGAACATTTGGAGTCCATTTCCAACGCTCTGGATATCGCTCTCCACGAGGAGGATTTGGCGGAGATAAAGGAAGAACTGACTGAAAGCGGTTACATCAAAAGAAAAGGGCATGGCAAAAAAGAAAAAATCACCAGCAAACCCTTTCACTATATCAGCAGTGACGGCTTCCACATGTATGTGGGCAAAAATAATTATCAGAACGACGCCCTAACCTTTGGCTTTGCCACAGGCAACGACTGGTGGTTCCACGCCAAGCATATGCCCGGTTCCCATGTGATCGTAAAAGTGGAACCCGGTCAGGAACTACCCGACAGAACCTATGAGGAAGCTGCCCGTTTGGCGGCATACTACTCCAAAGGCCGTTCCCAGGACAAGGTGGAAATCGATTATACCCAAAAGAAGAATATTAAAAAACCCGGTGGTGCTAAACCCGGGTTTGTAGTGTACTATACGAATTTCTCTATGGCGATTTCATCGGACATCTCCGATATCAAAGAATACAGAGAATCATGATTTGATTTTCTTAGCCATTCTTGCCAAAACCCTGCCCTTGGGGAAGGACATAAGTTCTTCCGAGGTCAATCCACCTAACAGCAGCAACAAGATAAAGTAAATCACGGCGCCCACTGCGATACTGATGATGACGGACAGATGTGAACTTTCCGTCCAAAGATACAATCCCTGATACAGCAGGCGGGAAACAAGTCCCATACAAAGTGCTGCAACGGCAGGAATTACAAAGGTGCGTTTTACTTCTTGACGATACCCCACTGCTCTCCTCACGGACCGGTGGTTCAATAGGCACATGATACCGGCATACACTGTATTGGCAATGGCAATACTATATAAGTCCATATTGGTGAATAGCAAAAGCACCAGGGCCAACACCGTCTGCCCAATCAGTGCAAAACCTGCATTGAAAATCGGGGCGTTGACTTTACCCAAGCCCTGCAAAATAGAACTGCTCAAAGTGGACAAAGCGTAGAATATCACGGACAGGGAAAGTGCCATCAACAAATAAGTGGCCATATCTTCCTCTGCTGCCGTGTTGCGGAACAACAGTCCTGTAATCGGTCTGGCCAGTGCGAACAATCCCACCGCACAGGGAATGGAAATCACCATTGTGGTTTTGATGGCTACACCGATTTTATTCTTTGCTCCCTCCACATTTTTCTCTGCCATCTGGGTTGCCACGGAAGGAATCATGGCCGACGCCATAGCGGAAGCAAATGCAATGGGAATATTAGATATGGTTAAAGCCTGTCCTGCGAACACGCCCCAGCCGGAATAAATGTCCACGCCGGAGGTAGGACGCAATAAGGGAAAGACTTTCGTATATATGGTATTGTTGATTGCACCGCTTAAATTGTAGATGGCGGTACTTAGAATAAATGGTGTCACAACAAATGTGATGGTTTTGAGGATTTCTCCATAGGAATCCTCTTTTTCTTGCCGGTCCGCCACTATTCTACGTTCAAACATGCCCTTGTTCAATATGTATACGCCCAGCATAAACAGAAGTGCTACCAGGACACCCGCACCGGTACCCAATGCACTACCCACTGCACCGTTGATGGCTCTGGTGATCCGGTCTCCCTCATTCACCGGCATTTCCATGGTCCCCATGGTATGGAAAATCAAAAGGTAGGCTACACCCACGCTGACCACCGCATTGGCAATCTGCTCCAACACCTGGGAAACAGAAGTCTGGGTCATACTGTTATGGGCCTGGAAATATCCCCGCAACACACCTAAAATTCCATAGATAAAAATCGTAGGGGCAAAGGTACGAAGCACCGGAATGGCCTCCGGCGACACGAACAACCCTGCACAGAAGTATAGAAACAGGCTGGCTATGCCACCCACCACCAATACATAAGCCAAGGCACACCTGAAAATCCGATGGGCATTGCGGTACTCCTTCACCGCCAGTTTCCCGGCAATCACCTTGGAAATGGCGGCCGGTATACTGTAGGAGGATATCAGCAGAATGATGGTGTAATAATTATACGCGGACTGATAATATCCCAATCCCAGGGAACCGATGACACCATGCAAAGGACTCCTGTAGAGGAGCCCGATGATACGGCTGATAATTCCCGCTGCAGCCAAGATACCTGCCTGCTTTATGAAATTGTTGTTCCGGTTATCTTTTAGTAACATAGTGTTTTATCCAATCAGCCAATCGTACATTTCCTGATATTTGTTTGCGGAATTTTTCCATGAAAAATCAGCTTCCATGGCTCTGTCCACCAGTTTGTTCCACTCTCGTTTTTTATTGTAGAAGACATGCTGTGCATAGCGGATCACACCCAGCATCTCATGGGCATTGTAATTAGCGAAGCTAAACCCCGTGCCCTTACTTTCGTATTCGTTATAAGGCTCTACCGTGTCCTTCAGACCACCGGTCTCCCGCACAATGGGAAGCGTGCCGTAGCGTAAGCTCATCAATTGGCTCAAACCACAGGGTTCAAACAAGGAGGGCATCAAAAAGGCATCACAGGAAGCATACACCTTGTGGGACAGGGACTCATTATAGCAAATATTTGCAGCCACCTTATCCGGGTACTTCCATGCGAAATGGCGGAACATATTCTCATACCGCTCTTCTCCCGTGCCCAACACCACCAGTTGTATCTCGTCCTGACACAGGTCATCCAGCACGCAGGCAATCAAATCCATGCCCTTCTGATCGGTAAGTCGGGACACAATACCAATCATCATTTTCTTTTCATCAACGGGTAGCCCCAGTTCTCTCTGCAGGGCTTTTTTATTTTTATTCTTATCCTTACGGAAAGTGTCCCGGGTATAGTTTTTCCATATCAAAGAATCGGAATCCGGATTGAAATCCGTGTAGTCAATGCCATTCACAATACCACGCAGATCTCCGCTTCTCATACGCAGAATTCCATCCATACCCTCACCATAGTAAGGGGTCTTAATTTCCTCCGCATAAGTGTCACTAACAGTGGTAATGGCGTCCGCATATAGCAGACCGGCCCGCAAAAGATTCGCACCATAGGTCTCGTCAAAAACTCTATCCGGCAATCCGGTCATATTTTTCACATCCCAGCTGCCCCATCTGCCCTGGAACTTCAGGTTATGAATGGTGAACACCGTCTTCATCCCTGCATAAAAAGGATTGGACGCAAACTGTTCCTTCAAAAACGCAGGCACGAGGCCCGTCTGCCAATCATGGCAGTGTACCAAATCCGGACAAAAATCCAAATCCGGCAGTACCGAAAGGGCTGCCTTGGAGAAATAAGCAAAACGCTCAATATCCCATCGGATATCGTCCGTGTAGGGTCTCTCCTGATTGAAATAATATTCATTATCTATAAAATAATACTGAACGCCATCTTCCACCAACTCAAACACACCCACATAGGTGCTGTTCCAATTGTAGTCCATATAAAAATGAGTCAGGTAATGCATGCGTTCCTTCCATTCCTGCTTAATACAAGCGTACTTGGGCAGGATGACACGCACATCAAAATATTCACTGTCTATGGATTTGGGCAAGGAGCCTACCACATCTGCCAAACCTCCGGTTTTAATAAAAGGCACAGCCTCCGATGCCACAAACAAGATTTTCTTCATAGACAACCTCCTGTTTTTTTCTCTGTGCCAATTATACACCAATCCTGCCCCTGTGAAAAGGACTTTTCTCACCCTTGCGAAAAACACTTTATCTTTACCGCTGCCCAAAGTCCGCCTATCTAAAAATAGTTATTCCCGGTAAGAAAGGCGGATACGGTCTGCAATCAAAGCAATGAATTCAGAGTTGGTGGGCTTACCCTTTCCGGTGTCCACAGTATATCCAAACAGGGCATCCAGAGTTTCCATCTTGCCCCTGCTCCAAGCCACCTCTATGGCGTGACGGATGGCACGCTCCACCCGGCTGGAAGTGGTTTGAAATCTTTTGGCAATGGTAGGGTACAGGATTTTGGTGATGGAGCTAATCATGGACGCATCCTCCACCGACATCATAATGGCCTCTCTTAAATACTGATATCCTTTAATATGTGCAGGCACGCCGATTTCATGTATCATATCCGTCACATCCTGCTCCAAATCGCGGGAAGGCACAAAGATTTCCTTTTTAGAAGACTTTCTCTCTTTGGTTTCCTTATTTCCCTGCCCGCTGTCTTTGGCCCAAAGCCCCTTTTCCTGAGAAGTATTTTCCTTTGCCGAGGGCACATGTATGATAATTTGGAATTCCTTGTCGCCCTTCATCAAATCGCCCAGTATTCTGTAAATTTTTTCATTATCTTTTGTAGTAGTAACATTCATCTGTTCCATGTTCTACCTCCATATTTTTTTACACCTTTCGCATACTTTCTGCGGTGCAAAATGTCTAATTTCGTCCTTTCAAATTATAAAAGAGGAAACCTTGAAAGGGCAAGAAAAACCGACCGCACATTTCGACCCCTGCCAACAAGAAAACTCACAAATCGGTGTCTTTAGTGCGTTTTCTTCTCAATCTGTCAAAAAATACTCCTATCCGCATCGGTATACACCGATATTTCACTTGACAGAAAAGCACTTACAAGGGCAAAATAAACTTATTAAGAGGAAATATATTTCATGAAACAGATAAACGAAGATTTAAAACAGAATAACTTCAAGAAAGCCTATCTTTTGTTTGGAGAGGAACGCTACCTTCGTCTGCAATACCGCAAACGTTTGGAACAGGCGCTTTGTACCGAAGGGGATACCATGAATGTCCACTTCTATCAGGGCAAAGACATTCCATTGGGCGAAATTGTGGATTTAGCGGAAACATTGCCGTTTTTGTCAGAGCGTCGGGTCATCTTCATTTCAGACAGTGGATTGTTTAAATCCGGTGGCGATGTATTGGCGGATTATCTCACCGGCACTCCCTGCGAAACCACTTGCTTTGTCTTCACAGAAACAGATGTGGATAAACGCTCCCGCTTGTACAAAGCAGTAAACAGCATGGGGTACGCGGCAGATTTTTCCATACAGGATGAGCGGACCCTGAAACTATGGGTATTAGGTGCGTTGAAAAAAGAGAATAAAAACATTTCCGAGAAGACCCTGGAACTTTTCTTAAGCAAAACAGGCACCTATATGAGCAACATCCAATCCGAGTTGGAAAAACTACTCTGCTACTGTATGGACAGAAATGTGATTACGGACGCAGATGTAGAGGCCACCTGCTCCACCCAGATCAGCACCCAGATTTTCGATATGATCAATGCTCTCGGCACCGGTAATCAGCGCCAGGCATTGGATTTGTACTATGATTTACTGGCACAGAAGGAACCGCCCGGTCGGATTATGTTCCAAATCGGCAGAATGTGCAATCAGCTACTGCTGGCCAAGGACATGAGTGCCCGGGGATACAGCACCAAGGACATTGCCGAAAAAATGGGATTGCCTCCATTTATTGCAACCAAATATATCAAGCAGTCGGCGCCCTTCAAATCCTCCGTATTAAAAAATGCGATTGCCAAATGTGTGGAATTGGAAACCGCATTTAAGTCAGGTGAACTGGCCCCCCTGTTGAGTGTTGAAATCCTGATTATGAACCTATTTTCCCAATAACTTGCGGATGCCGAATGTAATCAACATAACCACCCAGCCAATAATCAAATAAGTAATCGAATATACCGTGAACATAATCTCGGTGCTTATAAATGCCACCCACACGCCAAGCAGGAAACAAACTGCAAAAATCACCGGATAATACCATGTGTTTTTCATATTCATGCCGGCATAGACACCCACAAAGGCCGCCAAAATGGGGTTGAACGCATAAAACAAAAGAAAGCAGATGGCCATTCCTCCATCACCGCCAAACTCCACCGTCAGACAGGGAATCAAAAACATAGTTACCGCCATTAAGGAAAGGTACGAAAGTAATCTTTTCATTGTGTCTCCCATCCCTATACCCCGTAATCCAAACACAGTCTGGTCTCCATAAACGGACGCACCTTAGTGTCTGCCACTTCCACATGGGCAGGATGCACAGCATATCCCTTCAATGCAGCTTCGTCTACCAAGGTAGAATCCAACATCATATCCGCGTTGGAGGAAGGCAGGCCTTTCGTGTGAATCTGCATATAAGTCAAGCCCGGCACCACACCCACCAGTGCTTCCAAAGCAGCTTTTGCTTCGGCCTTGATGGTTTCTTTTTCCGCTTCACTGTATGTCTCTTTTATCTTCCATAGAATAATGTGTTTTACCATAATTCTCCCACCTCTCCAATATTTTTAATTTCATTATAGTCAATAATCAAACATGTGGCAATAAGTTTCTACTTTCATTTCGCCTTTCTTCATTTCCACCACAATCTGCCCTATTTCTGCGGTGCTGAATATCGCACTCTCCGCGTTCTCCAGCCGTTCCAACAACTCCCCATGGGGATGCCCATAACGGTTATTACGCCCTGCAGAAATAACTGCCACATCCGGGGTGACGTGTTCCAAAAATCCTGCGGAAGTACCGCCCCGCGAACCATGATGAGCCACTTTAAGTACCACCCGGTCTTGCAGTTTTTCCGACATACCTTCTGCCACTACGCACTCCCCTTCGCCCTCTAAATCCCCCATCAAAAGAAGGGTCCACCCGTCCTGAAAATTGACAAGAAAGCACTGGGAATAGGCGTTGGCGTCCGACGTTTCCAATCCCTTTGTAGGATACAGGCAGATAAATACTGCACCATCATCCTGCCATGTGTCGCCTTTGGAGATGTACCTGGTTTGCGGATACTTCAAATCTTCGAAGGCTTCTCCTCTTGCTGCCGGTACCCCGGGTAAGACAACTTGCCGTATGCTGATTCCATTTTCTTCACTTAACTGAAACAGCTCCCGGATGCCATTGGTATGATCCGCATCCGGATGGGATATAAATACGCCATCCAAAGTTTTGATACCGTGGTATTTCAGATATGGAATCAACACATACTCTCCCACCTTCTGCCGGCTACTGCTGCCGCAGTCAAACAAATAGTGGCTGCCTGCAGCTGTTTCCACCAAAATACAATCTCCCTGTCCCACGTCTAAGAATGTCACCCGATTATGGGCCCGGCCCTGACCATATCCCATGAGACAAATGGCACACACCACGCACACCGTGAAGCCCGCCAGGGGCAAAAACGTCCGCTGCGTCCTTGTGGCTTTTCGCCGGCCCCAAGACCAACTTCCGACGTACTTTAGTATAGCCAACCCCAATCCGAGCAACAAATAATACAGCACTACACACCATATGGCAGGGGCTCCGGGACACCACTGATTACCCGGCAGTCTTTCAAACAATCTGCACAGCCACTCGTAGCATTCCAAGATCCATCGGATGGGATATTGAAACATCCCGAGCCGTGGAAACGCCAAGAACAGGAATCCACACATCATCAAAGGTTGCATCATTGGGATAATGAGGAGATTTAGCACCACAGAATAAACAGAAACTTCATAGAACAACGAAAGCTGCAGGGGAAGCGTCGTGATGAGAATAGAGAGAGACAAGATAACTGCTTTTCCCCTGTGCAAATGCAATTCCTTCTCATATACTGCCTGCAACGGCGGGTATACAATTCCAATTCCCAACACACAGGTAAAGGACAAAAGAAATCCACCATTTTGGAGGTAATATGGATGAACCGTCACCATAATACCACCCAAAAGCCCCAACGCCGTGAGCATATCGTAGGTACGCCCCACCACCAATCCCAATATTTTCACTGCATACATACCTATGGCACGGATGACAGACACGCCAAATCCTGTCAGTGTGCCATACCATAAAAGTATAACACAACCACCCACTCCTGCCACGGGGATGGGTACTCCTAACTTGCGCAGTATGTTATACAAAAACATACCAATCATAGTGATATGTAGGGAAGAAATACTCAAAATGTGAAATATACCATTCTTTTGGTACAACCGCTGAACCGAAGGGTCTAACAAATCCCGGTCTCCTAAAAGAAGCGCCTCCAGTATCCCACCATACTTTTCACTGATGTTATCCCGGATACGGTCTTGCAAGAAATACTTCATTTTAGCTATGCTCTCCCGCACGGGCCAATATTGTCTGCTGATGGCGTGTAACTCCACTTCCCTGATGGTGCCATACAGTTTCAGTGCACGGTAGTATTCCGACGCGTCAAACTCCCCATCATTAGTAGCCTTCCGAAAGGGCATAAAGGTACCTGTCACTTCCACATAACTGCCCAAAGCAATGCTCCGGGACCAATCCTCACCCTCCGGAATTTCGCATAGAATACCACCCTTGGGTTCTTTGTTTTCACTTTCTTGACTTTCTTTTACTTGATTTTCTTTTTCATGGAAATGCAAAGACTTGATATAAAGATAATCCTGATCCTTCCGATAGACCTGACCAATCACATGAATGTTAGAATAAGAGGGAATCCTTGCAAAAATCTCTCCGATGGAACGATCCATCCCAATGTCCAATTTGAGCCGCAATGCAGCTATCACTACCAGCAATACCGCCACGGCAAACAAAGGGCGCTTCATCACTCCACCCGAATCTTTTCCCGAATTTTTTGGAATAGATTCTCCTTAATTCCCGGCACCAACATAATGTCTTCCGGCTTCTGATATCGTCCATTGCGCTCTCTGTAAGCAATAATATCGGCCGCCTTACTTGCGCCTATACCGGGAAGGGTGCACAGCTGTTCCTCATTGGCGGTGTTGATATTGACTGTTCCACCTTCTGCAGAATCTGTTTCTTTTTTCTGCTCCTGCTCTTCCGTTAGGGTGGGAAAATAAATCATTTGCCCATCCTCAAGCCAATCTGCCAGGTTAATGCTGTCCCTGCCGGCGTCAGAACTAAATCCACCTGCCGCCTCCAGAGCCACCGCCACACGGCTGCCTTCCTGCACGGTATACAGCCCCGGCTTTTGCACTGCTCCGCAGACATAGACCTGTATATACTTTTGTTTCGGAGCACCCACCGAAGGGTTCCCGAAACCTTGTCCTGATTCCGGTTGGTCCGCAGCACCTCCATCGGCTTCGCTGAAAGACCCAAGTTCTTCGGAACCAATCACCACCATATCCGGTTCACCACAACCGGTCAGTCCAAACAGTACACACAGGCTGAATAATACAATTATATTTTTTCTACACATCGTCCCATCCTTTCTTTCGATAGTTTCCTATCTAAATGAAATTTTGGGATTGCCTCTCTGTGTTGTTATATCATCTTATCACGTGGTGTGGCCGTATACAAGCCAAAATCTGCAACTGTACCCACACAAAATCCTGTTTTTTTTATTTCCATTTGAAAATCACGATGCCTGCAATTGCCAGCCCCATGCCGATTGCTTTTCTCCACTCCCAGGGCTGTTTTTCCACTTCGAAGATGCCTAGCAACTCGATCACATATGCGGTAATCAACTGGGCGATGACAATCAACATTACCGCCCTTGCAGGCCCCAGGCTCTCCATACTTTTGATGACCGTGTAGGTGATGAATGCACCGATGGCGCCACCCAACAACATATATTTGGGCTGCACGGAAAAAACCTTCATCAGGTTTCCCCTTTCGGTAGCCAACCATGCTCCCAGACACACAATCAGCGCACTAAACTGTACAAAGGCGCTTGCCGCCCATATACCGGACGCCTTCGTCACCTGCGTATTAAACACTCCCTGTACACTCATGAGTGCTCCGGAAATCAAAGCAATAAAAAATCCAATCATGAGACACCTCCTTTGTAAAAGTGTATCCCACAATTGGATTTTGTATGCAATCTTCAGACTTACTCTATCACTTCTTCCGGTGCATTCATCATACTGGCGTCGATCTGCATCTGAATTTGGTCTGTCAGCGCCTGCAGTTCTGTAGGCACATCCGCGCCATTCCAAACTTTTGCAAACACAGCCTCCAAATGCATCCAGAAATTCTCCGCCTCCATAATCTTAGGAAGCGGCAAACTACCGGCATATATCTCATGGAACAAAGATATTTGGGCATCCTCCGTATTGGTGTTCTTATTGGCAGATAGTTTACCCGTTCTCTCATATAAAGACTGTGCACATTCCGTCACCAAATAAGCTGCAAAGCGGTTGGCAAGTTCCTTTTGCTCAGAATATCCGTTGATAACAATGCCGCTGGTCACAGATACTGCACGGCTCTGTAGGGTATCGCTAACATGGGGCATGGGCGCAATATCGTATTCAAACCACATGCCACCTTCTTCCTTGGCCGCCCGCAGTTTCTGAATCACATCGGAAGTAGCAAAGGTAAATACTATTTTTCCCTTACAGAAATCATCCACCACGGACTCATAGGTCACTTTATTGGATTCAATGAAAAAGAACTGGTTCAGCGCCTTATATACTTCCAGACACTCAATGGTCTCTGCACTACCGATATTCACGATGGTAGGGTCGTCTCCATTTTCTCCGCCAACATTCATATACCTTCCTACAATCCAGTAGTTGTGGAAAATATCCGAAACATCCCAACGCAGCACACTCTCCACACCCTCAGGGACGTTAAAGGTGTTCGCGATATTCATAATATCAAATACTGTCTTAGGAACCGCATCCTTCAATAACTCATTTGTCTTTTGTTCCAGCATGCCGGGATCCACCTGGGATGCGTCCAGATCGGCCGTATTTTCATCATCGCCTGCACCCACAATCTCGCGTAGCGCAGCCTGTCCTGCCCACTGCTCCAAGTAGGTTTTATTGTAAACCAATGCACTGGTCTCAAAAAACAAAGGGTACGCCACCACCTTATCCTGATAGGTCACTGCACGGAATGCTCCCTCAGAAAAGTTCTCTTCCGTACAAACTCCCTGCACATCATCGATGGGTGTAGCAAGCCCCGCTAAATATGCCTTTTCCAACATATCATTGCTGGCAATATATAAATCCGGCACTTGATTAGAGTGAATGGTCTCCCGGTTAATGGCTTCCAAGTATTCACTTTCGGATGCCAGCACAGGAATCACTCGTATCTTTTCCTGTTCACCAAAAGCCACTGCCGCACTGTTGATAAAATTGGTCATAGAGTCATCAGAGTACCAAAAATAAAGAGTTTCTTCCCTCTCATACCAATCCAGATCCGTATTGCCGCCCATGGTGGTACCTCTCTTGGCGTCCACCCATGCGCCATATAACACAACGGCCGCCACCAGCACTATGGTCACCACCGCTGTCACTCTCTTCTTTAAACTCATTTTTTCTACCTTAATCAACTCTTGTTTTCATTACTTCCTATCTATTATATATTGCCCCAATATAATAAATCAAGATGTTTTTCCCTTCTCTCGCCCATTTTATGCATAAATCCATTGCATATTTTTGTTTTATGCATATATTCATTGTTATATTCGTATTTTTATGCAGTATTTTTTATTTTATATTCATATTTATGGTTGCATTTTAATTTTGAATGGTGTATAGTGAACTCAAGTGAGTGTCTCGGTGATGGGACACCTTTTATATGGAGGCGAAAAAAATGAAAGAAAAAGTTATTTTGGCGTATTCCGGCGGATTGGATACCACCGCCATCATCCCTTGGTTAAAGGAGAATTTCGACTATGAAGTTATCTGCGTCTGCGTAGACTGCGGACAGGCAGAGGAACTGGACGGTTTGGAAGAAAGAGCAAAGTTCTGTGGCGCTTCCAAGCTCTACATTGAAAATGTTATCGACGAGTTCTGCGAGGAATACATTGTTCCCTGCGTACAGGCAAATGCCATCTATGAGAACAAGTATTTACTGGGAACCTCTATGGCACGTCCTCTGATTGCTAAGAAATTGGTAGAAATTGCAAGAAAAGAAGGCGCTACCGCTATTTGCCACGGCGCAACCGGTAAGGGAAATGACCAGATCCGTTTTGAGCTTGGTATCAAGGCTCTGGCACCCGACTTAAAGATCATCGCTGCTTGGAGAAATGACAAGTGGGATATGGATTCCCGCGAGTCTGAAATCGAATACTGCAAAGCGCACGGTATCGACCTGCCCTTCTCTGCAGACTCCTCCTACAGCCGTGACCGCAACATTTGGCACATCAGCCATGAAGGTCTGGAATTGGAAGACCCTGCAAACGAACCTAACTTCGATCATCTGTTGGTACTTAGCCAGACACCTGAAAAGGCACCCGATGAGGGCGAATATGTGACCATGACTTTTGAAAAGGGTGTACCCACTTCCGTAAATGGTCAGAAGATGAAGGTTGCTGATATCATTCACAAACTCAACGAGCTGGGAGGCAAGCACGGTATCGTTATCATCGACATCTTTGAGAACCGCGTGGTTGGTATGAAATCCCGTGGCGTATATGAGACTCCCGGCGGTACCATTCTGATGGAAGCACATCAGCAGTTGGAGGAACTGATTCTGGACCGTGATACTTACGCAATGAAGAAAGAAATGGGTAGCCGTTTCGCAAGCCTTGTTTACGAAGGCAAGTGGTTCACTCCTCTTCGCAAGGCAGAACAGGCATTTATCGAAGAAACCCAAAAATATGTAACCGGTGAAGTAAAATTCAAACTTTACAAGGGCAATATCATCAAGGCAGGCACTACTTCTCCTTACACTCTGTACAACGAGAAAATCGCTTCCTTCACCACCGGTGATTTGTATGACCATCATGATGCAGAAGGCTTCATCAACCTGTTCGGTCTTTCCTTAAAGGTGCGTGCTATGAAAATGCAGGAGCAGGGCGAGGAGTTGAACTAATACGGGCCCTGTCAAAGGATATAGTTTATGCTTGAGAACATTGGTATTGCATATGCCGTTATTATCAATATCATAGGATTTACCCTGATGGGTGTGGATAAAAAAAGAGCCATCCGAGGTGCTTACCGCATCTCGGAGGCTTCTCTTTTTATGGTTGCAATTTTGGGTGGTGCGTTAGGAGCCACTCTCGGCATGCACCACTTCAGGCATAAAACCAGGCATTGGTATTTCCGTCTGGGTTTACCTTTTATTTTTCTGGTAGAAATTGCTATATTGATATACTTAAACAGCCCCCTGTAAAGGAGGCTGTTTTTGATTCATTGCAAGTATTCTATTTTCGCGAATCTGTTCATTCCTGCGCGTCCCGCGCCTCTTTCAATTCAAAGAACTTGTCCAACCCATTGGCAATTCCTTCTGCGATGGTCTGGAAATTCTTCTTATTCTCTAACCACGTTGCATCGTGATAATTGGTACAGAATCCACATTCCAATATGATGGACGCCATCTTTTTATCCGCCCAGTTTAACTGCCACAAGTCGTCTCTATCCATGGGCGTATGGTATCTGGAAATGACACCGCTTACTGCCTTGCCATATTCATCACTGACGGATTTGGCCAAGAGATAATTGTCACTCTCTTTGTCCCCCTTGTAAATGGTGTGATATCCGTCCACCTCTTCCAAATCCAATCCATCCCAATGAATCGCCACCATGGCGTCACATTGCATCTCATTGATAAATAACTGTCGTTCGCCCAAATCATAGGGAAACTCTTTCCATACATCCGTATCACGGACCATATATACATCATAGCCTCTGCTGATGAGTTCGTCTCTAACGACCCGTGCCACTTCCAGGGACCAGGTATGTTCTACGATACCGTGCACACTCTCGGAGCCTGTATTCTTCCATCCCTCTGCGGTGTATCCCAGGTGACCTGCATCAATACAAACCAAGCGGGATTCCTGTGCTTTATAAATATTGCCGATAGAAGGCTGCTCCGGCGCTTCCTTCTCTATTTCCATTTCCAGAAGCAATCCATCCTCATGCAACTGTCCCATAAAGATAACATCATCCACTGAGGACGCCACGCCCATATGCAGGTAGGGATCACTCTCGTCCATGGCATTCCATGCCGCCTGTGCCCGCTCCTTAGAAAGGCGCTGTGCTTCCGCCTCTGCCTCCGTTCGCATCTTTTCCTCGTGGGCAACTGCCGTCTGCACATTGTGCACTGCCAGCACTGCAACAGATACTATAATTAAGATAAGGGTGTGTAGAATCCTCTTCTGCATCTTACGTCTTTTCGTCCTTCTATAACAATATCACCAAATATTAGTGGTGACGGAAATTTGTCACACTACATATAGTATCACAGTTTACGAAAACACACAACAAAATTTCGCTGTTGATGATAACAATTTCTTCCATGATATTTTCGCAATTAAATTTCATTTTATTGTGGAGATTTTCTGAAAAATAGTGTAAAATAATGAAAATGTCATTCATTAGAGGAGGTTACTGTATGAAACGCAACGTTATTGTAGGTCAATCCGGCGGTCCTACCGCCGCTATCAACTCATCCCTGGCGGGCGTTTACCGCACCGCTATTGACCGTGGAGCAAATAAGGTATACGGTATGTTGCACGGTATTCAGGGATTATTGAACGAAAAATACTTAGACTTATCAGAGCACATCAAGACAGAGTTGGACGTAGAACTTTTGAAGCGTACCCCGGCCGCATTCTTGGGCTCCTGCCGTTATAAACTGCCCGGCATTCACGAAGATATCACTGTCTACGAAAAAATATTTGCCATTTTAGATAAACTGGATATTGAAGCGTTCATCTATATCGGCGGAAATGACTCCATGGATACCATCAAAAAATTATCCGACTATGCGGTGCTTACAGGACACACCACCAGATTCATCGGTTGTCCGAAAACCATTGATAACGACCTGGCACTGACAGACCACACCCCTGGTTTCGGTAGTGCGGCAAAATATATCGGTACTTCCATGAAGGAAATCATCCGTGACAGTTTCTGTCTGGAATACCCTCATGGCCTCGTAACCATCGTGGAAATCATGGGTAGAAACGCAGGCTGGTTGACCGGCTCTGCTGTGCTCTCCAAGGGCGAGGACTGTGAAGGTCCCGACTTGATTTACCTGCCTGAGATTACCTTCGACATCCAGAATTTCAAAGAGCGAATTGAAAAACTTTTAAAGGAAAAAACTTCTGTTGTGGTAGCCGTATCTGAGGGTATCCGCACCAAGGATGGCCGTTACGTATGCGAACTGGGCAATGACATCAACTTCGTAGACGCATTCGGTCATAAGCAACTGTCCGGTACTGCTGCTTATCTGGCAAACTTCATTGCCGCAGAACTTGGCTGTAAGACCCGCGCCATCGAATTGAGTACCCTGCAGAGAGCAGGCTCCCATCTGGCATCCCGTATCGATATTCTGGAAGCATTCCAGGTGGGCGGTGCCGCAGTGAAGGCTGCCGACGAAGGCGATTCCGGTCAGATGGTTGTACTGCAGAGATTTTCTGATGATCCTTACCAGAGCGGAACCGCTGTACGCGATGTACACAAGATTGCAAATGATGAAAAATGCGTGCCCAGAAATTGGATTACCAAAGATGGCACCTACGTAACCGAAGAATTCATCACCTATGTGGATCCCCTGGTACAGGGCGATGTGGCACCCATTATGGTGTCCGGTATTCCTAGACATCTCTACACTCCCAAGGAGTTGTATAGAAAATAATTTCTGACCTGAGGTATCTATGATTGCACTACAAATATCATCTATGAAACAGTTTATGAATCATCTGCTGGTGGCGGACACCTTTGACCGATTTGATTTGGAAGAAGCTGTAATCTCTACAGCAAACACCTTTCATATCGACGGACATATCAATCCGGAATTTTACGAAACGGAATCCGCCGGCATGGCAGACACTCCTTCCAACGTAGTGCCGGCCGTACTTCCGGAGTTTCGTCCCTGGAGTGAATTAAAGAGCATTGCATTTGACCTGATCAAAGGAAAACGTACACCCCTGTTTTTCAGATTCACCCTACATTTGAGTGGTGCGGAAACTACCGCTCTCTTGGAAAGAGAACACTGCGACGTCCCCGCCGCACAAGTGAAGGCTTTGGTGCTAAACATCCGTTATGATGGTGCAACTGCTGTACTGACCACAGCCACATCGTACCAGACGTTCTTGATGTCCAAGGAGCCGGATATTATATGGGATAAGTATCTGCAGGACTATCTGGACGAGAAAGGCATCGAGTACACGATTCTGTAAGAGGGTTCTATTGAGTACTTGAGTTTTGGTCAACAACTCATATTTTCATAAATCTATTACGGTAATTACAAAAACCATCGTTGTTTGTACAGCGATGGTTTTTTATTACATTCTCTATTTACGCATCTTAGAACGGCAGATAAGACTCGCCAAAAAGCCAAAGATAATCGCAGCGGAAATACCCACAGCTCCGGCTTTTAATCCTCCTGCGAAGATTCCTAAGAATCCCTGTTCATCCACAGCTTCTTTCACACCCTTGGCAAGCACATTGCCAAATCCCAAGAGTGGCACAGACGCACCGGCTCCGGCGTATTCTAACAGCGGTTCAAACACACCGATTCCACTTAAAATCGCACCGGTTACCACCAATAACACCATGATTCTCCCGGGCATCAATTTCGTCTTTTCCATAAGAATCTGAACAAGCGCGCAAATCGCGCCGCCCACCCAAAATGCATTGAAATATTCCATTTATGATACTCCTCATCGACAGGTCTTTTGACCTTCGTTTGAGGTTAGTATCTGTAATTTTTCTGTTTTTATGTATTTGTATTTTTGTTGAAATAGAAATGTTCCCTTATCTCGGTGTCTTCCTTTTCGGCAAAACAAATCTACCGGCAGCTGCACTAATACCACTGCAGCAAATACCACCACGCAGCCTGCGATTTGTCTTCCTGTCAATGTCTGGTCGGTGGATAGCATGCCAATCCGATATGCAGCCCATCCGGAAACAGTAGCTATCACAGATTCCAAGCTCATAATCAAAGCTGCCACCGTAGGATTCACGCCCTTCTGTCCTACGATCTGCAGGGTATATGCCACACCACAGCTGAGTACACCTGCGTATAAAAGAGCACCCAAGCCACCCTGTAGCTGCCCCCATGTGGGATGCTCCAGAATCAAAGCACCCAAAGTACAAATACTACCGGCTATGGTAAACTGAATAGCGGATACCATCACACCATCCGTCCATGGAGAAAAATGGTCAACTATCATAATATGTGCCGTAAAAGCCACCGCACAACCAAAAACCAGCAAATCCCCGGTGGACAGCTTTAGTCCCTCTGTCATACACAGCAAATACATACCCACTGCTGCCAAAAGTGCTCCCACCCAAACAATGCCCGGCACCTTTTTTCGGAAAAAGATACCTGCAATGGGAACAAATATAATATACAGCGTAGTGATAAATCCAGCCTTCCCTACCGTGGTATATGCCAGTCCAATCTGCTGTAATGTACTTGCCACAGTCAATGCCAAACCGCACAGCACACCCGCTTTGACGATTATTTTCATATCAATGGATGGTGCGGGAATGTGGCTCCTTAGTCTAACCTGCCTCCTACAAAGCAAAAAGACAGACAATGTCAATGCACCAATCAGGCAACGGACACCGTTGAAGGTCAAGGGTCCCATGAAATCCATACCCTTGGTCTGAGAAACGAATGCCATACCCCAAATAAATGCTGCCAAAAGCAGAAGCAAACTATGTAATGTCGCAGTTTTTTTCATGTCAATATGTATCTCTTTTCATAATTACTTTCGCATATTTATTCTTACAATCCAGCAATTTCCGCCACAATCTCTCGGATTTGCTTGCCTTCGCAATCGATGGTGATGTGGGCGTACTTTTCATATAAGGGTGTTCTCTCGTCGTATAAATCCTGCAACGTCTGGCCTGTTTGTCTGGTAACACCTCGGGAAGTCAAATCTCCCACCCTGTTTTCTATTTCCCCGCAAGGCAATTTCAGGTAGATTACCGTGCCGATTTCACGCAGATGATCCATGGCCTTTGTGCCATAAATTACGCTGCCTCCCGTGGCAATCACAGTCTTGTCTGCAACGATAGACGCGTTTACCTGCTCTTCTATGCGCCAAAACCCTTCGACACCATGTTCTTCTATCAGAGCCTGCAGGAGCTTCCCATATTGTTTTTGGATCAAAAGGTCGGAATCTACGAACTCATAGCCCAAGTGCTTTGCCAGCACCACACCCACGGTGCTTTTGCCGGCACCGGGCATACCGATAAGAATAATGTTGGTTTTATTTAAGGGTTGCAATGACTTCCACCTCACAAAGTACATTTTTCGGCAAAGTCTTCACTGCCACACAGCTTCTGGCAGGCTTCTCCTTGAAATACTTTGCATACACTTCATTAAATGCTGCAAAATCTCCCATATCCGCCAAGAAACAGGTGGTCTTCACTGCATGCGCATAATCACTGCCTGCCGCTTCCAATACGGCACCCAAATTCTTCATCACCTGCTCTGTCTGTGCCTGGATACCTTCACATTCAATATTGCCCGTAGCAGGGTTGATGGGAATCTGTCCGGATGAAAAAACCATTCCATTTACCACAATTGCCTGTGAGTAGGGCCCGATGGCTGCGGGCGCTTTATCTGTTGAAATTTTTTGTAACATATTTTACCTCTTTCCGTGCTTATAACACTTTATTATTCGTTAAATTCTACCGTCACATAGAATCCTCGGTCATTCTCTATAATATCTGTCACTTTGCCCTCTTTGCTATGCAGCCTCTCCGAAAAGGGAAAGTTTCCGGACATGGCCAGCGAAGGGTCGATGATGTAATAATAGCTGGCGGGCAATTGCCCCTCTGAAATATGGACCATATCGCCTACGGTCAACAAACCGGGGCGTTCCATTTTGAATTCCATTGTTCGCATGTTGATTTCTCCTCCCGTACAGAGATAAGTATATCTGTTCTTCGGTCTACAAGTCAATCCTCTATTGTATTCAGATTCTTCCACCCATAACGGATGATAGATATAATCATAGATGCCTCACTGACTATTTCATCCAAAATTCCTGCCCAGGAGCCAACGATGATATTGTACACAATCCACAGCGGTGAATTCACAAAGATCCCCACCACGCGGATCTTTCGTGCGTTGTATGTATATCCACCTATGGTTGCCGCAATATTTGCTGCCACCGGCAGAATGGACCACCAGCCGTCCCAGGTAAGAAACAGGGCAACCATTTGCAGAGCACAAATAATACAGCACATTGCTTTTCCCTTCAGGAAGGCATTTTTACTTCCCAGGCCAAAAGAACGCACTGTATTTAAGATATAACTGATTCCTCCGGTGATCGCGCCCAGCAACAACAAATGTATCGTGTAACACAGGTATGCAACAAACTGGACCCGGAACAGGTTTTTATTACTTTTGCATTGATAGGACAGGAAAAAGACAATAGTTCCTGTGAAGCCTATGGCTTGAATGAGTATGGTGCGCATTTATCTCATAGCACCTCCAATCTGATAATGTCTAACACCTTATTACTTTTAGGGGAAGCAAACGCATAGTCCTGTATTTTTTGCATACTTAATTCCGGCAGCATCTTACGATAATTCAATATAACCTCCTTATAGTAATCGAAGGGCAATTTACTCTTATATCGAACAAGTTCTATCAACATGCGCTCACGGTTATACATCCTTATACTGTGTCCGCGATAGTTCACCGTGTCGATTCCTTCATCAAAAAAACAGTCCTCAACGAAATACTGCTTCACTCTTTTATCCCGAATTTTAGATGCATCGCGTTTTGTTGCAAGGTCGCATTTGTCCGGAACCACATCTGTCAGACCGTAATAATAAAACGCACTCTCCATCGTAACAACAGCACTTGGATATTTAAATGATAGCAGCGCAAGTTCAGGGATGTTTTTTTCTTCAGAATAAACACCTTTGCATAGCTTGTATAAACTTCCTTCTTTGATTCTTTTATCGATAAAATAGTCGGAGCCGTATTTTCTCAGACACTCTGCTCTAGATTTCATACTATACCTCCTTTAATTCTAATCTGCACTTTTTTATGTTTTGCGGATGTTTATATAAATAATATTATAAACTAAACCTACACGTCAATACTTTTTAGACTATACTTTTTTAATCTGAATTCTCCAAGAAACTTGGAAAGATAGTTTTTAGAATTTAAAGATTTAAAACGATTCTTCGACAAAATATTTTTTTATGTCCTCGGGCAGATACTTCGCCATCTCCACCACCAGTTCATACACTTTGGTGCCCGGTGCAATTTCTGCCGGTGTTTTGTCTGCGCTATTCTCGATTATTCTTCTGGCATACCGTATTGCTAATTTAGGATTCCCATGCGAGAGCAGTATGTCAAAAATACCTCGCATATTTTTTCGGTATTCGCCGAGCCCCAATTGTTTAAAGCGTCCTTTCAAAAAGTCTACATACTCTGACCTATGATTGTTTGAAGTATAATATGCAAAATGAAGTATAAACCAAAATTCAATACACTCGTTACTCCAAGCGGCATGGTACTGTAATTCCGGATTTGCCTGATTTAGTTTTTCAGCATGATAGACCACTCCATTAAAATGATCTGCCGGAAAACTATCTTTGTCGTATACGCACCAGACTTGCCCTCGCATGATATGATGCTCCGTCATGTATTCCTCTGCCGCATGAATTACTCTCATGGTTTCAGACTGGCATGGTATAATCTCAATTAAAACCATATCCCTGTATATTGGATTTCTCTCAATCAATTCCCTGAAGGCTGCAAAGTATAGCGGTTCCGTCTGCTGTCCTTCACAGAATATATAAAACTTATGCTTCTTTTTTTCTAAATACCCAATTTTGCGCTGTTTCTTCCAGTTTCTACTTTTTGCCCTCCTTGGCATTCCTATTCCCCCAATCTATAATCTTTTTCAAATATGGATCCGCTCCATATTTTCCTTCCAAATACTGCTTGTCAAACTTAGCATCTTTTCTGACCGACTCTCCCCTCTCATTTTTGAATTCCACGAGGGAATACAATTTAGAATTCTGTTCCTTTCCCTTTGCAACAAACCAGATCTCATCCCTACGGAACAAATCACTATTCATTGTGGATAAATCATGAGACGTGAAAATCAGCTGAGCCTTATGTCTATTGATTTCCATATCATTGAACAGCATAATCACATATTGCAACAATGCCGGGTGAAGCTTCGCATCCAATTCGTCGATAACAAGTGTCGTACCCTTCAATAAACTTTCTGCAATAAAAGGAAGTAGACCAAACAATTTCTTCGTACCGCTGGATTCAACTAACAGATTCAATTCAGCTACCACATCGTTTACGCAGTGTTTCGTGAATACCTCTATTGCGTCATTCTCTTTCTGCTCCACTCGATAATCAACAATATCCAAATCCATTTCCTGAATCATATCTAATACGAGACTCTTTACATCCCCAGATACAGAAGCAGCCAATTTCAATTCCTGGGTTGGATTCCCATAGTTCAGGAAATCAATCCCATCAGCGAACCAGCCTAATACGTCCCGTACCACAGGATTTCCCATGTATGCGATCCCAAGATATGACAATAACGCGAGAGATGAAGATATTTCCCCGCTAACCTTCAATTTAGCCATATCCCCCTTCAACTCAATCCCCTTTTCATCACGCACAAATAATGCTGACCGGCGACCGGTTTCCAACTTAATCCGGTCTAAGCGTTCATGCAAAACAACATCCTTTCTCACATGCAAAATATATCGGTACTCAGATACTTCCGTACGGAAAAAGAGTTCAAATTCTGTGGGCGCTTTTTTCTCTTTAGAAAACGCAAATGGCTCTGCAATATTTCTGACTTGAATCATTGCCGTTTTGTCTCCACTCTCCGTGGCATATAACGGGCGCAGGACCTTCGAAACTAAAGTATATATTGCCTCCAATACATTAGACTTTCCGCCACCATTGGGACCATATAGCACGGAAATCGGCAAATACTTGTCGCCGTCCTTGTCTATGATGATGCTATCTTCATGCTCGGAAATAGCCACTGCCTGCAAATCCAATGTGGCTGCTTCCCTTATGCTTTTGTAGTTCTTTACCGTAAATTGACACAACATATGTGATACCTCCGTATAACTATATTATATCAATTATTTGGTTTTGGCAACACAATATGAGATATTTTCTCATATATTTGGTTGTGATTGTTTGGTTTAGATGTTTCGGGAATTCCAGAACGAAAACCAAGATGCAATTTCACTTGAAGGTAACACGAGAAAACTTGATGTATGATATTACTCTAATTTGGAAACTATGACCTGTCAATGGGAAACGGATACGAAAAGAACTCTGCCGGGTAGCAGAGTTCCTTTAGGTGATTTCCGCATTATTTAAAAGCATATCCTTCCGGAGAAATATCATATTTTGAGTCATCTTCTGCGACCATCGGCGGGGTGTGTACTTCGTACGAATATGTCGAAGTTTTCCTAAACGAGATCACATCACCCTCCATATCAGCATTATCTGCCCATAGTTCACACTGAGTCATAACAATTTGTACGGCATCCTCCCGTCCCTCGGGTGGATAATCATACTTTTTCAGCAACTTTCTTATCATCATGCGCATCTTTGCTCTTGCAGATTCTCTTTTCGTCCAATCAATTGTTCTGTTTTTTTGCAGTGTTTCGGTTAATTCCTTGGTGATTGCTATAAGTTCATCATTCTGATAAAAATCCTTAATTGCCTCAGGTTTTGTTAACGCATCATAAAAGGCCAGTTCATCCGGAGTAAGTCCCAGTTCTTGCCCCTCCTTTTGCGCGTCAGCAATTTGCCGTGCCAGCTTTAACATTTCTGCAATTACTTCTTCGTTCGTGAGCATACCATTTAAATATGCATTTACAGCACGCTGCATAATTTCACTGAACTTTTCTGATTTGACAATATTGGTTCTCTTATAAATATGAACTTGTTCTGCAATCAATTTTTTCAGCAATTCTATCGCAAGATTCTTTTCTTTCATTTTTGCAATCTCTGTCAAAAATTTAGGATCAAATAGCGAAAACTGTTCCTTCACATCCGAGAATAGATTAATGACACCATCGCTCTTAATACTTTGCTTTAATAGTTCGTTAATGCGAGCATTCATTTCCGGAAGCGATATTCTATTTCCTCCCCCAGTGTTCATCAACCGTATAACCAGCACTCTCACAGACTCAAAAAACGCCGCCTCAAATCGCATGTTCTCATCAGCTATAGACGAACACAGAGAAAGTGCCTGATGAAGCATTAGAGCTTCTTTGACAAATGTGTCCTTGTCCTCTTGCTTCTCTCGCCCAATTATAAAATTGACGCCACCACTAATTGCCTTCGCTCTCTCAAGATCGCTACCATCCATAAACTTAGAATAATCATATCCATGAAACAAATCACGACATATGGATAGTTTCTCAAGAAATTTAGGGTACGCAACTTTGGCAACATCCATATCTCCGTAGTTCTTCTTATCACGAGTAGTGTAGTCATTCATTGCTTGCTTTAATGCAGAAGCAATACCAACATAGTCAACGACAAGACCACCTTCTTTGTCACGGAAAACACGGTTTACACGAGCGATAGCCTGCATAAGATTGTGTCTGGACATAGGCTTGTAAACATACATAGTAGCAAGGGAAGGTACATCAAATCCGGTAAGCCACATATCAACAACGATTGCGATTTTCATCGGACTATTGTTGTCTTTGAATTTCTTTGCCAGTTCGTCCTTGTGATTTTTGTTGCCGATGATTTCACGCCATTCTTCAGGGTCATTGTTTCCGGAAGTCATAACAACACCGACTTTTTCATTCCAAGCTGGGCGTAGTTCCAAAATTCTCTTGTAAATCTTCATTGCTATCGGTCTTGAATAAGCAACAATCATTGCTTTACCAGTAAGCAATCCTTCACGGTTGTTTTCGTAGTGGTCAAGAATATCACAAACAAGAGAGTTGATAGTCTGGTCGTTACCAAGAACAGCTTCCATTTGTCCAAGCTCTCGTTTGCTCTTTTCAACAACTTCTGCATCAGCATTAGTTGCCATTATGTCATACTCAGCATCAATGAGTTTTAATGTGTTTTGGTCAAGGTTAAGTTTTATAACTCGGCTTTCGTAATAAACAGGTCTTGTTGCACCATCTTCAACAGCCTGAGTCATATCATAAATATCAATGTAATCACCGAAAACTTCACGGGTACTTCTGTCTGCTGATGAGATAGGAGTTCCGGTAAAGCCGATGTATGTAGCATTAGGTAAACTGTTACGGATAATACGAGCAGTACCTACAACTCGTTTCGCAACTTCTTCGCCATCTTCATTCTTTGTAATCTTAATCTTTTCGGCAAGTCCGTACTGACCACGATGAGCTTCGTCTGCCATAACAACAATGTTTCGTCTGTCTGAAAGGCATTCAAAAGACTCCTCAAACTTCTGCATTGTTGTAAAGATAATTCCGTTTGCTTGTCTACCTGCAAGCCAAGTTCTCAAATGTTCACGGCTTTCTGCCTGAACTGGCTCTTGTCTTAAAAATTCTTTACACTTCGCAAACTGTCCGTAGAGCTGGTCATCAAGGTCATTTCTGTCTGTGAGAACGACGATAGTAGGGCTGTCCAACGCTTCTTGCAGCAAGTGTGCATAGAATACCATTGACAGAGATTTACCACTACCTTGTGTATGCCAAAATACGCCACCCTTACCGTCAGTATTGGTAGCTTTCTGTGTGGATACAATCGCTTTGCGTACTGCAAAATACTGATGGTATCCGGCAAGAATCTTAAAATGGTTTATGCCCTCATTAGAGAAACATACGAAGTTCTTTATAATATCTAATAATCTTTCTTTTTGGAAAATGCCCTCAAAGAAAGTATCAAACTGTGCATATTGAGTATTCTCATAACTTCCATCTTTTGTTTTCCACTCCATAAAGCGGTCTTCACCAGAGGTGATCGTACCCGCTTTAGAGGTTAATTGGTCACTCATAACGCAAATGGCGTTATATATGAACATTGACGGAATCTCAATCATATAATTGCGAAGTTGTCTGTATGCTTCGGAAGCATCAGTTTCTTCACGGGAAGGGGATTTAAGTTCTATCAGAACAACTGGCAATCCATTTAAGAATAGAATCACATCAGGTCGTTTGTTGCTGTTTTCAATGAATGTCCATTGATTTGCAACAATAAAGGAGTTATTATCAGGATTCTTGTAGTCAACAAGATACACGATAGCAGAACGCTCTTCACTCTTATCAAAATATCTAACCGGAATACCATTCTGCAAATAGTCCATAAATACTGCGTTCTTTTGCACAAGTTCGCCATTTTCAAAGTTTCTCAGCTTGAATAATGCGTCCTGAATTGCATCAGAAGGCAGACCTCTGTTCAAACGATACAGAGAGTCCTCCAATACTTCATCATATAATGGACTACGAAAATCTCTTTCGATGTCAGGACCATAAGCATATTCATAGCCCAAGTCATTTCTAAATAATTCTATGACAGAATTTTCATAATCGGCTTCTGTATATCCCGGCATAATCATTTCTCCTTTTGTGTTTTTTCTATTCTAATCTATTTCTACTTTTCTAAGGTCGCCTTGAAAACGACTCACGCTAAACAATAATTTACTCGAACAAGCATTAACTTTATATGCAACATATTTTGCAGAATCCGAAAAAACTGGTTGCATAAGCGATTACTGTTCAATTAAGTCTGGATTTGCATTCAAAAGTTCTTGGTGGACAGATAACGGGGTTAAAGTTATTAAAATTGGCTCAATCAATCAAGATAATCTAAATCTTTTAGAATGCTCTTATGTTGAAGAAGATAAAATTGATAAAGCCAAAGATTTTACGGTTGGGGCTGGCGATTTACTAATTGCAATGACGGGTGCTACAATTGGAAAGTTTGCAATGGTTCCTTATTGTTCGGAAACCTTACTTGTAAACCAACGTGTAGGGAAATTCTTTCTTGGCAATAATCCAGTTGAAAGATTACCTTTCATCTATTGCACACTAAAACAATCCGATGTGTATTATGAAATAATAAATCGTGGACAAGGAAGTGCTCAACCTAATATAAGTGCGGCTGATATTATGAGTATTCCTTGTGTTATTCCAACCAATGACGATTTAGTCACTTTTAATAATAATGTTTGCCCTCTATTCGAGCTAATTATTAGTAATCAGCAAGAAAATCAACGCTTATCTGAACTACGAGATTACTTGTTACCGAAACTAATGTCAGGTGAACTCGATGTATCTGACGTTGAAATTTAAGCCACTAAATTATTGTTTATTGCTGTATTATTTCTTTCCTTTTCATCTATTGCTGATAATATCGAAACAATTCTTTTTTGTTCTTCAAGTGTTGGTAAATATATTTCCAACTCTTCCATATCAGAAGGCTTAATTGACGGATACGCAGATACACTTTGTTCACCAATCGCTTGTAGATGTTCTGTAATTTCTCGTTGTGTTAGGATATAGTAAATATAATCCGGATTTGCTACATCACCATCTACATCTAAAACAACAAATCCTGTTGAAACCAAGAAATTTTCAGGTTGTTCCTTAATAATTCCGTAATGCAACTGATTTGGTCTTACAGTAGAATAAACTATGCTGTTATATTTTACTTTTCTCTTTGCTCGACTTGGTAACTTTTCTTTTGACAAATCAATATATTGAATAGAGTCAATTCTATTCATTGTTAAATTTCCAGTATCTAAGTAATTGACATATTCCCAATTTTCTTTTGGGGAATATGTGTTTTGATTTGTTTTTACAATATCGCCCAAACGAACTTTTTTCCATTCATCCATAATCAAGTTCCTTTCTACCCAATGTATTTTCTGTGTGCTATCTTTACGTTACTTTGTTTTACCATTGCATACTGCAAGGTTGTATCTATTCGTCTATGCCCTAAGAGTTGTTGTAATTGCTCTATTGGCATTCCTTTATCTATTGCCATAGTTGCAAGAGTTCGCCTAAACTTATGAGGGTGTACCTTTTGCAATCCTAATTGTTTTCCAAATTTACGGAGTCGTGCTTCAATACCCCCAATAGATATTCTGTTATTTGGTGCTTTCAAACTTACAAACAATGCCGGACTATCATCTGTTCTGCTTTGAAGATACTCCTTCAGGTGTATCTTTGTCCTCGCATCAAAGTAAACAATCCTTTCTTTATCGCCTTTACCGAAAACAATACACTCTCGCTCGCTAAAGTTAATATCCGCTTTGTTTAGCAGCACCATTTCTCCGACTCTCATCCCAGTGGAAGCAAGCATATCAATCATTGCTAAATCTCTGATTTCCACACAGTTATCTCTCATAAGTTCCAATTCTTCATCAGAGTAGGTTTCTTTGATATTACTTGCAGTTTTTACTTTATGTATTCTTCTAACCGGACTCTTTAATATATAGTCCTCGTCTTCAAGCCAAGAAAAGAAACTGGATAAAATTCTTCGGATATTATCAATCGTTACTCGGCTTGATTTCTTCTTTGTCTGATACTCGGTTAAGTAATTACGAATATCATCTGTTTGTATATGCTTGATCGGTTTTCCAACACCATCAAGCAATGCTTGGATTGTTGCGTTGTAATATTTCAAGGATTTCTCAGAACAGCCCTCAATACGTTTCGCTGATAAAAACAGTTCGACTAAGTTCTGTTCTGAGTCGTTATCCTTGTTTTCACTCTCCACTACTTCGTAGCTGAAAAGAGTATGTTGTAATACCATTTGCAGTTTTTCTGCTTGTGCGTTATTTAGGAATGGTATCATTTCCTGAACAACATCATTGATTAAGTTTTGTTTCATTGTCGTTTCTCCTTTTCTTATTGAGAACCGACAAGCAACGGCTGTTCTTTTGATTAACCCCCGCCGTTGGTAGGAGTTATTAGTGTGTTAAACAATAATTTAGCGGCTTAAAGGTCAATATTGGACACATCAAGTTCACCAGACATTAGCTTTGGCAGTAAAGAATCTCGAATAAAAGCAAGTTTAATGTTTTCGAGGATATTTGCCTCATATTGAGCCATCAATGTGCCAGCTAATTCTTCAAATTTTGCAAGAATCTCATCGTCAGGAACTAAAATGTCTACTTTATTCATATCGCCCTGAGTTATAAGTGGTTGTGTTGAACCACGATTCATTGATGAATAATCAATTCTACGCAAAATTTGGTTAGTAAATTCGTAATATGAACTTGTTATCACGAGGGTGTTGTCAGAAGTCCAACAAGGTGCGTTAAATCTTTGTATAACTCCGTGTGTACCAACTCGACCAGTAACAAGAATTTTATCTGTATGATTTGCTTCCGATGTGAAACCCATAACAGATGCAGCTCCAACAATAGGTATAGGAGTTTCTTGGCTATATGTTTCTTTTTTTATAGGTGGGCGTTTTCCACTTGAAACATAAGCAATATCTGAAAGAGTTTTATTGGTCCAATTATCAGGACAACAACCGTTAGATAAATCAAAATCCTCAAACCAAGATTGATATAGAGCAGATACCTGTTGCTCTAAATTATTGTTTATCGCATTATTTAGTTTGATTTTTTCATCTATTGGATTAAGACAAGACAATATCATTTCTTGTTCTTCCAACGATGGAATATCAAATTCTAATCTGTTTAAAGTTTCTGTTCTTAAACTTGGAATAGTTGTTCCTTCGTTGTAATTATTAAGGTCAACAAGCGACATAACATAATACAAATATTTTGGTATTACAATTTCCGTATTAACTATCGTATAGAATAGCGTATCAACAGTCCAAAATGGGTGGTCTACATACTTTACTTTTCCAATCGTTCCTTTTCTCCCTATTAACACCGATGGCTTGTCATACAAATATTCTGTTGCATAACCCATTAGCCCACCTGTTCCATAAATAGGAAATTTACCCTCATCCGCAAGAACTTTCTTTTGATTTTTCCCATACTTGATGGAAACTAATTCTGCGAGTGTATATCTTTTATATTTCATATCCAATCGCCCCCAATTTCTTACGAATTTCTTCTTCGAGTTCGTGGGACTTTGCAAACATTTCCGAAAGTTCAGAAGTAAGGCGACTCAATTTTTCTTCAAATGGTTCTCCGTCATCTTCAACTTCTTCAATACCTACATATCTACCCGGTGTAAGAATGTAATCTTGCCTTTCAATTTCTTGAAGGTCAGCAACAGAACAGAAACCTTTTACATCTTCTAATGTTCCGTTTTGGAATGCTTCAAATGTATCTGCAAGTTTCTGAATATCTTCATCAGTAAAATCTCTGTGCTTACGGTCAACCATATAGCCCATTTTACGAGCATCAACAAATAATGTTTTCCCTTTTTGTTTCTTGTTTTTACTGATGAACCAAAGAGTAACCGGAATTGTTACGCTATAAAACAACTGTGTTGGTAATGCTACAATTCCTTCTACAAGGTCGGCTTCAATAATTCTCTTTCTGATGTCGCCTTCGCCTGATGCTTGAGTCGCTAATGCACCATTTGCAAGCACAAGACCAATCTTTCCATTTGGAGCAAGATGGTGAATCATATGCTGAATCCAAGCATAGTTTGCATTACCTGCTGGTGGCATACCAAATTTCCAACGAACATCATCTTTCAATTTGTCTGCACCCCAGTTAGAAAGATTGAATGGGGGATTTGCCATAATAAAGTCTGCTTTTAATGTTGGGTGCAAATCGTTAAAGAATGTATCTGCCTGATAAGAACCAAAGTTAGCATCAATACCTCTAATAGCCATATTCATCTTAGCCATCTTCCAAGTATCTGCATTTGATTCCTGACCGTAAACAGAAACACCAAATCTATTGCCAGCGTGTTCTTTCAAAAACTTAACAGATTGAACGAACATACCACCCGAACCACAACAAGGGTCGTAAACTCGACAGTTAGAGAACGGTTTCAAGATAGCAACAATAGTCTTTACAATACTTGATGGGGTATAGAACTCGCCACCCTTAACACCTTCGTATGCAGCAAACTGTGCAATACAGTATTCGTATGTACGACCAAGTAAGTCTTTACTTTCTTCTGTGTCGCCCATATCCATATTGGTAAAGAGGTCAACAACATCGCCTAACACTCGTTTATCCAAGTCGGGACTTGCATAATTCTTAGGCAATACATTTTTAAGCGTAGTATTTTCTTTTTCGATTGCTCTCATTGCTTCGTCAATAACAGTTCCGATTTCCGGAGTATGAGCTGCTGCTGCAATCTTGCTCCAACGTGCATCTTCGGGAACGAAAAATACATTGTTCTCGGCGTAGGCATCTCTTTCGTTCTCAAATCCATCCCCTTCTTCTACCAGTTCTTGATATCTCTTTTCAAATGCACTTGAAATATAGCGTAAAAATATGAGACCAACAATTACCTTCCTATATTCTGCAGCAGGAATATGCCCCCACAACACACAAGCAGCATCCCAAATCTGTTTCTCAAAACCAATATTTGTATTGTTTTTTTCACTCATGTCTCATTTGTCCTTTCACTGTTCAGATTCTATATTTGATTAATTATCATTTCTCTTTCTCCCCATATACCCCTTCAGCAAAAACGCACAGAAGTACGGGAAGGTATAAATATTATCACTGAATCCCACATTACCCGAAGTCAGTTTAATACCATATTTGACATCCGGGTAACTCTTACCATTGATCAGTGTCCGCAGGGACTTGGCTGTTCCATTGGATGCCTTCACTTCTACCGGCACCAAAGAGTCCTTCGTCCTGATGAAGAAATCTTCTTCCAGATAGGAATCGTCCTTCTTGTAGTAATACAAATCGTATCCGCTTTTCACCAGTGCTTCGCCTACAATGTTTTCATACAAAGCACCCTTGTATACGCCCAGGTTCTTGTTGGCTCTCAAATCTTCTTGCGCTTCCTCGTCCAGCATAGCGACGAACATGCCTGTATCGAAGAAATACAATTTATATTTAGAATCATCATAATTGCCCCTCAGCGGCAACTCAGCATGGTTTAGGCAATAGCAAATATTCACCAGTCCCGCATCCCTCAGCCACTCGATACAGCCTCGGTAATCCTTAAATCTGGCGCCGCTTGCTACCTTGCTAATCTGAAACTTTTTATTATCCTTTGCCAACTGTACCGGTATCTGCTCGAATACATTCAAGATTCTGGTTTGGTCTAATCCTTCCGCATATTTGCGGATATCCTCTCGGTAGTCGTTCAGCAGTTGTCTCTGAATATCCAAGGTGCCCTCGAAGGTACCCTTACTGATGTACTGTTTCACTACAGCCGGCATACCACCCAAGATGCAGTAATCCAAGAATAAACTACTGTACTGTTTCATTTCGATTTCATTGAAGGGTTTCTGGGTCAGCATATGTTCCAGCATATCCTGTGCCACATTTTTATATCCCTTCGCCCAAAGAAACTCCTCGAAGTCCATGGACATCATCTGGTAATCTGTTTTATAGCCTACACTGTTGCTCTCAATTCTCTTATAGTGAATTCCCAGTAGCGAACCACTACAGATGACATCAAACCGTCCATCAATTTTGAAAAACTTCAGTGCCGTCGCAATTTCCGGGAACTCCTGCAATTCATCAAAAATCAGGATGGTTTCCTTCTCCTCAAACTTTATCGATGGATCCATACGGGAAATGTTTTTGATGATATCATCGGTACTGTAGCCATCCTCGATAATCGACTTGTACTTTGGTTCCTCTACGAAGTTGATATACACCACATTTTTATAATTCTCTTCTGCAAATCGGCGGATGGATGCTGTCTTGCCTATCTGTCTGGCTCCTTTTACGATTAAGGGATTATGCTCAGCATCCTGTTTCCACTGCTTCAGGTAGTCATCAATTTTTCTTTTCAAATACATATCGGACATAAATCTAATCCTCCTAATGCACAGTATACTCCTATTCTGTCCATCTTTCAAGGGTGTTTGCAAAAAAATGAGCGACTTTTCCCGCAATACTTACAAAAAAATGAGGGACTTTTATCCCTCATTTTACAAAAACCTGTATTTGGGTCCTATTTACGCCTTGCTCGCTTCGGGACTTGCATATTCATTTCATAAAACCGTCTTCTAAACTCATCATCCCGCGCCACAAGCTCTAATTCCTTATCCATACCACCCAAAGCGTGTAAAACCGCAGCATAGATTCCTATCGCCACCGTAGGGGCTCCTTTTTCAACTGCCCACAGCGTCGCACGACTTATACCGGCTCTCTCTGCCACTAATTCCGCAGATAGATTACGACGCAATCTGGCCATTTTTATTTGTTCACCCATATTCTCTATAATCTTTTGTGTATCAGGCATAATTACAATTGTTCTTTTTCCCATCTCTTCCACTCCTTATGTTTAATATAGTAAACTTAACTGCGTATTTTGTCAACTTAAATAAACATTAAGGCGATACTTATTATACCCAAATTCACTTGTATCAAACAAAAATGAGGGACTTTTGCCCCTCATTTTACAAAAACCTGTATTTTAACTCAAAACTATCGGAATAAAATCTCCTGCAACTCCTTTGGCAGGTACTCCTTTGCTATACCCTCGGCGTCGATTTCGCCAAAATCTCCATAGTACTCTTCTGCCACACCACCGGCGATGGCACCGAAGGTATCGCTGTCGCATTCGAAGCTGAATACATTGCGGATGAAGGATTCATAATCGGTGCTCTCATAGAAGCATCGCATGGCGGCAGGTACGGTGTCACAACACTTTTCCGTCCACTTATAGTGCTTGCGAAGATACTCTAAGTCCTTGTCTATACTATAAGGATAATCCTCGGGCGGATACTCCTGCAATACATAGTCATAGATTTCTTCCTTGCTTTTCCCGTGCTTGGCCATCCAGATGCAGGTGGCGGTGACCACCGCACCCTTGATGCCCTCCGGATGATTGTGAGACACCGCTGCCGACTGTGCCGCCAACGCCTGCATCTTGTCATAATCTTCACAGAATTCACCCACATAGGCCACACGCATGGCGGAGCCATTGCCCCAACTACCGTAGGGGCTGTGGTCTTCCTCATGAATCCAATAGTAGAATCTGCCTCCATAGCCACAGAATGGGTATTCTCTGCCCACCTCTACCATGGTTTCCACCAAATCCGCCCCTTCGTCAAGAGCCTTTTTGATGGCCAAGGCCATCACAGAATCATCGGTGTAGCCCACACCATGATCACTGATGAGCGGCACATTTTTCCAGTCCAAATCCTTGGGACGGTCAAATTCATACTGCGCACCTAAAATATCACCTACCACTGCTCCTAAAATCGCCATTATCGATTGCTCCCATTCTTTCCGTTTCGTTTATTGTAATCTGCATTGATGGCGCCCTGCCAGTCACTTTCATCCAGTGCATTTGCCGCACAGCCGGGTTCCGCCACTCTCATTGCCGTCACTGCTTTGCTGACGGAGCAATACAAAGTCTGTGTGCCAATGTCATCATGCGTATAATTTACCGCGCGTTCCTTGCGGATGCCAAACCTCTCTGCCTCCTGAATGGCATCGATATTGGCGCCGATGAAGATGAATTCCCAGCCGTATTTTTCCTGTTCCTTTTTGATCATGGCCTGCACTCTGTCATAGGAGTACTGCCTGCTGGCATTTTCCATTCCGTCGGTGGTGATGACAAACAGGGTTTTCTCCGGTCTGTCCTCTTCCCTGGCGTATCTGTGTACATTGACGATGTGATGAATGGCGCCACCCACGGCATCCAAAAGTGCCGTACAACCTCGCACATAGTATTCCTTCTCCGTCATCACCGGTACCTTTTCCATGGGCACTCTGTCGTGAAGCACCTCACAATGGTCGTCGAAGAGCACTGTAGACACGATGGCCTCGCCCGCCTCTTTTTTCTGTTTCTCAATCATGGAATTAAATCCGCCGATGGTGTCGCTCTCCAGTCCTCCCATGGAACCGCTTCTGTCCAGTATAAATACAATTTCTGTTAATCCTTTTCTCATGTTGATATCCTCCTAAATTGTTTATGTGCTCCCCTGCAGTGGAGTCACCTTCTTTGTAACCTTAAGATACCATGCTTGAAAAAGGAAAAGGTCACCTGGCAGGCGACCTTGAAAAATTTTTTAATCATTCACCACAGTGGGTAATCCATAGTCAAACAAAACGATATCAATCCGATAAATATCGTAGATTCCCTTGCTGATAAAATAGGCAAAAACCTTATCTGTTTGGGAAAGAGGCGAAAACGCATATCCACTCATCCTTAAGAAGTCTATGGTTTCATCCATATTCAGTTTCAGCGCCACCGCCAGGGATAACATTTTTGTCTTTGAGGGTGCTACCTGGTTCTTCAGCAATTTAGAAAAATATTGCTTGGTCATGTTGGCTGCCGTGTAGACTTCCGAATTTTTCTTTCCCTTTTTGTTAATCAATTGTTGCAAGTATTCACCCAAGGAGCCGGTATTCTCGTTAAGATAGGAATCCAAGGAAACTGTTGGCGCCGACTTCTCCCGAACCATCATCGGTCGGGATGCACTACTACTCCGCGGGCAGAAGTCTATATCCTCTTCCAAACACTCCTCACGACGCACATCGTCTAAAGCCGCTGTGCGTGACGCGCTCAGGATTTGGCTCCCCTGACATACACCACCGGGGTAGTATTCGGCATCCAATTTTTCCTTCACATAGGAGTTGTCTACATACTCCTGTACATCGTCAAAGATTTGGCCCGACAATTTGAATGCGGTCTCGCCAAAGACCACCAGAATAATCTCCATTTCATGTTGTAGCAGAAAGCTGTTAAACGCTTCCAATGCGATTTGCAATCCTGTTTCGTGGGGAAAGCCGTATGTACCGGTGGACATCAGGGGAAATGCAATGGATTTGCAGCGATGCTTGTGGGCAAGTTGTAATGCGCCATCATAGCATTTGCGCAGCATTTCTTCTTCCTGATGTGCCCCATCTATCCAGTAAGGACCACTGGAGTGGATGATGTATTTGGCATCCAACCCAAAGGCCGGTGTGATACCCACCTGACCAATCTCCAATCGTCCGATTTTCTGTCGTGCCTGCAGAAGCTTCACCGCACCTGCCGCCTCGTAGATAGCGGAATCCACGCCGCTACCAATGGCCACATTTGGGTTCGCCGTATTGACAATGGCATCCGCTTTCACTTTGGTTATATCATTCCTTATAATTCTAAATGCCATCGGGCACCTCCTTAGTATTTCTGTAGTTTATTCTATCATTATCCTTGGATTTTCACAATCTCATTCTAAGGTTGCTCTATCACCACCGCCTGGGCGATACCGGGCACAGTGTTGCCCTCGTTGAAACTGACCTTGGAAAGCAATGCTCCTGTAGGTATAAACAACACCTTTTTCCACAGACCACTTTCTATTTGCCGCAGAATGTATGCAGATAAGGTAACGGCACAACAACCACAGCCACTTCCCCCGGCATGGGTATCCTGCTTTTCCCCGTCAAATATTTCGATACCACAATCCATGTGCTGCGAGGTAATGTCGTATCCCTTTTCCTGCATCAGGTCAAACAAGATTTGTTGCCCAACTTTGCCTAAGTCACCGGTGATAATTCTGTCATACGCTTCCGGTTCTACATCGAAATCCCTAAAATGTCTCTCTAATGTAGATGCCACAGCAGGTGCCATGCAGGCTCCCATGTTCATAGAATCCTTAATGCCGGAATCTACGATTTGACCGATGGTGAGGCCGGTGATACGGGCTCGTGGGCTAGCAGCCTCACCGCTCAACAAAAACGCCCCACTTCCGGTTACCGTCCAGCTGGCAGACAATGGTCGTTGATTTCCATATTCCAAAGGATACCGGAATTCCTTTTCGGCACTTGCGAAATGACTGGAGGTGACACAGACCACTCTTTTCACCAGTCCTGCGAGAATGGCCATTGAGCCCAGTCCAAGAGATTCGCCACAGGTGGAGCAGGCACCATACAATCCGTAAAATGGGATGCCGAAGGAAGATAGTCCGAAGTTACTTGCCATGGACTGTGCCAATAAATCTCCTGCGTACATCACATCGATATCTTCCGGAGATACCCCCGCTTTATCCAGCAGAACTTCCACAGCCTTTTTTTGTAGATTTTCCTCTGCTTCCTCCCAGGTCTTTCCGCCCACCAAATCGTCTTCCTCTACCCGGTCAAACAAATCTCCCAGCGGGCCCTCCGACTCTTTTTTGCCTACCACGCTGGCGCTTGCACAAATATAGACTGGTGATTCGAACTTTACACTTCCCTTAGACATAAAAAAACCTCCGACAAATCTTTTTGATAGTATTTGCCGAAGGTCTCTTATCTATTCTATTTTGTATCGGTATTACCGCATCCTGTCGTCTGGGACGGCATCCTTTACTGCTCGTATTTTGCACTCTGCATGCGAATCAGTTCCGCATCCTCGAAGTAGTTGATTTTCATGGCACTCTTTACTTCTGACAAGGTCTGTGCCGCCACCTGGCGGGCTGCTTCGCTACCTTTTTTCAGCACATCGTAAACTGCAGGGATGTCCTTCTCCAGTTCTTTTCTACGGTTGCGGATGGGCTCCAATGTCTCCTGCATGATGTTATTCAAGAGTTTCTTCACCTTCACATCACCCAAACCGCCTCTCTGGTAGTGCGCCTTCAACTCGTCTAAGTTTGCATACTCAGGCAGGTATCTCTCGAAATGCTCATCCTTGCAGAAAGCGTCCAAATAGGTGAATACCGTATTGCCTTCCAAATGTCCGGGATCACTTACCTGCAAATGTAAAGGATCCGTGTACATGCTCATAATCTTGGCACGCACATCGTCTGCGGTATCTGCCAGATAGATACAGTTACCCAAGGACTTACTCATCTTTGCTTTGCCATCGGTACCGGGCAGTCTCTTACATGCCTCGTTTTCAGGCAAAAGTGCTTTGGGTTCTACCAATACCGGCGCATCGGGTGCATATACGGAATTGAATTTGTGTACGATTTCTCTGGTCTGCTCTATCATGGGCAACTGGTCATCACCTACGGGCACCGTAGTGGCCTTGAATGCAGTGATGTCTGCCGCCTGGCTGATGGGGTAGGTAAAGAATCCTACCGGAATGCTGGCTTCAAAGTTACGCATCTGAATCTCACTCTTTACGGTGGGGTTTCTCTGAAGTCTTGCCACAGTCACCAGGTCCATATAATAGAATGTCAATTCACACAGTTCTGAAATCTGGGACTGGATGAACAGAGTGGACTTGGCAGGATCCAATCCGCAGGACATATAATCCAATGCCACTTCGATGATGTTCTGACGTACCTTTTCAGGGTTCTCAATATTGTCCGTCAGAGCCTGCGCATCCGCAATCATAATAAAGGTCTTTTTATATTCTCCGGAATTCTGCAGTTCCACACGTCTGCGCAAAGAGCCAACGTAATGTCCCACATGCAGTCTGCCGGTAGGTCTGTCACCTGTTAAAATAATCTTATCCATATTTTGTGCTTCCTCGATTCACTGATAGTGTTATCGGGCACCTCCTTCGGTACCTCGCATAGGGACATTTTACCACATTCGCATGGTTGGGGCAAACCCTTTTTTCCCAACCAGCACAATCACTTCGTGCAACAAAAGTGGCATAGCCGACAATCCTGCCAAAACGGCCCATTCCCGTCCTGATAAAGGTGAGGTTCCAAAGGCTTCTATCAAAATCGGCACTTCCGTTACCGCAAACTGTAATGCAAATCCAATGGCAACAGCCAATAACATCAAAGGATTCTCCCAATGCTTCATCCGAAATACCGACTTGCCCATGTCTCTCATACCGATAGCATGGAATAGTTGGGACATACCCAGTACGGTAAAAGCATAAGTTTGGGCCTTGGTTAAATCCACCGGCAACAGTAAAAATGCCGCCAAACTGATTGCCCCTATCAGAGCTCCGTACAAAAGTGTAAGGCTAAGACCCCCTCTGGCAAACAGGCTCTCTTTGGGAGACCTGGGGCTATGCTCCATCAGACTCCTTCCGTCGTTTTTATCCATCCCCAAGGCCAATGCCGGTAAGGAGTCTGTGATTAGGTTAATCCATAAAATATGGCTGGATTTCAATGGTGCTGCAAAACCGCAAATCACCGCCACAAACATGGTAATCAGCTCTCCCATATTGGAGGACAGCAAGAAAATGACAGACTTTCGTATGTTCTCATATACGCCTCTGCCTTCTTCCATAGCTTTGCGTATGGTAGCGAAATTATCGTCCGTCAGCACCATGTCCGCCGCCTGTCGCGCCACATCGGTGCCCATTTTGCCCATGGCGATTCCCACATCCGCCATCTTTAGAGAAGGAGCGTCGTTGACCCCGTCACCGGTCATGGCCACCACATGCCCTTTTTTCTGTAAGCCCCTGACTATTTTCACCTTTTGTCTGGGGGACACCCGGGCGAATATCCGGATATGCTCTAATTCTTCCGCAAAATCATCCTCACTCAGACTCTCCAGCCTCTCCCCTGTCATACACTGGGAATACTCCCCGGCAATGCCTAACTGTTTACCGATGGCAAAGGCAGTATCCACATGGTCTCCGGTAATCATCACCGTCCTTACTCCGGCTTTTGCGAACTCCTCCACTGCCGGTGCCGCCTCCGGACGAACCGGATCACAGATTCCCACGATACCCAAGAATACAAGTCCTCTCTCCCATTGCTCCTGTGCGGGAATCTGCCTACCGCTAAAGTTTTTTACCGCCACGGCAAGGGACCGAAGGCCCAAGCCGGACATACGCTCCAACGCTTGTTGCACTTCTCTTTTCCCTGATTCTGTGAGAGGCACAACCGTAGTTCCCGAAAATATCTTGGTACATCGCAGAATCACTTCGTCGGGAGCGCCTTTCATATAGACGCGATACCCGTCTCCTGCCAATCCCTCCGCCATACCGAAACTATGTAATGTGGTCATCCGCTTCCGGTCAGAATCAAAAGGAATCTCCCCGATTCTTGGCAAACTCCCATCTAATTCCTGACGACGGTAGCCTTTGGCATAGGCAAACTCCATGAGCGCCAACTCCGTAGGGTCACCCAGTTTTTCCTCCCCATTCAACACGGCATCGTTGCACAAAACCATGCCCCGGAAGAAATCCTCGCACAGTTCTCCGCGACACATGCCTGCCGGCAAGATTTCGTCACACAGGAAGCATTTCTCCACCACCATTTTATTTTGGGTCAAAGTACCTGTCTTATCCGAACAAACCACACTCACTGCGCCCAGAGTTTCCACCGATGGCAGGCGCCTCACAATGGTGTTCACCTTCACCATACGCGTCACGGAAAGCGCCAGGCAAATGGTCACCACCGCAGGCAGTCCCTCCGGCACTGCTGCCACCGCCAACGATATGGCGGTGATAAGCATATTGGGAATATTTCTATGTTGTAATACTGCCACCAAAAAGAGTGCGCCGCAAAGTATGAGAGATAATAAGCTTAATACTTTCCCCAAGTCTCCCAGTCTCTTTTGAAGCGGTGTCATTTCCTCCGCCGACTGACTGATCATGGAAGCAATCTGCCCAATCTCCGTGTGCATACCCGTGGCCACCACGACGCCCCTGCCACGCCCGCAGGACACCATAGTAGACATATAGGCCATATTCTTCCTATCCCCCAAGGAACTATTATTTCCCCAAACACGGAAATTAACATCCTTTTCCATGGGCAGAGATTCTCCTGTTAGGGCGGACTCCTCTATTTTCAACTGTACCGTTTCCGTTAAACGTAAATCTGCCGGCACCTGACTACCCGCCTCCAGGCAGACCAGATCCCCTACCACCAATTCTGCAGAAGGGATTTCCATATGCTTGCCATCACGAATGACCATTGCCCTGGGACTGGATAGCTTTTTTAGCGCATCCAAGGCCTTGATAGCACGCCCCTCCTGAATCATGCCTACAAAGGCATTCAACAACACTACCACGCCGATAATAATGGCGTCGCTACTTTCCTTCAGTAGAATAGAAACAGCTGCAGCCACCAATAAAACATAGATCAACGGGTCTTGTAATTGCTTCAAAAAAAGCACCACCCAGCTGTCTCCCGGTGGTTCCTGCAGGACATTGGGCCCCTCCTTTTGAAGGCGTCTTATCGCCTCTTTTTCAGACAATCCCTCCTGTCCATCCGTATGCAATAATCCATAAACTTCATCTATATTTTTTTGCTCAAACAAAACAAAACCTCTCACAGTCATCTTGCATTTAAGTCTATGCCTGTGAGAGGTAAAGTATGTCCTTCGTGTAGGAGTTTTGTGGATTTGTAAATACTTCTTCGGTATCCCCAATTTCCACAATACGCCCTTCTTTCATCACCATAATGCGGTCACACATCTGATAGACCACATTGATATCATGGGAAATGAATAGGTACGCCACCTTCATTTCTTCCTGTAGTTTTTGCATCAATTCCATAATCTGAGCCTGAATGGTCACATCCAAAGCAGATACCGGTTCGTCTGCCACGATAAACCCTGGGTGGGTGATCAAAGCTTGCGCTATGCTGATTCGCTGTCTCTGACCTCCGGACAATTGCGCCGGTGTGCGATGGAAATATTTGTCCTTCATGCCCACCTTGTGTAGCATATCATAGGCCGCCTCTTCCATTTGACTCTTGCTCATGGCCTTGGTTTTGTCCATCCGGGCTGCCGCCTTCAACGGCTCTTGCAATAGCCATCCTACGGTTTTGGCAGGATTTAAGCTACCATAAGGATCTTGGAAAATCATCTGTGGCCGCACCGTATATTGCTCCACCTGCCCATTGATGTTTTGATTGATTCCCAGAATGGCTTTGGACAGGGAACTCTTGCCGCAACCGCTTTCTCCCACCAGTCCCAAACTTTCGCCCGGGTAGATGGCGAAATTTGCATCGTACACCACCTGACGCATTTTCCCTGCTGTAAAGAGACTATTGTCACCTTCTTTATAAAACACCGATAAGTCACGGACCTCTATCACCGGGTTAACGCGGACAATCTCCCGTTTCTTTCGATTCATTCGGGAGGGCACCGCCTCGATGAGGCGCTTGGTGTACTCTTCACGGGGATGGTCAAAAATTTCCTCCGCCGTACCACTTTCCACCACTTCTCCGTCCCGCATAACCACCACTCTGTGGCAAAGTCTCTTTGCCAAATTTAAGTCATGGGTAATAAACAACATGGTATTATTATGGGTTTTATTAATCTCCCGAAGCAGCTCTATGATTTGGTTCTGTACAGACACATCCAATGCCGTAGTAGGCTCATCTGCTACAATCAGCCTGGGGTTCAAAATCACTGCCATGGCAATCATCACCCGCTGCCGCATACCGCCGGACAATTGATGCGGGAAGCTGTCATATACCGCTTCTGCATTTTTTAACCCCACGGATTGGAAGGTTTGAAGTACCATATCCTTGCGCTCTGCCGGCTTCATCTCCCGGTGAAGCTTTAGCATCTCTTCTACCTGTCTGCCCACTCTCTGGGTAGGGTTCAAGCTGGTCATTGGCTCTTGGAATATCATGGACATCTTCTCGCCCTGATACTTTCGATAGAGGGCTTTGTTCAGGGGTTTTCCGCCTTCCCGAATGACCTCTCCGTCAAAAATCACACGTCCCTCTTTCACCACCGCTTCTTCATTCAAGAGTCCCATCAGGGTCAGAGCCGTAACAGACTTGCCGGAACCGGATTCTCCTACCACGCCTAAAATCTCGCCGTCGAGTAGTTCCAGAGAAACATTCTTCACCGCATCGGCACCATCAAAGGCCACAGTCAAATTTTCAATCTTAATCATCCTGTGCACCTCCTATTCGAATACCTTCGCTGAGCAGGGAAAAACCCAGCACCAGCCACACGATGGTCAGTCCCGGTGCCAAAACATACCAGGGTGCCACCTGCAGATAGCCCTGTGCATCCGCCAGCATATTGCCAAGCGTAGCGTCGGGAGCCTGCACGCCAATGCCTAAATAACTAAGCCCGGATTCCGCCAAAATGGCGTTATTGAATCCAATCATAACAGATACCCAAAACACCGAAAAAATGTTGGGTAAGATATGTACAAATAGGATACGAACGCGCCCCACACCCATAAGCCTTGCACGCTTAATATAATCCGCGTCACGCAATCGGATAAACTCACCTCTGACAATACGCACGAAACTGGGCACAAACACAATAGACAGAGATAGAATCAGATTTTGCCTGCCGCTTCCCAGCACGCTCAAAATCACCAAAGTCAAAAGGATACTGGGGAAAGCGTTCACCGCATCTGTAATACGCATCACTATCTCATCCAAAACGCCTCCAAAATATCCTGTAAATGCTCCAATCACAATACCTGCACCTGCAGCAAAAAGCACCACCACCGTACTGATCAGGATGGTAGCTGACAGACCTTCCATTACGCGTGAAAATACGTCCCTGCCGAAATTATCCGTACCAAACAGATGCCGTAAGCTGGGACCCTGGAAAATCTCCGCCGCATTCATCTGAGTCGTACTATAGGGCGTCCAGAACAATCCCACAATGCCAAGTAACAGAACAAGACCTGTCATCAACAGGCCTACCCATGTGTATGTATTCCATTTTGGGAATGTTCGTTTCGTCATAGACACCTCTTACTTCTCACTGATACGGGGATCCACCACACGATATAGAATATCAATGAGAAAGTAAACAAAAATAATTACAAATGCAATATACAAGATCAAAATCTCAACCACCGGGAAATCTCTGGTGGAAATAGAACTGATGAGAAGCCTGCCCACGCCGGGCAAACCAAACACCTGCTCCACCACGATGCTGCCCGCCACTATCTCTGCAATAATCATACCCAAAAAGGTGATGACCGGTATCATGGCATTTCGCAGCACATGTCCGTACATTACCTTGCGTTTCGTAGCACCCTTACTGTAGGCAGTGCGCACATAATCGGATTGCATTTCCTTCAGCATAGAGTTTCTTAAGAACCTGGCGGTCATAGCAATCTTCGGCAATGCAATAGACAACGCCGGAAATAGCAGGTATCCCGCAAATCCCCAAGGGTCCTTTTCGTAGCTCACATATCCTCCGGGTGCAAACCATTTGAGCAAAATGCCAAAAATATAGGTCACCATGATGCCCAAAAAGAAGGACGGTATGGCCATAGTAGTTTGCGTCACCACATTTAGCGCAGCGTCTAAAAAACGGTTGTTGCTTTTCGCCCACATCACGCCAAGGGGAATGGATACGGCGATAATCATAATCAAAGAGAATGCTGCCAGCCATAGAGTCACCGGCAATTTATCGCCCACCAGTTCTGCCACCGGCATCATCTCATTCATATTCTTGGAGTATCGGTAACTAACGCCCAAGTCCCCCTTTAGAACCCCGGTGGCCCAGTTCACATACCGCACCACCGGAGGATCGTTTAGTCCCAATTCTTCCCGTAGCTGTGCCTCTCTTTCAGGAGTTGCTTCTGTTCCCAGAATAGAGGAAACCACATCGCCCGGGATAATTTCAAAAGAAAGAAAGGCGATGACGGACACCAAAAACAAGGTCATCACAAGTGTGAATAATTTCTTGCCAAGGTATTTCATACAATCGCCTCCCTTCTATTATTCCTCTACAAAATAAACCGTACTCATATCCTGCACATATACAGGATAGAACTTGTAACCTGCCAGTTTCTTGCTGATGGCTGTCTGATTGGCAGGAGCCTGGATAAAGGCACTTCCTGCCAGGTCACACAGAATCTTCTGTGCCTGAGCATAGTAGTCAGCCTTCAATTTCAAATCCATCGTATTCTCTGCTCTCTTAAAAATATCATCATATTCTGGGCTGGAGAAATTGATAAAATTCTTCGGGGAATCTGTCTGGAATCTGGTCAACAAATATCCCGGCGTCATATCACTGGTCACACCACTGATGGTAGCCTCGAACTGTCTGCCGTTATACACCTGCTCTAACCAGGAATTCCACTCATATCCCTGAATGGTTGCATTGATACCCACTGCTTTCAACTGCTCCACGATAACCTCACCGGTCTGCATATGAAACTCATAGTTGGAAGGTATCGCAATCTCCAAATCGAATCCGTCGGGATATCCCGCTTCTGTCAACAAATCCTTTGCCTTCTGCTGGTTATCTGTGGTGCCGTAGATATCGTTCAAATCCACGTAATAATCTTTTAATGTAGGCAACATACCTGCGCTGAGCAGGGTGCCTTTGCCACCACCTACGAAAAGATTGATTTCATCTCTGTCCAGGGCATAACAGATTGCCCTTCTCACCCGTACATCGTCTAAAGGAGCCACTGCGTTGTTCAAATACAGTGCCTGCACCACATTGGACGCAGAAGCAAGTACCTGGTAATCATTTTGCAGTAAGCCGGCCTGTGAGTCTGTCAGATACGCATACACATCGATGGTCTTGCCCTGCAATTCCAACAATGCCGAATCCGGGCTGTTCACAATCTTAAAATTCACCTCATCCAAATAAGGCAATCCTGTCTGCCAGTAGTCCGCAAATTTTTGTACAATCATTCCCTCTTGTGGTTTGTAAGAGACATAAGAAAACGGTCCTGTTCCAACGGGATCTGCCGTTGCATCTTCTCCGCTTCCTGCGGGGATGATGGCAGCCACAAAGCCATAAATCAACTCTGCATTGGCACTTCCCACTGTCACCTGAACCGTCTGTTCATCGATAATATCTACTTTTGTTACCGTGCGCAGGGTAGATACCAATGGGGTACCATCTAACAATCCTGACGCTCTTTCCAGAGAGTACTTTACATCCTCTGCTGTCACAACATTGCCATTATGGAATTTCACATTTTCACGCAACGTAAAAGTATACCTCAGTCCGTCTTCGGAAACTGTGTAATCACTGGCTATGGCATTCATTAAATTACCATTTTCGTCAGGCTTCACTAAGCCTTCAAAAATGTTAAACAATACTTCTTTGGTTCCTGCCGCTGTTGCTTTATGAGGGTCAAGACTGTCGAAATCCTGTTGTATGCCTACAACCACGGAGCCACCATAAGTAGGCTCCTTTGAGGAATGATCCACTGAAGGTTCCACTGTGCCGTCTGTGCATCCGCCCAGTACAGCCATTGTCAGAAGTGCCGAAAGAAATAATCCAAAAAGCCTTTTTTTCATAATTGCTCTTCTCCTCTTCTTATATGGGATTTACATCCTCTTATTATGCAATTTTCAAGTTCATTTTATCACACGCTTCGCATATTGCAAGAAAAATCGGTATTTCGGGTGCATTTTGCCCACTATCCGTTTCGAATTCTCTCTTAGAATACCCGAGGGTTTCTGCCTGTAATCTCCCGATACGCCTTCAGAATTTCATCCAAGGGCACACACCAGTATCTGGTGGGTTCTGTAGAATAGGCATATGCCATGGCTATCAAATTACCATCATCATCTAAAATGGCCGAGCCGGAATCTCCTGCCTCCAATGCAACCGTCACCTCTGTATGAGGGTGCGCCGAATCCCATTCAAAATACTGTTTGATTTTAATGAGGTTTCCCGTGGTAATATGGTCAAATCCTCCCTCTCTGGATACACGTCCAAGACCGAGTATAATGGGTTCCTCATCCAGTACTTCCCAATATGTATAGTCAATGGTCACCGGCCTTAGTTCTTGCATTAGGCTCTCCGGCACATCCTTTTTCTCTATGGTCACAACCCCCACATCATAATGCTCCGCCGCACCGATGATTTTGCCTTCCACTTTCGTACCATCATGGAAGTAGATATCACAAGTCGCAGTGGTGGTGACCGCATGACGGTTGGTGCAGATATAGATTGTGTCCTCCGTCATTTCCACGATATATCCGCTTCCCGCCGTATAATTTCCTGCATCGTCCTCGCGATAGACCTGCACCAGGGCAGGGGCCATGTATTGGATCATATCTTCCATAGTACGTTCTAAGGGTTCCTCACTCAGATCCACTTCCGGTATCTGCGGGTCAGACATAGAGGCACCTTGCATTATCATATCTTCCTTCTCAGGTATCTCGTCTTCGGATGGAATATCCACCTGCACCATACCAAAAAATAGGAATGCCAAGCCACAACCCAATAGCAGGATGGCAGCAAGGATGATGCCTTTTATCATATTCTTTTTTCTCTTATCCGTGTTTCCCTGCTCCATACCTTACCCTTTCTATATCTCAACAACTACCTTACAGACAAATCCTTAATCACTTCTCCTGCCATAATCAATCCCATCACCGAAGGCACAAAAGCTACACTACCCGGTGCCGCCTTTTTGCGGGAACCATCGTCCTCTATCTCACCTGTCGCTCCGGGAACGATAGCAGGTGTCATCGCCTCTTCCTCAGAATACACCACTTTCAGTTTGTCAATACCCCTCTTTTTCAGTTCCCGGCGCATTACCTTCGCCAGAGGGCAAACTTTCGTTTCATAGATATCTGCCACACGGAATGCTGTGGGGTCTAATTTGTTTCCTGCTCCCATGGCACTGATGATAGGCACACCGGCCTTATTCGCCTGCTCCACCAGCATCAGTTTCCCACTAACGGTGTCAATGGCATCCACCACATAATCATACTGCGAGAAATCAAATTCCGCTGCCGTTTCAGGCAGGTAAAATACGCGATGTACATGTACCACAGCTTCCGGATTAATATCCTTAATACGTTCCGCAATAACATCCACTTTATATTGTCCCACTGTACTTTGAAGCGCGATCAGTTGTCGATTGATATTTGTAACGCTAACTGTGTCATTGTCAATCACATCGATGGCGCCCACGCCACTTCTGGCCAAAGCCTCCACTACATATCCGCCGACACCACCCACGCCAAACACTGCCACGCGCGCCTTCTTCAATTTATTTATTGCTTCCTGTCCCAGGAGCATTTCGGTTCTTGAAAATATAGATTCCATAGCTTTTCCTCTTTTTCAATATGCTACTTCACTACTTGTTTGTTGTGTCGTCTAACAATCTCGGGGTTACGGCATTTGAGTTTGAGAGAATACTTCTTCCCAGTTTTTGTTCCAGTTCTTTTCTCGCATTCCCAGCGATTTCACCACCTGCTACAGTCACTGATTTTGTCTCGCCAAATCCGCTGGGTTTTTGTGCACGTGATAATTCTGTAGCCGACACCTCTGCCAAAAGATTCAATGCCAACTCTGTATTTGTCATATTATCTCTTAAATTCTCTTTTTTCAATCCTTTTAGTTCTTTATATTCTTTTACGGACTTCCCAGACCAAGCAATAGTCAAGATGTTGGTGAGAGCTGCAAAGTCCTTTGGGTTATCTATTCCGGCATTCTGCCATTCATCTGTCAATTCCTTCCGAATCTCAATAGAACGGATTCTTTGAGAAATCCACTTATCTGAATAGCCTTTTGCTTTATATGTAGCGACAGCCCTTTCAACTGCTTTTTCCGGGTCGGCTATTTCCTCCAAACGTTCTCTTCCCACTTGTGCTAACCACCGTTTAAACGGTTCTGCTTTTTTGGATGGAATGGACTGAATGATTCGGAAAAGTTGTTCTGTGTTAGCACAATCCGTTTTCCTCATCTTTCCATCGATGGCTTTCATTTTCAACTGCTTACATTTTGTAAGCAGTTCATCTGCCCCTTCATCCTTTAATCGTTTTTTCAACACAGCCCAATATGTACTTGCCGTTCTTGTATTTTCCTGCTCTGTCAAAACAGCACATACATCCACTATAGAAAAGAACCATTCCTCATCCTGCTTATGCCATATTTTTCTCACTTCATTATCATAAAACACTTCGTCTTGTCCTTCACCTTGCGCCAAAAAATGTTCCATATCTACCATGATTGTCCTGTCCTGTATTTCATCGTATAACATAGTCTTCATAAATTTGATACTCCTTTCATCAGCTGTTTAACCAGACTCTTCTACATCAAGTTGAACTCTCACATCAAAGGATAATTCCAGGTTCAAACATTTCGCATATTTCGTCAAAGAATCCAGTGAAACTACATTCTTTTTCCCTTCTATCCGTGCAATATTCGCCCTGTGAATACCGGTGGCATCTGCAATATCTTGTTGCGTTAACCCCTGCTTCTTTCGATATTGCACGAGTTTATCCACAATACTATCCGTCGTCTTTTTTACTTCAACTTCAATGTCCAACTCATTCGTCTTTACTCTATAATCCATAAATACACTCTCCTCGTATATTATTTTATCCTATGTTTGCTCTTTACCATATTGCATATGCTTATAATCTTAAAAATTTTTCTCTGGGCTCCCTTCGCAAGATTTATCATTTTCGTGACCTCACGAAAATGATCACATACATCTATTTGCGCTGTCCTACACGAATCCATTGCACGCTCAACAGCTTTCTTAAAGTTTTCCCATCTGCTATACCCCAACAATACCATCAAGTCTCTGGCATACCAATACTCAATCTTTTCCTCTGTCATCTGCAATGCTACATCAAACTGAATTTTAATCTGTTCTACTCGTTTTGATTCCATAAATTATTCCCCTTTTGCTGTGTATCATTCTTGATACAATCATATGATGCGGAAACTTCCTTGTCAAGCGAAATGCAATAAAAAGAATCTTTATAGCAATTTTATTATTGTATCCCAACAGGAGAATGTGGAAATTCTAATTAGACATAGCATAGTAAAAAGGCTTGACTTAAAACAATTTGGTCAAGCCTTTTTTTAATAAAGTTATCATCCAATACACAACCCCATACACCACACTGGCCACCGTGCCGTAGACGATAACCGGTCCTGCGATAGTGAACATCTTAGCGCCGACACCGAGGACGAAGCCCTCTGCTTGTGTCAACTTAGGACCCATTAGTTTAAAAAAAATTTACATCAGATTAGTGATGTGATACAATATGAGAAAGGGAGGCACACAATGAAAATTTCCTATCTTTTTGATTTTGATGGAACATTAGTGGATTCCATGCCTACATTCTGTTCCTGCATGCTCCGCATCCTGGATGAAAATAACATTGGTTACGGGGAGGATATTATTAAGATCATCACCCCACTGGGTCTCAACGGTACCGCTGAATATTTTATAAACACTATGAGGCTGCAAATGCCCAAGGAGCAGCTAATGCTTTTAATGCAAGAATATATGCTGGATGCCTATGAGCATACAATTCCTGCTAAGTCAAATGTAATATCTGTGCTAAAAGTACTGAAAGAAAAAGGCGCAAGCCTGAATATTCTTACGGCCAGTCCCCACATCACACTGGATGCCTGCCTGAAGCGGCTGGGTTTATGGGAACTGTTCGACAATGTGTGGTCCTGCGACGACTTTAACACCACGAAAGCAGACCCCAAAATCTATGTACGTGCCGCAGAAAAAATGAATACCACAGTAGAAGATGTTCTGTTTCTGGATGACAATCTGAACGCAGATCTAACTGCAAAATCCGCAGGTATGATGGTATGTGGCGTATATGACCAATCCTCTGCGGATTATGTAGATCAAATGAAAGCTGCCGCCGACTTTTATATTTACGATTTTGAGGAATTACTGCATTTAGGAATCAACGAAAAGGCTTGACCGCTTGGTCAAGCCTTTTTTGTCAAAACAATGTTGTCATCCAATAAATGATTCCGTATACCACACTTGCCACCATACCATACAAAATCACCGGCCCGGCAATGGTGAATATCTTGGCGCCCACGCCAAAAACCCAGCCTTCTGCCTTATACTCGATGGCAGGGGCAGCCACACTGTTGGCAAATCCCGTGATGGGAACCAACGCGCCTGCTCCGCCCCACTTTACGATTCTGGGAAAGATGTTCAATCCGGTTAATGTCACCGACAATAAAATAAGCAACAGGGAACACCAGGAGCCTGCCGCCTTTTCATCCAATCCCATCGCCAATCCCCGATTTAAAATGAATTGGCCAATGGTACATATGATGCCACCGGTAATAAATGCTTTCAGCATCTGTAACCCCAAAGAATGTGTTGGGGTTACACTTTTTACATACGCCTCATAAGCCTTGGCTTCCAATTGTTTCTGCTTTTCTTCCGCCTGTTCCTGTTTGACTCCTCCGGTCTGTGTCATGTTCTCGTCCCCCGCTCTCAAATTTTGTCTGCATTATGCCATAAATCCGCTCCAAAATTTCTTGCAATCTTTACTTTCCCATAGTATTCCTAAATTCATTCCATAAAATTCATTTTTTCACAAAAATTTCATATTTTTTGCGCTCTTTTATGTTATACTTAACGTAATTGTTTTTTATGTTGCACTATCGGAAACAAACATCTTCCAAATCAGGAGGTTTCTATGTTCAAATATCTCAAAAAATATTGGTTTTTTGCCCTTTTGGCGCCACTTGCCATGACCGGCGAAGTGTTTATGGATTTACTCCAACCCAGACTGATGAGTACCATTGTAGATGACGGTGTGCTGGGTCTGAACAATCATGGTGTAGGGGACTTAAACCTAGTGCTCACCGTAGGCTTAAAAATGATTGGATTTGTAGCCTTGGGCAGCTGTTTCGGCATCCTTTCCGGTGTGTTTGCCAACCTCTGTGCCCAGAGGTTTGGAAATGATATCCGCAAGTCTGCCTTTGGAAAGATTATGACCTTATCCTTTGAGCAAACCGACAAATTTACCACCGGCTCTTTGATTACCAGAGTGACCAACGATATTACGCAAATTCAAAACCTGGTGATGCAAAGTATCCGTGGTTTTGTACGCACCTTTATGCTCTTTGTGGGCGGTGTGATAAGTCTCCTTTTATTGGATGTTAGCTTCGCGGTTGTGGTGGCTTGCGCACTACCGTTAATCATTTTAACCGCCTGCTTCTTTTTGGCTAAAGCCAGCCCAAAATTCTACATACTGCAGGAAAAATTAGACAAGCTTAACAACGTGATGCAGGAAAATGTATCCGGCTCCAGGGTGGTCAAAGCTTATGTGAAAGAGCGCCATGAGCAGGGTCGCTTCGGCGCTGCCAACCAGGGACTGGTGGATACACAATTAGGCGTGCTGCTTTTGTTCTCCTATATGAGCCCGATAATGAATATCATTCTGAATGTATCCGTGGTAGCGATTATTAAGGTCGGCTCCATTCAAGTCAGTGCCGGCGGGGCTACCCCCGGTGATGTGATGGCAGCCATCACCTATATATCACAGATTTTACATGCAGTGATGCGTATGACCATGATCTTCCAAAGCGTTACCAGGGGTGTAGCCAGCGGAAAACGTGTACAAGAAATCTTGGATTGTATGCCTACCATTCAAGACGGAAACGGATGGACCGGACACGACGGCTCCTGCGAGGGCTCTGCTACTACCGGCGACGCACTTGCAAAAAGCCTGCTCCGTGGACAGGTAGAGTTCCGCAATGTTTCCTTCTCCTATCCTACTATGGGACAGCGTAAGATTTTGGATGATATTTCCCTGACCATGTATCCCGGTGAAACCTTTGCTATTTTAGGATCCACCGGCTGTGGTAAATCCACTTTAGTAAATTTGATTCCCCGCTTCTATGATGTCACAGAGGGAGAGGTTTTGGTGGGCGGTATCCCTGTGAAGGATTATCCTCTCAACGACCTTCGGGACCGTATTGCCGTGGCATTGCAAAAGAGCGAGGTCTTCTCCACCACCATCGCCGAAAACATCCGTTGGGGCAAACCGGATGCCACGGCCGAGGAGTTGGAAAAAGCCGCGTCCATCGCCCAAGCGATGGAATATATCTCCGCCAAAGAAGATAGCATGGACACGTATGTGACCCAAGGTGGTCACAGCCTTTCCGGCGGTCAAAAACAGCGATTGGCCATCAGCCGTGCAGTGTTAAAAGATGCGGATATCCTCATCTTCGACGACACCACCAGTGCGTTGGATTTACGCACAGAAGCAAGACTGTATGAAGCACTGAAAAAGCACCATCCGGACACTACGAAAATAATCATTGCCCAGCGAATTGCTTCCGTCAGGGATGCAGATCGTATCGCCATCCTGGAAAACGGCAAAATCGTGGGGCTTGGTTCCCATGACGAATTACTGGAAACCAACGAGATTTATCAGGAAATCTACAAATCTCAGGCAAAGGGGGTGAAATAAATGGCAGGCAATCAACCGCAAGGAACCCCGATGCAAGGTGGATCTCCCGGGCAGGGTAGTCCCAATCAAAACTTTACCGTCCCCATTACCGGACGAGGCGGCGGGCGTGGTGGCAGATTCGGTCCCGGTGCCAGACACTCTGTAGAAAAACCAAAGGATCAGAAGAAAGCCTTGCTTAGATTAATCCGCTACTTCAAATGGGAGAAAAAACGCATTCTCATACTGCTGACTTGCGTAGTTGCCACCTCCGTGGCTACCATATTGGCTCCCAGATTTCAAAGCGAAGCCATCGACTGTATCACCGTCGGCGATTACAGTCATTTAGGTAAATATCTACTTATTATGTTAGGGATTTACGGTGTACAAAGCGTGTTTACCCTATTCCAGGGCAGATTCAGCGCCCTACTCAGCCAAAGCATCGTAAAGCGCATGCGCAACGACCTGTTTGACAGAATTGTAAACCTACCCATCAAATATTTAGACAGTCATCCCCACGGGGATATCATGAGCCGTATGACTAACGATATCGAGAACGTGTCCCACACCATCTCCATGTCATTGGGTTCTCTTGTATCCGGTAGCTTAACCCTTTTGGGTACCGCATTCATGATGTTCTACCTATGTACACCTTTGGCTTTTTTAGCCTGTACCACTGCTATTTTAACGGTGGTAGCCACCAAGTTTTTGTCCGGTGCCATGCGGAAGTTCTACCGTAAACGTCAAATACTTTTGGGACAGTTAAACAGTACCGTAGAGGAAAAGGTAACAGGATACAAAACGGTAGTGGCATATAACCAGGAAGAGGCGGTAATCCACGAGTTTAACACCACCTCCAATGAGCTCACCCGGGTTGGTATCATCGCCGAAATCCTGGGCGGTTCCATGGGTCCCGTAATGAATGCCATCAATAATGTAAGCTTCGTTATTATTGCAGCCTTCGGCGGATATTTCGCATTGAATGGAGTGATTACCGTTGGTGTCATCTCTGCCTTTATTATTTATGCCAAACAGTTTGGTCGGCCCATTGATGAACTTGCCATGATTTATGGACAGGTGCAGACAGCTCTCGCCGGAGCAGAGCGTGTATTTGCCATTATGGACGAGGCCAGTGAAGACAAATCCGGCACAGAAACCATGGATGAATCCAAAGGAATTATCACCTTTGAAGATGTGAACTTCTCTTATGTAGAGGGCACACCCGTATTGAAGGACTTCAATTTAGAAGTAAAAGCAGGACAAAAGGTGGCATTGGTTGGCGCCACCGGAAGCGGCAAAACCACCGTGGTGAATCTGCTGATGCGGTTCTATGATATCGACAGCGGGGAGATTAAAATAGACGGCGTCAACATTAAGGATATTTCCTGTGACAACCTGCGCAATAACACTGCCATCGTACTGCAGGATACCATCCTGTTTGCCGACACCATCCGTAACAACCTGAAATATTCCCGCGAAGACATTACTGATGAGGAAATGGAAGAAGCGGCGAAAATGTGCCATTGCCACAATATGATTATGCGCATGGAGGCAGGCTACGACACTCCACTGGCACATGCAGGATTCAATCTATCCCAGGGACAGCGCCAGTTGCTTTCCATTGCCAGGGCGTTCTTAGCCAAACCTAAAATACTGATTTTGGACGAGGCAACCTCCAGTGTGGATACCAGAACTGAAAAACACATTCAAGACGCCATGGTGAAACTCATGGAAAACCGCACCAGTCTCATCATTGCGCACCGTCTGTCCACCATTCAGGACGCAGATACCATTGTGGTTATGGACCACGGCCGTATCGTAGAGATGGGCAACCACGACGAACTATTGGACGCAAAAGGAAAATACTACGATTTGTACATGACACAATTTGCAGGAGAAGCCACCTAAGGCTTCTCCTCTTCTTTCCCCTCTCTTGACGCGGTGGCAATCAAGGCCTTATCCACGTCCTCTTCATAGTTACGCATAGCCACCTCAATCGGTGTAGGGTCTTTGGTGATTCGTCTGCCTCCCACGTGATTAAAGAATAATATGATTCCCACTGCCAGGCCTATGGAATAGGAAATCTCCAAAGGATTGATACCCGTGGGGGTTTCGTGCATAATCATTTGATAAACCAGTGCGAACACATTTTTGATACCAACATCATTGTGATACGCCATTATTGTAAATCCGGTTCCAAAAAAGCTAACCAGACAAACCAACAACACCTTTGCCCACTGTCCCGGTCCGCGGTATTTATCCACTCTGACCCGTTCCACCAACACGTCTGTCTCTCCTACCACTTCCACTTGAATGCCGGGACAAACCTCTTCCATCATAGCGATTAGCTTCAGCGTGCTGATAACGAACCTTTGCGGCCCTTCCGGAACAAATCGGTGAATATGGATAGATTTGAGTTTCGCACTAATGTGCCTGTCAGCACAACGCAACTCGCCTAAATCCTTCATAAGAACCACTTCTTCCCTAAGTTCCACATTCCTGTCGCATTTTAAATACACCGTAATATTCATTTTGCTCCTCTATACTGCAATATTCTCCTGGTGTTCTATATTCGTCCCTAGTCTAACGATTACTTCCCCGTATAACGGAGACCACTCATAAAATAAAAAAGGGCGCCCGCAAGTTTTCCCGCCGCCATGGCAAGCACCGACAACCCCAAACCATGTCGGAATCCAATGCGTCTGGAAAAGATGGGGATACTGTCCAGCATCTCCGCAATGGCCATAGCCAAACACCCCACAAAAATCCCCGCAAACAACCCATATATAATCTGTAAAGCAGTGCCCCAATTCTTCGATAGGTCCACAGCTTCAAACCACTCGGGAAACAGGCTTACGATACACCCAAGGACCGTCCCCAACACCACCATATGTTCATATAGCAGGACATGTCCTGCCGTATGCGTCCTGCCGGCGAATCGTGGCACCAGTCCCACTGCGACCAACACAGTAAACACGCCTGCTGCCGACAAGGCACCGTAACTGACGCCCATGATACACAAAAAAAGAGCCCGCATCCTCTATCAGCCGCCTTTCTTTTACTGCTGATATTATGATACGAACTCTGAGTTTTTATACCGTCGGCGTCTTCACTGTCCCGTCGCCGGATGAAATTTCCTGCAATGTTTGATTATTCCCAAATAGGTTCAAAGCTGATGTTTAAATCCACATTTCCTTTAATACCGGATACCTTCCCCTTATCCGTGTACTGCCACATTTTATACTCGTAGGGGTAATACAGGGTCTCGCTGTAAGAAGCAAACCACCTGTCGTATTTTTCCAGCATGGGCGGTTCCATCTTTACCACGCCCACTTCCAGATTGTGATAAATCATAGATTTATACCCTGCCTGCTCTACTCTGTCACAAAACACCGCTGCGTATTGTGCACGCTCCTGCGCTGAAATGCTATCCATACGGCCTTCTGCGCCATCCACAAGTTCTGAATCCACCACCACAGGACAGGTGATTTTATATTTCTTAATACGCTCCAACACAAACTCTGCTTCTTCTTTGGCTTCCGCCTCGGAGGTTGCCTGACTGTAAAAGTATGCGCCCACGCGGATGCCTGCTGCCAGCGCCCCCTCGATATTCTTCTTGTACTGGGTATCCTCTACCAGTTTTCCTTCCTCGCCGTATCCACGGTAACCCACTCGGATAATCGCGTATTGCACACCATCTTGCGCTACCTTCTTCCAGTCAATTTTGCCCTGGTGCTGAGACACGTCAATGCCCTTATAAGACGTCACCTGACCATCTTCCACGTACTGAAACTCTCCACTTTCCAGCACCTGTACATTTTCCTGCTTTAGACTGTTCTTCTTTAACTCGTGATTGATAGGCACAAAATGGTAGTCCCCCGCACTGTACACTACGAGTTCATCCGGATACAGGCTTCTGATAGCCTGCACCAGGGAGTCCCCTTCCTGAATGCGTCCACGCAGATGATCCTGCACCGCTTTTATGGTTTCCTCACGGACTTGGGTTTTGGCCTCGGCGATTTTCAAATCCATCTGCGCCACAGGCACCATTTCGTCCTCAATGACGGGCTTATCCTGCCCGCCGACAGTTTCTCCGATGATAATACTCGTAGGACCGTCTGCACCACCTATGATTCCCATCACCTCTGTGGCATCCTTCACGTCACCCTCTATCTTCTCTCCCACATAGATGCAAATACATGCTGTGATGGCTACAACCAGGGCCACTACAAGACCGCAGCCAAGGGTCACCCAAATACGGGTTGTACGCCTGCTTCTCTTTCTGTTTCTATCTATTCTGTCATCCATTTCGTATCTCATATTCTCTCCCCAAGGACCTTCCCGGTTCTCCCGGAACATCCGCTTACATCATCGCGTAAATACATTTCTATTACGTTTCCATTTTATATGATGGAACCATGAATGAAAAGTCTTTTCCAACAGTTTATAAAAAATTAAGGTAATTCCCAATTGCTGCTAATTTGTCGCCTTTTGACGCAATCGCATAAGAATCTTTTTTTCCAAACGACTGACCTGCACCTGACTTATCCCTAAAACAGTTGCCACCTGGGCTTGTGTTTTTTCCCTGAAATATCTTAACCTGATTAACTCCTCCTCCCTCTCATCAAGTTCCTGCATAAGTTGCTCCAGCAACATATGATTCAGTAAATTCTCTTCTCTATTATTGTCGGAACCTGACGTGACAATCCTATCCAACAGATATATTTCACTGCCGTCCTGCAAAGAGACGGAAGCATAAATGGATTCCACCGGCATAGAAGCCTCTGTAGCCAGCATTACGTCTTCTCTTGACAACTCTGTCCTCGCAGCCACTTCCTGAAAAGTAGGCTCCCGTCCCTGTTCCATTTGCAATGCCTGCCTGGCTGTCTTGACTTTATAAGCGTTTTCCTTGATGGTCCGGGATACTTTTACCAACCCGTCATCCCGCAGAAATCGCTTGATTTCCCCCATAATCATTGGGACCGCATAGGTGGAAAACTTGACTCCCTGCTCCAAATCAAACTTGTCTATGGCTTTCATCAAACCGATACAGCCTATTTGAAATAAGTCCTCCGTATCATACCCCCTTCCTGCGAACCGCTTCACGATATGGTGGACCAAACCAAGATTTTTTTCTATCAGTACTTCTCTTGCATCACTTTCTCCTGCCTGTGACCTTGCAATCAGTGCTGATATCTCGTCCATATCTACTCACCATCTGCAATCCAACTGTCCAGCCCGATTTTCTTAGTCATCCTTACTATTGTGCCCTCTCCTACAACACTCTCTACTTCCACATCATCCATGAAGGCCTCCATAAAAGAAAATCCCATACCGGACCGCCCCATCTCCGGTTTCGTTGTATAAAGGGGCTCCATGGCCTTTTCAATATCCGCAATGCCCATGCCCTTGTCCTCAACTATAATATGTAAAATATTGCGTTCCAGACGACATTTGATCCAAATCAACGGAACCTCCGAAGATTTCTCTCCCGATAATCCACGGGGCAGCGCATCTTTTTGCCAATTCTCATATCCGTGAATGATACTGTTGGTTACCGCTTCAGATACTGCGGTTTTGATGTCCGCCAATTCTTCCATGGTGGGATTTAGGTGGGTGACAAAAGCCGCCACGGCGATGCGTGCGAAGGCTTCGTTTTCCGATATGGCGTCAAACTTTAGTTCCATTTCATTCTTTTCTGCTCTCATACTTCCAGTACCTCCATCACCTGATTTAATCCTGACACACTAAAAATTCTTCGGATCTGCTTGTCCGCATGAATCGCATAGACACGTCCACCAAAACAAGATATTTTACGATAACGGCCCATAATGATTCCTATTCCGGATGAATCCATAAACCTGGTCCGTTCAAAATCGAACACCACATGATTCACATCCTCCCTCATCAAATATCGGTCCGCATTCTCACTGATTATGCTTGCGCCGTGATGGTCGATTTCTTCCGGCATGCGTATCATAAGACAATTGTCTATCACGCAAAAATCACTTCCTGTCATTGATTCTACGATTTCCTTTCTGTTTTATTTAATTCTCAGAACCAAAAAAGAACCCGTAGTCCATTCACTACAGGTTCTCTTTCGTATCTTTATATTCTTATCTTTTGTAAACTATTGCATATCAGCGAGAATCTTCTTCGCGCTGTCTGCTCTCTCCGTGTTAGGGAAAAGCTCGATGACCTTATTAAAAGCAGCTACAGCCTCTTCCTTGTTATCATTTTTCAGGTATGCCTGAGCAAGATAGAAGTATGCGTCCACCCGCTCTTTTGCAGGCAACCCAACACCATATTGGGTGGCTCTTTCCAAAATCGGAATTGCTCCCGCGAAATTGTCGGTCCGGTACTGCTCATACCCGCGTGTATAGTAGTCTCCTGCAACTTCAGGTCCTACCAGATTACAGAGTGCCTCGTACAATCCCTTAAAGGTCTCGTTCATATCTTCTACCTTTAAGTTTGCCACAATGACATCCAAAGATTCTGCTGCCGTTTTGGCATCTTTATTGGCAAGATACTCTGTGGCCGCCTTGATAAGATTATCTAAAGTCTGCAAGGTACCATCCGTGCCCACATAACCGGTTAATTTCTGTTCCCAACTGCCGGATTGACTCTGAAGGCTCTTTAATTCATCTTCCAACTTTTTGATGGTCAGGGTCTTCTCATCAGACTCTTCGGTGATCTTTTTGATGGTTTGCTGGGCCTCATTGCGTGCATTGGTTTTTGCCGCAGGCATCACCAAAAAGTACATCACTGCCAAGCCAACCAACAAACCGATACCCATATTAATCAGTGCCGTAACACTGGCTTTTCTCTGTTCCTTAGGATTTAGAGGCTGAATGATAATCTCGTTGTCACTCTGGTAACGCAAAGCCCCTTCTTTTTTGGGCTTGCCGGCCTTGACACCTTCATCCGGAGCCGTCATGTCCCTGACTTCCTTCATGTAACGAAGGGTAACCGTATTATTTCTGTCAATCTCCAGACATTTATTTAATTCCTTCTCGGCACGCTCCCACTCTTCCTTATGGATGTAAATCAATGCCAACAACTGATGGGCGCGCATAAATTTGGGATTCAGGGATAATACCTTTTTCAACTGAATCGCAGCGTAGTCCTCACTACCCTGTGCACACAACACCAATGCCTGATTATACTTTTTAATGGTTTGGTTGATAGAATCCAAACGACTGGTGTTAGACTGCAGGCGATTGATGTAATCGTCGGCGATGTTTTTTTCGGGACGCAGGTTTTTACTGATAACCCACTCCGAAAGGGCTGCTACAACTTCACCGGTCTCATAGTATACCAATCCCAAAAGGTTTCTGGCCTCTACATGGTTCTTATTAAATTTCAAACTTTGCCGTAAACTGACAATTGCACCGGATAAATCTCTGACATTTGCTCTCTCCAAACCTTCGTTGTAATACATGTTGGAGATTTGCATAATCTTTTTGTAGGTAGAGACATCTGCTCCGCAGGCGGTACAAAAATCGTGTTCCGACAATTGACGTCCACAATTATAACAAAACATTCTTATACCTCTTTCGCTTTCGCATCCGACTCTTTCAACATTTTCACCAGTACATCAGCCATATCTGTCAAATCCTGATTATAAATTGCTTCTGCAGCATCCTCAACTTCAAGGCTGGGATGAAATTTCTTTAATTCTTCTTCAAAGTTGATCATAGTAACAACTCCTTTATCTCACCAACTAAATACAAACTACCTGCTACATATATGCGTTCTGCCTCACCACGCTTCCGACAGATTCTGTCAAAAGCCAAGGCCACACTGTCATATCCTTCCACCGGGCAACTGCACTTTTCTTCAAACAGTTTTTGGAGTCTTTCAAGTTCTGTGGCTCTGCCCGTAGACATATGGGCAATCACAATTTTTTGGAACAAATTGGAGGCAGCCACCTTTTGTGCCATATGTTCGTAATCCTTGTCCTTCACGGCACTAAAAAGCAAACTTCTGGGACCTTTGTGCCCATCCGCCGCTACTGTTTCCAAAAACGCTCTAATACCGTCCTCATTATGAGCACCATCCACATATACTTCAGGAAGCACTTCTTCCATACGACCTGCCCAGTGACATTTATGTACGGCATCCTGAATTTGTTCTCTTGTAATGGTGTGGGTAAGGTCTAATAACTCGACGGCGCGCACTGCCAGTGCTACATTTTCCATCTGATATTCTGCAATTGTTTGCAGACTTAGACTAATATAATTATAATAACGAGTGGCTACGGAAAAATCAATGGTTTTTCCGTGTTTTTTTGGAATTTTTATGTCTTTTTTCGACACCTTATGTGCGGAAATACCTAAATTCTGCGCATATCGCGAAAACACGTCATCCACTTCAGGCGTGGTCTCCCAGTACACCACCGGTGCGTCCGGGTGCATAATCCCCGCTTTTTCCCCTGCAATTTTCGAAAGTGTGTCACCCAAATATTCCACATGGTCTAACCCAATGCGGGTGATTACCGCCAAGTCTTTGGTCTCTACGGCGTTGGTGGCGTCCAAACGTCCACCCAGACCGGTTTCCAAGATGCAGAAATCCGGATGGTGGTTCGGAAACAGTATCATAGCCATAAAAAAAAGATACTCAAAGAAGGTGGGGTGGTAGAACTTGTCCGAAGCATCGTTGTCCATCTCCCGGCAATCTTCCACACTCTCCCAGTCCAGCATCTCATAAATCTGCAAAAACGCCCGTAAGAATTCCTCTTTAGAAATCATTTCCCCATTGACCACAAAGCGTTCACGGATATCCACCAGATGAGGCGAAGTAAACACCGCCACAGTATACCCGGCTTCCTCCAGTATAGAGCGCAAATAAGCACAGACGGACCCCTTCCCGTTTGTGCCTGCCACATGAATGATACGCATCTTTTTCTCAGGATTGCCCAGGCGCTTTAAGAACGCCCGGGTATCCTGCATTTCATTTTTTGTTGTAAATCTTGGGGTGGCATTCAGGTATTCCACCGCCTGCTCAAAGGTGGTGATATGCTGTCTGCCGATTTTCTTTTTGTCCATAAATACACTCCCTCAAGATGTGCATTTTACTCTTGCTTACACCTATGCCAACTGCCCCAAACGCTCTTTCACCTGCTCCATCATCTGGGTGTATTTCGCAAGTTTTTCTTTTTCCTCAGCAATCTTTGCTTCGGGCGCTTTAGAAATGAATCTTTCGTTGGAAAGCATACCGTTGACACGGGCAAGTTCCCCTTCCAATCTCTTCTGCTCTTTTTGCAGACGCTCTATTTCCTGGGCAATATCCACCAGCTCTGCAAAAGGAATGTAAAGGGTAGCTCCGGGAATCACTACGGATACTGCGTCGGAGGCAATGCCTGCTTTATCCTTCTGCATGAATACTTCGTTGGCGTATGCCAAGGATGCAAAGAACAGTTTACCCTCTTCAAATGTAGCCAAAATCTCGTCGCTGTCGCTGACTACATATACATTAGCCTTGCGGCTGGGCGCAACATTCATCTCGGTACGGATGTTACGGATACCGCGCACCGCTTCCTTGATGGTCTCAATATCCTTCTCTTCCTTTGCAAAAGCGTAAGCATCTTTATACTCCGGCCATTTGCTGATCATAATAGATTCTTCTTCGTTCTGTAAGGTACAGAAAATTTCTTCTGTAATGAAGGGCATATAAGGATGGAGTAATTTCAATGCGTCTATCAAAACTGTCTTCAAGGTCCAAAGTGCCGCATTTTGGCTTGCCACATCGTCAGAATTGTACAGACGGGGTTTTACCATTTCGATATACCAGTCACAGAACTCATCCCAAATAAAATCATATACCTTCTGTACTGCAATACCCAGTTCAAAATTCTCCATGTTGTCGGTAACATCTTTGATAAGTGTATTCAATTTCGACAAAATCCACTTATCTACAGGTTCCAAATCCGCTGCTTCGGGTGCACTTACCGCCTTGCCGGTCTTTTCCAATGCCTGATCCATATTCATCATAATGAAACGGGAAGCGTTCCATACCTTGTTGGCAAAGTTACGGCTGTTCTCTACTCTCTCGTAGTAGAATCTCATATCGTTGCCGGGTGCATTACCGGTGATCAAGGTGAGACGCAGTGCATCTGCACCATACTGGTCAATAATCTCCAAAGGATCGATACCATTGCCCAAGGATTTAGACATTTTTCTGCCTTGACTGTCTCTCACCAATCCATGGAACAAAACAGTCTTGAAGGGCTTCTCTCCCATCTGCTCAAATCCGGAGAAAATCATACGGATTACCCAGAAGAAAATGATGTCATATCCGGTTACCAAAACATCTGTGGGATAGAAATACTTCAAATCTTCTGTCATCTCCGGCCAGCCCAATGTCTCAAAAGGCCAAAGAGCTGAGGAGAACCAGGTATCCAAGGTATCAGGGTCCTGTGTGAAGTGGGTATCTCCACATTTAGGACAAACGGTAGGTGCTTCCTTCGCTACCACAATTTCCCCACATTTGTCGCAATAATATGCAGGAATTCTATGTCCCCACCACAATTGACGGCTGATACACCAGTCACGGATATTGTCCGTCCAGTTAAAATAATTCTTTTCCATTCTGTCAGGAATCAGCTGAATATCACCACTTTTTACTGCTTCTACTGCAGGTTTGATCAGCTCATCCATTTTTACAAACCACTGCTCTTTTACCATGGGCTCAATGGTTGCCTTACAACGGTCATGGGTACCTACATTATGGGTATAATCTTCAATCTTCACTAAAAGTCCCATGCTATCCAGTTCGTCCACAATGGCTTTTCTTGCCTCGTAACGGCCCATACCTTCGTATTTTCCGCCATTTGCGTTGATGGTAGCATCGTCGTTCATCACATTAATCACAGGTAGATTATGACGTTTGCCAACCTCAAAGTCGTTGGGGTCATGGGCAGGGGTAATCTTAACCACACCTGTACCGAACTCCCTATCCACATAGGTATCGGTAACAATGGGAATTACACGGTTTACGATGGGTAGCATAACGCTCTTACCAATCAAATGCGCATACCGTTCGTCCTCAGGATGAATTGCCACTGCAGTATCTCCCAGCATGGTTTCCGGACGGGTGGTTGCAAAGGTCAAAAACTCTGTGGTGCTGGGAGTGCCGTCCTCATTCATCACAGGGTATTTCATATGCCAAAAATGTCCTGCCTGCTCCTGGTATTCTACTTCAGCATCGGAAATAGAAGTATTACAAATAGGGCACCAGTTAATCATGCGGGCACCCTTGTAGATATAGCCTTTTTCATGCATCTTTACAAACACTTCGGTCACGGCCTTGTTGCAGCCCTCGTCCATGGTGAAACGCTCTCTGTCCCAGTCACAGGAGGAGCCTAATTTCTTCAACTGGCTGATAATTCTGCCGCCATATTCCTTCTTCCATTCCCAAGCGCGCTCCAAGAATTTCTCGCGTCCCAAATCCCATTTGTCGATGCCTTCTTCTTTTAATTTCTCAATAATCTTTACTTCCGTTGCAATGGAAGCATGGTCCGTGCCGGGCTGCCACAATGCGTTGTAGCCCTGCATTCTCTTGAAACGAATCAAGATGTCCTGCATGGTGTTGTCCAGTGCATGTCCCATGTGAAGCTGCCCCGTAATATTTGGCGGGGGAATCACAATGGTGAAAGGTTGCTTGCTATGGTCCACCTCTGCGTGGAAATATTTTTTATCTAACCATTTTTGATACAATCTGTCTTCCAGACCCTTGGGGTCATAGGTTTTTGCCAATTCCTTGCTCATAATTTATTCTCCATTTTTCCTTATTATTTGCTTCGTTTCAAGTAGTCTCTAATCTCTGCAGCATATTTTAATTGCTTCTTTCCCTTATGCCTTTAGAATCTTTTCCAGCACTTCTCCGATTCCCTTTGCCATAGCCACAAATCCATGGTCGTTGGGATGAATGCCATCCACGGTGCCGCAATCGTCACAGTACTTGTGCATCATTTCACCACCGTCGATGAAGTACACATTTTTGTCCCCTGCTGCCACCGCTTCATCATAGGTGCGTTTAATCACCGCAAGACGCTTCTTAGTATCTTCATTTTCATTATAGTATTTCGGTCTGGACACCATCACGACGGGCAACTCCGGATTCTTTTCGCGAATAATTTTGAACATTCTCTGATGGGTTTCATTCAAATATTCCGGAGAATCCGCATTGTGGTCATAATCATATACGAAGATTTCCATATCCAGATTTGCTATATATTCTGCCATAGGAAGTTCCGCTCGGGCTGAACCGGAAAATCCCAAGTTGAGATATTCACAATCCAACTTTCTGGAAATGATGGCCTGATAAGAATTGCCCGGTCTGGAAGCACAACCACCCTGAGTAATAGAAGATCCATAGTAGACAATGGGCTTAGGATACTTATAAGCCTTGGGAGCCTTCATCGTAGCTCCCTTATTGACACCAACGGTTACCTTTTTCACACGGGAATATAGAGGAAAATTGATGGTAATTTCACGCTCACCGTTCTCATGGGGTACCTCGGGCGGAATTTCCAGCAACGCCGCAAAACCATCCACAATGGTGCTGGGCGGACGGAATGTATTCACATATCTGTCACCGGCATACATATCAAATCCACAACTTCCCGTCAGTGCGAAGTGATTATATACCTCTACATTGCCCTCCTCTGCAAACAAAGCAATTTGTGTGGCATTGGTGCGGAAACGGACTCGACCGCCTGCACTGTCCTCATGCAGTGCCAAAACACCTTCATTTACCTGCTTAGCTAATTCCTTGGGGATTCTTCTGAAGTAGTCACCTTCTGCTTCAGGGAAAATTAATCCGTGCACCTGTAGCGGTGCTTCCAGTACATCATAGAAGTCCAGTTTGGATTTGTCAAAGTTCTGCCATACTTGAAAATTTTTGTCAACAGTTGTTGCGCTTGCCATTGTTTTTATCCTTTCCTTTCTTTTTGATAAAGAAAGCCCTCTGCCGACTTTCGTCAGCAAAGGGCGTCATATACGCGGTACCACCTTTGTTCACATTGTAGTCTCCTGCAATGCCTCTTTCGCTCATCAAGCAATATCCTGTAACGGGGATAGGTCGTGAAATCTTACTTCTTGGCGTGGATCTTAAAGCCTACGCCTATATCATTCAGATCTCCCGCTCGGAAGCTACCTTCTGCATGCCTTCTTCGCGACACCTCTCAACCCGGTCATCTCGCCGTAGTGCCTTCTCTGTCAAAGGGTGTATGCATACTCCTCTTCGTCATTGCGTTAATATAAGTTCTACTAAAGAATATATGCTTATAAAGCACATTTGTCAAGGAAGTAGTTGCTTTTTTTCCTGTTGTTGAAGGTAAAACATTGTTTTTAATTTGCAATCTCTTTTCGCCGTTCTTCCTCCGTCGGCAAATATAATTTATATTTTTTACATTTTTTTGACTCATCGAGTCCAAAATGTGCGGAAATGCTTTGTACACTTATTTCCCTTTTATCGCTTTCCTGTTTACTATTCGTCTCTCCTCATAAAACCTTCGTTACCATGTTCGTTACATTCGTTACTTTCTTCGTTACATCCTGCTGTAGAGAAAAACGCCCAAATAATATGTCCAATAAAAAAACAAAGATGCAGAATCTTCCTCCTGCATCTTTTGTAAAAGTTTGTATTAATTTGTCTGTTTGTTTTATTCTACACCGCCATCACGAACGCTGTCAATATTATTAGGAAACCGAAATTGAATACACTGAACATTTCTATATAGTACAGCGTCTTTTTCGGATTATTTTTGGTATACTCCCGGAAGGTAATCAAACTGGCCAGAGATGAAATCAGTGTGCCTACGCCTCCGATATTGACAGCCACCAGCAAATCGCTGTAATTCTGCGTGAACTGGGACAGTAAAATTGCCGATGGCACATTGCTGATAAACTGGCAGGAAAGCACACCAAACAGCAGGGTACTCTTATTTAGCAGCGCCGAAAACAGATTTCTCACCACCTCTATACGAGCCATATTTCCCGCGAATATAAAGAAGAAAACAAAAGTAAATAAAAGACCATAATCTACCATTTTCAGCGCTTTTCTATCCACCGCGAACAACACCGTCGGAATAATAATCAAGCCTACCCAATAGGGAATCCCGCGGAATACGATTGCAATGGAGAGCGCAAACAGGACCAAGTACAGCATTGTTTTTTTCGGCGATAATTCCACCTTCGATGTGGGCAGAACTAAGGCTTCCGGTCTCACAAAGATAATACAACATAAGGTAATCAGTGCTATAGATATCAGAAATGGGATTACCATAATGGACATAAATTCTATATTCGGAATCTCAAATTTAGAGTACAAGTACAAATTCTGCGGGTTGCCGAAGGGCGTCAACATACCCCCCAAATTTGCAGCAATGTTCTGCATGATAAAGGTAAATGCCATGTATTTCCCTTTGCCCGTAGTGGTCAACACAAAATAACCCAAGGGCAAAAAGGTCAAAAGTGCCATATCATTGGCAATCAGCATGGACCCGATAAATGTGATATACACCAACGCCAGCACACTCATCCGTGCCGTCTTGAACAACTCCACCACCTTGCAAGCCAATATGTAAAAGAAGTTGATATTTTTCAGTGCGCATACCACCGCCAACACACAAAACAGACAAGTCAATGTCTTGAAATCAAAATAGCCTGTATATTCATGATCTACAGGCACAAAAAACACCGTGATGAGCGCCGCCATAAAGGCGATACACATTACCGCATTCTGGGATATAAAATGTTTGATATGACTGATAATAGTCCGCATTTTTGTCTGTTCCAACGTAACTTAATCCTTTGCATTTTTACACACCAAGGATAGTTTTATCATATCCGGCAAGATTTCGCAAGAATATTCTATCTATGTCTTATGCATCGCTCTCTTCATTTTTTATTTTACAATCTGGTATGGTTAAAATTGTTTAATTTGGTTCTTTTCATCGTGCCACTTTTGGATTATGTTTAATCTTAACAATAATCTTTGACATAGGGAGTGGATGAAATTATGAAAAATACGAGTGATACAAAAAGAAAGCTAGCGCAGGCAGGTCTTTTGGCGGCCCTCTGTTACATAGGATTTGCTTTCTTGAAGATAGACATTCCGGTAGGCCCGGAAAAAACCGCTTTTCACTTTGGCAATGTATTCTGCGTATTGGCGGCACTGCTAATCGGCGGAAAATGGGGTGGCCTGGCAGGTGCCGTAGGGATGACGCTGGCAGATTTGACCAGTGGCTATGTGACCAGTGCCCCCAAAACATTCCTATTAAAATTGTGCATTGGACTCATCGTCGGGCTGGTAGCTCACAAAATCTTAAAAATCAGTCACGAACACAGTGCCAAGTACATATCCCTGGGAACCATCGCTTCCTGCGCAGCAGGTATGGTCTTTAATATTGTAGCGGACCCCATTGTAGGTTATTTCTACAAAACCTATATACTGGGAGTCCCTCAGGATATCTCAAAAGCACTCGCCAAAATCGGTGCATTGACTACCAGCGTTAACGCCGTTGTGGCGGTAGTAGCTGCATCGGTAATTTACCTCGCCATGAGACCGGCGCTAAAGAAGTCCGGACTGTTCACGATTATGTAAATAAAAGTGCAAAAGTGTGTACTGGTCAATCGGCACAATGAAAGCCTAATAGGTATTGGAGAATTTATGACTCAGATAACGAATGAAACTAATATAACCTCAACAATTCCCAGACTTGCAATGTTTCAATCCTTTGCAGGCTTTGGCAAGTGTTCTACCACCATCGCCTTGCCCGTCATTAGCGCGATGCAAGTACAGGTGTGCCCTGTTCCGACCTCCATTCTGTCCAGTCATCTGGCTTATGCCACGGTACAAAAGACAGACTATACTCCTTACCTACAGGACTACGTCAGCGCGTGGAAAGTAATCGGTGCCACTTTTGATGGTCTCTACTGTGGATTTATGAATCATTTGCATCAAATAAATGTGGCGGAAGACTTTTTGTCCCACTTTAAACCTAAAACATTTTTGCTGGACCCGGTTATGGGAGATCACGGAAAATTATATTCTTCTGTAGATGATACCATATGCGATGCTTTGAAAAAGCTGGCCGGCAAGGCAGATATACTGACTCCCAATCTCACGGAGGCCTGTCTTCTCACCGGCACACCATACAAAGAAGATTGGTCTGAACAGGAACTATGTAAACTGATTCTTAACCTTGCACAAATCTGTCCGGGAAAAATAGCCATGACTGGTATCGAGCAGGCCGACCGGTATATTACTTACATCTACGAGGATGGTAAAATAAAAATAAGCGAAACACCTTCTGCCGGTCCATCCAAACATGGTACCGGAGATTTGTTTGCTTCTATTCTGGTTGCAGATGCCATACATCACAGAGATTTTACGGAATCCGTGAAAAAAGCATCTGATTTTATCGCCTTATGTATTGCAGCAAGTGAAAATAGACAGATTCCGGAGAAGGAAGGCCTATTATTTGAACCTTTTTTGCATACTCTATAAACTCCTGAGACCGCCTGTTTAACGCCGTTTTTAACCAATTTTATGGTACGAAAGCGGTGTTTTTTTCGTTTTTCGTGCTCATTTTAGTGAAATCCTTCCCATAAACGCTCCAAAAACGCAAAAATGCAAGCCTACTTTTCATCCCAAAATGAAAGTTTGCTTGCATTTTAAATATCGATTATGTGACAAGCGTGTCGTAAAACCTTGACATTTACATCAATTACCCACAATATCCACAGACTTATCCACATATACACATGTGTCATGTTGATAAACATTGACGGCATTCTTGCATGTCATATTGAAATTCGACCTCGCGAAAACTGCCGTTCTCGCCTGTTTATAACTATAGCCACTCGTCCCAAAATCGTTCCACTTTTTTTGCAATTGTGGCTACCGATACGATTTCGTGTTGATTCCATTCCTTGGGGAACAACTTTTGATAAACATATTGCGTGAACCTTTCATCCAAAAGGGCCACCACTCCCACATCGTCCACCGTTCGTATGACTCGTCCGGCTGCTTGTAATACTTTATTCATACCGGGGTACCGATATGCATAATCGAATCCATATCCACCTTCTTCATCAAAATATTTCATCAAGATTTGCCGTTCATTGCACACCTGTGGCAATCCCGTACCAACCACAATTGCCCCAATGAGGCTGTCACTCTTCAGATCTATCCCCTCGCTAAAAATACCGCCAAGGGTACAGAACCCTATCAAATATCGTTCGCCGGTAAGGTTTTCTCCATTTTCATCGCAAACTACGCGAAATTCGTTTAAAAAGGCCTCCCTTTGCGCCTCCGTCATAGATTCCTCCTGAATCATACATTGGCGCATGTCACCTACAGCAACGCTACCTGTTTGACTTTCAGCCTCGTCCGCTATGGTTCCAACATATTTTTGCGTATAGATATCGTAAATTCTTCGCATAAAAGCGTAGGAGGGGCAAAATACCATGTAGTTCCCATGCCTGTTTTTGATGATTTCTTCGATATAATCAGCGATTCTCACGTATTCTTCCTCTGTCCGGCGAGTATATTTGCTGGTCACATCATTGGCAATAAATAAAGCCTTCTTTTCCGGTCGAAAGATGGAATTAGCGTAGATTTCATAGTCCTCTCTCTCTCCACCCAATAGTTTTTTATAATATTGGATAGGTAAAAGCGTAGCTGAAAACAGAATACTGCTACGACCCTTTGCCATACATTGCTTCAGGTTTTGAGCCGGATTGACGCAGAATAATTTAATCATAAAGCGACCATCCTCTTCTATCTGCGTGTAATTCACATAATTCTCATCTACAAGCTCATAAATCTGCAAAAAATGCCCGATTTCAAAGTAGAAATCCAGAATATCTTCCCTGACAGGAAGCACTATCTCCTGCTCAGACAGATATTCATCCATGGTACCGTGGAGTTTCATCAGCCAACGCACAAAACTATCCATTTCTGTAATAATACGGTAGTTTTCACATTCCCGCTTCATCTCCAGCAGTTCTTTGTTACATTTATCCAGCTGATACTTGAGTTTCTCAGCATATCCCTTTCCAACCAATACACTTCGTTTGTAAGGCAGCTTCCCATCCTTTTCCTGCTCCGATTCAACAGGTAACTCCGCCGTATTATCCTCTGGTTCATCGGACTTACGGCTCTCTTGTTCATTATTTATAAATTCAAGTGTCAATTGCCCGGAAACCCTGTTTTTGCGGGATTTTTTCTCGTTTTCTGACAGTATTGTCGCTTTTATTTTTGTGGACAATTCCATGAATTGTTCTTTCCATAGTGTGGCGCTGTACATCTCTCTTCCACGCTCTAACAAATTGTGCGCCTCATCAATTAGAAAGATATAATCTCCTCCCCCCTCCGCAAAGAATCTCTTTAAATATACATGCGGATCAAAGAGATAATTATAATCGCCAATCACCACATCTGAGTATAGGCTCATGTCCAGACACATCTCAAATGGGCAAACCTGATGTTTCTGTGCATACTCCACGATTTTTTCCCGGGTAAAGGCTTCCTCAGAAGTCAAAAGGTCATACACAGCATCGTTTATCCTGTCATAGTGTCCCTTCGCATAAGGGCAATGTTCAGGATTACACTCCGTTTCTTCCATAAAACAAATCTTTTCTTTGGCCGTTAGGATGACGCTCTTCGCGCGCAATCCATGGTCCCTGAGCAAATGCAGTGTATCCTCTGCTACAGTCCTGGTGATGGTTTTTGCAGTCAGGTAGAAAATGCGTTCCGACATTCCCTGCCCCATAGCGGAAATTGCAGGAAACATTGTGGATATTGTCTTTCCCACACCGGTAGACGCCTCTAAAAACAGTTTTTTCTTGTGATAGATCGTCTTGTAAACATTCCCCACCAAGTCCTTTTGTCCCGGACGATATTCAAAGGGAAATTTGAGTTCCAGGATAGAATTTTGACGAATACCACGCCAACGCCAAACATAGTCTGACCATTTTTTGTAGGCAGTTATCAATTCTCCAAACCACGTTTGTAATTCTTCGAAAGCAAAGTTTTCGTGAAAATACCGGATATCCATTGTCTCCATGTTACAGTAGGTAATGCGCACCGTGATTTCCTTCAAGTTCTCCTTCAAGGCGTACATATAGGCATAGCATTTAGCCTGCGCCACATGAAGTGACGCCGGCTCTTTCATCTTAGCCAAATCCCGGTAGGTGCCCTTGATCTCATCCACAATGACCTGCCCGTTCTGTGTCAAGATTCCATCCGCCCTGCCTTCTACCACCAGGCGGTACCCCTTTGCCGGTTGCGTATAACGAAGAGACACCTCCGCCTGATACCCGGCACCCATGCGTCGTTGAATCATCCGATGGATTCTACCACCCTCTTGCATGGCATTTTCGGGAGAAACCTGATGTCTGTTGTCGATATCCCCGTGACGCAGAATAAACTCCACCAAGCCCCTGACGGACACCCTGATTTCACCTTCCTGATATTCAATTCCGGTGTCAAAATTATCGGCCAACTATCGCTTTCCTTTCCAAATTTTTCACTTATAATAACCATATCGCAAACACAAGTACTTCTCAATACAAATTTTGTAATGTATCGCAAATTCTGCATAAAAACTATTGCAAAATTCGCCAAAAAGGGGTTTAATGATATCTATAGAATTCATACATAAAGGTAGGATGATTATGGCTTACTTATCATTGCCTGAAGGCTACAAATCTGAATTGAATCTTTACGACACGCAGGTTGCCATCAAGATGGCAAAGGACTTCTTTGAAACATTGCTTGCAGAGCGATTGCATCTGCTCCGCGTTTCTGCTCCTTTGATTGTGGATCCCGCATCCGGCATGAACGATAATCTAAACGGCATTGAGCGTCCTGTCCGCTTTGATATCAAAAGCGATGACACCCGCATGGCTGAAATTGTACAGTCCCTTGCGAAATGGAAACGCTATGCCCTGAAAAAATACGGTTTCTCTGCAGGCGACGGTCTCTATACCGACATGAATGCTATCCGCAGGGACGAAGATGTGGACGCTATCCACTCCATTTATGTGGACCAATGGGATTGGGAAAAAGTAATCACCAAGGAAGAGCGCAATATCGAGACCTTAAAGGATGCTGTACGCACTGTTTACAAAGTACTGCGTAAGACCGAGAAATATATGTCCATTCACTATGATTACATTGAGGAAATCCTCCCTCATGACATATTCTTTGTCACCACTTCCGAATTGGAAGAAATGTTCCCCGACGCCACCCGCAAAGAGCGTGAACTTTACATCGCCAGAGCAAAGGGCGCTGTATGTATCATGAAAATCGGTGGCAAATTAAGTGACGGCGAGCCTCACGACGGACGTGCACCGGACTATGATGATTGGGAAATGAACGCAGACATCGTGGTTTACTACCCCGTTTTGGATATCGCCTTAGAGCTTTCCAGTATGGGTGTCCGCGTAGACAAAGACGCACTGCTGCGCCAGTTGGAAGAACGAGGATGCATGGATCGCGCCTGCCTTCCCTTCCATCAGGCAGTCATCAACGAAGAAGTACCTTATACCATCGGCGGAGGCATCGGCCAGTCCCGTATGTGCATGTTCCTTTTGAGAAAGGCTCACATCGGCGAGGTACAATGCTCCTTATGGCCCTCCGGTTTGGTAGCGGAAGCAGAACAAGAAGGACTGCAGTTGCTGTAAAAAGTGTATCAAACATGATAAAGCGTATAAGAACAGCCGGCTCAAACTGAGTCGGCTGTTTACGTTCAAATTCTATAAATTACTCTCACTGATAGATCACAAACTTCTCATTTCTAAAGGTTTCCTGATACTCCATCCGATTCATGAAATCCAATAACAATTCTCTCTTTACATCCGGAATCAAATCACCTGCCGGCACGTCAATCGGTGATATATCCGGTATCACAATTGCGCCTATATCAGCCGTAGGAGCAACGCTCCGCTCTAAGATAACCACAGGTTTTTCTCCCACTTCTTCCAAAGCCTCTAACTGGACCTCCATCTGCTCCGGATGGTAAGACCTTAAATCACTCCAGGGATTGAATGCAGAAGGCATCTGAAGATAGTAGGATAAAGCAGGAATATCACCATAAAGAATCACTTCCTGACCCTGCAGTTGTTCTTCTGCCACAAAGGCAGAAATCTCCGTCATCCACTGTGCCTTTTCCGCAGGCATTTTAACACCTTTCAATATCTCGTTATTCTCTACTCTGCCTGAAATATCCTGCACACCGGTTGCCTCAGCGAACACGAATTTCACGCCAAAACCGCCAAACTGTACAAAACAAAGTAGTAGGAATGCCACGAGCACCGCTTTCACAGGATATCTGTTCAAACAAATCGTATGATTCGTTTGTCCCTGCTTAGGCACATCCGATTTCGCATTCTCTATATCCGGTTTGCGCCCTATATATACCTTCCGGCAGTTAGACTTTTTAATATACTTCCAGCTCTCCCACAAGGTAAAAGGGGCTAACAAAAACAAATTATTTAAGCTGGGGTATACTTCATTATTACTACCCAAGGAAGTCAACAGGATGACCAAAATCAGTATGCCCGCCAGCAACTTTTCTTCTTTCTTGCTATTATAAACGAAAATGCAAATCACACCAAACAGCATGGCCAACATCAGGAACAATACACCGGGGCGCAACATGGAATCATAACTATAGAATTTCATGGAACAGAAATGTCTCAAATAGAGCCACGCAATCATGCACACTGCGACTATCGTCATGACGATATAACACAACATATCCAATGCTTTGATGCATCCGCCCGCTTTCTCTTCGGCACATGATTTGATGATTGCCTTTTTCATCCAAGTGCAGACCCCAAACATCACAAGTCCGGCAATTACAATCACACCAATCCGCAGTACCCAGTACAGATTCTGCCAGTAGGTTAAAACCACACCCATCACCATAGAGCCAACCTTATAATCCGTGGCAGTGTCTGTCATGGCAAATAAACGCGTTATTCCGTCCAAATAGGCATCTAAACCATATCTAACGTGAATATAACCAAATCCAACCAATAACGCGCCTAAATAGCCAAATACACACAAATAGGTGCGTTTCCAGGTTTGCTTCGCGATACTCTTACGGATGTTTCTCTTTTCTTCTGCCGAAATCACCTTGCTCTTGTTTTCATTCCCCTCGTGGGTTTCTTCTTGCGTCACCATCTTTATGGTATCCAGATATTCCACCATACCGTACGCCCACACAGCCACAATCATAGCCGCCTCCGGCAGGTTGGAAAAACGTACCAGCACATTGGCACCCAGCATCACACCTGCTGCCACCAAATACCCGTTTCTCGCCTTTGTAAGTCCCAGGTACAACAGCATCACTGCTACCAAGAACAATACATAAGTCAAATAATTATACAAAAGCGCCGTAGGACACCAACAAAGGCTGATAGCAACCATCTCGCCTAAGAAGGCAATCCACTTAGGCATCTGCAATTTCCTTGTACAGAAAAAATACCCGGCCATGGCCATCCCACTGACCAAAAGCCCGGTGTAAAAATTCATCCCAATGAGGCTTCCTGCCCCCGGCAATTTGGACATTACGCTACCCAACGCATTTGCCAAATAAGTAGAAAACAACCACATGGAATCCATATGTTCCAATCCCTTATATTGAAAATTGGCATAGTTATAGCCGGTATCCCATAAATCCAATCCCCAAGTGATGTGGCGTAAGGGATACAGGAGTAACACTGCCAATGCCAGAATGTCCCATATCGTTATTCTGTTTTGTATAGATTTACTCTCCACTTTCCGAAACACACTTTTCTCCTGCGACAAATACCTCATCCGCCCGCTCTATCCAACCATACACCGCTTTATAGGGTGCAATTTTCATTCCGATTCTATGTACTAAACCAAAGATATACTTTCTTATAACATCCACTAAAATACCACAAGTAAATACTACTATCACCGCTACAAAAACACCAGCAAATAATCCGGGCACTGTTTCAATCCGGTTTGCCCCTAACCAATTCTGCCAGGTGTAGCGCAAACCGATATTCTCATGTAACAGATATACGCCCAATGAAAAAGGCGCCAGTTTCTTCGTCAATGTGGCCAGTTTAGGAGTCACGTTCAGATTCTTAAATACCATGAACAATCCCAAGGAAGCCAATAAAACAAATACATGATTGTATTCCATGCTCATCTTCAACATTCTCTGGAAACTGCCCGTCTCAAGGTATAACGCGCGCATTCCCATCAATCCGCCAAACACCAAAATTGCGCCGACGATGTATATCAAGCCCCAGCCTTTCGTGGGCGCCGTATTCTTTCGCAAATACAATCCAAACTTGCGCACATAGGCCGCCAACAGGAACACACATAGATACCAAATCGCATCATACCCCTGACTGTCCAATTCCAAACGTAGGGGTAGTACACTCTTCAAAATGCTATACGCAAATAGCAATAACCCGATGGACCACTGCATCTGTTTCTTGCTCATATGACGCACTGCAAGCCCTACCAAAGGCAACAGAAGGTACA
>JAFQIE010000042.1 GCA_017397645.1 Lachnospiraceae bacterium | reverse complement strand
CAGTCATTGTATCGGATGTTATGAGCAGTATGCAGGTTGCCACATCTTATACGGCCAAGGTAATTTCCACTTTGTAAAGCCGTCCTTTATTGGACCGGAAATAGAAAAGATTTGGAACAGTTCTTTGGCAGTGAAATATGACAGCGCGACCCATGAAATCGAGTTTATACCATTGGTGGTAGAAAATGATGGTATTGCGTTGGCAAAAGGAGAAGAAAAAAAGACTCTTTTAGAGGAGTTTGCAAATAGAAATGAAGCATTACAGAATGGTAGCTGGAAGGATGGATGGCACACATTCTGTGAAAGTGTGAAGGAAAGCTACCTGGAAATCCTGGCGAAGGCAGCCGCTCCGGGGGCTACGGAGATGGAGAACAAGCATTTCGGCCATTATCTGGACTGTGAAGCACACACGGATGTGTGGCGTGAATTGTTCCCTACGGCGAATATGACAAACGAGAGAGAGTAGACATTCATATGAAGGGGAGAAGAGGGTATGTATGTAAAAAATAAGATGAGAAAACTAAGTCTTCTGCTGGCGCTGAGTTTGGTATTAACGGGCATTCCATTTTCCGGGAATGCCCGGATAGTACATGCTACAGAAAGCGCTACGGGTGAACAAACACCTGTTGCGGCATTGACAACAGGGGATTCAGCCTATGTAATTGATGAAAACTATAACGGATACACGGAAGGCACGCTGTTTTCGGGTACTCACGGAGAAAACTATACCACAAGCTGCAGTGCGGGATATTCCTCCACTGCCCGGGTGGTGAAAAGAAACTTAATAGATAAAACTGCAGAATCAGATGACTATTGTATGGAGTTTATGCCGGCATTTGATGGCAGTACGGACAAGTTGTTTTACGTTAATCTTGTGGAGACGGCTATGTTTAGCTTAGGTGAGACTGTGACCGAAGATAGGTATGTGGTTCTTGAGGTGGATATGGCAACGGCTGGTACTGCGACAAAGGAGAACGGCTATAAACTGTTTCTCAACAGGCATTCCGGCGAATCTCACTCGATTGCACGATTTGTTCTTTATGATGATTATATTACAAGACATACAAGTTCCAGTAATATCGCACCCCAGAAGGAAAATGGCCTTGCCAATAAAGGGGAGTTTGGGCACTTAAAGGTGGTTGTGGACAGACAGACATATACCTATAGTTATTATTGGAACAACATCCTGGTGGAGAGAGATATAAGCGGGTTGTGGACGACAACGCAGGTCCCTACATTGGCTAGATTTCTTTTTTACATTCCGGCAGAGGTAACGGCGGAGGATACGGATAACAAGCTTTATGTGGACAACATGCAGTTATATGCCTTAGACGAAAGTCCGGTTCCCACACCGGCTCCTACTGCTTCGCCTATTCCCAGGCTAGAAGTGCTGGTAAATCATGCAGAAACGGCACTTGCTTATGGACGCAATATCGAGGGCTCCCTGTATCCTAATTTATTTGTGGACGGCATTGATGTAACCACAAAAGAAGCCCCCATATGGAATAAATTTACCAACGATCAGTATTACTATTCAAATCTTTATGGACAGAGTAATTTCCTGAAAATGTTGGAAGGCTTGACCTTGCTTACCGGTGATGACAAGTATAAACAAATCGCCTATGACCAGGTGAAGTTTCGTTTTGACACACCGGGCCTAGTGGATAATAACGGACTTCCCTATGCGGGAGGACATGTTGTGTTAGACGTCAAGACCGGAAAGGTCGGATGGCTACACCACGAAACTAAGAATTACCAGCTACCCATGGAACTCTACTATAGTGCAGACCCGGAAGGAACAGTGAAGTTTGCCACGGCGTATTGGAATGCTCATGTGTATGATATCACGAATCTGGAATTTAACAGACATGGTTTGTACAATAAGGACATGAGAGATATCTGGAATCCGGATAACTACGATGAAACCCTGGGATACAACCCCAGCCCGTTCTTCGAGACGGAAAAAATTGCCTTTACCTGTACTGCCAATGATATGATGGAAATGGCATGGTTTTTGGCAAAGCAGACCGGGGAGAGTAAATACGCGGTTGCAGCGGAGGCTCTGTTGGATAAGTACATTGCCATTACGGACCCAAGCACCGGACTTACGGGCAGTCAGTATGGTATATTACAATATCCAATCGACCGTTTTATCTATAACTTCCAAGGTGCGGATTTTGTGACAAAATCCGGTGTGGATTTTAAAACACTGGAGGACGGAGACTCAGCGATTTTAGGCGAGACCGACCTGATTACGGCAAACACCCTTGATTCTACGGTGGGGTATGGACCGCAGGCACTCCTTCCCTACGCTTCTGACAACGAGAAAATTTATCAGTATTTAAAAGGGAATATGCTGGCAGTTGCCGAGTTCGTATATGACGGCGACAGGCATAAGTATATTACCCCAATCTTAAATGATGGTACGGATTTAAACGATGGCACCACCAAGTTGGTGGCGACCAGAGGCGGATACTATAAGGTTCAGGGTGCAAGTTTCCCTGAGAGTGAAGCTGTTTTTGAGTTGACGCTGAAGTCGGCTATCGATATCTGCAACATGCTGAGGGAAGAGGATGCAGAGGCCAAGGCCACCATATGGGAAATGGCCCGCACCTGGGCAGCCAACCGTGGTATGGGTGACATTGGTACCGCTATGGGCGAGAACGTAAATGTCAACCTATCCACCTCCAATGGAAATGCCGGCAATACCTTGGCTGCAGTATCCTTGTACAAATATACAGGAAATCAGGCATATTATGATTTGGCTGTCCGTATGGCAGACAACATCATCAAAGCCTACTATGATACCGATAAGAAAATGTTCCATCAGTATAAAAATGCGGCCTATGCAAAGTTTGATACACAGGCAATGTATGCAGTGTTCTGTGTGGAGGCGATGACGCAAGGATTGGTGGACGAAATCAACATGGATTTAAGTCACTGCGGTGCCGAGTACCTGCACGATGGTATGGGGCAGGCAATGGACACAGATGTTTTTTTTAACCGAAATAAAATCCCTGTAACCGCTGTCCGGTTTGATAAAGCGCAAGAGACTATCGTGGTTGCAAAGAATCCACAGGTAAACTTTACAGATCTGGAAGGTGTGCCGGAAGCACATGCGATTCGCCAGATGGCGTCCATCGGCGTGGTGAGCGGAGAGACGGATGGCACTTTTCAGCCGTCTGCCACTGTAACCCGTGGTGAATTTGTGGAAATGGTAGAAAAACTGTGCGGAATTAGTGATATTACGCTGACAGACGCACTTCCCGATGCGGTAGAGGATGTGGTAATTACCAGAGAAGAGGCTGCTTCTATAGTGGTAAAAGCACTGCAGACAGCAACGCCTGATGCGACTTACTATGGCTCCAACGCCCTTGCCAGAGCAACGGATGCGGCAGAAGTGGCCCAGTGGGCTTTGGACTACGTGAATATCGTAGTAAACCATCGGTTGATGCTGGATTTGGACGATACCACCTTCGAGCCTCGGGCACAGGTAACTAAGGCCATGGCGGCAGAGATTTTCCAAAACCTAAGCCGTTACCTGACGTTGGATAGCGTGAAGACGTTGACAGCAGAAGTCGAACCCTTCAATGCAGACTCTGCAGTGATTACTTACTCTACTTCCGATGTTTCAGTGGTAGAGGTAGATACTCAGGGCAGATTATATCCGGTTGGCTTGGGTACTGCCACCGTTTATGCTACGGCAGATGGAGTGACAAGTGCCATCGAAATTACTGTGGAAGAAAGTGAAAACTGGATGATCCGGGAAGTCTATGTGGATGGAGAAATATATGAGGGCTTCAATCCGCAGGCGTTGGAACATGAATTACTTTTGTATAAAGGAACCACGGAGGTACCACAGATTACAGCCATCAGTTACAGTGGCGCGGAAGTGGATATCACATTGCCTGAAAATCTGCCCGGCACAGTTGCTTTGAAGGTTCAGGGGGCAGAACAAGGCTATCATATTTACTTAAATCCGACATTGGTAACTGTTACGGTGGACGAGAATTTCAATCGCCCTGTAGGAACCGTGTTGGAAGATATTTTCACAGAGAATTACAATTGGTTTATCAATACCGCAGTCAACTACGAGCCGTATGTTACGGTAATGGCAAAGAATGCTATTGACATAGATGCGGCAGAAGACGAAGGTTGTGTGGTATTCCCTTACACCCATGCACTTAATATAGAGGGCGTGTTTGCGCTTGAGCTTGATGATACGCTTGTCTATACGGTGGGGGAAGAAGCAGATGATATGCGTTTAATCATAGAAATGGATGTGGCTGTCAAAGATATGGCAGGAAAGACCAACGGATTCTACATTTATTTCTCGGAGCATAGAAATACAGGTGGCACTGCTTCAATTACCAGACTGTATATTACAGAAGAGAATGACATAATACGAAGAAAGACCAGCGGCAATGAGTTATATAATGACGGAACCAGGCGCCATATAGAAGATAATACATTTGCAAATGTGAAGCTGGTAGTGGATAAGAAAGCAAAGACCTTTGACTACTATATTGATGGGGATTTGTTGGAAAAAGATGTGGCGTTTATGAGTAGCGAAACGCATAATTTCGGAAGAATTATTTTTGGTATCCCCAATGAAGAGGCGGATTGCAATGCGCAGATGTTTGTAGACAATATCAAGGTGTATGAACAGCGGAGCAACGTGGTGGAAGAGGAACTTTCTCAAGAGCCGGTTCCCACAGTGACGCCCAAGCCTACGATATCGCCAGACGCTACACCGACGCCGAGTCCGATACCTACGATAGCACCGAGCCCCACGCCGGCACCTACGATAACACCGAGCCCCACGCCGACACCTACGATAGCGCCGAGCCACACGCCCACACCTACGGCAACACCTACCGTACGGCCTACCTTTGACCCGATGTTGCCTTTTGATGTGGAACCCACACCTACGCCGAAGCCGGTGGAATTGGTGGGCAGAACGCTGATTTTAAATGATGATATCGGTGTAACCTTCTATTTAGACGTGGCGGATACTGTGGACAAAGACGATGTCAAGGTGAAGTTTACCCTTGCCAATCAAAAAACATCCGAAGTGACAATGGAAGACGCCATTACGAAGAGTG
>JAFQIE010000005.1 GCA_017397645.1 Lachnospiraceae bacterium | reverse complement strand
ATGGGCTTGTTAAGTGTTCCCTTTTTATGATAAAGGTTAGAGAAAACGTGTCTAATTAACTGCATTATACACAAACAGCCATGGTGTTGTCTTTCGACTTCACCATGGCTGTTCTTTTAGGGGAGTTTTTTTACAGCCCCTGATTTTATGCGTTTTTTAACTATAAGCAATTCTAATCTGTTCTTACTGTCCTCTGATACGCTTCATATGCTCCCGAATTTTCACCTCATATCCGTTTCCGGTAGGACTATAAAACTCTTTACCACTCAACTCGTAGGGCAGGTACTGCTGCTCCACATAGTGGTTGGGATAATCGTGAGCATATTTGTAACCGATACCATGACCCAGTTTCGCTGCACCCTTATAATGCGCATCCTGCAAGTGGGGAGGAATGGGTAGATTCCCCGTCTGTTCCACGGTTTGCAATGCTTCATCAATGGCTAAATAACTTGCATTGCTCTTAGGTGCACACGCCACATAAGTTGCTGCCTGAGACAAAATAATTCTCGCCTCCGGCATGCCAAGTCGTTCCACTGCCAGAGAAGCATTCGTTGCTACTACAAGCGCATTGGGATCCGCATTACCCACGTCTTCTGATGCACATATCATAATTCTACGGGCAATAAATTTGATATCCTCTCCCGCATTCAACATACGCGCCAAATAATATACCGCCGCATTGGGATCAGATCCCCGCATACTTTTAATAAATGCAGAAATGGTATCATAGTGGTTGTCTCCACCTTTATCATACTTTGCCACACGTTTTTGAATACACTCTTTGGCCACTTCCAATGTGATGTGAATTTTGCCGTCTTCTCCGCGCTCAGTGGTCATAATGCCAAGTTCAACGGCATTCAATGCATGACGCGCATCTCCGCCACTGATATCTGCCAAAAACTCCAACGCATCATCATCTATCACTGCATCATAGGCACCCATACCTCTATCAGCATCATAAACCGCCTTCTTCAACAATTCCTTGATGCCCTCCATGGGAATGGGTTTTAATTCGAATACGATGGAGCGGGAAATCAAAGCCCCGTTCACCTCAAAATAAGGGTTCTCCGTAGTAGCGCCTATCAGAACAATGGTGCCATCTTCCACAAACGGAAGCAGATAATCTTGCTGCCCCTTATTAAATCTATGAATCTCGTCGATAAACAAAATGGTGCGTCTGCCGTACATCCCTTGCAGTTCTTTAGCTTTCGCTACCACTTCTTCCATATCCTTCTTGCCTGCTACTGTGGCATTGATCTGGCAGAATTGGGCACTGGTAGTATTTGCAATCACCTTTGCCAAAGTGGTCTTGCCGGTACCGGGCGGTCCGTAGAAAATCACAGAACTAATCTTGTCCGCTTTGATAGCACGATACAGCAAAGTGTCCTTACCAACGATATGATCCTGCCCCACCACTTCATCCAAAGTCCTGGGACGCATTCTCGCTGCCAAGGGCGCTTCCGTCTCCATATTTGTATTTCTCATATATTCGAATAAGTCCATTTTGTTTCCTCAGTAGATTTCTTATATATACCCTGTCATTATATCACAGTGCGTCCGCAATTAAAAGAGAAAAATACTTATTTTTCGAACTTGTGTTCGGCGCTGTTGTGTGTTATAATTATTTTAGTAGCCTTATGGCTACCGGCAATCGTGTTACAGGGTGGTTGACCTCCATTTTTACATAGAATGGAGGTGATGCTTATGAAGAATAAATTCGATTTTAAAGACTTAATGTCTTTCGGAATGTTCCTCTTGGCACTACTGACATTCATTTATTTGATTTGTCATTAAAGTAGCAAAAGACCTTCCCTGTACTTTGACCAGATAGGGAAGGTCTTCTTTCTATATTTTGGTCAACCACTCTGTGGCGATTGCCTTTTGCTAATTACATTATAGCATATAATTTGGTAATTACAACAATAATTTCATTGCCTCAATCAAACAGTATCTCCTCCACGGTCACAAAATGATATCCTTGCTCTAATAATTTATCTATTGCTTGTAAAGCCGCCTCCACAGAAGTGGCATAATAATCGTGCATTAGAATAATATCATCCTCTTTCACATTTTTCACAATTCTATTTACAATCGCTTTCACATTACTTGAACACCAATCCAGAGGGTCCACCGTCCACAACACCGGAAACATATTCAAATCCTTTTCGATAGATTTATTCCAAGAACCATAAGGTGGGCGGACATAGAGCACTTCCTCCCCGGTGATTTCCTCTATCACTTCGCAGGTGCGTATTAACTCTTCTTTGTATGCTTCTAAATTCTTCTTGCTCAGTTGCATATGACTATAGGTATGATTTCCTATCATATGCCCCTCGTGATACATCCTCTCTATAATATCGGGGTGTAGGGCAGCATGCTCTCCTGTTACAAAAAAGGTAGCAACCACACCTCGCTCTTTCAATCCGTCTAATAGCATCTCCGTATATCGCGGATGAGGGCCGTCGTCAAAGGTGAGAGCAATTCGCTTTTCTGTCAGTGTTTCAGCCACCGTAGCATCGCTTTCAAGAGATGTCTCTCCTTCCGAATCTCCTGTAACAAAAAAATTTCCTCCTAAATTATCTACTAAATAAGAATCTCCTGTTGTGTTATAAGCAGATATGTTTTTACTCACCAACAAACATAAAAACAGCAATCCTAAAGCCAAATCAAACATTAGGATTGCTGTTATCATTTTTTTCATAAGAGGCACCACCTTCATGGTTTGCTTCTTACATTATATGACCTCGCGAGCGAACATAATACGCCGGCATTGTCACATCACCTACACAAATTGATTTCTATCAGCGTCATATACATAACCGATAGCCGCCAATTTCTCTTCGATCTCTGCCTCGGAGACATCTAAATCCTCACACAAAGCAGGTAAATCGGCGTAGAAATCGCGCAGTTTCATGTTCAAGAAACTAAGTAGCATCATAGGATCTTTCGGTATCATTATTTACGTACCTGTGCTACAACCATCTCTACGATTTTCTGGATTTCTGCCTGGCTCAGAGCAAGGTTCTGTGCCTTCTTAGGATCCTGACATACTACATTACCGGAAGGACATGCTGCCTTACCGTCACTGGAGAACAGTTTCATCTTCGCCAAGGTCTCCTGCTTAACAGCTTCTACTGCTGCGGGAATCAGGTCGATGATACCCTTGTTCATATCACTGAATGTGGAGAACTCAGCCTTAACCATAGCTACGTTGATATCGGTAAAGATGTTTACTTTGCTAATACCTTCCTTGATGGCCTGACGGAAATCATTGTCAGTCAAACCGGAACCACCGTGCAGAACCAAGGGAACATCTACGGTGTTAGCGATGGTTCGGATTCTTTCGAAATCCAACTTGGGAGGCAATTTGTATGCACCATGTGCGTTACCAACTGCGATTGCCAAAGCATCTACGCCGGTCTTCTGTACATAGTCCTTTGCCATCTTGGGATCTGTGAAATACTTGCTTGGATCTGCCAAATGGCTGCTACCCTCTGCAGAACCTTCGTTGTCACCCACATGACCCAACTCACCTTCGATGGTTGCGCCATAGGAGTGTGCGATTTCTGCCATCTCACGTACCTTCTCTACGTTCACCTCATAAGGGTCTGTGGAGCAGTCATACATAATGGAGGAGAATCCCAACTCCAAAGCCTTAATACAGGTTTCCTTGTTGAGACCATGGTCCAAATGGACAACTACAGGCACATTCGCTTTCTTTGCCATGGGAATTAAGTAATAGGATACTTCCTCCAAAGGTCCGTATGGGAACAGAACCTCTGCAGTACCCATGATAACGGGGGAACGGGAGCACTCCGCAGCATTGATGATACCGCGTGCCAATTCCATGTTTACTGCATTAAACAATCCTACTGCGTAGTGATTCTTTTTAGCAGGAACCAGAACTTGATTTAAATTTACTAACATTGTCGTGTTTCTCCTTTAGTTTTTATTCCATCCAGCGGCAATTTTTGCACGCAATTGATCAAATGATTTCAGTCCGCTCAGAGCGTCATATGCTGCCACACAGGAAGCGCCGGTAGCTGTTGCCAACTGCATACTTTCTTCCGGTCCGCAGCCCTCTAAAATTGCTGTCAGAAAAGCGGCGATGATGGTATCTCCCGCACCGGTTCCGGACAGAATCTTCTCCGGAACGTAACTACGTTCGAATCCGTCTTTGTCCGCCCATGCTTCCACATCCAGTTCTATTGCAGCACCAACTTTTTCAAGTTCCTCTTTGCCTGCTGTCCTGTAGTACATACCAGGTGCACCGCACTTAATCAATAGCACCTTGCAGCCATATGTCATACACTTGTCAGCCAGAGGTTTGATATCTTTTTCCAAATCCAGCATATCCGCGATGTCTTTGCCTGCCGCACGCACCTGCCACTCCTCGTAGCGCTCTCTATCCAGCATATAGCACAGTTCCTCTACACTGGGTACAAAGAAGTCCACATAGGGCAAAACAGCCTTCAGAATCGCATCCCAATCCGCCGCTCCGGCAGGAGAATTAGGATCCACGGAAGTCATGTCCAAAGAAGTAGCAATGCCTCGCTCCTTCATGGTCTTCATCATGTTCACCAATTCTGCACCATTATCCACGTACATCTGCTTCATCAGCGGAGGGTATCCAAAGTGGAACAATGCCACACCTTGAAGTGTTTCTTCCGGAATATCGCTCATCACGAAAGTATCGTTTGCACCGGGATTATGTAAAAAGATTCTGTCCACTCCGGGCACCGCCAAAACCACGGAATAGGAAGTAGACTCTCCGGGAATGACTATCATACCCTTCTGCGCATCATACTGTTTGACGATATTCATTACCATCTCACCGAAAGCATCGTCTCCGATTTTAGCAACCAAAGATACATCTGCTCCCAGTATTTTCATGGCAAGACCTGTGTTTGCCACAGCGCCGCCGGTATGAACATCTGCTTCTTTCATGTAAATCAACTTACCCGGATTCAAAACATCAGTGAGATTATTCACCTTTTCGCCGGGAAAAACAGGAGTAATATCCAAGCAGATATGCCCTGCCGCGATTACTTTTTTTGACATAAGTCGCACCTCATTAGTTACATTCTGCTGTCAATTCTTCTGCCAATTCCTTTAAGTAGAACAACTTACCGGGCATGGTAGGAATATAGGTAGAAGCGATATGACGGGTAGGACCATAGTGAAGAGTTGTACGGAAGCTCATTCCCTGCCATCCCATACCACGGTTAAATACGCCGTCGCATCCGCCGATGCAGTAATCTGCCTGCAGAAAGAGACCGGGGCCAATGGTATTTGCACGGCAAGGTACCAAAGTAGAACGGCTCTTAAAGCTGGTGATTGCATTCTGCTCAATGGTCAAGGGATGAAGCTTAGCACCGATGCGGTAGCATGCTGCCTTCCACTCTTCATCACTAGCATAATCTGCGCCAAACTGAGGCTCCCAGAAAGCGATATGGCACATTCTACCGATACCATATACCAAAACAAGTTTTGCACCTTCTGCCTTCAATGCTGCAATCTTCTCGGGATAGGTGGGAAGATTTGCCTTAGTAGCAAAGTTTCTCTGATTCTCAGGAATGGTCTTGTTTACTTTGTTAAAGAATGCTTCTCTCATAGAATACTCGAAAGAAGCCTTATCAGTATTAGGCAACGTATTTCCGTCTGCGTCCGCCCACTCATCCATATTGAAGGTGGTTACATGAGAACAATCCACGTCCCACTCATTGAGGAAATATGCTGCCCAACGATACATGCCCATAGGACCTACAGGAAGAATCATAGCCAACTTGCGGCCTTCTTCTGCGGTCAATTTAATCTGCATTGCAATTTCGTGACCCATCAGGGTATCGAAATCACCAAGGGATTCACAAACAACGGGAGTAAAGCCATCGTTCCAAAAACTTTCTCTCTCTACACCCTTTTCACAACAAGCGTCGATCTTAGCCATATCCCAACCTGCAGGATAAAAGCCTTCCAGCAATGAGCCGGCAACAGTACTCATAAAATTCATCATCTACCTCTTTCTGCATATATCATGCAATTTATTTTCTTATTTTCAAAGGACACTCTCCGTCCCTTAATCACTATGTAATCTTACGGGAGAAGTCTTTCCGTTGTACCCTTCAAATAACTCTGCAGCTGGCGGAAGCCCTCCGCATACTCAGCGCCACACTGGTAACCGCGATATCTGGAGCAGGTGCGAACCATGTCCGCAAAATCAATACCGTCATGCTCTCTCATCCAAACCAACTGGCTCTCATGACACTCCAACATATCAATCTTCAAATCGATTTCATCGGTAATATCCACGAAAACAGTAGGGTTGAAATCCACGCCTGCCAAGGTATCCATATAGAAAATGGGAACCAACTTTGCGGGCGGTGTATCCGCATTACTGTATTTTGGATTTGCCAATTTATAGTTCGGCAATGTAGCCGTAAAGCTGGCATCAAACACAAGTCTGGACACTGCCGTATGGTCGGGCATATAGTCCTCTGGATTGTGGGTGATGATAAAATCTGGATTTGCATATTTGATAATATCCACAATCTTATCACGGGCCTCACGATTATTGTCGTAGATTTCCAAATCATCAAAGTCCGCACAGATTACCTCGATGCCTGCCATAGCACCCGCTTTTTTTGCCTCATTTGCACGAATCACGGTCAACTCATCAGGGGGAATGATAACATGTCCCAAGTTACCTGTAGACACATGGCAAACAGTCACTTTGTCGCCACGCTTTACACACTTTGCCAGGGTACCGGAACAAGCGATTTCTACATCGTCCGGATGGCAACCAATGGCTAAAACATTCATTTTGCTACCTCCATTGTTTCGACACTTTTAAGTGTACTTTTCTAAATGTTAATTTTACAACAAAAGTAACAAGAAGTAAAGGGTTGAAAGTGCACTTTTCAACCCTTTTTGTGTACTTATCGTCTCTATAGTTTTGAGGCAATGTGCCCTCATCCAGGCTATTTCACTGCCAACTCCCCATCTCTTACGGTAACCACGATTCTGCCTCTCAGTTCCACAGCGTCGGCCAGAATTAATTTCGCCACCAGAGTCTCCACATGTTTTTGCATATAACGCTTCAAAGGACGGGCTCCGTAAACAGGGTCATACGCGTGTTCAACAATAAATTCCATAGCCTCAGGTGTTATGGCAATTTCCACTTCTCTGTCAGACAGACGTTCGTTTAAATCAGCCACAATCAAGTCTACAATGCCCTTGATATTTTCCTTAGTCAAAGGCTTAAACAGTATCACTTCGTCCAAACGGTTCAAGAATTCCGGACGAAAATGAGCGCGCAACTGATTCATTACTGCACTCTCCGCCTCTGCCTTGATGTGCCCGCTTTCATCGATCCCCTCCAACAGATACTCTGCACCAATGTTGGAAGTCATAATTAAAATGGTGTTCTTGAAATCTACTTGTCTGCCCTGGGAATCTGTGATATGCCCGTCGTCCAGCACCTGCAAAAGTACATTGAATACATCCGGATGGGCTTTTTCGATTTCATCAAACAAAACCACACTGTAAGGTTTTCTGCGGACTGCTTCGGTGAGCTGGCCGCCCTCTTCGTACCCTACATATCCGGGAGGTGCTCCAATCAGACGGGATACGGAGAATTTCTCCATATACTCACTCATATCAATGCGGACCATATTATTCTCATCGTCAAACAAAGTGGCCGCTAAAGTTTTCGCCAATTCTGTTTTACCCACACCTGTGGGGCCCAAAAACAGGAAAGAACCAATGGGCTTGGTGGGATCTTTGATGCCCGCTTTGGAACGGATGATAGCTTCTGTCACGCGGGTAACGCCCTCTTCCTGTCCAATCACACGCTTGTGCAATTCCTCATCCAGGTGCAGGGTTTTGTTTCTCTCACTCTCTGTCAACTTCGTCACGGGAATACCGGTCCATCTGGAAATGATGCGTGCGATTTCCTCCTCAGACACTTTTTCACGCACCAGTGAAAGTTCCTTATCCCCTGCATTTTCTTCCTGCTCTAATTGCTTTTTCAGTTCCGGCAATCGTCCATAACTTAGTTCTGCCGCCTTTTCCAAATCGCCTTCTCTTTGGGCAATCTGAATCTCGCTGTTGACCGCATCAATCTCTTCACGAAGGCGGGACAATTTATCCACGGAAGCCTTCTCATTATCCCACTGGGCTTTTTTGCCTGCAAATTCTTCCTTCAGCTCCGCCAGTTCCTTCTGCAATTCTGCCAGACGCTCCCGGCTTAAGCGGTCTTCCTCTTTTTTTAGTGCCGCCTCTTCAATCTCCAATTGCATGATCTTGCGGGACATTTCGTCCAACTCTGTTGGCATGCTGTCTAACTCTGTCTTAATCAACGCACAGGCTTCATCCACCAAGTCAATGGCTTTATCCGGCAGGAATCTTTCGGAAATATACCGATTGGAAAGGACTGCCGCGCTAACCAAGGCATTGTCCATGATTTTTACGCCGTGATATACCTCATAGCGTTCTTTTAAGCCACGGAGTATGGAAATAGTGTCTTCCACCGTAGGTTCATCCACCATAACGGTCTGAAATCTTCTCTCCAGGGCAGGATCTTTTTCGATATATTTTCTATGCTCATCCAAGGTGGTAGCTCCGATACAGTGAAGTTCCCCTCTGGCCAACATGGGTTTCAGCATATTGCCGGCGTCCAGTGCACCGTCCGTTTTGCCTGCCCCCACAATGGTATGCAACTCATCGATAAATAAAATGATTTGCCCGTCGCTGTTTTTCACATCATCCAGCACTGCTTTCAGACGTTCTTCGAACTCACCGCGGTACTTTGCACCTGCCACCAAAGCCCCCATATCCAAAGCAAAAATCTTTTTATCCCGTAGCCCCAGTGGCACATCCCCTCTCACGATTCT
>JAFQIE010000041.1 GCA_017397645.1 Lachnospiraceae bacterium | reverse complement strand
TCCCGCACTGTGAGTATATGGAATCTCCAGACAGTTATCGCCCTCTGCTGCACCATCGACCACACTGTTCTTGCTGATAACTTTGATGCTTTGTTGGTAGGCTTCCAGGCCGGATCCAAATTGGTAACTGTAATTCGTTCCCGCACTCGGTGCGCCTGTAGCAGCCCCATCCCAGGTTTCATCTATTACAGTAATGATTCCTGTCGTCTCCGAGCCGCTTTCCTCTCCTTCTGTACCTTCTATCGGTGCTTCAGTTTCTGTCTCTGTTGCGCTTACCACATTGACACTGCCCGGGAATGGTATCCCTGACAGGATTAAACTGATTGCCAACAGCAGACTTAAAGTGTGTTTGTTACTTCTTAAGAACATTTTTTGCCTCCTTTCTCACTATACAAAATAATGTTCAAACAATACAAATATCAACGGAATCGTAATGCACGAGAATATATGCGATACCAAAGCCATACCTGATGCTACCTTTGTATCCTTCCCCAGTGCACCGGGAATGATAATCGTATTCAGTCCCAGTGGCATAGCCAACGAACAGATCGCGCATGTAGCAAATGTCTTGGACTGTGGAATCAAAAGCAGTGCTACAAGAAACAGCAACGGATAAACAATCAGTCGCAGTGCCGTCACCAGGTATACACTTTTTATTTTCAAAATTTCTCGTATGTTAAACTGTGCAATCGTCATTCCGGTCAGCAACATAGCAACGGGCGACATACAATTCCCCGCCGACGCAACAGCCGAATCTAGAAAAAGTGGAACCGGAATATTCAAAATACCGATACACATGCCCAGAATCATACATAGAAACATGGGATTTATAAAATTTCGCGCTCTCTGCTTCCAGGTTGGTTTCCCTGCTCCATCCCCATACAATAGAACAGGCACCCCCCAGAGATAAATGAATATCCAAAGAGGTAGGGTAAATAGCAAATACTCTAAAAAAATATCCGGAAACAGTGCACTTACTACCGCATTACCCATGAATCCAAAGTTGGAAAAGCACAACCCATAGGTATAGATGTTCCGCTCATATTTATCCTTGCTGCAAAATCGGACACATAAAAGCGATAGCCCTATGGCAACCAGCCCCAACACCGAACTGCCCAGAAGCAGTTTCCAAGTTATGGACAATTTCTCAGCAGTGAAATTGCCAATGAAAGTCCCTAAAACCAAAGCGGGTATGAATATGTAGTTTTCCAGTTTAGACAAAACCACCTGTGCATTGTCAGGGATAAATTTCCATCGGGATAGGACATACCCCAACAATATAAACAGGAATAAAAATGCGATTTGATTTAAAGTTGCAATAAATACAGTCATGTTCCTACCCCTATATCACCGATGTTCCTTCCCATTCATCGGCGGGAAGAACATCCATAATCTTAGCAATGGTAGGGATAATATCTAAAATACTTCCACCCGTAAACCTCTTGCCGGCTTCAAAATCCTCACCAATGTAAAACATGGGAATGGTGGTATCCTCCGGCAAATCCGTTCCGTGGGTGCGGTCGTGACCACCGTGGTCAGCTGTTATGACCACGGTGTATTCGTCACCACACTCCTCTATTACACGTCGGATATTATCTACTGCAATGGAAATCCTTTTCAGATATCCGTCTGTCATCCAGCCATTTTCATGGCCACCCTTTTCGTCGGTATCCACCATATAAAGGAATACGAAATCCGGCTTGCTTTTCCGGATACGCGCCAGTGCACTGTCCGTCAGGGAAGTGTCAGCACTCTCCTCTGTGTAGGCGTTGATGTACTCGGCAAATTTCAGAGACCCCGGCCGGGACACATCCCGAAGGGGCTCCCATCCGTAATACATAGCGCAAACTTTTCCGGCATTCTTTAACTGCTCAAACAGACCGTTGATGGGACGTGCCATTGGCAGATAAATGTTGGTGGTAATGCCATGACGTTCCGGCGTCGTGCTATGAAACAAAGACATATGACACGGCAAGGTTACCGATGGCAGTATGGTCTTGCCGTCCAGCGTATAGTATGCTTTCTCCATAATCTGCTCAATATAAGCATTTTTACAATTCAGAAAACCATCCGGACGCATGCCGTCCACACTAATCAGGATTACCTTTTTGTTATTCATATTCTGGTTCCTTTCACTTTACTCATAAGAGATTCTGCTTCGGGCTCAGGGCGTTGTCAAAGGGTTGGTTTCGGTGGTGTAAACCTTTACATTGTCCAGATACAGACTGGTATCCACATCTGTTGTTTCCACCGGTATGTTAATATAGAAACCTCCCACCTCGTACATGCTACTATTTTGCAATGCAGAGAATGCCGTTTCATAACCATTAAATACGATTACGCAGGTCTTGTTTGTTCTGTCTATTACCCACTTTAACTTGTAGAATTGACCATTCTCCAACGCAAACAACCTATTTGCCACATTCATATTGCTATTGTACAGATGATTGGAATCTGTTCCGCCTAAGTATGCATAACGTGCAATGCTATTTCCTCCGGTCGAATTATTCGACGGAGAAATTCCGAAACCGGTGGTTTTTCCGGCTCCCTTTATAGCTACTTCCGCTTCCACAACCACATAACCGCTTGCACTGCTTCCCAAAGTGACTTTTTTATCATCGTCAATATTCATCCATAACTTCAGTGCTTTTCCTGCACTGTGAGTGTAAGGAATCTCCAAACAGTTATCGCCCTCTGCAGCACCAGGCTTGCTGACAACCTTGATACTCTCCTGATATGCCTCTAAGCCGGAGCCAAAACGATAACTGTAGTTTGTACCGGTACTGCCATTAATCAGGGTGCCCGCAGCAATACCATCCCAGTTCTCGTCTATTACATACAAGCTTTCCGTAGGTGCTACGGTAGGTGTTGGCGTAGCAGTAGGTTCTGCAGTTGCCTCAGGTGTTGTGGTGGGTGCTTCGGTGGGTACAGGAGCACTCTCCTGAGTGTATACCTTGATATTATCAACATATACTCTCACGTCATCCTCTTCCGGCTGTCTGGGAATTGCAATTCTAATCTCTCCAAACGAATTTGCAAGCCATTGACTATCCTTCGTTAGGCTGGATTCTACCAACTGTCCATCCCAGTAATAACGCATACATTTCTCATCAGTTCCTCGATTTACTACGACTTTTAACTTGGCAAATCGTCCTCGTTCAAGTGTAGTGCCTACATGCGCCACACCTGTTTCAAATTCGGAACCTACTTCACCACCATCCATACGAACCCATTGGTCAGTATTACTACCGCGGTCTATGGATAGTTTTAAAAGTTGATTTTCAACAGGGTTGAGATCCCTTGCACCAAAGTAGAACTTAGCAATGGGACTTTTTGAGGTTTCTGTACCTATCACAGCCACATCCATCTCAACAACCAAATCACTGTTGTCTAAGGTTTCATACCCTAAAGGTATTTCCTTTCCTTCCTTCAACTGTATCATGTAGATGCCACCGGTTGTGCTTGCGCTGGTCAATACGATACAGTTATCCTCCGCATTCGCATCGGGTATCAACGACGACTTAGTAACTACCTTTGCACCACCAACACGTCCGGCAGTTGCCCATGTATAATTCTCTCCTGCTTCCAATGCCTGCACCAAAGTACCTTCCAAAACGAAATCAAAGTCCAAATCCGCCACAACAGAACTTTCTGCTGAGGGAGGAGCCATTGTGACTTGAGGGGCCTCAGTAGGTGCAGGAGTTGTTAAAGGAATAGCTTCGGTGGTGTAAATCTTTACATTGTCCAGATACAGACTGGTATCCACATCTGTTGTTTCCACCGGTATGTTAATATAGAAACCTCCCACCTCGTACATGCCACTATTTTGCAATGCAGAGAATGCCGTTTCAGAACCATTAAATACAATTACGCAGGTCTTGTTTGTTCTGTCTATTACCCACTTTAATTTGTAGAATTGGCCATCCTCCAATGCAAACAGCTTATTTACCGCATTCATATTGCTATGATACAGATGATTGGAATCTGTTCCGCCTAAGTATGCATAACGTGCAATGCTATTTCCTCCGGTCGAATTATTCGACGGTGAAATTCCGAAACCGGTGGTTTTTCCGGTTCCCTTTATAGCTGCTTCCGCTTCCACAACCACATAGCCGCTTGCACTGCTTCCCAAAGTGACTTTTTTATCATCGTCAATATTCATCCATAACTTCAGTGCTTTTCCTGCACTGTGAGTGTAAGGAATCTCCAAACAGTTATCGCCTTCTGCCGCACCACTTACCACACTGTTCTTGCTGATAACTTTGATGCTTTGTTGGTAGGCCTCCAGACCGGATCCAAATTTGTAACTGTAATTCGTTCCTGCACTCGGTGAACCTATAGCAGCTCCATCCCAGTTCTCATCTATTATATACGGACTTGTCGTTGCCGAAGGATCCGCTGTGGGTGCCGGGGTTGCCGTAGGACGCGGTGTGGGTGGCGGCGGCAACGGATTGGTATCTGTGATATATATCTTCACATTGTCTAAATACAGGCTGGCATCAACATCCTGTTCCTCCACCGGTACAGTGATATAAAGCGACCCAACTCTATTCAACGACGCATGTTGAAGTGAATTGAATGCATATTGCATATCATCAAACACAACGGTACAGGTTTTATTGGCCCTGTCTATTACCCACTTCAGTGTATAGAATGTATTCTTCTCTAACACTTCCCTTTTATTAGCTGCCGAACTATTACCTAGATATAAACTATTCCCCGCTCCCAAAAGGGCCTGACGGGCAACGGAATATCCGGGATAAATCACGGAAGGCGAGATTGTGAAAGGCACGGTCTTGTCGCCCTCTCCGCCCAAGGCCACTTCCGTCTCTACTACTATATATCCGGATTTATCTCCCCCAAGGGCATAGGAATAATTGGCGGGGATGTCTATCCACAATTTCAAAGCTGAGGATTCACCATGGGTGTACGGGATTTCCACACATTTATCTGCGGCATCAGCACCTCCCTCAACACGATTCCTGTTGATGATCTTTGCTGTTGTATAATAACTTGTTTTACCGCCGCCATATTTCCATGTGTAATGATTTCCGCTGACATTACTGAGCACGGTGTCTGCAGTAAAAGAGTCAAAATCCTCGTTTACCGGGCAATCTACATAAGCCGGGTCAGGAGACTGTGTAGGTGCAGGTGTACGGGGAGGTATGAGTATCTGCGAGAACTTCTCCTCTGCCACATGTCTCTGCAGTTCATAAACCATAAGGTTATCCACGAACAGTTCCGCTCTGGGTTCAGGATTATATCCATCCTGATGCTTTATCTCAAATACAATTTGGTGTAATCCCGTCACAGCAAGATAACGTGCACTAACATCCTGTTCTAAAAGTTCATCATTCAAATAGTAATCAAAGGTTTTTGCCTTTTTATCAATCACCAGGCGGAAATTATAGAATTCCCTGTCATTCAAAATTCTCGATGATTCCAGACTGTATGTCGTACTGTTGATTGCTCTCCGTAATTCATTGTCCTTATCAATGTTGAAAATTGCAATGGATCTTGTGCCGTTTTCCATAAACGATATCTGATAACTGTTCTCAATTCCATCTAAGTTACTAACAGCAATTTCCATCTCAACGATTAAGAGCATATCGTCCGCCTCATCGCCGTAAATGTAACTATAACCGGGATTCAGTTTTGCACGTATTCTTCCGGTCGTGGTGCCCAACTCATTTCGGAACGGAAATACCCAGCAACCATAACCTTCATAGTCCGGACGCACCCAGTTTTTGGGAATAATCTTCCAGTATGGGGTATAATTCTCAGCTGTACCATTAATGAACCATGAATATGTTTCCGTTTCAAGTTTGTCTATAGTGGTTCCAATCTTGTGATTGAAGTTTTCGTTAATCGAATACTCCACCAAACTATTATCAAAGGCAATCTTATACACCACATCAGAACCCTGTACATTCATCTCCACCGTTCCGGGCAGGGACTGGGGCATTCTGATTTCTACGGGGAGTCCAAGATAACTGGTAGCAGTTATAACGGGTGCGTTTGCCGTGCCAAGATGGAGATTGATGTCATAGTTCTTGGTATCTGTAGAGAAGTCTTCGTAGAGTTCTCCGTCAAAGAATACTTCCTTAATCATCCAATCCTGTTTTTCGGTGACAACTACTTCAATTGTGTCTTTCTTGCCCTCAGCAGTAGCAGTAATGATGGCGCTGCCAGCTTTCAAGGGATACAGGTTTCCCTTTTGGTCTACTTCCACCACAGTACAGTCGGAGGTTTCCCATGTAACAGTCTTAAAGTCCGCATCGTAAGGGGTCACATCTGCCGTCAGTTTTTGCAATCCCCCGACACTATAGTACCGAAGTGCATCCTGAAAAATTTCAGCAACCATTGCTTTATCTACATCCAATTTGGGTTGGAACTGCACCTCTTCCACATCCAACATCAAGCGATGGTTGGTTGCAATATCGCAGTACTCTCTCGCCCATGCAGAGATGCTACCCGCGTCCTCAATTCGATAAAGTGCATTAGAGGCACGGTATGTGGTGTTTGGTGTAGCCACCTGCAGCGCTCTTACAAGAATCGACGCCAATTCCTCTCTATTCACATTCTTTTCGCCGTCAAACAGGGTAGAAGCAAAATTCTCATCGATGATGCCTGCATTGAAGGCTCTCACCACTGCTTCGTAATAGGGCTTTCCACCCACATCAGTGAATCTGAAATCAGCAGGAACGGTAGTGTCATTAAAGTCAAACAGTTCCACCACCATCTCTACTAATTCACCGCGGGTGACAGCGGTATCAGGTTCAAATCTGCCGGATGCATCCACTTTCATCACGCCCAAAGCAACCATCTGACGGATGGCGTGCTCAAACTCGTGTCCGGACACATCATTGATTTCATAAGACGGAACATCATCCAAAATTAATGAATATTGCGGTGCACCCAAGTTCACTTTTTTCACTTTCACGGTACTGCGATTATAAAACAATTCCGTATCCGTTCTCTGACCATACTGGCTATGGACAATATCAAAATTACTATTGCTAAAATCCAAATCAATCCGGTCAAGCAGTCCTCTGGTCATAGCCTCTACACAGAACACCGCATAAACTCTTTCATCACTGAATTTTGTATAGGGTGCATAGGCATAAGTAGCGAACATACCGGTTTCCTCTTTGAAAAACCTTGCCACAATATTATCGGCAATACGCACTGCCAAATCATAGTATTGCTGATTTCCGGTATATTTGTATAAGGATACTAACCCAACGCAGAACAGGGGTCTGAAGCATGTGGATTGTAAATTCACATTGACATTCTCTCCCATGTAAGTACCCAAATCCCCCATACCTTCGTGGATACCCCACGCACGGATAGCATCCCATATTTCTTGTTTTTCAGCCTGTTCTTCCGGCTTAAGCATATGGCATACAGCAATCATACCTTCAAAGTTTTCATCGGCGATTGCCTCTGTTTCAGGGAAACTGTACCCTTCAGTCATATAATATCCGCCTCTGGGTGCCACCAACACCGGGCCATTGTCCTTCCCTGGATTTACATCCGTACCATTTGTCATCATATAACCATTGTATAGGTGTCTCTCTTTGTCATACATATATCTGACGAAACCCATAATATTGCCCTTGGCAAAATCATAATATGTTTCATCACCGGTCATTTCATATAACTCAGCAAACACACGGGGGCCAAGTCCCGCCGTGGCTTTCACCGTCACACGATTGGTCTTCATGTTTTCGCCGGCAATTTTGTAGTCAGCGGTGGTCAGCGTTTTGTAGTCCGTTCCCTGATTGTCAACAAAATCTGCACCTGCGAAATTTAGAAGCCATCTATCCTCATAATCTCCGGTGGTAGGGTCGTATAACACACCGTACTGCGCACCCGTCATACCGGTATCCGGATTGGTAACGCCTATCACCTTATCCAACATTCTGTCGCCCCAAGCCTTATACTTCGGATCCCCGGTTTTTTCAGATAAAAAGACTGCCATTTCGATTAAGTCAATAGCACTACTTACAAAAGGAATCTTTTCAGATACCACGAAGGGGTCCGGATTGGTATATGCCGCACTCCAGATGTCTCCACCATTCTGCATAAGCTTGTTATGAACACCATGCCGATTCATAACCAAACTTGAAAAATCATATATATGAGCATTCCAACATGCGGTTACAAATTTCTCAAACCCTTCCGGATCTACCTTATAGTACAACTCAATAGGTAATTCTTGTCCCTTGACCTCATGCCATACATCCACATAGTCGCCTGTGATAACATCCACAAAGGAATGTGGCCCGGCGTAAAATAATCCGTTCTCGTCCACAAGTCCCAGGGTATCATAGCGCATTTGAATCTGTTGGTATGCAGCATCCTGATATTTCTGGTCGCCGGTAATCCATGTCATACCTTCCAGCATTTTCAATAGCATATTCTGTGAATATAGGTTGCTGGGCACCTGCTCCATAACATCCCATTTAGGTGCTATCTTGCTGGACGGATTGATTCCGTCTACAAACAACTGGGGATAGGTGGCGCCTTCCTGATTTCTACCATATGTAAGTGCGTTTTCGCAATGAGCAATTAACGCTTCCAATCTGGTACTGGGCGTTCTGTCAATGGCTTCGCCCACCATCGCCTCCCTGGAAGTCTTATCTGCAAAGTCCTCGTATCCCTGCGTGGTACCTATAGGTCTATTCTCCTTGATACCGAAAGTTACATAATGCTCTATAATCTTGCCGGCATCATCGCCACATTCCTCTCTCACATCTTCGTAAGCCGCTGCGTATTCCCAGGGGTCAAAGAGTTTACCCTGATCTCTGCCCTCATAAATACCTGTGGTGAGATAATGGTCTACATACGCATCCCAATCATCACCAAAGGCAGCCTGCAGGTCTTTGTAGGCTCTTTTATATTCTGCCACATCCAGAATGTACTTCACCCAGTCGCGGCCGGATGGAAGAACCACTGTCGCAAACAGTTCTTCCTCTGCTGTCAGGCTTTCGTCGTGCAGCATCTCTTCCTCCGGATGTGCTTCCATATACGCCCGTTGTTCCTCAGGTGAAATCACTTCTTCATTCTCCGGCACGGAATTCTCCTCATCCTCTATTGAGGCACTTTGCTCATCCGAATCCGCCAATTTGGATGCTTCTAAATATTGCTCCAAAGATTCCAGTTCTGCAGATGTAAGATCACTTACATCTACACCTTCCGGGAGACCTTGGCATGCCGTCAGCACCAAGGTCAACGACAGAATAAGTGAAATTACGAAAATCAGTTTTTTGGATAATTTCATATGTTATCCTCCTTTCTTGCTATACTCCTATACTTTAGCGCCTATTCTTTATTATCTGTTCTAAGATGCCACTTCCCATTTGTAAAATCAGGGATATCAACCACTGCACCCCCTCTTAGAATTGACATTTCAGACAACGCCGTAATAGACATCCAGCTGGCCGCATCATAGACATCAATGGGCATAGGACGTCCCTCTTTCAATGCATCAAAGAAATCCCGGAATAATAGCCAGTCCATCCCGCCATGAGTTCCCTTTATCCCCTCTGCCAGGTATTTCTCCCACACCGGATGTTCATATTCCTGCGCATACTTCTTCGCATTTCCACCACAAGATTCTCCCCAATCTTCATCATGACTTCTATCCTCTTCCGTGTCGAAGAAAACGGAATCGGTAACTTCCTCATACATTCCCTTGGTTCCACGCACAGTAAATCCACGGCTATAATATCTTGGAAGAGTAGTATCTAGTGTAAGTACGATTGTCTCGCCGTTAGCACATTTAATCAATGTGGTAACAATATCTCCCTGTATGAATGTCTTGCTAAGCAATTCTTCATCATCTTTTTTATTCTGTAGTAGGTATTCATGCATCCCTGCAGCTTTCGACGCCATGGATGTCAATGTAACCATTCTATTTCCCTTATTTATATTCAAAACTTTGGCAATAGGTCCCAAATCATGTGTGGGATAATTCTCGCAATTGCGCTTCAAATAATTAAGCAGTCTATAACTGCGATTTTCTTTATCATAAGCTAAAAGTTCTCTCAAATCGTGATGGTATCCGCCGCTACAGTGAACGATCTCACCAAAAAGTCCTTTTCGAACCATATTTAGTGCCATCATTTCCCTTCTGCCATAACAGCAGTTTTCCAAAAACATAAACGGTGTTCCTGTTTCCTCATAGGCTCTAACCAACTCATAACATTGTTCTATTGTATAAGCGCCGCCAACCTCTACAGCCACGGCCTTTCCCGCTTTCATAGCTGCAACCGATACTTCCACATGGCTTTCCCAGCTACTGGCGATAATTACAGTGTTCACGTTTTCATCATTGAGCAGTTCACGATAGTCCGTGTATATCTTCGGGCTTTCCTGACCGGCAGCAGTCACCAAATCTGCACCTTTTTGCGCTTTATCCTCGTATGGATCGCAGACAGCTGTTACCTGCTCACCCTGTGGGAGGATAATTGACCTCAAAAGGCTACAACCTCTCACACCTAATCCAACCCATCCGATTTTAATAGTTTCCATAATAGTTTCCTTCCCTTTGCATTTATCAAGGCTAAAACTCCCACCTCCGGCAAGCCGGATAAGGTGGGAATTTCAAGCCAAGTAAGATTATTATCTTGCGTAAAATCTATCGCAAGCTTCCTGAATAATCTCAATGTATCTATCAAGCCCCATTTCTTTCAAGGGTTCCAGATACTTTTCCTCATAATCATCTATGGTCCAGGTACCGTCCACAAATTTTACTCTTGCTTCAGCTACAAAGGTATCGATGTCAGCACCCAATGTTGCGTACTCAGAGGCATCCTCTGGAGCCACAGTAAAGATGGGCATATTGTATAAATGTGATTCCGTTTTATTCCACTGTTCCTGAGAGGCAATTTGCTGAGGTCTCCAGAAATACTGTCTCGCATAATCATCAGACTGTACAAACGGGCCACCGCCAACTGCCGCACGGCTATACTGCGCCATTGCCCGCTGCATAGACAATCCATCGGGATTATGGGTAATCCACTCAGTATAGGTGGGAACTCCATCTACCATGGTATAGGATTCACCCTCTACGCCAAAGTTAAACAACAGGTTACCTGCTTCAGAATAACCATAATTCAAGAACTGCATTGCCAATTCCTTGTTGTCGCATTGAGGTGTAATCCAAGCCACCCTGGTTCCTGCAGGACCACTAATCATTGTGGTGCCACCTCCGAGTGCAATACCCTCTTCATTCGTAAGAGGAGGCATACCCACCACGTCAAAATCACCCAGTCCATTCGCAGGGTCTTCTGCAAATGCCATGTAAGTACCAATATCACCGCCAAGTGCAGCATGCCATACAGCGGATTGTCCACCATAGACCGCATTCTCCAAATAGGTAAATGTAGTGTCCATCAGACCTCTTTCAGCCAGGCTTCGCAACCAAACCAGGAAGTCCTTGTACCCGGGCTCAGCATATCCGGCATGAACCACGCCATCTATCTGATACAAATCTGCATTCACCAAACCAAAGGGTGAGGTCCAGTAACCGTACTCTGCGGGAGCAATGATGTGAGAAGACTCGAAGGGAGCAATCATCGTGTCCTTCTCTAAGCTCTTTTCCATATAAGCTTCCAATTCTTCGAGCGTATCAGGAACTTCCATTCCCCATTCCTTCAACCAGTCTGCACGAACGGTCATACCGGATGCGTTTCTATAATAGTTAGAACAAGGAATCTGTCCAAATCCGATGTAATCGCCGTTGTCTGTCTTATAAGTTCTGGCAATGTCTGGATGACCTTCTGTTAAAATCTTTGCATAATCAGGTGCATAGGTTTCGATTTCTTCCCAGGTGAGGGGCTCCATAATGCCATCCTCAATTGCTTTTGCCGGACCTCCTGCATAACTGTAAGGTGTCCAAATAACAATGTCAGGCAAGTCACCATCTGCGAACAACAGCTGCAATGCATTTGCATTTTCGCAAACAGTAAACTCGATTTCCACACCGGTCTGTTCCTGCCATGCTTTGGCAAAAGGCGTTTCTACGATAGACTTGCTCACTGCTGAAACCGCCGCGTCATTGAGCAGTGCAATGGATAATGTCTCGTCCGTATCCAATGGATAGGTAACTTCCACTGCTTCTACACCTGCTGAGTTTTCAACCGCAGAGCCGTCACTACCTGACGCTTCTTCAGTACCACATCCAACCATTGTACCGAGAATCATTGCACCTGCCAAAATGGCACTCAGAACTCTACTTACACTAAATCTCTTTTTCATTTTCTTTTCCTCCTATATTTTAGAGATCTATCTTATATGTGCTAACTCCCACATATAGTCCATATTAAAATTAAATACATCCGTTTCGTAACAGATTATTCTTGACAACGATTCTTTTCCACCTCAATAAGAGCAATCAATACAATCCCCGTACCATGGGTATCATTGACAAGACACCACAAGTCATCCCTGTAGTAGTCTTCGCGGAAAGAGTATCCTGACCCGCGACACACACCATAAACATTTCCATGTTCGTCAATACAGTATTTTTTCAACGCCTCTACACTGCGTTCGCTGGCTTCTTGGTATAAATCCGCAGGAAGAATACCCATGCGGATTCCTCTCGCAAAAGAAGCAGCGCACATAGCAGTTGCAGAAGCCTCTGCAAAGGATTCCTTATCCCAGAGGACATTGTGAATCATACCTTCCTCATCTACGCACTTTAGGAATCCTTCCGCTAACTGTACAAAAAATGTTTCTATATCCTTGTAATGCTTATGCTCCTTGGGTAATACTTTCAAAAGTTCTGTAAGAGAAAGTATCACCCATCCGTTTCCCCGTCCCCAGGGAACTCTGTTGCACTTATTGTGCTTAAAACTGTACACATGTCCCAGCAGTTGGTGCTCCTCCATATATAGTTTTTCCTTATAGCACAAAAGTTGGTTGACCGCATCGTCCATCACGGAATTGTCGCCGGTCACCTGTGCGTAGCGGACCATGAATGGCACGGACATATAAGTATCGTCCGCCCACATTACCATTGTGTTAAGTGCATATCCCGAGACATTCCTGTAGAACATTCCGTTTTCACGCCGTTCCTGTCGATTTAATATGTAATCAGCTACATAGTCAATGTAATTACCTATTTGTTCATCTCGGTTATATTTTAGATAATCCTCTAACACCATTGCCGAAAAGGCGCCGCAATCATCTAAAAATCTTATACTCATAATTTTATGATTAAGGCAGGCCCAACCAAACTTATCTCTATTCCAAAGGGCAAGGTCGAATGGTGCATAGCATGCTTTCATATGTTCATGTGCATAATCCAAAACATCCTTGTCCTTTAGATAATCACCCGCTTCCAACAATCCATAGAGTACCACACCATTGGGATAATTTAACCTGCCAAATTGTGGCGACTCCAGAACTGGTCTCAAATAGGTATTTCCCCCACATAGGAAGTATGTTTTTTCTTCGGGTTCATACCCCTCATATAGATGATACTTATCAAAACCTTTTCTGGCTTTTTCGTCGGGGCTGTCTAAATAAAGCCACTCCCCCTTCACATTCTTCACGCAGTCCGGCAAGGCTATTTTCGCTCCCTTTACATTTGCTTTAAAAAAACAACCGGGAGCCTTATTGCACAATCTCACAGCAACCGCATGGACGCCTTCTTCTAGACAAAGGCTCGTACATAGACTTTCTGTTCCGCAGTCTTGACGCATACCGTCTATATACAACTCCATCTCCGCTTCTGATTCTGCACAGAAAGTCACCTTCGCGTCCTTTTCTGCAATCAGTGTGCTGACTGCGTACATTTCGGAATGACCTGGGATATTTGGCATGACCGGGCTGTACGGTCTGGGCATCCACCATGCATCCATGGCAGGATTTCCTTGCAACGCTTCCGGATAAATATCACCCTTAAAGGGTCCGCAATAGTTCCAACCCAGTTCTTCTGCATTCTCCGCAAAAGCCTTATAGAATTCTATTGTATTCGTCTTATAATTAAGCGGTCCCAGACGAAAACCAAATCCCAAGGTTCCCTTCTTGCATTTGATAAATATACTGTTGTAGCCCAAATTGGAAGGTATCGTCACCTGCCTATCTTCATCGGAAATCTCATCCCACATGACCGTCTTGGCGCATCTTTCTCCGTTCACGTATATTTCTGTAGTATTTCGGGAATGAAAATAAAAGGTAGAAGATAAATCTTCCGTCATCCTATATTGTGCGAATGCATAAGCATAATCACCCTCTTGCGCTTCCGGGAAAATCTTGTCGAAGTCCACATCGTAATATCCCAGTGTATCACATTTAAAACAATCTTCTGTATAAGCCCTATATGCTAGTGATTCCGCCGGGCTGTTACCCATGTATCTATCAAGAACTGTACGAATAACCTGTTCAGTAGACCCAAACACCGCTTGTTTTTCTTCAGTACAAAATAATGGTTTCATATCATCATCTTCTCCCCACACAAGAATATTCAGATTATTTCATCACATAAATCCATGTTTACTTTTTCTTATTTGTATAATATAATAAAAAACACACCTTTTCTACACCTTAAATAGACCCAAAATAACACGATGTGGATGTTTCCAATCAAAAATTATATTAATGTTTTAAACAAAATAAACAATTTACACAAAATGCGAGGTATTAATATATGGCAAACAACGACTATGTTGGCATAAAACTCAGTACAACCACAGCATGTATACATCCTGGCACAATTCCCTCACAAACAAGCCAAAGAGGATCCACGAGTTTAAATAAAGGATTTGTAAAAACCTCCTTTGAAATCGTATTCTTTCTCGAGGATGGCGGATACACTTTCATTAATAATAAACCTTATCCAATAACAGCTGGCTCGATTCGCTTTCTTCGCCCCGGTGACAGAGTTTACAGCGAGCGTCTTAGTCAAAGACTGATTGTTTTTTTTGATGCAGACGATAGAGATTATGCCCAAAAAGTTTTTGAGTCAATCCCTCCCTTGGTTATCAGCTCCAATGTAGAAAAGGACACGGCTCTTCTTACCAGAGTCGTGAGGGCACATGCGATGCAAGACCATTTCGAATGTTCTGTTTGCCTTTTGCGATTTTTAGGACAGCTTAAGGAAATATCCCAGACTCAGAAGGACACCACAAACGGATCGATCATCTTTCAAATAAGAAATTATATAGATGAGAACTACTCCAAGAACATTACCCGCAGTGAACTGGGCAAAAAGTTTCATATGAATCCGGATTATTTACGACGGAAATTTAAGAAAGATTTCGGGCAGTCCCCGGCAGAATATCAGCTGGAAGTTCGTCTGAATCAAGCAGTAGCAATGCTACGTTCATCACACCTAAGTGTCGAACAAATCGCTGAGTCATGTGGATTTAGTAATTCTTCACATTTCATTCGCGCTTTTAAACACAAAATGGATATTACGCCATCACAATTCAGGCGAGACTATTTCTTAACGACCAATTTTTTCTAATGGATTTGGGACAAAAAAGCGGCGGCAGGAAAATTTACTTTTCCTGCCGCCCTATTGTAATTACATAGGCATTATGATATTGTTTCCAAATTTCTCACTCTGAGATAGGTATTCCTCTCTGGCCTGAACCGTCGCCATCTCCACAGCCTCTTTTAATCCAAGGGCAGACATGCGGTTGGCTCCTTCTCCCCAGATGATCATCTGCTCCAAGGCATCCGATGTGGCTACCGTCACATTGTGTTTGCGTCCGATTTCGTGAACGGTTTTCTCAATGTACGCATCTGCAGTCTCCGCTTCTTTGGTGTACACCACATAAATATTGTGGTGCTTTTCTACGGAACCGGGATTGCCCTTTACTTTGTAGGCGTCAAACACCAGGATTAGAGTGCCACCAATGTATCCCTGATAATTACAGCAGATATCCATCAGTTTATCTCTGGCACTATCGATATTTATTTTCGCCAGTTCACGCAAATCCTCCCAGGCAAAAATAATATTGTAGCCGTCTATCAGTAGATAGTCATCTTTTTTCACTTGCTTTTTCGATCTGTTTTTTTCAGTCTGTAAAGCCTTCGCTTCATTCGATATCTCGGCTGCGGAAATGGTACGCCCCACATTTAACTGATGATATCTATAGGGCGCATAATCCTGCCCGGTTTTTCCATAGGTACGCAGAAAAATGGCATCGATTTCTTCCTGGGAAATGATTCCTTTTTCCCTTCCTGCCGTCTCTGTATATGAATCCCCCGGTGGCTGTTTGGTAGGCTGTCCCCCAGCCGACTCCTCCTGATTGGTGAGAAGTTCCTGCTCTTCCAAATGCGCGTATTCCTCCACCTGATACCAGGGCACCACAAATCCCGCACCATGGGCACAAAATACGGAAGACGCCGGGTTTTCCACATCCGCCTCCGGCCGGTATCCCACCGCTTCTATGATTTCCTCCTGATTGTGACAGGGTTCATACCCGCTGAAACTACAGGACAGTCTGCCGTACCCTTTCGTATAAACCGTCACCTGACGGGCATAATCCCGGAAAGTGGCCACCGGTGCCGTACCGGTCAATATGGAAGTCTCCCCTTGGGTCTCTGGTCCCTGAAAGGTGCCGTGCATCCGCCGAATATCCGTCATTGCCCTGCCCACATACTCCGTAGGCACCTCCAACACGAAGGATATAACCGGCTCTAACAGAACGCACTGAGCCTGCATCAGCCCCTGTCTCACAGCCCGATAGGTGGCCTGCCTGAAATCTCCACCCTCCGTGTGCTTGGTGTGAGCCCGTCCTGCCAGCAATGTAATCTTTACATCCGTCACCGGTGCCCCTGTCAGGACACCCACATGTTTCTTTTCCTCCAAATGGGTAAAAATCAACCGCTGCCAGTTCTTCTCCAACACATCCTCACTACATGCGGTTGCCATCTGAATGCCGCTGCCCGGTTCCCCCGGCTCTAATAGCAGTTGCACCTCCGCGTAATGGCGTAACGGTTCAAAGTGGCCGATTCCCACCACCGTGGAGGCGATGGTTTCCCGATAGAGAATCTTCCCTTCCGTAAACTCTACCTGCAGATGTAATCTCTCAAACATCAGCCGCTTCAGGATTTCCAATTGCACCTCCCCCATGACCTGCACTTGGATTTCCTTGGTGGCTTCCTTCCACTGAATCAATAACTGAGGATCCTCTTCCTCTAATTTTCTTAAATCCGGCAAAACCCGAATAGGATCGCATCCCTCCGGCAAAAGCAAGCCATAGGAAAGCACCGGTGCTAAAATCGGGATGGTGTTTTCCGTCTCAATCCCCAGCCCCTGGCCCACATAGGTCCGGGACAGTCCCGTCACCGCACAGACCTCCCCCGCATATGCACAGTCTGTCATACGATATTGTCCGCCATTGTAAATCCGTATTTGGTCTACCTTTTCTTCCCAGCCCGCCTCACCATGGACGCTGTGGCTGTTGCAAACCATATGTTTCACTTCCAAGGCGCCGCCGGTAATCTTCATGTGGGTCAACCGATTGCCCTGTGAATCTCTGCTGATTTTATAAACCCTTGCCCCAAACTTCTCCGGATACACCGGTGCCGTAGCATAGGTCCGGAGGCCTTCTAACAGTTCTTCCACCCCCTGCAGATGGAGGGCGGAGCCAAAATAGCAGGGAAATAAATGACGATTGGAAATGGCCCGGGACAGGGAGGCCTCTGTCAGCGTTCCCGTCTCCAGATATTCCTCCATTAACTGTTCATGGCACAAGGCAATTTCTTCTATTTGAGCTGCATCAGCCGACAAATCCATCCCATGGCAGGCAGGGTCAAGACGACTCTGCAATTCCCTTAAAATACGCTCCCGTTCTGCCCCCGGCTGGTCCATTTTATTCACAAACAAAAAAGTAGGGATGCGGTACTGCTTTAACAATTTCCAGATGGTTGACACATGTCCCTGTACCCCGTCCGGTCCGTCAATGACCAAAAGGCAATAATCCAACACCTGCAAGGTACGCTCCATTTCCGCAGAAAAGTCCACATGCCCCGGGGTATCTAACAGCGTAATCTCCATCTCCTTCCAGGCCACTTGTGCCTGCTTGGAAAACACAGTAATCCCCCGTTCCCGTTCCACATTGATATAGTCCAGGAACGCATCCTTGTGGTCCACACGGCCCATTTTACGTATTTTTCCGCATGAAAAGAGAAGACCCTCTGCCAGAGTGGTCTTCCCTGCATCTACATGTGCAACTATACCAAGTACAATCTTTTTCATAACCAAGTTTGCATCCCGCTATAATTTATGCTTCTTCGCAAGCTTCTTTTTTACCGGCCTTGCGTTTCCGGATTCCTGTGTACCCCACATAACCAAGTGCGCCCAGTGCGGTCAAAACAGTGATCCAGTTGCCGTATTTATAGAAGGGCATCCCCTTATAGTACACTTCCACTTCCGCTGTGCCCTTGGGCATGGGGCAGGCCACACGCCGTGCCAGATTCTCCACAGGCACTTCCTCTCCATCAATGTATGCCACATAGCCGGGATAATAGTACAACGGGAACATTAACTTATCATCCTTGGTTTTGCTGGCGGTAACCGTCATCTTAAAATGCATTCCCTTGCGCTCCAGATTCTCCACCTTGAAGGGGTAGGACATCTGGGAAAGAAGTCTGGTCTTACTCCAGGTATAATCCATATTCAAAGGCAGGAAACGGTCTCCCTCAAAATACATATACATGGCGTCCGTATCACCCACGGTATAGAACTCCATCTTGTCGCTATATTGTTCAAATTTCGTCATGTCCACGCCTTTTTGGCTAAAGAAAAAGCTGGTGCTGCAAATCAAAAGCACTAAACTCAAACTGTAAATCCATCTTCTGTTTACATGGGACTGTGCAAAATATTCGATGCCCACTGCAGAAGCAAAGCACAGAAGCACACTGGCCGTACCTAAGAATCTCCATGCAAACTGGATGGAAGTGACGATATCTCTCAGCCACTCAATTTCCTGGAAGAAATCCCAAGGGAACAGGAAGGAGGTCATAAACAGCGCAATGGCACCATACACTAGACACCGTTTGCCGATTTTCATTTCCCTATGCTTCGCCGCCTTCTTATCGGTCACATCCACAAACAATAGCAGGATGGAGCCCACCAAGAGCAAGGTTCCTATGGTCATAGGCATCTCGCCGAAAGTACTTCCCGTAGGTACCGCCCAGCCGTTAAAGTCTGCAAACAAATTAAACATCTGCATAAAGTATACACCTGTGTGGGAAATCACATTGGGCATATTGAAACACTGTAAGTTCTCCGTACAGAAGAACAAGAACGGCACTAAGAAAAATGCATTCAAAAGCACGGTAAACACCGCCGCCTTCACGCCTGCCAAAATACGTTTCCAATAACGCTCCCCCTTGCGGCCAATCAGCCACACAAGTACCTCCAGCACCAAGAACACAGCACACATTTCAGAAGATAACACATGGGATTGCAATACACTGCTCACGCCCAGCGCCAAAATATACCATTTCTTCTCATCCCCCCAAAGCACCTCTACCATACCCCAGATAACAAGGGGCAAAAATGCCATAGCTAAGGCTTCTCCCACGGCCGCCCTCAGGTACACATTGGCCAAACGATAGATGGAGAAGGTGTACAAAAGGCTTGTCCAAAATGCCAACTTAGAGGATTTGAAAACCGCTTTTGCAGAATAATATGCCGTAAATGCACTGATGATATTGATTCCCACAGCAAGAATACGATAACAGGACATCAGGGAAATATTCACCAGTCTCAGCGCTGCAACAGGGTATAAGAATAATTGCGGGTACATGGTTGCTGACAAGGTACCGAAACCGGCCATCTCCGTGCTACCCATGTATACCGGGAACTCTCCCGCCATCAGCCCCTGTGCCAAGGCCTCTAATCTGCCCACATGGAATTCCAAGTCATGTCCCGTGTTGATAAAATCCGTATACATGGGAATGCTGGCAAATAACGCCATACCAAGCACAATCACAGGCTCTATATATTTGTCCACAGGTACACACAATCCCAGGAAAAAGGTCAAAAATGCTGCCATTAGGCACAATGCCGCGAACAGATAATGATCCCAATTCTCCAACTGAACACTGTGGATAGAAATGGCCTTCAAATAAAATTCGTTCTCATCATCCATCTCTGTCCGGATGGCCAATTTATGGACATCCTCATCCAAGAATAATTGGCCCCTATAGTCACCGCCGGAGGTGCCCACATCAATGCGCAGGAATTCCTTGCCCAATTCATTGTTTTCATTCAACATCTCGTCGGAATAAAACACAATGGTATTGTCTTTGGGTGCCGCGATGTAATGGAACTCTACAACATATTCACCCTTCTGCAGATAATCCAATCCGTCACCGGAACCCTTGTACTCCAAGGTCTCCTTATACGCTGTGGGATTTAACAAAAACAACACTCCTAAAATCAGGAATGCAAATCCGATGAATTTATGTAAAAATGTCAGTTCGTACTTGGCCAAACTCTTACTTTTGTTCATCATGTAAGTGGTATCCTCCATAAAACTCTCTGCACTATATGTTAATATATTTTTACCGATAAAGCAAATATATTTTTGTGGACAAATCAACCCTTGACAGATGTTGTCAGATTTATTATGATACCCATATCAATAAAATAAACCGCTAGGGGAGCGCATCGCTGAGATTGAAGTGCCCATCACTTCTAACCCTCACTACTTGAACCGGGTAATACCGGCGTAAGGAAGCAAAAAAAGCAGAGTTTTTCTGCTTTTCGATGTCAACCCTCCTAAGCAAAAAGGAGGATTTTTTATGTCAAAATTCAGTACCAAACTTACCTACTCTGCTATGGCCATCGCATTGGCCACCATTCTGTCGTATGTGAAGCTATACGACTTTCCCTTCGGAGGCTCCGTCACCTGCTTTTCCATGCTGATTATCTGTCTGCCGGGATATTGGTTCGGGTTGGGAACCGGTCTGCTAACTGCTGTGGCCTATGGTGTGTTGCAATTTATCCTTAACCCTTATGTACTGTTTCCGCTACAGGTGGTGGTGGATTATGTACTGGCCTTCGGCGCACTGGGTCTGTCAGGTGTTTTTTCGTCCCGCTCCTGTTCCCCGGACAGTAAAATGACACACGCCCCCATCCGAAACCTGACCTACGGGTATCTCTTGGCTATTTTCGGTCGTTTTCTTTTTACTTCCCTGTCCGGTTGGTTGTTCTTCGGCGAATATGCTTGGAAGGGATGGAACCCCCTGGCCTATTCCATGGCATACAACGGCGCTTACGTAAGCGCAGAGGGCCTGCTAACGGTTCTCTTGTTAGCACTGCCCCCTGTGAAAAAAGCACTTATTCAAATCGCTCCAGGTGGAAGGAATACAGAATCCCAGCCTTAACCGGCTTGGCCATAATGCGTTCCAACGCTTCCTTGTAGTAATCTATTTGAGTGGCATAGCGGTCCCACAGGGCCTCTATGCTCTCAATTCTATCTGTTTTATAATCCAATAATACTAGTTCTCCATCCTCTTCCCAGAATACATCGATAATACCTTGGATTAAGACCGTTTCCCCCTCAGGAAACTCTTCCTTCAGGCGCCTCGCCGGAATACCCAAGACGAAGGGTTGCTCCCGGTATAACTGATTCTCCACCTGGGCCTTCCACATACGGTAGCCGGGATTGGAACAGAGGAAATTCACCAGTTTGTCCATTCTAAGAATCTTCACATATTCCTCCGGCATGCGTTTGCTGTCCACCTCTTTTTGCAGACATTCCGCTACCGCCCGTCGCAATGCGCCGCGGATGGATGCGTCCTGCGCCACCTTATGAAGAAATTCTTCTACCTGCCCGGGCAATCCCATAATCCCTTCCCACACCTTCGCAAAATCAATGAACTCCATGGCTCTGTGGTAAGCATTACCACGCACCGTCCCCGTCACTTCTTCTGTCTCCCTGCGGAACCTGGGGATATACTCCTCCACCTCCCGCTCTTCAAAGGTGTGATATGCCTCCTCATCCTTATCGGACATGGCGGCGATTTTTAACTCAGATACGGTGGTCTTGGTGTAGAGGTCTTTCAGGTACTCACTGTGATATACCGTCTGTAAACGTTCTCTAAGCTGACGGCTGATTTGCGCATCCGCCTTGATTCTGGCATATTTCAGACGCTGTAATTTGGGCGTTACCGAAAGTTGTTCCCTCAGTTGCATTTTTATGCCCTCCTCCACAGTCTTGACCCATACACGGATGGCACACCGGTGAACAATAGGTAAGATAAAATCCAAATAACATTTCGCGTTAAAAAAATCCCCGTATGAAATGTGGTCCCTGTCCTCTCTTTCATAGAGCGCCAGTTTCTTTTCGGCATCCTTTACCGTACCCATCAAAATCAATTTTTCCCTGGCACGAGTCATCGCTACATAAAGCAGTCTCATTTCCTCTGCAATATTATCCTCGCGAATTTTGGCTGCCACAATCTGTTTGGACAGTGGTACACTGCGCAAACGCCTTACCGGATCCACATAATTGACTGCAACACCTAAACCGGCCTCCGTAATCACTGCCTTGGAGGTATCCATCATATTAAACCCTTTGGACATACCTGCCAAAAAAACCACAGGGAACTCCAAACCCTTGCTCTTATGAATGGTCATAATCCGAACCACGTCTGCATTCTCGTCCAGTTCGTCCGCCTCGCCATAGTCCACATTGTACTTCTCTAACTGCTCCATATAGCGCACGAAATGGAATAAACCGGTATAACTGGTTTTTTCAAAATCTCCCGCCTTCACAAGCAGCATTTCCACATTTCCACGGCGCTTGCTGCCCGCCGGCAGTGCGGTCACATAATTCATATAGTCAAATTCATCTATCACCTTCGTGAGTAGTTCGCGGATAGGCATATATACTGCGCAGGCACGATATTTTTCAATCCTGTCCAAAAATGTCTGTATCTTTTTTTGCAGATCATCGTTCTCTGTATAATTCTTTAAGTTCTCGTACAGCGATATTTTCTTATCACCACTGCGAAGAAGCGCCATTTCTTCATCGGTAAAACCGCCGAAGACGCTTTTCATAGCCCCGAACATGGGAATATCCTGATGACAGTTGTCCAACACCCGCAGATACTGTAGCAGGGTCTGTACCTCCGTGGCGGAAAAATATCCCGTCTTTGCCGTCAGATGCACCGGAATCCCCATTTCTTCCAAGGTGTTTTTAAATTCTTCATCCCAGCCGCTTCCGGAGCGCAATAAAATGACAATGTCCGAATACCTCAATGCGCGCAGGGTGGCAGAACCCTTCTCCGTCACCCGAAAGCTACGACGCAGCCGTTTGATTTGATGACCGATGGCAATCGCCTCCGCCCGCTTATCGTTTAGGTCTGATCCCTTCTTGGGCTTTTCCACCAGAAACAACTCCGTCTCTGCCCCTGTGATTTCAGGATAGGTCGCCTTCGCGTACAATGCGGCCGCCTGGTCATATGCCACGCCACCATTTTCTACACTCATCAGCCGGTAAAACACATCGTTGACCGCATCAATGATACCCTCTCTGCTTCGGAAATTCTTCGCCAGGTCGATTCTCCTCAGTTCTCCATCCTCTGTATACCGATTGTATTTTTCAATAAAAATCTCCGGTCTGGACAAGCGGAATTTGTAAATACTCTGCTTCACATCACCCACCAGGAACCGGTTATAATTGCCCTCATCCTCTCCCGAGATAGATTGCAACAACAATTCCTGTATCAGGTTAGAATCCTGGTACTCGTCTATCATAACCTCCACAAAATGACGCCGGTAGTCCTTGGCTACCTTGCTGGGACGAATCTCTCCCTGTTCGTCCTTTTCCAAGAGAATATGAAGAGCCAAATGCTCCACATCCGAAAAATCCACTGCCTTTTTTTCGCTTTTTAACCGGGCACATTTGCGCAAATACTCTATGGTTAAATCCAAAAGTTTTGTCACTGCCCGACCACACATGGCATTTTCTTTCAGCGCAAAAATAAGAGGTTTCGAGAAAAAGGAAGTTTGCAGTCCCTCTATCTCCTCCTTGGTTTCCTTCCGCAATTTCTGTGCCAATTCCTTCTTGTCCGAAGATACGGAGTTATCACGGCAGGATGGAAGTCTACTGAAAGCAACAGCACTTAAATTCTTCTCAAAATCAAGTAGGGATGCAGAGGAAGCCAATGTTTTCAGAAGTTCCATTTCCTGTTCCAGCACAGCACCATACATATATGGTCCATCCGGTTCGTCACACAACTGTAGTGCACGGGCATATCTGGGCAAAAATCCCCGTACACTGCGGGATAAAAACTCTTTCATATACTGTCCGCAAGGGCTTTGTTCAAACGCTTCGGGCGTCATTTCAAGACAGTCCTGCTTTCTTTCATTGAGCCAATCCTCGGGCCATGGATAACTGGACGCAAACTGAGCTAAACTGGCAATAAACTCCTCCAGCACAGACTCTCTGCCGCCGTGACAAAAACACTCCACACAGTAATGGAAATCTTCATCCCCTGCCGCAAATGCCTCCTCCAGCAGTTCCGCCATAGCTTCCTTTTGAATTAATTTCAATTCTCCATCATCCAACATACGAAAGGCAGGATCCAGCCCAATCTCGTTGAAATGATTGCGCAACAAAAACACACAAAAACTATCAATGGTACATATCTGTGCATTGTGCACAAGAGTTGCCTGCCTTTGCAGATGGGCATCCTCTGCATTGTCCTGCAACATCTGGGCCAACCTTTGTGCCACCCGTTCCCTCATCTCTGCCGCAGCCGCCTTGGTAAAGGTCACCACCAGCAACCGGTCAATGTCCACGGGATTGTCCGGGTCACAGACCATCTGCACGATGCGTTCCACCAAAACTGCGGTTTTACCACTGCCGGCGGCCGCCGATACCAGGATATTGCATCGGCGCAGGTTGATTACATTTTGTTGTTCTTCCGTAAACTTTACAGCCATTCTCCCATCCTCTGTAATACTTCTTCTTGATCTAATGACTCCAGATGTCTGTGACCGCACCCCGGCAAAGCAGGGTCATAGCCACACACCTTTTTATAGGGACAATATTCACAGGCATCTCTGTTTTTGAATTCATAGGGATTCATTGTAATATTGCCGTTTAGAATTTCTTTTCCGATATTGCGTATCTTCAGATTTACATAATCGGAAATCCGCTTCAGCTCCTGCGTACCCATCACATGGGAATAAGTATCCGGCGCACCGGTCTTGTCTAATTTGACAGGGATAACCGATGATTTTCCCTGCAACTGCCCATCTAACTTCTCTATGATATCCGAAGCAGAATTGACCACACCCTTGGTGCGCAAGGCTGCGTTGATGGCTTCCTGAATCTCCTCCGGTGTCATCTCGCCCTTCCTCTCCACCATAGGATCTGTCACCTGATAATACAGCATAGCCGCGGGTACCACTTCCTTATCGGGATACTCCTTCGCCACCGCCTCCATAGCCGCATTCATATAAACCACCAGCTGCAGTTGAAGACCATGATATAACGCCACCACATCAAAATCCTTGTCACCGGATTTATAGTCTATGACTTTTACATACAATCGGTCTTCCTCATTGCAGATGTCCACACGGTCAATTTTGCCCACCAAATGCAGACGTTCTTGTTCGGACAATGACACATCCACACTTTCCAAATCGCACACCTGTCGGAATCCAAGTTCATAGTATGCGGGCTCAAATGCGCCCTTCCTAAGGTGTTGTTGCAACGTTTTGACGGTACGCTTTAAGATACGGTCCATTCTGGTGATGGCGTACTCATTTCGCGCATTTTGGTAGAGTACCACATCCCCGTATGTGGCTGCACATTTTTCCAGTTCCTCCGTGACAGCCTGCTCTCCATACGCCTCCGGAAAATCAAACCAAGTATATCCCGCCGCTTCTATATTCCGCGCAAAGCGCTCCAGCACTTCATGAAATACATTGCCCAGGTCCACCGCCTCCAAGGATAATTCCTGCCGTTCCTTCAGGGACAGCCCATACTGCAAAAACTGCCGATAGGCGCAGGCAGCATAGGTTTCCAGCCGGCTCACACTGTTGTGCAAGGTCACACCATATAACAGTTTGGCCACCAGAGAGGATATCCCACCTTCCCGATAGCGTTTGAAGGCCGCCTGTGTCAGGAAATTTCTCTTTTCCATCAATCCCTGCGCACCATAAGCATAATAGATTGCCAAAAATTCAGGCAATCTTTCCTCTTCCATGGATTCATCCACATAGTCGCGCAGGCCTTTCGCCAAATAGCCAAGACCCTCCTTGGCCGTCACTATCTGCTCACTGGCCGGTCTCTTTTCCGGATATTCCTCCCACAGACCGGGGAACATTTTCTTCATAGTGCCAACCAAATACGCGGGACGCAGGGACGTGCCCCCATTGTCCAGTCTGGAATAACTAAGATACAGCCTTCTCGATGGCTTAGTCAGATTCAGATATAGATAAAACCTTTGGATGTACATCTGCTCCCTGGAGCCGGGCGCCATTTCCTTACCCGCATCCTGTAAAAACAGCCTGTCCATGTCAGAAATAATACCGCCCTTGGATGCATTTCTGGGAATATTTCCGTCGTTCACCCCCATGAAAAACAGTACCTTCACCTGCTTTAGGCGGCTTCTCTCCATGTCCCCCACCAACACACGGTCTACATTTTGGGGAATCGTTCCCACCTGAATCTCCTGAATTCCTGCCTCTAAAATATCGATAAAATCCCGTAAGCTGATGGTTTCATCCCCCAACAGCGCAAAGATTTGTTCCAAAAGTTCCATCACCAGGCGGTAAATCTGAGCATACTCCTTGGCCAAGGTAGCATTTCCCTCTGCCTCAAATTGCTTTTCATAGGTCCGTAATTTTTTCTGCACCTCATTGTGCACCAAAAATTCGTATAACCCATTGACATACTCTGCCACAGTGGTCTCCTTGGCTTTGTTCTGTAGCATTACTACCTGCCCTGTGAAACGCTCTCTCAGTTCATTTAGGGTAGTGAGCGATGCTTCATCCTCTCCCATCTGTGGTGTTTTGTGGGTAAATAGTCTGCTATAGCTTCTATATCCGCGGATGCCTGTCTGCAAAATATAATTTTCGAACAAGTCCACCTCGTCCATTGTCATATCCGCCAAACCGCTACGCAGATAATGGAACACTGCCTGATAGGAAAAATCCTTGGAAAACAACTCTAAGGCACTTTTGATGTATTCAATCATCGGATTCAAACCGATGCCCTTCGTGGCGTCAATATAACAAGGGATTTCCATCTGTCCAAATTCGCTCTCTGCATGACAGGCATAGGATTCCATATTGGAAGTAATCACCGCAATATCCCGATACTGCAGTCCCTCTTCCCGCACCAACCGGCATATTTCAAGCCCCACCTGATGCATTTCTTCCTTTGGCGTGGTGGTCTCCAGCAGACGGATTTCTTCCTGGGGGCTTTCCCCTTCCCTTGGATATGTCTTCTGTGGATAACGGAACAGATGCTCCTCTAAAAACCGAAGTGCCGGTGCCTGCCCGAAGCGTGTCTCATCGGAAGGTGTCACAAACACATCCGCTTTGCGTTCCACCCCTAATTCCTCCGCCTGTTTTTGTAACTGCGCCACCAATTTCTTACTCATATGGAACAACTTCTGTTCCTCATCCAATTCATAGGGATTCTCACCCTCGCCCATGGTGACTGTGACAATTACCTCACCACACAGCCCCAGCAATTCTTCTATGACCCTTATTTGAATGGGGGTGAATCCGGTGAATCCGTCAAACGCCACCACACTCCCCGGCAAAATACGGGACTTGTGCATGGAACGTCTCAGCACATCCAACCGTTCCTCCGTGGTGATGAAATTGCCCTGAATGTAGGACAAAAAGCCTTCATAAAGGGTTTTTAGGTCCTTTAATTTAGCGCATAGTCCCCCTCGTTTCCCGGCAAACTGAATCAATTCCTCCACATCCCCCGGGGCCAAGCCATACTGCATAAACTCAGAGATGGCACTCTTCACCTCGTGGATATAACCCTGCCTGTGCAGGTGGGCACCAAGCAAAGGCAGTTCCTCTTTCATCCCTGCCGCCACCTTTTGCAGTACCAGACTTTTTCCCGTATCATCCAACACGGGAATATCCAAGCCGCCCACTTCCTCCAAAATACGGTGGGTCAACCTGCCGAAACTAAGCACATCAATGTTCATGATGCCGCCACGGTCACTTAAGGTCACCAGTTCCTTCTGTGTCTGCATGGTAAACTGGTCCGGCACAATCACCAAGAAATTTGTCTTAGGATTCTCCTGACCTCTGCGGATAATTTCTTCATACAGTTTTCTGCTTTTCCCCGCCCCCGAGGGGCCAAAATAGAATTGTAGGCTCATTTTGTTCCTTTGTATTATTTCTCTCTTAAAAATCTTTTCAACATAAATGCCATGAAATACGGTATCGTATAGAATTTTTCATTATATCCGATATTCTTATTTGCTAATTTTATGCCATATTTAATATCAGGATATTTTTCTTTATTGATTAGCGTATTCAGCGAAGGAGTTGAGGCATCCTCCGCCTTCACTTCCACCGGAATCAAAGTATCCGTATCCCGCACAAAGAAATCCATCTCAACGGTCCCCTTCTCGTTGCGATAGAAGTATAGACCATATCCCTGCTTTACCAACATATCTGCAACAATATTCTCATAGATGGCGCCCTTGTACGCATTAAAGTTCTTATTGAAACGAATATCTTGCTGTACTTCTTCATCCAGAGAACCAATTAACAATCCGGTATCACGGAAATATATCTTATAATTATCCGGATTATAGTTTCCTCTTAATGGCAATTCCGGTTGCACCATACAGTAGCATACATTGATAATCCCGGCGTTTTTGAGCCATTCAACCGTACCCACATAGTCACGATTACGAGCGCCCTCTCTCACCTTTGAAATCTGGAATTTCTTGTTGTCCTTTCCAAGAAAGGCAGGAATCTTTCTATAAATATCAAGAATCTTTCCTTTATCCAAACCTTGCGCATATTTCGTAATATCTTCTTCATAATCAAGCAGAAGCTGTTGCTGCATCTTCAGTGTACCACTGTAGTTTTTTTGGCTGACAAAAAGATATACCACGGCTGGCATACCGCCAAGCACCATATACTCTCTAAAATTCTCCAACATCACATGATACTCAACGGTTGACAAGGGCGTAATGGATAAAAGTTTCCGATATAATTCCTCGATTTGTTCCTGTCTGTATCCTTTCGCCCAAAGGAACTCTTCAAAATCCAGCGAATACATCTCATAATCTTCTTTGTATCCCACACTGTTTGATTCGATCTCATTATAGTTAATTCCCATAAGAGAACCGGAACAGATGACATCGAAGCGACCATCTATCTTAAATGACTTCAGACTGGTAGCACAATTGATACAATCCTGAATTTCATCAAAGAAAATCAGCGTATCCCCAACAGGAAATTCAAACATAGGATTCAACATAGAGATATTCTTCAATACAGTATCCACATCAAATCCATCATCAAATATACTTTTATATTGTTTTTGCAATGCAAAATTAATCTCTACTATAGATGTATACTTTTGCTGTGCAAAATGCCGAATTGCTTCCGTCTTACCAATCTGACGTGCTCCTTTCACAATCAAAGGAAGTTTGTTTTCATTTTGCTTCCATTCTAATAGAAATGTATCGATTTTACGGGCTAATCTATCCATTTTCTATCCTCCCAATCAACTCTTAAACATATACTATCACAAAATTCCACCCATTTCAATATCGTAATTTCACATTTTTCCTTTATATTTTTGTTGAATTTTCACATTTTTCCTGTATTATATATTTCGACTTTTATCTACCAATCTGTCATAATCTTACATTCAGTAAGTAAGAATCAAAAAGGGGCTGTAAAAAAACTCCCCTAAAAGAAAAATCGCTGAGGTCGTAGAGACTTCAGCGATTTTTTGGTATAATTAGTTATGCAACTAACAATTAATACCAATGGTAATTATACCACCCGTCAGCTGAAATTACCAT
>JAFQIE010000040.1 GCA_017397645.1 Lachnospiraceae bacterium | reverse complement strand
TCCTTCATCTTGTCTGTGGGTCTGTTAGGGCAATGCAGGCATAAATACTTTTGTCCATCCACATCGGTAAAAATCATACCATGTCCACCGTCATAGCCACCGCCCTGCTCCACCGTAAAAAACGGGGCGTCCGGTTGTTTCCACGGTCCTTCCACACTACCGCTTTCACTTTCTGCCACGGCGACGCAGTATTTTCGGTCTGAATCATGGAAATTCGACCACAACATCAAAAGGTGCTTGTTTTCGGTGGTATACATAAAGCAACCATCCGTCACGCAATCATTGGTCCAAACAGGATCATCCGCGCGGAACAACTCTACAGGCTCTGATATCATCGCGCTCAAATCTTCGGACAAGCGTGCTACATCCATGCGTCCTATTCTATCATCCGTGCAGGTCCATTCATGCACGAACACAAGCCATGGTTGTCCTGTTTCATCCACATACAAAGTAGCGTCGATACAGTCTCTATTATGCGGAGTCACATGGCCATCGCTGATTTCTACAAAAGGTCCTATAGGAGAATCCGAACGCAACACGGTACATCCGCGGTGCTGTGTTTTTTCTGAGAAATAAGTACACAGCATATAATACTTGCCTTGATAGAGATGTACTTCCGGTGCCCACAACTGCTTCAGGGCATCTGCGGGACGCACATACACCGGTTGTGGCGTTCTCTTCCACTCCCTGTCCAATCTGCCACTGTCGTTCACATAGCACCCCCACTGAGTATCATCCCAATCCGGTCCTACCGCAGTACCATACAAATAATACACACCATCTACCACTAACACATACGGGTCTCTTAATCCTTCTACATTAGTTACAATCATCATCTTTCTCCTCTTGAAAGCAACTTCGCTTGACTTACATTCTTTCCGGTGCTTCAAATCCCAGCACATCAATACAGCTTTCCAACACACGGCAGGTTACCTGAAGAAGTGCAATCAAACTACGTTTTCTCTCTTCGTTTTCCTCACCCAAAATCTTGGTCTCATGATAAAAATGATTGAACGCATTTGCCAAATCATAGATGTACGCACACACCTTATGGGGGGCAATTTCTTCGTAAGCTGCCTGCATCATGGTGTTAAACTGTACTAACTGCATTTCCAAAGCCTTTTCAGACTCGTTTTCTGCTGTCAACAATTGCAAATCATCCAAGCTTCCGCCCTGCTCCACGAACTTATTCATAATGGATTTCATGCGGACAATGGTGTACAAAATATAAGGACCGGTATCTCCCTCAAAGGAAGTAAATCTGTCAATATCAAATACGTAATCCTTAGAAGCCTGATTGGACAAATCGCCATATTTTAATGCTGAAATAGCCACGATATCTGCCACGGCCTTTGCCTCGGTCTCTTCCATCTGACGGCCTTCCTGAATTTTGCGGAACATCTCTTCCTTCGTATCACGAATTAGATTTTCCAGACGCATTACGCCACCATCACGGGTCTTAAAAGGCTTGCCGTCAGCACCATTCATGGTACCGAAGCCTAACCACTGCAGTTTCGTGTCCTCATTCACCAGTTTCGTCTTCTTCGCACAACGGAATACCTGTTCAAAGTATAGTGCCTGACGCTTATCAGTAAGGTAAATCATCTCGTCCGGCGCATACAAACGCATACGTTCCATAATAGTCGCCAGGTCGGTGGTATTATAAAGTGCGGCTCCGTCAGATTTCAAAATCATGCAAGGAGGCATTTCCTTGGTATCCGTCTCCTCTTTCACATCAACCACCAATGCGCCATCGCTGATGTACGCATAACCGCCTGCTTTCATGTAGTCCACCATTTCGGGAATCAAATCGTGAACATCGCTTTCACCCTTCCACAAATCAAATTCTACATTCAGGCTACCATAATTCTTCTTCAAGTCCGCGATAGAAACATTCATAATATGTCTCCAAAGCGCACGATGTCCTCTTTCCCCATTTTGCAGTTTGAAAGTAGCTTCCATAGCTGCCGCCTTAAACTCGGGATCTTCCTTGGACTTTGCACTTGCCGCCGGATAGATTTCCTCTAACTCCGATACAGTAAAAGGTGCCTCTGCGGGGTATTCTCCCGTGTAATTCTCGTCAAAATAAACCAAATCCGGTTTTCTCTCGCGAAGTCCCGTGATTACCAGACCCATCTGCAATCCCCAGTCACCCAAATGTACATCACCGATGACATCATGTCCCACAAATCTGCAGATGCGCTTGATACTTTCGCCGATCACTGCGGAACGGATATGTCCCACATGAAGAGGCTTTGCCACATTGGCTCCACCATAGTCCACGATAATCTTCTTGGGACTTTCAGGCATATCCATGCCAAATTTAGCATCTGCCGCCATGGTTTTTACCACACTGAGCAGATACTCTTCAGAAAGCTTCAAGTTCAAAAACCCGGGAGCTACCGCCACCGCTTCCTTGAACACTTTGCTGTCCGTAAGCTTCTCTGCCACTTCGTTGGCAATCATAATGGGCGCCTTTTTATACTGTTTTGCACCGGCCATAGCGCCGTTGCACTGATATTCACAAAGATCCGGGCGATTGGAAATCGTCACCTTGCCAAGGGCAGCCTCATAGCCTGCCGCTGCAAACGCCTGTCCCATTTCTTCTGATAATAAATCTAAAATTTTCTTCATAATAATTCCTTTCTGTTATGATTTGGAATATACGCAACCACAGTAATCCTGCCGATATAAATCGTATTCCTTGGAAAGTTCGATGGAGCGTTTGTAGCCTTCTTTTTTCTTGAAATCCGAAGGCAACCAAGCCACATCATATTCCTCGCCAAGCGCCATGCCGATCTCATTTAATTTTGCCGCATTTTTCAGCGGACTGATGGTCAGTGTAGTGGTGAAATAATCATATCCACCTTTCTTTCCCAGACGAGCCGTTTCGCGCAGGCGCATTTCGTAGCACTTAAAGCACCGTTCGCCACCCTCAGGGCATTGTTCCAAACCCTTTGCCATTTCAAAAAAGGTTTGGGGCTTATACTCTCCTTCCACGACCGAAATAGGATACCCTCTGCCCTCACGGTTATAGGCATCAATCAATCGTTTCTGCTCCTCTACCCGCTTCTGATATTCCTCTTCATAGGAAATATTGGGATTGTAGTAGAATACGGTGATGCGAAAGTATTGGCATAGGTATTCTAATACATAACTGCTGCAGGGTGCGCAACAACTATGGAGAAAAAGGGTGGGTACTGACCCACCCTCTTTTGGCATTTGTTCAATGATCTTTTCTAATTCTTTTTGATAGTTTACCTGTTTCATGAAAACCCTACAACTCCGCAATGTTCAAAAGGGTCAACTCGTTGCTTGCATTCTCCAAACTGGTTACCAGCGCATTTGCCGTATCCATCGCTGTAATACAATGGATACCGGTCTCGATAGCAGTACGACGAATGAGGAATCCATCTCTGCTCTTGTCACGTCCCTGGGTAGGGGTGTCGATTACCAAATCAATCTTGTGGCCAAGCAAAAGATCCATTACGGTAGGTGACTCTTGAGAAATCTTGTTCACCTTTCTCGCCTTCACACCAGCATCATTCAAGGCTTGAGCTGTACTACGGGTAGCATAAATGGTATAACCCAGTTTCTCAAATCGGCGGCCGATTTCTACTGCTTCCGGCTTGTCCGCATCTTTTACGGTAATGATGATATTTTTATGCTTGGGCAGATTCACACCTGCTGCCATAAATGCCTTGTATAGTGCTTCATTGTAATCTTTAGCAATTCCCAAACACTCACCGGTGGATTTCATCTCCGGTCCCAAACTAATCTCGGCACCGCGAATCTTCTCGAAGGAGAATACCGGCATCTTTATCGCATAATAGGGAGATTCCGGCTGAAGTCCGGGCTCGTAACCCAACTCTCTGATGGTCTTTCCTAAAATCACCTCTGTTGCCAAATCTACGATAGGAATACCGGTCACCTTACTAATATAAGGCACCGTTCTGGAGGAACGGGGATTTACCTCGATCACATACACATCTTCGCCGATGGCAATGAACTGGATGTTAATCAAACCGATGACATGCAATGCTTTTGCAAGTCTTCTGGTGTACTCTGCAATCCTTTCCTTCACTGTTTCAGAGATAGTATTTGCGGGATATACAGAAATACTGTCACCGGAGTGCACACCGGTTCTCTCAATGTGCTCCATGATACCGGGAATTAAAATATCGGTACCGTCACAAACAGCATCCACTTCCACTTCCTTACCCTGCAGATACTTATCTACCAAAATCGGATGATCCTGGGCGATACGATTAATGATGGCCATGAACTCCTCGATTTCTTCATCGGAAATGGCAATCTGCATACCCTGTCCGCCAAGTACATAGGAAGGACGTACCAAAACGGGATAACCCAATCTGTTGGCAACTTCTTTTGCCTCCTCTGCAGTATATACGGTACCACCTGCAGCACGGGGGATTTCTGTCTGTTCCAAAATACGGTCAAAGATTTCTCTGTCCTCTGCCGCGTCTACATCTTCTGCCTGCGTTCCCAAAATAGGCACGCCCATCTTCATCAGGCTCTCTGTCAACTTGATGGCTGTCTGGCCACCAAACTGTACCACTGCACCATCGGGCTTCTCAATATTCACAATGGATTCTACATCCTCAGGAGTGAGGGGTTCAAAGTAAAGCTTATCCGCAATATCGAAGTCCGTGGATACGGTTTCAGGGTTATTGTTGATGATGATGGTCTCATATCCCGCTTTTTCAAATGCCCAAGTAGCATGTACGGAACAATAGTCAAACTCGATACCCTGTCCGATACGAATGGGACCGGAACCAAGTACCAGTACCTTCTTACGGTCGTGGGTTCTGTCTACCTCGCACTCACCACCATACACGGAATAATAATAGGGTGTAGATGCCTTAAACTCTGCGGCACAGGTGTCCACGGTTTTGAACACCGCTACAATGCCATTGTCATAACGCATCTGCTTGATCTCATTCTCGGTCTTACCGGTAAGTCTGGCAATCACATTATCAGGATACTCAATTCTCTTTGCTTCCTTCAGAAGCTCCACAGTCAAGGGCTGGGTTTGGAGTGCCTGCTCCATTTCTACCAAAATCGCAATTTTATCGATGAACCAAGTGTCAATCATAGTGATTTCATGAATTTCATCATAGCTCATACCCTTGCGGAGTGCCTCTGCAATCACCCAAATTCGCTGGTCATCTACTTTCGCTAAACGCTCTTTTAATTCCTCTACGGAAAGGGCGCCAAAATCATAACTCTTCAGGCAGTCCACATGCTGTTCCAAAGAACGGATTGCCTTCATCATAGCACCTTCGAAGCTGTCACAGATACTCATTACCTCACCGGTTGCCTTCATCTGCGTAGTCAGGCTTCTCTTTGCCGTAATAAATTTGTCAAAAGGAAGTCTGGGCAACTTCACAACGCAGTAGTCCAAAGTGGGCTCAAAGCCTGCGTAGGTAGTCTTTGTGATAGCGTTCTTAATCTCATCTAAGTTGTAGCCCAGCGCAATCTTTGCGGCCACCTTCGCAATGGGGTAGCCGGAAGCCTTGGAAGCCAATGCAGAAGAACGGCTCACACGGGGATTCACTTCGATGACACAGTACTCAAAACTGGTGGGGTGCAATGCAAACTGCACATTACATCCACCGGTAATCTTCAATTCATTGATAATATTCAGAGCGGAAGCACGCAACATTGCATACTCTCTCTCGCTCAAGGTCTGGGCAGGTGCTACCACGATACTGTCACCGGTGTGCACACCTACGGGATCGATATTCTCCATGCTACAGATGGTGATACAAGTGCCTGCGCTGTCACGCATTACCTCGAACTCGATTTCCTTCCATCCCGCAATACATCTTTCTACCAAAACCTGTCCCACGCGGGAAAGTCTCAAACCATTCTCCAGAATTTCTTCCAGTTGCGCCTGATTATAGGCGATACCACCACCGGAACCACCCAGGGTATATGCCGGACGGAGTACCACGGGATAACCAATGGTATTGGTAAAGTCAACACCGTCCTGAACCGTCTCTACCACCAAAGATGCCGCACAGGGCTCTCCGATGCGCTCCATCAAATCCTTAAATTCCTGACGTCCTTCCGCATTACGGATGGTAGTTGCCGTAGTACCAATCAGCTTTACACCACGGGACGCTAAAAAACCGGATTCCTCTAATTCCATACCAAGGTTCAAACCAGCCTGTCCACCCATATTGGGCAGAATGCTGTCGGGTTTTTCTTTGTCAATGATCTGCTCCAACACCTGAATGGTTAAGGGCTCAATATACACCTTATCTGCAATATCTCTATCGGTCATAATGGTAGCCGGGTTAGAGTTCACCAAAATAACCTCCAGGCCTTCTTCTTTCAAGGCTCGGCAGGCCTGTGTGCCGGCATAGTCAAATTCCGCTGCCTGACCAATGACGATGGGACCGGAACCAATGACCATAACGCGTTTAATCTCTGGATTCTTAGGCATATTAGTTCTCTCCTTTCATCATTGCAATCAATCTGTCATACAAATATCCGGAACTGAGCAATCCACCATTTCCTTCCGGTCTGTACTGTACGGAAAAAATCTTCTTTCCGATATATTCAATAGCGGTGTTTGTACCATCATTTACATTTCTGCCTGTCTCACGGGCCTTGGACGCATCCAAGGTACTCGCATCCACCGCATATCCCTGCTTCAGGGTAACGATGTGAACCTGTCCTGTAGTCAAGTCTTTGGAAGGATGGTTGCCGCCTCTATGTCCGCATTGCATCTTATAAGTATCTGCGCCGGTGGCCAAAGCCATCAACTGATGTCCCAAACCAATGGCAAAAACAGGAATATCGGACTCGTATATCTTTTTTAATTCCTCCACAATCTCAGGGTACTCCTTAGGATCCCCGGGGCCGTTGCTAATCAATATCCCATCCGGTGCTGCGGCCAGAATCTCCTCCGCCTTGGTATACGCGGGATAAACCGTCACGCTGCATCCTCTGATGGCCAACGCCTGAATCACATCTGCAGTAGCACCCAGATCGAGCACTGCCGCACTCAGTCCCAGACCGTTCAACTCTTTAATATTTGTGGGAATAGGCTCTCTCTCTCCATTCTCATAGGCCACTTTGTCAAAACGGGCAGAACCGGACACAGGACCATTCTGTGCAAGGTCCGTGGTGTGCGCAATCTGATAAGGCACCTTGCAGGTCACCTTGTCCACTGCCTTGCCCACCTTGTATGCCTTGATTTTTTGAAGCACCTCGTCCTTATCAAAAGCACAGTTGGTGGTAATCATACCATTCATAGTGCCCTGATCACGCAAAATCTTGGTCAAGGCTCTGGTATCAATTCCTGCAATTCCGGGTATTTTATGTTCTTCCAAAAACTCCTGAATGGAAACATCGCAACGGAAGTTGCTGGGAATACGGGAAAGCTCTTTTACAATGAAGCCGTCCGGCCATACATGCGCAGATTGCATGTCCTCCTTGCTGACACCGAAGTTTCCAATCAGGGGATATGTCATACACACCGCCTGTCCGGCAAAAGTAGGATCTGTCAACACGCTCAGGTACCCTACCATAGACGTGTCAAATACAATTTCGCTGATGACCTCTTTATCGGCGCCGAAATGAGTTCCCTCAAAGACGGCACCATTTTCTAAAATTAAAAACGCCTTCATATGGTTTCTCCTATATTTATATTTTTCTATCTTCTTCCATTTTTTTGCATCACGATATTATAACACACACAAAGATAGACAGGCAAGATATACCTGTCTATTTTTTGCTATTTTTATTTAAAATATTTTACGCCGGATTCAAAGATTTTGATGTCTTGCTGACCATAAATATTGATAGCAACAGCATCGCCTCTTCTCTCGGAATGCGCCATCTTACCAAATACGCGTCCGTCAGGGGATGTAATACCCTCGATGGAACAATAGGAGCCATTGATATTATACTCCTCATCCATGGAGATATTGCCCTCCTGATCCGCATACTGGGTAGCCACCTGGCCGTTTGCAAACAGTTTATCCAACCATTCCTTAGGAGCCACGAAACGACCCTCGCCATGGGATGCGGGGTTACAATAGGTTGCGCCAAGTTCTGCGCCCTGCAACCAAGGAGATTTGTTGGAAACAACTTTTGTATATACCATCTTGGAAATGTGACGGTTGATGGTGTTGAAGGTCAATGTGGGAGAATTCTCATCCTGCCCTACGATTTCACCATAAGGCACCAATCCCAATTTAATCAATGCCTGGAAACCATTACAGATACCCAGAGCCAAACCATCTCTTTCGTTCAATAACTTCATAACCGCTTCCTTCATCTTCTCATTCTGGAAAGCAGTTGCAAAGAACTTCGCACTTCCGTCCGGTTCATCACCTGCGGAGAATCCACCGGGGAACATAATAATCTGTGCCTGGGAAATGGCTTTTTCAAATTCGTCCACGGATTCTCTGATGTCCTGTGCACTCATATTGCGGAACACCTTTGTGACCACATTTGCACCGGCACGTTCGAACGCCTTGGTACTGTCGTACTCGCAGTTGGTACCGGGGAAAATAGGGATAAATACCGTGGGTTTTGCTACCTTATTTTTGCATACATATATTTTGTCAGCACGATATACATTACTATTTACCGGAGTGGTTTCCTTACTTGCCTTGGTGGCAAATACCTTCTCCAATTTAGAAGTCCAGGATGCCAGCGCCTCCTCCATGGTGATGGTCACGTTTCCTACCGTAAATGTTGCGTCTGCGGTAACGGTACCAATCAGCTGATAAGGCACCTTGTTTGCTTCCAATTTAGCCATCATATCTGCAGGAATTTCAGCCACGATATCGCCGGATGCATTGCCGAACAATTCCTGAGCGGATACAGTATCTGCAATAGCAACACCAAGTTTATTACCAAATGCCACCTTGGAAACTGCTGCCGCAATACCCTTGGCATCCAACGCATATGCGGAAACAATCGCGCCTGCCAGCACCAGTTCGTGAATCTGTGCATACAGTTTTGCCACAGCCTCATATACAGGTACATCAAATTTATCTTTTTCAATAGCGAAGCGAACCAGCATGTTACCAGCCTGCTTCAGTTCGGGAGTTACGATATGTCCCTGTTTAGCCACATCCACTGCAAAAGAAACCAGTGTAGGAGGTACGTCGATATCCTGGAAAGTACCGGACATACTATCCTTACCACCGATGGAAGGAATGCCAAAGCCCATCTGCGCATCATAAGCACCAAGCAGTGCCGCAAAAGGCTGACTCCATCTGGACGGATCTGAGGTCATTCTACGGAAATACTCCTGGAAGGTGAAACGAATCTTGGAATAATCGCCACCAGATGCCACAATCTTGGACATAGATTCCAGCACAGCGTAAATGGCACCATGATAAGGGCTCCAAGAGGACATATAAGGATCGAAACCATAACTCATCATGGTCACGGTATCTGTTTTTCCCTGCAGTACGGGAAGCTTTGCTACCATGGTCTGAGTCTCTGTCAACTGATGCTTACCGCCATAGGGCATCAATACACTACCTGCACCGATGGAGGAGTCAAACATTTCCACCAAACCCTTCTGAGAACATACATTCAAATCATGCAGCAGGGTGAGCCATGCATTCTTTACATCGCCGGCCTCCACCTTTTCTCCCACAGCAGGAATCGCCCACTGTGCAAAATAGTTTTGGCTTTCCTCAGGAATATCCACTTTCACAGTGGTCTCCTGATGAGCACCGTTGGTATCTAAGAAGGATCTCTTCAAATCTACGATTTTCTTACCACGCCAATTCAAAACAAGTCTGGGTTCCTCGGTTACCGTAGCCACAGGCACTGCCTCTAAGTTTTCTTCCGCCGCAAAACCTAAGAACTTCTCTACATCCTTGGCATCTGCTACCACTGCCATACGCTCCTGAGACTCGGAAATAGCAAGTTCCGTACCGTCCAAGCCTGCGTATTTCTTAGGCACCTTGTCCAAATCTACGGAAAGGCCGTCTGCCAATTCACCGATGGCAACGGAAACACCGCCGGCACCAAAGTCATTACACTTCTTAATGATGGAAGATACTTCCGCACGGCGGAACAATCTCTGAATCTTACGCTCGGTAGGTGCATTACCCTTCTGCACTTCTGCACCACAGGTCTCAATGGACTCTTCTGTATGCACCTTGGAGGAACCGGTAGCACCGCCACAGCCGTCACGGCCGGTACGACCACCCAAGAGAATGATGATATCTCCGGGATCGGAGGTCTCACGAATCACATTCTTTCTGGGCGCAGCACCCATCACTGCACCGATTTCCATTCTCTTTGCAATATAATTAGGATGATAAATCTCTTTTACAAATCCGGTTGCCAGACCAATCTGGTTACCATAGGAAGAATAACCGTTTGCTGCACCACGCACCAGCTTCTTCTGAGGCAATTTACCCTTCAAAGTATCTGCCACAGGAACAGTGGGGTCGGCCGCACCGGTCACACGCATTGCCTGATATACATAACCACGTCCTGAAAGGGGATCACGGATAGCACCGCCCAAACAAGTAGCTGCGCCACCGAAGGGCTCAATTTCTGTAGGATGGTTGTGGGTTTCATTTTTGAAGAACACCAGCCACTCCTGGGTCTCCACATGATCGCCGTAATCCATTTCCACGGGTACCACAACTGAGCAGGCATTGATTTCGTCGGACTCTTCCATGTCATTCAATTTACCGTCTTTTTTCAGTTTTCTCATGGCCATGAGTGCCAAATCCATAAGACAGATAAATTTGTCTTTTCTGCCTGCAAACACTTCTTCACGGGTCTTTAAATAATCCTGATAAGTGCCTTCCAACGCTTCACGGTAGAAGCCATCACCAAATTCAACTTCGGTCAATTCCGTAGAGAAAGTGGTGTGACGGCAGTGATCGGACCAATAAGTATCTAATACGCGAATCTCCGTCATAGAGGGGTTGCGCTTTTCGTCATTCTTAAAATAATTCTGAATATGCAGAAAGTCTTTGAAGGTCATGGCAAGAGAAAGAGAATCATAAAGCTCCTTCAAGGCTTTCTCATCCATATCTTTGAATCCGTCAAAGATGGCTACATCTGCGGGTTCATCAAATACGGTCACCAAAGTATCCGGCTTCACGCTGCCGGTCTCTCTGGAATCCACAGGGTTAATACAATAGGATTTAATCTTTTCAAACTCATCGTCGGTGATATCACCAATGATCATGTAAGTCACTGCAGTACGGATGATGGGTTCTTCATCCTCCTTCAAGAACTGCACGCACTGCACGGCAGAATCTGCTCGTTGGTCAAACTGACCGGGCAGATACTCTACAGAAAAAACGCGTGCGTTTTCAGGCACATCAATCTGCTCCAAATACAAATCATCTACAGGAGGCTCCGAAAAAACTGTGGTGCACGCCCTTTCAAATATTTCATCGGAAATATTCTCCACATCGTAGCGAATAAAAACCCTCACTGCCTGTGCTTTGATGCCAAGAAATCCTTCCATTTCTTCATGCAATTCTTTCGCCTTTACAGCAAATGGCTCTTTTTTCTCCACATAAATTCTTCTTACCATAGTGTCCTCCAATTTATATTATATTTTAATTCAAAACTATCCTTTTACAAATTAAATGCCGAGGAATGCGGGTTATTCTTCGACACTTAATGATTGCAATATAAAGAGAATTTCCCGGTCTACCATGTCCGGTGTAATTCCAACCGTTTGATTGAAGATTTTCAAGCCTTCCAACACAAACATAATGTTTCTGGCAGCGCCCTCACAATCTTCACAATAGAACTCTCCGTCTCTGACACCATCCTCGATAAGTTTCTCGATGACCTTAGCTGCCATATCAAACTGTTTCTTCAGAGGATTGTCCTTCTTCGCCGGACGGTTCTCGAAATAGTATTCGTAAATAGCCTGTGTCAAAGTGTTATTCTTTCTAAGAAGCTCTTTCTTCTGCTCCTTCAAAAAGAGGAGTAAAATGTCTGTTGCAGATGCATCAGGAGAAATGCGGTCGCCAAACACATCGTCATCTTCCTGACTTTCCATCTTCAACACTTCCATAAATATCTGTGCAGTACTTTCGAAATAGAGGTAAAGGCCACCACGGCTGATATCGCAGGCTTCTACGATGTCTTTCATGGTTACTTTTTTATATCCCTTCTCCACAAATACTTTGCGTGCGGTTTCCAATATGTACTTTTTCTTCTGTATGGATTTCTCTCCCATAACCTGATAATCTCCAGTAAAACAAAGGTCTTTCGTACATCACCACATCAAAAAATGACACAAGTGTAGTTTTATTTTACCACAAATTTTCCAAAAGTACAGTAAAAATTAAAAAAATATAAATTTTCTGACAACTCCCTGTCATTTTTTGTTGACATTTGGCTCCTCCAAAGGTATACTAAACGAGAATTCCCCTTTATGCAGAGGCGCTAGCGATGATTCGCGGCGCCTTTGCTATTTATTAGAAAAAACATTTTAGAAGAATACATGCAACTGATATTTGCGGCAAACGAAGAAAAAAGCGGAAGTCCCGAAGGCTTCCGCTTTTCGTACAGGGGAAGAGGGGATCGAACCCCCATTAACGGTTTTGGAGACCGTCGCACTACCATTGTACTATTCCCCTATTTGTCGGTGAATGTCACCGACGAATGCTATCTTAACACATTCTATGCGAATAATCAAGCACAATTTTTGCGTTTCCTCTATAATATGTATGCACTATGCAAACACCTTATCGATGACATCCTGCACAGTTTTTACACCAATCACTTCTATCTTGCTTCCTTTGGCGCATTCCTGTGCACAGACATAGGGCACTACACAGGTGGTGAAACCCAATTTCTCTGCCTCCGCCACTCTCTGCTTCGCCTGAGCTACGGCTCTTACCTCGCCACTTAAACCCACTTCGCCAAAGGCAATCAGTTTGGAACTGATGGGTTTGTTTTTAAGGCTGGACAGCACCGCTATCACGATGCCTAAATCAATGGCGGGTTCCTGTATCTTCATACCGCCGGTGATGTTCACATAAGCATCGCAGGAGCCCAGTTGAATGCCGGAACGTTTTTCTAGCACTGCCATCAGAAGGTTCACGCGGTTAAAATCCGTTCCTGTGCACTGTCTGCGGGGAATACCAAAATTACTATGACAAACAAGTGCCTGAATCTCTATGAGTAGAGGCCGAGTACCTTCCATAGTACAGGACACCACGGAACCGCTCTCCCCTTCGGGTCTGCCGTTCAGCATATATTCCGAAGCATTTTTCACTTCCACCAAACCCTGTTCCCGCATCTCGAAAACGCCAATTTCATTGGTGGAGCCAAAACGATTCTTTACGCCCCTTAAAACACGATAAGAGGCATGTCTGTCGCCCTCAAAATAAAGTACTGCATCCACCATGTGTTCCAATACTCTAGGACCGGCTACGGTACCTTCCTTGGTCACATGACCCACAATCATAATGGAAATATTCAGCCCTTTGGCTAACTGTAACAGCAATCCCGTAGCTTCTCTTACCTGTGACACACTGCCCGGTGCCGCAGACACCTCATCACTGTACATGGTTTGAATGGAGTCAATGACTACTACATGGGGCTGTTCTTTACGGATAATCTCGGCAATGTCTTCCAGATTGGTCTCGCAAAGCAGAAGCATATTTTCAGCGAAGCGACCGATTCTGTCTGCCCGCATTTTAATCTGTTGCAGAGATTCCTCTCCTGAAATATAGAGCACTTTGTGCCCTACATCGGACATATTTTTGCACACCTGCAGCAGCAAGGTGGACTTGCCGATACCAGGGTCGCCGCCCACCAGGGTAAGCGAACCCTGTACAATCCCGCCACCCAGCACTCTGTCCAATTCTTCCATGCCGGTGGACATTTTGTCTTCTTTTGTAATGGTCACTTGGGATAGTATGGACGGAGTGCTTCTTTCCCTGCGTTCTCCCACTTTACCTCCGCTAAGGGAGGCTTTGCTCACAGTTTCTTCCACAAAACTGTTCCATTCCTTACAGCCGGGGCACTGTCCCATCCATTTGCTTGATTCATAACCACAATTCTGACAATAAAATATGGTTGTTGTTTTTGCTTTTGCCATAGTATTTCCTTACTTTACGGTAAATACAACCTTACCTTCTTTATATCCTGCTACCACCTTATCTCCCTGCGCGATTTTGCCCGCGAGGATTTCCTCTGCCATAGCATCTTCCACTACTGATTGCAACGCACGTTTCAAGGGGCGTGCGCCCATCTTGTTATCCGCATAATGGGTCACAAGATGTTCTTTCAATGCCGGTGAAATGGTCAATTTGATATCCATCTGCTCCTGACATCTCTTGTACAGACCTGCCGCCAACAGATTCACGATTTCTTTCATATTATTGGTAGTCAACTGATGGAATACGATAATATCGTCGATTCGGTTGATAAATTCCGGTTTAAAACTCTTCTTCACCTCATCCATCACTGCAGATTTCATCTTCTCATAATCCCGCTTTGCATCGTTGCCGGAAGCAAAGCCTAAGTTCTTAGGGTCCACGATACGCTGTGCACCTGCATTGGAGGTCATGATAAGAATGGTATTTTTAAAACTTACTTTTCTGCCCTTAGAATCTGTGATGTGCCCATCATCCAATACCTGCAGCAGAATATTAAACACATCGGGGTGGGCCTTTTCTATCTCATCAAACAGTACCACCGAATAGGGGTTGCGGCGTACCTTCTCGCTAAGCTGACCGCCCTCTTCAAATCCCACATATCCGGGCGGGGAACCAATCATCTTAGAAACGGAATGACCTTCCATGTACTCCGACATATCCACTCTGATGATGGCATCCTCGGAACCAAACATAGCCTCCGCCAATGCCTTAGACAGTTCTGTCTTACCCACACCGGTGGGACCTAGGAACAGGAAAGAACCGATAGGACGCTTGGGATCTTTTAATCCCACACGGCCACGGCGCATCGCACGTGACACGCTGGCCACTGCCTCTTCCTGTCCTATCACCCTCTTGTGGAGAATACTCTCTAATTTCAATAGGCGCTCTGTTTCTTTCTGCGCCAGTTTCTTCACGGGAATCTTAGTCCAGGTGGAAACTACTTCCGCAATTTCCTCCTCTCCCACAACAATATTCTCCTTTGCTTCCTTTTCTATAGATCGTTTTTTCGCTGCTTCTAATTTCTTGTACAGCGCATCCTGCTCTTTTTTTAACGCAGAAGCCTGACGGAAATCCTGTTCCCGCACGGCTTCTTCCATCAAACCATCGATTTCGCGAATCTGTTCCTGCAATTCTTCCTGCTTCTTGGGCACCACCATGGTGCGAAGTCTTGCACTGGAAGCTGCTTCGTCGATAAGGTCAATGGCTTTGTCCGGCAGATTTCTGTCATTAATATAGCGGGCAGAAAGTTTCACTGCTGATTCTATCGCTTCGTCCGTAATCTTTACATTGTGGTGCTCCTCATAACGGCCACGGATGCCCTTCAGGATCCCGATAGCCTCTTCCTCGGTGGGCTCTTCCACATTGACAGGCTGGAATCTTCTTTCCAACGCAGCATCCTTTTCGATGTATTTGCGGTATTCTGCAATGGTCGTTGCTCCAATCAACTGGATTTCGCCTCTGGCCAAAGAAGGCTTCAATATATTAGAAGCATCGATGGCGCCTTCTGCACCGCCGGCACCAATGATAGTATGCAATTCGTCTAAGAAAAGAATTACATTGCCGTCTGCAGTCACTTCATAAATTAGTTTTTTAATTCTTTCTTCAAACTCACCACGGTATTTGCTGCCGGCAACCATACCGGATAAATCCAGTGTCATCACACGCTTGTTCTTTACTGTAGCAGGGACTTTGCCTGCCACAATGCGCTGTGCCAGTCCTTCTACCACTGCTGTCTTACCCACACCGGGTTCTCCGATGAGGCAGGGGTTGTTCTTAGTCCGACGGCTTAAGATTTGAATCAACCGATTGATTTCTTCCTCTCTGCCGATGCAGGGATCCAACTTATCTTCTGCTGCCAACGCTGTCAAATCCCTACTGTACTGGGCCAGTGTAGACGCCTTGCCCTTGCCACCCTGTTTCCGATTTAGGTCCTCCTTATATCGTTCAGGACTAATGCCGATGGCCTGCATGGTATCCGCATATACTTTTCCCACATTCAATCCAAGTGTGTTCAATAAACGGAATCCTACATTCTCACCTTCCTTAATCATAGAAAGCAGGATATGCTCCGTACCAACTTCTTTGTGCCCCAGACGAGTGGCCAGTTCTCCCGCTTCTTTTAAAACCTTTTCCGCTCTGGGAGAATACCCCTCTCTTTCGGCTATTCCGGTGCCATTTTCAAAGGCAATGAGTTCCTGAATCATATCCAGTACCTTTGAAAGTTCCACGCCATTATCGGTCAAAACTCTATATGCCACACCTTTATTTTCCTTCAAAAGCCCTGCAAGGATGTGCTCTGTACCAACATATCCCTGTTTCAGGCGTTTGGCAAACCCCGTCGCATGCTTTAATACAGTTTTTGCGTTTTCTGTAAAATTAGGCTGCATCATTTTCTCTCCATCCGATGGCCAAGCGCGCCATCTACTTCTATCTGCTTAAAACAGGGAGTATCCCTATATGGAATATTCCCTGTTTTTTTCTCTTTATGTGAAAAACATCATTCTATTCGTCCAAGTTCAGGAATTCGAAATCAAACTCGTCATCCTCTGCCATAAAATTCTTGGACTGCCATCCCTGCGTTTCCTCTCTGCGAGGCTGTGCAGGTCTTCCCTGAGGTGCTGCAGGTCTGCTGCCCTGAGGGGCTACAGGTCTTCCCTGGGGGGCTACAGGTCGTGCCCCTTGGGGTGCTGCGGGCCTTGCGCCTTGAGGGGCTACAGGTCTTCCCTGGGGGGCTGCAGGCCTTGCGCCTTGAGGTGCTACAGGTCTTCCCTGGGGGGCTGCAGGTCTTGCGCCTTGAGGGGCTACAGGTCTTCCCTGGGGGGCTGCAGGTCTGCTCTGAGGTGTTGCAGGTCTCTGGGGTCTTGCCGGGGCCTCTTCTCCAATGGTATGCATCACCACAGCATTTTTTCTGATTGCTGCAGCTTCTCTTCTGCGAAGTTCTTCTTCCTCTGCGTCCTCATAGTAGGATGCGTCGTTTAAGTCCTTTACCTTGAATAACAGGAATCCGATGCCGGCAGCCGCTGCAACCAGCAGGAATGCCAAAATGATAATTACTACCCTTTGGCTACCTACCGTCTTTTGACTCTTATTATACGCCTCAGCGTTCTTTTCGATGCCGTCAAAGAGGCTTTGAATCTCCCAACCCGTATCTTCGCCATCAGGATTATTCTCTACCAGGAACCAAACGCCATCCTGGTCTTTTACATAATAAGGTGCATCTGCAGGAATCACAGACTCTGCAGGTGCCTCTGTAGGTGTGGGTTCTACCACATCTGCCGGCTCCTCGTCCAGTTCCACATAATCACTGCGGATGAATCCGTCTATCTGTTCCCCATTTACAATACAACTAATCTCATACCAGAGTTTTCCATCGGATGCAGTTGCTTTTCCTGTGACAGTCAATGCAGTTTCTGCAGGAATGGATGCCACGGTGTCACTGGTGGTGGAAGCATTCGCACGTACTCTTACCTTGCTGTTGCCGCTTACCTTTGCCGCGGTGGATTCCACTTTAGTTACTTCTGCAGCGGCCTCTTCCACTTCCATCAAATCTGCACGGATATATCCGGTGGTGCCATCTACGGATACTTCGTACCATGTCTTTCCGTCTTCACCCTTCTTCTCGCCAAGGACGGTCACTTTCTCGCCTTGATTTACCTTGTCCACTTCATCACTTGTAGTAGACGCTTCTTTACGAACCTTTGCTGCAGGATTTGCGGTAATGGTTCCCTGGCGGTCTGCCAAACTTACAAAGCCCAAACTTTCAGCGCAGATAGCCAAACATAATGCAATGGCCAACATACCGGTCAGTTTACGCAGTTTTCTTGTTGCCTTTTGTAATTTGCTCATCTTGAGTTTCCCTCCCTATGCTTCATCAATCGCCTTACCAATGTCGTGGCGCATGTATTTGTTATCAAAGGAAATCCATTCGGTTGCCTGATATGCCTTGGCTCTTGCCTCCTGCAAAGTACTACCCGTGGCAGTAACACCAAGTACCCGGCCACCATTTGTTACGATTCGTCCGTTTGCGTCAAACTTGCTGCCCGCGTGATAACAGAAATAGTCATCCTTACCATCGAAGTTCTCAAGACCCTGAATCTCGAATCCCTTGTCGTACTTCTCCGGATATCCATCAGATGCAAGTACCACACATACCGCAGCATTATCCTCAAACTGCAAATCAATTTTATCCAAAGTGCCATCGATACAAGCTTCGATAACATCAATGATATCATTTTTCATTCTGCACAGCACTACCTGTGTCTCCGGATCCCCGAATCTGGCATTATACTCCAACACTCTGGGGCCGTTGGGGGTAATCATCAATCCAAAGAAGATAACACCCTTGAACTCCCGTCCTTCCGCACGCATAGCGTCCACCGTAGGCTGATAAATGTATTTCTTACAGAATTCATCTACTTCCTCAGTATAGAAAGGTGTAGGGGAAAAGGTACCCATACCGCCTGTATTCAATCCCTGATCACCATCCTTGGCACGCTTATGGTCCTGGGCAGAGGTCATGGTCTTGATGGTCTTTCCATCCACAAAGGAAAGTACGGACACTTCACGGCCTGTCATAAATTCTTCGATAACCATGCAGTTCCCTGCGTCACCGAAATGTTTGTCCTGCATAATCTCCTTTACACCGGCTTTGGCTTCTTCCAAGGTGTTACAAATCAGCACGCCTTTTCCCAGTGCCAGTCCGTCAGCCTTCAGCACAATGGGCATGGAAGCTGTTTCCAAATAGTCCAGCGCCGCCTGCGGGTCTGTAAAGTTTTCGTACGCCGCAGTAGGGATATTGTATTTCTTCATCAAATCTTTGGAAAAAGCCTTACTTCCCTCCAAAATTGCCGCTGCCTTGTTGGGTCCAAACACGCGGAAACCTTCTGCCTGCAACGCATCCACCAAACCGCCCACCAACGGGTCGTCCGGTGCCACAAACACCAAATCTATCTCTTTTTCTTTGGCATAAGCCACAACTTTTTCAAATTCCATTACGCCGATGGAAGGCTCACACTCCGCAATCTGCGCAATACCGGCATTGCCCGGCACACAGTAGAGTGCATCCACTCTCTTGCTCTTTTTCATACTCATGGCAATGGCATGCTCTCTGCCTCCGCCACCCACGATCAGTACCTTCATGTATCTACCTCGTTTCTCAGTTATATATAGCGCACCTTGCCGTCCGCCACTACAATTCTGCCGTTTGCGATATCATCGATGGCCTGAGGCAAGAGAATCCATTCCGCCTCTTCCATCACTCTTCTCTGCAAAACTTCCGGCGTGTCATCCTGCTGTACATACACTGCCTTCTGCGCAATGATGGGGCCTTCGTCCATTCCTTCGTTGACAAAATGTACCGTTGCTCCTGTGACCTTGGCACCACGCTCCAATACTTTCTCGTGCACCTTCAATCCATAATACCCCACACCGCAAAAGGACGGGATTAAGGAAGGATGAATATTCACGATGCGATTGGAAAACTTTTCCACCATTTGTTCCGGTATTTTCACCAAAAATCCTGCCAGTACAATCAAGTCAGGATTTAACTCTACCATTTTTTCTGTAAACGCCTGATCAAAGGCAGCTCTATCCGCATACTCTTTCGGACTCATCAGCAGTCCGGGAATGCCATGATTCTCCGCTCTGGTTAAAGCCTTTGCACCGGCATTGTTACTCACCACCGCCATCACCTGTGTGTTGGTAATGGTGCCATTGTCGATGGCATCCAAAATAGCTTGTAAATTAGTACCGCCACCGGATACGCAAACCACAATCCTTAGCATAGGGTAACTCCCTTTTCTCCGGCCTCACAACGACCCACGATATAAGCCTTATCACCGGCAGAAGCAATGGCTGCCATTGTCTTCTCCACATCTGCGGGATCCACTGCCAAAACCATACCAAGACCCATATTGTATGTATTGTACATCATATCTTCTGCGATATTACCTGTCTTCTGAAGAAGTTTGAAAATCGCGGGAATCTCATAACTGTCCTTCTGAACCACTGCACGAATACCATCGGGAAGCATTCTGGGAATATTCTCCTGGAATCCGCCTCCGGTGATATGGCTGCAACCATGAATGGTCACGCCTGCTTCCTTGACAGCCTTCAAGGCTTTCACATAGATTCTGGTGGGCGCAATCAACGCCTCTCCTAAGGTGGTTCCCAGTTCGTCATAATAGGTATCCAAACTTTCCTTCGTCATCTCAAATACTTTACGTACCAGAGAAAATCCGTTGGAATGTACACCGGAAGATGCGATACCAATCAAGGTGTCTCCTGCTTTGATATTCTCTCCGGTAATCAAATCCTTGGCATCTACCACACCTACGGCAAAACCTGCCAAATCGTATTCATCTTCGGGCATCAAGCCGGGATGTTCAGCCGTCTCACCGCCAATGAGCGCCGCGCCGGACTGCTTGCAGCCCTCTGCCACACCCTTTACGATGGTAGCAATCTTTTCTGGATAGTTCTTGCCACATGCGATGTAATCCAAGAAAAACAAGGGTTCGCCACCGGCACATGCCACATCATTTACACACATTGCCACTGCATCTATACCAATAGTATCATGCTTATCCATCAAAAATGCCAATTTCACCTTAGTACCGCAACCATCCGTACCGGACAGAAGAACAGGGTTCTCCATATCCTTGATGGCGCTCATGGAAAAGGCACCTGAGAATCCGCCTAATCCTCCCATCACCTCGGGACGCATGGTCTCCTTTACATACTTCTTCATCAATTCTACTGATTTGTAACCGGCTTCAATATCCACGCCTGCTTTTTTGTAATCCATGTTGTCCTCGTTTCCGTCGACCTTCGACTGTGTATTTTCGTATGTAATCCGCCCCACTTTGTAGATTACTTCTTTTGGCTCTCTACGTATGCCTTGTAGCCTATCTCCTGCAGTTTGGCATCCTTGGCAACCACCTGCTCTTTCAACTGCGCGCTGTAGTTTTTCAACTTTTCTAAAATCACAGCATCCGATGTAGCCAAAATCTTCGCTGCCAGAAGACCTGCATTGGCTCCACCGTTAATAGCAACCGTAGCCACAGGAATACCGGAAGGCATCTGTACGATGGAGTACAGGGAATCGCGTCCTCCCAAAGATGTGGTATGCATCGGGATACCGATGACCGGCATAGGGAAAATCGCCGCGCACATACCGGGTAAATGCGCTGCCATGCCCGCACCTGCGATAATCACCTTGAAGCCCTTGGCCTCAGCAGACTTAGCGTATTCAAAAAACACATCAGGCTCTCTGTGAGCACTGATAATGGTCATCTCATAAGGAATTCCTAATTCTTCTAAAATATCCGCAGCTTTTGCCATTACCGGCATATCAGAATCACTGCCCATCACTATTCCAACCATAGTTTCTCCTCCGTATCAAACATTCTCTTTTTAGTTTACTAAAATCCGCTCTTAGTTGCAACATTATTTTTGTATATTTACAGCCTTTTTCGCTATATTTTGTGCCATTTTCACTCTTCAAACGCTTTATTTAGTTCTTCGCACCCCGGAGGTACAAATCTTCCCTCTTTGATAATCACTAATCGTTGTCCGTCCTCTGCTACCGCAGTCAGTTCCAGCAATTCATCGTAAGGAATTGTGATGTCTGTGTGACAATTAAAATACGCCTTGTCAGGCTCCGTATTTCTCAAGTCTGCCGCTTCATTGGAGCGCGCTACAATTTCCTTGCCGTCAGGATTATACACCCTGATATCTTCTTCGTGAGAATAACAGGTGTCACCCACTGCAAAATGAGGACCCATTTTTTCCGCAATCAAAATGGGAAGTTTCGCCTCCACCCCCAAACGCTTTGCCACCACATAAGCTACGGTGTTAGTGCCGATGGCAAACTCTCCCAAAGGCAGGGTCTCATGGCGGAACAACACATTTTCTTTGACAAACTTCTTGTTTTCTTCCTCTGTCTCAAAGTTTGCGCAGGTATAATCTGCAATGAAACCATCCGCGAAATCAATTTCTAAATCCCGATACTCCAGGCCATTTAAGAAAACCTTTGTAACATGAAGTTTCCCATTGGTGCCTTTGAGTTTGGGTGAGGTAAACACCTCGCCCACGGGAATGTTTACATCCGCTACACAATTTTCAAAAAGCGTTTCCTTTGTAGGATCAGCCAAAGTATGCAGCTGTACCTGCAACTCTGTTTTGTTGCCGCTATATCCTTTAATTTCAATGTACTTAGCCGTATCCAACGCATCTATCAGATTCTGTTGCACGTTGCGATACAACATGTAATCTAAGGTGTTGATGCGTATGGTTTCTTCAAACAATTCTTCAAACACAGGACCAATTTGGGGCACCGGAAAAGCAATGATGGTAAAGCTCCTCTCCTCGGCGGGAATGTATTCTCTGGTTAAAGCACCGGATTTCGTTATATACTTGACCCACAAATCGTTCTGCTCCTCCGTCAGGCTCCACGCCTGTACTTTATTCTGAGGTTGGAAATCCTCTTCTCCGAAGGTCTCCACCACTGCCGGTCCCGCATATCCTTTTGCCAGTTCTTTTCTGCGCTCGTAAGCAACACGGGTCACCTCTAGTTTGCGGTTTACATAATTCTTATCCAGGTACAGCGCCTTGTCGTCCTTATGGTCATATTCATACTGCCTGTTGGGGCTGGTACTTCCCACATTGGCAGGGTTTACCACAGACGCCAAATTCATATCCGCAAAATTCGCTACACTGCGGCGCATCATCCGTTCAAATCCAAGATTATAATATAGGCCTGCCGTCTTCTTGATGGACAAATCCTTACCGGTGGCTTCAAAGCCGATACGATACCCTTCCGTGTAAGTATCCGCCATGGTGTGGATGGTTTCTTCCGGCAGGGATGACATAAAGTTTGCCATCTTCAACTCATTTTCCGTGACATACAAACCGTATCTGTACAGGTATCTGGGGTCGTCCAGATTACTGTCACAGATAATTTTTACCGCAAAAGATCCTTCCGGGTCCACCATTTCTTGAATTTGACGGTCGGTCATTACTTCTGCATAATCGCTGTAGAACCAGTACATCACCTCTTTAATGTCTTTTGCTTTGGGCAGGCACTTTTCCTCCGCATAAGCCATGCGGAAAATACCGTACACCTCCACGAACAATTCCATACGGATTACCAGTTCTTCCATGGCGAAACGATGCACGAATCCAATCATACGACGCATTTCAGCATACAACGCGCACAGTTCCTTGCCAAATTCCTCTCCCAACCTCTGCACTGCATAGGTCGGGTTCCCATAGCTGGTGTGATAATTCTCAGGTAGGATATCCGCATACAAGGCGTGGTTGCGGTTCGCCAGTTCCTCCAAAGAGGCCGCCTGCAGTCCACCCTCCTCTACGAAAATCCGGGTTTCCTCTATTTTCAGAAGGAATTCCACCATCTTGGCAAAATAATCCTCTAGCGCCTCATTTCCAAGCATCTCGCCGGGAATCTCCCGGATGCGCTCCAACGCCAGTTCATATCGTTCCTGCAAGATTTCCAATTCACTCATACAACTCCATTTGCTCCCATATATAGAATCAAGCTAATCCATGCCAACGCCAGTCCGTTTGCCACAAGTCCCAGAATCGGCACAATCAGATAATATCTTTTCTCGTAAATCGGCAACACACCTAACACCAAGCCCGCCAGCGCAAACAATGTACATAGCAGTCCGGTGACTCCGTACCCCCTTGCCGCATCGCCGGCCCGAAAGGTCAACAGCACCGCCACAAACAGGGATACCAAAACAAGAATCCCTAAAATCAGGGACATAGTACCTCTCTTCGAATGTGTTTTATTGGTAAATTTATAGCCTTTTCTTTTCTTCATAAAAAACTCCAAATGGGCATCCCCGAAAATCCATGTTTTCGGAAAATGCCCAATGTTCTCTTTTGTTTGGAATATTATGCACCATATACTGCGTAATATTCGTCAATGGCCTTTTTTAGGGTGTCGTCAATGTACACCTGTCCCTTGTAGGGTCTGTTATAAAGATGCTCAATGACATCCTTCATATCCACAATGGCATTGGTATCGAATCCGTAGGTCTCCTTCACCTCGTCCAAAGCACACATCTTGCCGCCAAGACCAATCTCCATACGGTTCAGGGATACCATAAGTCCCACGATGGTCACGTCTGCCGCACCTCTTA
>JAFQIE010000039.1 GCA_017397645.1 Lachnospiraceae bacterium | reverse complement strand
TTTACCTCTGTCATGATGGTAACTAAGCGACCAACTAGAAGTGAAATAATCACCTGAAATATAACGTGCCTGCGTATTCAGTGCATATTCATCAAACGTGGTATCAATCACGTAAGGCGTATATGTAGGTGCAGGGGTTGCCGTAGGTTCTGCAGTAGGATCCGGTGTGGGTTCTGCTGTGGGTTCAGGAGTAGGTTTTTGATCCACATCAGACAAATATACTTTTACATTATCAACATACAATCTGGAATCCGTGGTTTCCAAATCAGATGTTTCATACTTAATTTGAAATCTGATATGTCCAAAGTTAGTTACATCGCTACCATGATTAGCCGCCGCATCACTGGCAATCAATGCACCATTCCAAAACCAGGTCACTGCTTCAGTCTCTCTGTTGATAACCGCCTTCAAATGACCAAAACCTCCCTCTGCAGCAGATGTGCTACTGGTAAGAGAAGTTCCAATACTATCGTCATCCATAAGAAGTCTTAAATAAGACGGGTTACTGGTTCTGGCGCCGCCATTCAAATTAATACCAAAGCCATTCGCTTTTGTATCGCTACCGGTTACAGCCAAATCCATCTCAACGACCACATACTGGTTTTCTGTTACTGCCGCACCGGTAGTAGGTTTCACATCATCATTTAACACGATGCTGAAATTCATATCCAGGGCTCTTACAGTACTGGTCAATGGTGTAAACTCGATACAGTAGTCATTCGCATCCGCAGAACTAAACTCGCTGATGGTGTTTTTTGCTACCACCTTACTGTATCCGGTGTAGTTACCTTCATTGCATCCACCAGTCCAGTTGGTACCAGACAAGCTTGCCAATGAAGCGCCCAATGTTGCATCATTGAAGTCTGTGCTCATGATGTCAACATCCACTGTAGCCTCCGACGTCGAAGTACTACTTGTTTCGGTCTCGACTTCCGTAGCATTCACAACATTGACATTGCCGGGGAACGGAATTCCGGTCAACACAATGCTCAACGCCAGCAGTAAAGCCAAGCCGGGTTTCTTTTTGCTGAAAAACATTTTTTGCCTCCTTTTTTATGTTTTTTTTTGCGATTTTTGGGCGCAAAAACCCAACTATCACTAATATCCACATACATAATACAGTCCTTTTAGGTCAAATGTCAATAATAATATTTTATTGGAATGTTTTTTCGGCATATTGCACAAATGCAAAAAAGAACACGCGGCATTTTCACCGCGTGTTCTTTTAACGTTAATACTATTTACTTACGTATTACCACTTTCCCTACACAATTCCCTGTGCAGTCATAGCTTCAGCCACCTTCAGGAAACCTGCAATATTGGCACCAGCCACGTAGTTGCCTTCCATGCCATACTTTTTAGCTGCATCATCCAGATTGTGGAAGATGTTGGTCATAATGGTTTTCAGTTTGGCATCTACTTCATCAAAGGTCCAGCTGAGTCTTTCGCTGTTTTGGCTCATTTCCAATGCGGAAGTAGCCACGCCGCCGGCATTGGCTGCCTTACCGGGGCAGAAAAGGACACCATTATTCTGGAAGTATTCGGTTGCTTCCATGCTGGTGGGCATGTTTGCGCCCTCCGCCACTGCCACAACGCCGTTTGCTACCAAAGTCTTGGCGTCCTCTAACAATAGTTCATTCTGCGTTGCACAAGGAATTGCAATGTCAACCTTCACTGTCCATATGCCCTTTCCTTCGTGGTATACCGCGGAAGGTCTTGCCGCTGCGTACTCAGTTAATCTGGCACGCTTCACTTCTTTCACTTCCTTCAAAAGTTCCACATCAATTCCTTCGGGATCATAAATCCATCCGGTGGAATCGGAGCATGTCACGGGTTTAGCACCTAACTGCTGCGCCTTTTGGATGGCATAGATTGCCACATTCCCTGCACCGGAGACTGCCACGGTCTTACCTTCGATGGACTGGCCGTTGCATTTTAGCATTTCTGCAGTCAGATATAATAAACCATATCCGGTGGCTTCTTTTCTCGCTAGGGAACCACCATAGGACAATCCCTTGCCGGTAAATACACCTTCATAAAGTCCTGTCAGTTTCTTGTACTGGCCATACATGTAACCTATTTCCCTTGCACCTGTACCGATGTCACCTGCGGGCACGTCGGTATCCGCACCGATATACTTATATAACTCATTAATGAAGCTTTGACAGAAAGCCATCACTTCTCTATCAGATTTTCCTTTGGGGTCAAAGTCAGAACCACCCTTACCACCGCCGATGGGCAAACCTGTCAGGGAATTCTTGAAAGTCTGTTCAAATCCTAGGAACTTAATGATACTTAAGTTTACACTGGGGTGTAGGCGGATGCCTCCTTTATAAGGGCCAATGGCAGAATTGTACTGTACACGGTATCCGTTGTTTACCTGCACCTGTCCCTTATCATCCACCCAAGGTACGCGGAACAACAATTGTCTCTCCGGTGTAATCAATCTTTCCAGCAGCGCATCCCTGCGGTACTGCTCTTCATTTGCTTCGATTACCACACGCAGAGATTCTAATACTTCCTTCACCGCCTGGTGGAATTCCGGCTGCGCCGGATTCTTCTCTATCACTGAATTTAAAACCTCATCTACATATGACATTATAATGTCCTCCTTGTATATTGGATCCAATTACAATGCATTATAAAACGATTCTCAAAAAAATTCAACACTTTATCTCACTAATTTGCAAAAGTTTTTTCAACACTATGTTTAGTTCTACAAGTATTCCTTTAATCTTTTTACATTGTTATTCTCAAACTCTATCAACTGTTTTGCCAGTTCAATGGATTCTTTGCCGGCCTCTTTATTATGACGGACTATCTTCTCCATTTCCAAGATGCCCATATTGCTCCCCTTGATCATCAACTCTGCGATATGAGAGGTGGAGCGGTTCATCATCGTGTTACAGTTGACTGCCATGCGCAACATCAATTCGGAGATAGCACTGGTGTAATAACTCTTTTCATTGGCGAGAGTCAGTTCTTTCGTTGCCCTATTATATAGTTCAGCGTATTTCGCAGACTGTCTGGCAATCTGATGAGCAAGTCCGTTGTTGCGCACCTTTCCCGAAATCGCATCAATTGCCTTCATTGCCATTTTAGTGTTTCTTTGAATTTCTCTATAGATAGTTGTTTCTTGTGATGTCATAAAAAAGCCTCCTACAGTGTTCTACTGTAAAAGGCTTTCCTTTTTCATCTTTTCTTATTCTGTTTTTACATACTTTTGTCAAAATTCTGTTTGCCACTTATCCAAAATTAGTTTTCAATTTTTTTGACAAACTCGGCTTTGACATAGGCTACCTGGCCGCTGTATATAACCTTGCACCATTCGCCCTCGTCACCAATCCAGTCTAAGGAAGCACCGCCCAGAAGGGATCCCAGTTTTCTACTGTCACCACTTGCCTCTGCACGGATATTCACATTACTCTCTGCCACCACTTTGCCGAGAACCTTTTCATTGGTCACAGCCTGGCCCTCCGTGCGCAGGAATTCTGACTTCACATAGCCGTCCTGACCTTCGTAATCCACCTTGGTCCATCCGTTGACCAGTTCTTCCTTCACGAGCACTTTTTGTCCCTCGGACAATTTGCCCATTCTGTCTGCATTCTCACTGTCGGACTTACGCACATTGACAGTAGTCGTTGCTACTGCATACACATCCACATTCGTAGCAGGAGCGCTGGTTGCGGGAGCCTGCGTCTCAACCACATCAGGGGTGGGCGCCACATTATTCTCGACCAATGCCTCTCCGATGGCTTTGTTAATCACATTGCCCAATTCGCTAAGGTATTCCAGTAATTCGGGTTTCTCCGTCATCAGGTCGTTGTATTCCACATTTACTCTATTGGTAAAATCAATCACATCGTCCTGAGCTGTTACCTTCTTAATGTATTCTACCTCTTCTTCGGTAAAGCCTTCTTCATTCTTGATGCGATAAGCACCCTTCTCGTCCGTGGTGATATAAAGGGTCTGATAGCCGGGGAACTCGTCGTCACGATTCAAAAACTTTACTTTATAGTATACATAAGTGAGTACCGAATCCTCGGTCATGCCGGGCTTAGTATAAATATCCAATGCCGTATAATGGTCCAAGTAATCTGAAGTCACTTTATAACGATATAAATCCACGTCAGATAAGGTGTCATACACAGAAAGCAAAGTTTCCTCATCCCCGTGTGCCACAGCATTGTAATAAGTGGCAACTATGGAATGCAACGCGCTGTTATCGTTAGCCACCAACGGAACGCTCTCCGGATCCTGTGCTACAGATGAATCCTCCAGCGGGTCCTCTTCCAGCATTTCCTCCATGGATTCCACAATGCCGTCCCGCAAACTCGAAGTGGATTCGGACTTTTGCCGTTGCTCGTTGGCCCGAAGTGCGAAAAGCACGGTCAACGCTACAACCACAACAATAATTAACGGAAACGCCAATTTATAATGCTCAAGGCAAAAATCTTTCGTATCCTTTAATGCTTTGCTTATTCTTTCTTTCAACATACATCACCTTTCTTTGAAACAAATTACAGGTTTTCTGTCAATGCATCCGGTAGGAATCGAACCTACATTAAAGGCGTCGGAGGCCTCCGTTCTATCCATTAGACTACGGATGCTTAAGTTTCACAACCACTCGCCTATGATACCACAAATCGCCTACCATGTCAAAAATATTTCTAATTGTTAAATTTTGCTAACTATCTTTTGTGCGAAGTCATAGTAATATAATGAATCAGATAATACCTCTTCGTTTTCCACCGCTTCTCTATTGATATGGTAAATCATCCATTTCAGTCTGTCCTCATCTTCATTACCCAAGTCCTTTAAGAGAATCACTTCGTGGATGGAGCTGGGGAGAATATAATAATTCCCACCCTGCTCTACAGCCAACTGCTGTAGTACGCTTGGATAGAGAATACAGCCGGCGCCATAGATTCTCTTTTGATTACTCAACACTCTCATAGGCACTTCCTGTAAAATACTGCTGATTTCTCCATTCCCGGCCAATTCCACCGGTTCCTCTAAAAGCGCATCTATTTTCTGGCATTCCCAGGGAAACAGTTTTGGGGTATTGACTGTGGCTCTGTCAAACAATTCTGATATTGTCACATTCCACGTTTCCATATGGGATTTCCGTATAAGAATGGAGCCCTCTCCCAGTTCTTCTCCTTCATAGGCGTAGAAAAAACAAATGGCCAAATCGTAAAACTCAATATAAGGAATATCCTCTAACAACTTCTCATTATTTTCCCTGCCTATCAAACGATAACATATCCTCTCCCTGACCTGTTTATAATCAGTAAAAAACGATATATCTACATCCGATTTTGGTTTTTGTCTAATATACAGATTTATCACCTTGCTGACCACTAAAGACATAGGCGTTCCGCTTTCATATTCTGTCCAAAATCCATCCAGATATATGGTGGGGACCACATTCTGTATCTTATCCGATATCATGATTCCGGTTAGCATAACTGAATTATTCTTCATCACCTCCCGTATCGAAACTTCGTATTCTTCTCCCAGTTCTTTTTCGATTGCTTTGCCTATCTTGATTGCAAATTCTTTGATTTCCATTTCACACATTCCTTTCTTTTTTCCACACAAAAAAGGCAATACACCTTTCGGTCTATTGCCTTACAAGTCATTTTGTAAACTATCAATTATACTCTGGAGAGATACTCACCTGTTCTGGTATCAATTTTAATCTTGTCGCCAATTTCTACAAAGAGAGGAACTGCAACCTGTGCACCTGTCTCAACAATCGCAGGCTTGTTCGCTCCGGTAGCAGTATCACCCTTGAAACCGGGCTCTGTCTCGGTAACATCCAGCTCTACAAAGAGAGGGGGCTCTACGGAGAATACGCTTCCGTTATGGGAGCAAACTTTACACATCTCGTTCTCTTTTACAAACTTCAGTGCATCGCCTACTGCGTCAGCATTCAATGCAATCTGGTCGTAACTCTCTGTATCCATGAAGTAGAACAAGTCTCCATCAGAGTACAGATACTGCATATCTTTTCTATCAATACGCGCCTGAGGGCACTTCTCTGTGGGGCGGAAGGTCTTCTCAACTACACCGCCACTCTTCACATTTTTAAGCTTTGTTCTCACAAAAGCTGCGCCCTTTCCGGGTTTTACATGCTGGAATTCGATAATCTGGTACACATTGCCATCAAACTCGATGGTAATACCATTTCTGAAATCACCTGCAGAAATCATATAGTATTCCTCCTAAAATTTGTTCACGATAATAATTCTAATTTAGTGTAATATAAAACAGTGCTAATTTCAACTATTTTTCACAAAATTATCCAAAATTATTTTTCACAATATCATCTATGGCCATTAAATATCCTGCCAGGCCTCGGCCGTAAATCTGTTTGTTACAGGCGGGCGCTGTCACTGATATTTTTCTGAACTCTTCGCGGTTGGTGATATCTGAGATATGCACCTCCACCTTTGGCATCTGAACGCTTGCAAGAGCGTCCCGAATCGCATAGCTGTAGTGGGTATATGCGCCCGGGTTAATCACGATTCCTTCCGTACCATCAAAATATGCCTCCTGAATTTTGTCTATAATGGCACCCTCATGGTTACTTTGAAATACTTCTATTTCATTCCCGGTTTCCTGTGCCTTCTCCTTTATCATGTGCAACAAATAGTTATAGTCTTCTTTGCCATATATATTTTTTTCACGAATGCCTAGAAAATTTAAATTAGGTCCGTTGATTACCAAAAGTTTCATGTCTCGTTTTCCTCCAGTGCTTCCAGTATCTCCCGCACAATTTGCTCTTTACTTTTGTCGTCCACATCCACTGTGATATCTGCTGCACTCTCATAGGCTGCTGCCCTTTCAGATATCAATTGCGTAATTCTACCTTTAGGGTCTTCGCACTGTAAGATGGGTCTTGTCGTATCCTGTTTCAGCCTTCCATATGCAGTGTCCGGAGAAAGACGCAGCCAAATCACTGTCCCCAGCTTCTTAAGCCACTGCGCATTTTCCATGCGCAAGGGCATACCACCACCGGTGGAGAATACACCTAAAGTCTCCTCTCTGCACAGTTTTTGCAAAAGAGCCGTTTCCATGCAGCGGAACGTTTCCTCCCCTTGTGTATCAAATATTCTTCGGATGGTACAGCCTGCCTCCACCTCAATCATCTGATCCGTATCCCATAGCGGCAGGTCACACATCTGCGACAGCAGATTGCCGATGGTGGATTTCCCACTGCCCATAAATCCAATCAATACTACATTTTTCATCGTTTCCTCCGCTCCACAGCATCTGCCAGCACCTGATATGTCTGCTTTGCCATCTCTGAGGTAATTTGTACATCATGCCACAATTCATAGGCAATGATTGCTTGATATAAAAGCATTTTTAATCCGTTATAGGCTTGGCCACCATGGGCCTTTACCAATTGCATAAACTTCGTGTCCGCCGGTGTATAAATCAAATCATACCCCGTGTGAATTCTTTCGTAGAATGAAGCATCCTCCACCACAGTTTTTTCCGTATCAGGATATAACCCCACGCTAGTGGCCTGTATGGCAAGGTATTTATAGTTCCGGGGCAGATTGCCATACTCTTCCATACTCATTGCAAGGATATTGGTATGCCCCGTCACACGTCGCATTTCCTGCACAATACTTTCGGCTTTTTCCACCGTCCGATTCAATATGTATACCTGTGCTGCCCCCTCACGAAGCATCAAGAATGCCACCGCTCGAGCAACCCCTCCGGCACCGAGAATAATCACATGCTCACCTTTGATAGAAACGCCGTCTTCCGTCATAGCCCGTAGTAATCCCGGCATATCCGTATTAAATCCCGTTAACCCTTCCGGAGTAGGGACGATGGTATTGACGGCGCCGATTCCCTCTGCCACCGGATCCAGTCTGTCAAGATATTGTATAACTGCACTTTTATAAGGAACCGTCACATTACATCCGGCCATATGACCCGCCACCGTGTTCCGCACCATTGTTTTCAATTCATCCGCTTCCACCTGCATGGGACGATATTCCAAATGATGCCCGCACAGAGAAGCTAAATGATGATGGATAACAGGGGAAAGAGTATGTCCCACAGGGTTTCCTATCAACCCGCACAGTTTTT
>JAFQIE010000038.1 GCA_017397645.1 Lachnospiraceae bacterium | reverse complement strand
TATACACATAAGCACTCATAAACCAATAATGTCCCATGGACACAGGAAAAATCAAAGTCAGCACATAGTGTATGTCAACCGGCGTCTCTACTACAATTCCTGCCAACGCACCCAGCAGACCAAAGCCCACGGAGTACACCCAAATCTGCAGCCACAGTTGAAGTAACCTGCTTACCTTAAAGGAGGATTGACTTAAAAAGTATCCGCTGATAAGCATATAGGCATTCACCGCTACGATGCAGAAGGCTTCCAACAACCACGCCACAGTACCGGTACTGCCCAAAGTCTCACCGGACAAATCCGGCAGCAATTTCCCCTTGCCTAAATAGTGCAATACCACCACCATCATCATAGCAACCAAACGAAGCAGGTCTAAGCCTGCCTCTCTTTGTGTCCCTATCCTTTTACTCTGTTGGATATCTGCGTTCATCCGCAATTCTCCTTCATTCGTCCAACCACATTAACTCTTCACATCGAGACGCACCAATGCACGTTTCAAACGAAACTCCGCCAATTTATACTCCTGCTCGGTTAGCCCCGTCTGCGCCAAAGTTGCTTCTGCACGCTCTTTGGATTTGCCGGCGCGTTCCTCATCGATATCTTCCTTCCACTCCCAGGTGGTAGCCATAAGACTACACTCCCCGTTCATCATGGTAAGCATACCGCCGATGCATGCCGCCTCCCTGCGGGTACCGTCAGGCAATACCACTACCGCCGGGCCCATGCCGATGGCAGTGCAAAAATTGATGTGACCTGCCATAATTGCCAAATCACCGGTAATGCTTCTGCAAATCACCCTCTCCACTTCTCCGTCAAAGAGCAAGCCATCAGGTGTTCCGATTCGTAATAGGAATGTTTTCATCCGTCCACTCCTTACAGTTTTTTCGCTTTCTCAAACACTTCGTCAATAGTACCTGCAAACAAGAAGCAGCTTTCAGGCACTTCGTCGCACGCACCATCCAGAATCATGCGGAAGCCACGCAGGGTTTCTTTCAAAGGCACATACTGGCCGGGCATACCCGTAAACTGTTCCGCCACAGAGAAACTCTGGGAAAGGAATCTCTGCACCTTTCTCGCACGGTTTACTGTCATCTTATCTTCTTCTGACAATTCATCCATACCCATAATAGCAATGATGTCCTGCAGTTCTTTATATCTCTGCAATACTCTCTGTACATCACGGGCCACTTCGTAGTGCTCCTTGCCCACCACTTCAGGGCTCAGGATACGGCTGGTGGAATCCAAGGGATCTACCGCAGGATAAATACCCTGGCTGGCAATATCACGTGACAAAACAGTGGTGGCGTCCAAATGAGTAAATGTGGTTGCAGGCGCGGGGTCAGTCAAGTCATCCGCAGGCACATAAACCGCCTGAACGGAAGTGATGGAACCCTTTCTGGTAGAAGTAATTCTCTCCTGCAAAATACCCATTTCCGTTGCCAAAGTAGGCTGATAACCAACCGCAGAAGGCATACGTCCAAGAAGCGCAGACACTTCAGACCCTGCCTGGGTAAAACGGAAAATATTATCAATGAAAAGCAACACATCCTGATTCTTTACATCACGGAAATACTCCGCCATGGTAAGTCCGGAAAGGCCTACACGCATACGTGCTCCTGGGGGCTCGTTCATCTGACCATACACTAATGCGGTCTTATCGATAACGCCACTTTCCTTCATTTCGTTGTATAAGTCATTACCCTCTCTGGTACGCTCACCTACACCGGTAAATACGGACAACCCACCGTGTGCCGTAGCAACATTGTGAATCAACTCCATAATAAGCACTGTTTTACCTACGCCGGCACCGCCAAAAAGACCAATCTTACCACCCTTAGCGTAGGGACAAATCAAGTCTACAACCTTGATACCGGTTTCCAAAATCTCCGTCGCGGGCATCTGTTCTTCATATGCAGGTGCCGGACGATGAATCGGCCAATATTCCTTTGCTTCCGGCTTGGGTCCATTGTCTACAGGATCTCCCAACAGATTAAATACGCGTCCCAAACATTCCTCGCCTACCGGCACTGCAATGGGGGCACCTGTATCTACCGCCTTGGCACCTCTCACCAGACCATCCGTGGAATTCATTGCAATACAGCGCACCATATTATCGCCAATCTGCTGTGCCACCTCTACGGTTACCTTAGTACCATTGTTATCAATTTCAATAGCGTTCAGCAGTGCAGGCAACTGGTCGTGGGGAAAACGGATGTCCAACACGGGTCCTATAATCTGTACTACTTCACCATAATTTTTCTCACTCATGTCCATCTCTCTCCATTCTGCCTTTAGATGCTCTCCGCACCACCGACAATCTCTGTGATTTCCTGTGTAATACCCGCCTGTCTGGCCCGGTTATAATACAGGTTCAAATTCTCCAGCATCTCCTCTGCATTGCCGGTAGCAGATTCCATGGCGGTTCTTCTTGCCGCCAATTCGGATGCCGCCGCTTCGCAAATAGCTCCATAAATCACTCCTGCCAAATACTCAGGAACAATGCGTTCAAACACCACTTCTGCGCTGGGCTCATACAAAATCAATTCCCTTGGCTTTCCAACCTCTTCCGTCGCGTTTCCGGTCTTATCGGAAGCCTCCGACACCAAGTCCTTCAAAGGTAACAACGGCACCCCTTCCGGTCTCTGGGTCAGCATAGAAATAAACTTCGTATACACAAGCTCTATAGAACCGATTTCGCCGGCTTTAAAGGCTTTGCAAAGCATCTTGGCAATATCGAAACATCCTGACACCTTGATATTTGCCAATTCTGCAAAAGTTTCCGTAAGACAGGGAATTTGCTTTCTCTTAACATATTCCAGCGCCTTTTTGCCAATGGGCAAAACCACACAGTCCTGACCCTTACGAAGCTCCTCGAACCTCTTGAATACATTAGCGTTGTATCCGCCCGCCAAGCCTCTGTCGCCTGCCAGAAGCACAAAGCAGGGTTTCGTATTCAGGTTGCCTTTGGCATACACAGAAGAAAAATCCGTGTTGCCATTCGCGATATCCTTCAGCGTGCTATATATTTTTTCAAAATACGGTCTACTATTCTCTGCCCGCTCTTTTGCCCTGCGCAACTTTGAGGAAGCCACCAGTTCCATAGCCTTGGTAATCTGCATGGTACTTTGGACGCTCTTAATGCGCAGTTTCACTGCCTTCATATTTGCAGCCATACCGCTTTCTCCTTTTAATTATTCAGGTCTGGCACTCAAGAATTTCTCTGTATATGCTTCCAAAACAGCCTTCAAAGCGTTTTCTGTTTCTTCATTCAAAGCACCGGTTTCACGAATGGAACGCATCACTGCCAGACCATCCGCATCCGTATCCAATTCTGTGTAGAGACCTGTCTCATACGCCTTCACATCTCCCACCGCCACTGCGCTTAGGATTCCCTTGGTAACTGCGTACAGAATTGCCACCTGCTTTTCTACCGGCACGGGAGCATTTTGGTTCTGCTTCAGCACTTCTACGATTCTGGCACCTTGGTCTAGTCTTGCCTTGGTATCCGCATCCAAATCAGAGCCAAATTGTGCAAAGCTCTGCAACTCTCTGTACTGGGAGTACAACAATTTCAGCGTACCGGCAACTTTCTTCATCGCCTTAATCTGAGCATTGCCACCCACTCGCGACACAGAGATACCGGGATTTACCGCAGGCATAATGCCCGCATGGAAAAGCTCTGTCTCCAAGAAAATCTGACCGTCCGTAATAGAAATTACATTGGTGGGGATATAGGCGGATACGTCACCCGCCTGAGTCTCTATGATGGGCAGGGCAGTTAGGGAACCGCCGCCGTGTTCATCGTCTAGTTTTGCTGCTCTTTCCAGCAATCTGGAATGCAGGTAGAATACGTCGCCGGGATATGCCTCACGTCCGGGAGGACGACGGATCAGCAGGGACAGGGCACGATATGCCACTGCATGCTTACTCAAATCATCATAAATAATCAATGCATGCTTGCCCTGATGCATAAAATATTCTCCCATGGCACAACCGGTATAGGGTGCAATATACTGCAAAGGACTGGTCTCTGAAGCAGTTGCAGCCACCACAATGGTGTAATCCATAGCACCATTCTTCGCCAAGGTTTCTACCATAGATGCTACGGTAGAACGCTTCTGGCCGATAGCAACATAAATACAGATAACGTCCTTACCTTTCTGATTGATAATGGTATCCAAAGCAATGGTGGTCTTACCTGTCTGGCGGTCGCCGATAATCAACTCACGCTGCCCTCTTCCGATGGGTACCATAGAGTCAATTGCCTTAATACCGGTCTGCAGAGGTTCCGATACGGACTTTCTCTCGCAGATGCCGGGCGCCGGACTCTCTATGGCACGAAAGTTTTCCGTCGCAATCGGACCTGCACCGTCGATAGGCTGTCCCAACGCATTTACTACACGTCCAATCAATGCCTCTCCTACGGGAACGGATACGACTTTACCGGTTCTCTTTACTGTCTGGCCTTCGCCAATATTCTCATCGGAGCCAAATAATACGATGGACACACTGTTTTCTTCCAGGTTTTGAGCCATTCCCAGGCTGCCGTCCTCGAATTCCAATAACTCTCCCGCCATACAGTTCACAAGTCCGCCGGCTCTGGCAATACCATCTCCCACCAGCAGAACAGTACCTGTCTCGTCCTGGCGAATGGCATTGTCATAATATTTAATCTGACTGCGAATCACCTTGGATATTTCTTCCGGTTTCAATTGCATTTTATTTTCCATCCTTTAAATAATTGTCTGGTTTAGTTTACGTGAAAGTCCCTGCAGGCGGCTTTGCACACTGCCATCCAGCATCTTTCCTTCCATTTCCACGCGAATACCGCCCACCAGGCCGGTATCCACTTTCTGTACGGGCACCACTGTTTTCCCGGTGACCGCCTCTAATTTTGTCTGTAACGCCCTTAACTGCTCCCGGGTCAAAGCCACTGCACTGGTAATGATTGCTTCCACCATATTGTGGTCCCGGTAGTAACGTTTCCGATACTCCTCACAGCAGCCTCCGAATTCGCCCAACAAATCCCGCTCACAGAGAATCTTTAAGAAGTTCAAGAGATACTTCTGCACCTGTTCTCCAAAAGCCTCCTGCAAAAGAGCGGTTCTTTCCTGTTTGGACAAAGACGCATTGGAGAGAAGACTCATATAATCCGGATTCTCTCTCATAATCTGGCGCACAGCATTCATTTCTTCCCATATTACCTCTGCCAGATTTTCTTCTGTGGCAAGGTCATATAAGCTACTGCCATAAATCACTGCTCTTTGCGTCATGATGCATCACCTACATTCGCAATATACTCATCAATGAGTTTCTTATGGTCTTCCTCACTGATTTCTCTCTCTATCACACGCTCCGCAATTTCCATAGCCATTTCACCGATTTCGGTTTTCAGCTCATTTACTGCTTTGCGTTTTTCCTGTGCGATATCACTTTCTGCCTTGCCTTTGATTGCCATTGCCTGAGCATTTGCTTCTCTCAGAATCTCCTCACTCTGAAGCGTTGCCGTTTTCTGGGCATTGGCAAGAATCTCATTGGCCTTCGCCTTTGCTTCCTGCATATTCTGCTCGTATTCTGCCTTTACCGCAATGGCCTCCTGCTTTGCCGTTTCGGCATCCTTAATCTCAGCATCTGCCTTTGCTTTTCTCTTTTCCAGAACCTCATTGATGGGTTTGAACAAAAACCTTTTGATCAAATATACCTGGATAAAGAGGTTGGCAATTGTCGCAATAAAAGTCCACGGTGCTAATCCAACCAGACCCTGTACCTCCATGCTTACACCTCCTGTTTCTTAGTTGCCTAATGATTAACCCAACAAATTCATGAACATGCCGGGTGCTACGAAAATCAAAAGCAAACCGGTAACGAAACCATAGATACCTGTGGTCTCTGCGATTGCACAACCAAGCAACATAGTAGAGGTTACATCACCTTTACATTCGGGCTGACGACCGATTGCTTCCAAAGCCTTTGCTACTGCGTTACCTTCACCGATACCGGGGCCGATACCAGCGACCAACGCCAAACCTGCACCAATTGCACATCCTGCCAAAGCAATACCTTTTGCGAGTAACTGAAATTCCATTTTAATTTCCTCCTGAAATATAATTTGTTTTTTGTAAAATTATACGCTATCCTTCCGACGCGTTTGAGATATACATAACCGTCAACATACAGAAAATAAACGCCTGCATGAAGCCGGAAAACCAATCAAAGTAAACCGACAATATGGCGGGAATACCCACTGACAAAAACGGAATCTGGGAAAGCACATCTCCCACCACTCCGGGCAACAGGCCAAAGAGTTTTGCACTGGCCGCTGCCAACGCTCCGTATAGCAGTGCATTGATAACCACACCCGACAATATATTACCGAAGTGACGGCAAGCCATACTGATGGGCGTCGCCAATTCCGATAAAATATTAAATGGTGTCAACACGGGAATGGGCTGTGTGAATCCCTTAAAGTATCCGCCCACGCCACTGGCCTTAATCTTCTGGGCCGTGATAATGGTAAATACCACCACCGCCCATGCCGCCTCCGTAGATAAATCCGCGGTGGGACTTCGAAGCCCTGTTAAACTGATCAAGTTAGACACCACACTGGTGGCAAACAAGGCCGCCACAAAGGGAATGAAATGCCTAAACTTTTCTCCCATATTACCGACCACAAAATGATTGGCCGTTTCCACAATCATTTCTGCCACTGCTTGTCTCTTAGTAATACCCTCCACCTTTAGGTCCCTGGTCAACCAGATGCAGAGTCCTGTAATCAAGGCCATTACCACCCAGCTCATAACAATGGTTTCTGTCAATAGTATATCACCTAATATCGGGATGTTCGTCGGAATACGAAGCAGTATCTTTGCTCCGGAAATATCCAACTCCACGTCACATCACCTCCCTTTTGTCTTTTTTAGCAAACGCAGCAAACACACCCATCAGTTTGAGCCCCGTGCCCGGGAACACCAAAGGAATGAGACCTGCTACATAGTGAAAGCATGGGACCATAATTGCAACGGCCACCCACACAATACGAAGTAGGTTCCTTTTCCCATAGTTAGCCTGAATCAGTTTTTTCGCCAACTCCGGGTCCTCAACGTTCACTGCCTTTTGCAGTGACAGTCCCATCCAGACAAAATTCCAGACTGCTACGGCTCCACCTACCAAACCGCCCAACAGAACGGTGATATCAAACACCACCTTCTCGGGAAAAGCCATACCAAGCAGCCCCCAAACCAGCCACATGAAAACATTTCCAACGAGTGTGATGAGGATGATCTTTTTACTTTCCTGCTTCAATGCAGGCTGCATTTTTTCAAGAAGCTTCATTCTGTACGTCCCTTCTAACGGATGTACCTTTTTATGATACAGTTTCTCATCCGTGGTCGTTATAAGATTTTTTATTCTTCGGCTTATTATCTAAATCCTTCTGAACAGAAAGATACATCTTCCAGGCGGTCACGCCACTGCCACCCAGTCCGAAGAAGAATCCCGGGATGTAAATCCATCCGCCCACCGCCATCCTATCTGTCAACACCCAACAGAGCAACAGACATAGTAACAGCGGCATAATTACACTGAGACCAAATTGAGTGAACAGTATGAGTTGCTTCGACAGCTTAGCCAAATCTTTCATGCCGACCTCCAATTTGATAAATTTTTCCTCATTGTCAATCTTAACACAACCCCCGGAACAATTCAATGAATATATCATTAAAAAAGAAGAAATTCCCCTTTATCATTGTGTCCCAATTTCAGGAAAAATTTCTTCTTTCACATTCCAATATTTCATCTTGTTACTTCCCGTATAACATACTTTTTAGAGAATGGTACAGACCGGCAAAAAATTTACTCTCCGCCATTGCTCTTCGTAGGGGCGCTAACGTCAGTGCCATGACGGATTGGTATCCCATAAGCTCTCCCCGGCTCATATAGGTTGCCGTGATTTGTTTGAACTCCCGGGCGTCCCTTTGTCTATTGGCACGACTCTCGGAATAACCGCCGCCCTCATAAGAGGAGACTACGAATCCCAAATAAACAAACTCTGCCTTGGCCCGATAAAAACACCAGAGGAAATGGTCGTAATCTGCTCTGATTCTGTAGTTTAAATCATAGGGCTTTTGTACACACAACTCCCTGCTGTAAAAACAGGACTGATGACAGGGGATATTCCGATAGCAAGTAAACCCTGTTATCTTCGGTGGGGATGCAATCACCGCACTATTTTTCTCACTCAAAGTATCTCCATAGAAAACCCGTGCCTTAGGCACAGTGCCTTGCGCTCCTGTAGGCACAAAAACATCCTGTTCTTCCGACACTTCTAACTCTATCCGCGCCGCCACATCTGCCAAAACATTTTCGTCTGCAAAAGCGTCGCCACAGTTTAAGAAAACCACATACTCACCACAGGTGTGGGCAACCGCCTGGTTCATGGCATCATAAATGCCCCTGTCAGGCTCCACGAACACCTTCACTTTGTCAAAGCCGGGGGTATCCTTATGCGCTTCTACCCAGCCATCCACGGCACCGTCCGAGCTTCCGCCATCCTTTATGATTACTTCCCAATCTTCACAGGTTTGTGATAGCACGGAAGCAAGTGTACTATTCAGTTTTTCTCCCGGATTCAAACACACCGTGACGATGGAAAATTTCATGCTAAAAAACCTTTCTGTCCTTGTTTAACAGATAAACACCCGCCGCTGCCAGCGCAAGAAACACCAGGCAGATATATTGATTTACAAACCAGGGCGCCTTCTGAGAAATGAACATCAATACATAGGCAAACAAATTGGAGAACATATGCACGAAAAGAGGTGCCTTGAAATCCCCAAAATACTCATATAAATAGATCATCAAAAATCCCATGATAAAAGCATAGATGCCCTGTACCGTATTGCCGTGGTACATACCAAATATGGCAGCACACATAAACAATGCAGGCTTGGGCTTGAAATACTTTTTCACGCCGTTATAAATGATACCACGGAACAGAATCTCCTCCGCAAAAGGGGTGATAATTCCGTAACCGATGATGCCAAGGGGTAGCCACACTGCACTTTGCGCTTCTTCCACCAGGCTGTATCCTTGGGAGTGTGCTGCAATATCCATCAGGCTGATTCCAAGGTTCAATCCCACCACACTGCCCAGAGTTGCCATTACCGCAAAAAGATAATGTTTTTTGGGCTTCGGCCATAAATGAGATAAAAAGCAACTTTTTTTAGCCTTGCGAATCATGGAAAACGCAATTTTCCGTATCATAAATGCGCCCACAATGAATCCTGCAAACTCCATGGCGGCAGGAATATTTGGATTAGCATACTCCAATTTCCCCGCCTCATTCATCAAAAGTATTTTCTTGTCCTGTGGCAGGGAATCATTGATAAAGCTAATAACCGCACTCAAAACCGTGCTGGCCAGCATCTGTCCCAGCACAAACAAGATAAAAGGATATGCCAAAGCAAATAGAATTTGGCCGCGCTTTGGATTCTTAAACTCCTCCAGTCCACGAAGCAAAAACTCGTGCAATTCCTCCACAGAACGGACAATGTAGTCTGCTTTTGCTTCCTTCAACTCCTCCATACTGCCATAGCCATAGGACACGGTCACACACTCCAGACCAAAGAAATGAGCTCCTTCCACATCAAACTTGCGGTCTCCTATCATATAGACTTTTTCCTTGTCCACGGGCTTATCCCCAAACAGACGGTGTAACGCTTCCAGTACTACCTCTTCTTTGTTGACCCTGGTTCCATCCAGTTCGCTACCTACCACCACATCAAAGTATTGGTAAATATTGAAATGTCGCAGAATCTTTTCTACAAAAACTGTGGGCTTACTGGATGCAATCGCCAAAGTAAGTCCTCTTTTCTTTAAATCCTGCAGCATATTTGCCACACCGGGATAAAGTTGGTTCTCATACAAACCAACCGTAGAAAACCGTTCCCTATATTTTACAATGGCTGCTTCCGCCTGTTCCTCCGTCAAGTCATAGTACTTCATAAAACTATCCTTCAAAGGCGGTCCAATAAATGGTTCTAATTTATTCAGGTCCGGCTCCTCAATGCCGAACTCCTCTTTCAATGCATATTGCACGCAGGTACAGATTCCCTTCTTAGGGTCTGTCAATGTGCCATCTAAATCAAACAACAAGTAGTTTTTCATCAATAGCTCCTTAGCTTATCACTTCCGTCATCTACGGTTTTTTCAATTGCCATTATTCTTACATCATAACTCACCCCGGGATTCACTTCCACATGAGCGCAGTCTCCTACTTTTTTCCCAAGCAACGCCTTGCCCAAAGGGCTTTCGTTACTGATAAGATTCTCCAGGGAATTCCCTCGCACGGTGGTCACAATTTTATAGATTTCCCGACTTCCGTCATCTACGAATTCCACGGTAACAGTGTTGTTAATACCCACCTCATCCGCCGCAGAATCCTCCGAGATTACCTTGGCCGTACGAATCATCCGCTCCAAATAGCGGATACGGCTCTCGTTTTGATTCTTGTATTTTTTTGCTGCATAATATTCGAAGTTTTCGCTCAAATCCCCGTGGGCTCTCGCTTCCTTCACGTCTTCTAACGCTGCCTTGCGCACCACCAGTTTCCGGTACTCAATTTCTTCTTCCATGCGTTTAATATCGCTGGGCGTCAATTCATCGTACATGTCTTCACCTTATTCTTTAGAAAACTTGCTGTTGAATTTTTCCATAAATAAACCTGCTGCCACGCCTGCCACCAGTAAAACAACATTGGTCAGAATCATGCCGGAGGATGCCAGGAAATTCACCTGGTCCTTGCCCATTGCTGCACTGGGGATGGTCATAATGGTAGCTGCAATTACCACACCTGTGATAGCATGGAAGGTAACGGAATAGTATTTTTTCAAAAGTGCATCCACCAATTTGGCAAAAAGAAGCACGGTCAACACACCACCAATACCGATAGGAATCAAAATCTTGAATTCAAGATTACCAATGGCATCTGCCATCACATCATACAATCCCATGGGCATCAGGAAAGTGGAAGAACTCATACCGGGCGCGATAACGCTGAGTGCCAGGCAGAAGCCAATGAACATATCCCAGCCAAAGTTGGGTGTAATGGAAACAGAGAATGCCATCAAACCAATCAGTAAAGCCATGATGAATACAAATCCGCCTCCCATTGCTATGAAGGAATTCTTATTTCTTCCCTGTTCTCCTGCCTCCTTATACAAGGACGGAATCATACCAATAATCAAACCTACAAACAGGCAAACGCATTGTGCCGGATACAGTTCCAATGCCTTGCTGAGCACTTTGCCAATGACAACAGCACCAAGAACAAATCCCACAAAAATCGGAAATAACTTGGGCACATGGGTTTTGAACTTGTGCAACGGATCTGCCAGAAACTCCATAATCGGTTTATAGATTCCAAAAATCACACAAAGCACGCCTCCGGAAATGCCCGGAAGGATAAACCCAAAGCCAATCAAAGCGCCCTGAAATACCATTGCCAAAAATTTTGTTAATGTAGATTTCTTTTCCATTCTTTTCACCTCTAGAACTGTTCTTATATCATATATAATGTTGCCACAGCAATAATAACCTGAATAATTGCAAAACGGAATACCGTCTGCGTATTGGACCACCCCTTCACCTTGCGCACATGGTCATGCAGGGGAAGTCTGGTGTTTTTCAAAATATGTATCTTTAGGAATCGAAGCAGCGCCACCTTTACAAGACCCAAACCACCATCCAAAATCAACATCAGTGCCAATGGAATATAGAGGAGCGGGCACCCTGTTTTTAACACTGCGATGCTGATGAACAGCCCCATGGCTCTGGAACCGGCATCCCCCATCATCAGTCGGCTGGGGCTTGCGTTGTACCAAAGGTATCCCAAAATGCAGACCGTAAACATCAGAAGCAGGTAAGAAAAACCTCCCCCTTGAACAAGCCTATTGCTCACGATATAAATACTCATGAGTGTCAGGATGGTCAGAGTGCCGGACAGTCCGTCCACCCCATCCGAACAGTTTGTTACATTCACAGAAACCCATACCAACACTACAATTAAAACTGCGAATAAAACCTTGGGAATCTCAATTTCCATATTGACCACAGGCAACCATATAATATTGGGATTATATCTCAAATAAGTCAAGGCCACCAATGCCGCCACACACAAATCCAGAAATCCTTTTTTGTATTCTCCCCAAGGCATCTTGGACGCATCGTCCAAATACCCCGTCATCATGCTCACACCCACCAGTAAAAGATAGATAATCAATTCCGGATTTACCGGTGCAAACACAGCTGCTGCCAAAATAAAACATAGCACAAAAATGATACCTGCGCCCCTTGGTTTTCCGGCGGAGAGTTTCCCATCATGGGCAAATTCCCTACCCGCATCCTTGGGCAAATACTCTGCCAACTTTCCGGTGAATATCACCGTTGTAAGGAACGCAAATAAGATTCCAAGTGGAATCAAATAGGAAGCATATTCCGGTGAAATAATGTAATGTAACATAGGACTCCCCTCTGCACTTAACATTTCTATAAGAATTTCTATCTATTTTACCATAAATATCTCTATGGTGCAACGAAACAAGATTTAATAATTTCAAGGAATTTTTATGTTATTCCCCAACCTTTCTCCTTGGGACAGGTATTCTGCTTTAGCCTGTGCAGTGGCCATTTCCACCGCTTCTTTTAGCCCCAAGGCCGACATGCGGATGGCGCCCTCACCCCAGATAATCATTTGCTCTAAGGCATCCGAAGTAGCCACGGTCACATTATGTTTCCTACCAATCTCATGAACCGTTTTCTCGATGTACGCATCGGCAGTCTCTGCCTCTCTGGTATAGACCACAAAAATGTTGTGGTGCTTTTCCACGGAACCGGGATTCCCCTTTACCTTATAAGCATCAAACACCAAGATTAGTGTCCCACCGATGTATCCCTGATAATTACAGCATATGTCGATGAGTTTGTCCCTTGCGCTGTCAATGTTCACTTTGGCAAGTTCTTGTAACTCCTCCCACGCGAAAATAATATTATAGCCATCTATCAACAGGTAATCCTCTTTTTTTGCCAGTTTTTTATGCTTGTAGGGCTCCTTTTTCTCTTCTCCGGCAATTGACGTAATGGTATGTCCTGTATTTTGATGATGGTATCTGTAGGGCTCGTAATCTGCCTTGGATTTGCCATATGTCCTTTGAAAAATTTCGTCAATTTCCTCCTGCGTGATATAACCTTTCCCGGAGGCTTCTGTCTGTCGTCTTGCATCTTTCACGCTTTCCATTAACGTCTGTGCCAAGTGCTCATCCGATAGCTCCTCCGGCGTCCATCCACTTTCCAAATGGGCATACTCCGCCACCTGGTCCCAGGGCACCACAAACCCCGCCCCATGGGCGCAAAAAACAGAAGAAGAGGGGTTGCTAACATCTGCGTCCGCACTATATCCACTGGACGCAATCACTTCCTCCTGATTGTGACAGGGTTCATATCCCTTCAATACACAAGTCAGTCTGCCATGCATGCGCTGTATATCGGACATAGCCCTGCCCAACTGCTCTGTTGGCAATTCCAAGGTAAAAGAAAACACCGGCTCCAGCAACACACTTTTTGCCTGCATCAAGCCCTGCCGCAGAGCACGATAGGTGGCCTGTCTGAAATCTCCGCCTTCAGTATGCTTATTATGCGCCCGACCTGTCAGCAGGGTCACCTTCACATCCGTCAGGGGTGCTCCGATCAAAACACCTATATGTGTTCTCTCCTCTAAATGAGTAAAAATCAATCGTTGCCAGTTCTTATCCAAAACATCTTCGCTACAATTGCTATGCAGTTGCCACCCACTGCCCGGCTCGCCCGGTTCCAATAATAGATGGACCTCTGCATAATGGCGTAACGGTTCGAAATGACCGATGCCAACTGCCGCAGACGCGATGGTTTCCTTGTACAGAATCTTCCCCTCCGTAAATTCCACCTGCAGGTGAAATCTCTCCGAAATGAGCTGCTTTAGTATTTCTATCTGCACTTCTCCCATCACTTGAACATGTATTTCCTTTGTCTGTTCCCTCCAGACAATGCGAAGCTGGGGATCTTCTTCCTCTATCGTTTTTAGCTCTGATAACACTTTGATAAGGTCACTATCCTCCGGCAGGACGAGTCCATAGGACAACACCGGCACCAGAATAGGGGACACATTCACAGTTTCCCTTCCCAGCCCCTGTCCGATAATGGTTTGAGTCAGTCCCGTTACGGCACAGACTTCTCCGGCCCGTGCCCTCTCCTTTGTCTCATACCCGCCTCCGTTATATATGCGGATTTGATCCACTTTTTCTTCCCAGATACTTTCTGTATGCAAGGCACTATTCCGATTGCCCACAATCATCTTCACATCCAACACGCCACCGGTAACCTTCAAATGCGTGAGCCGGTTTCCAGATATTCTTCCATCAATTTTTCGTCACAGAGTGCAATTTCTTCGCCTGCGCCCATCCATTGGCACGCAGGATCCAATCGAGTCTGTAACTCCTGCAGTATCTTCTCTTTGTCCGTCCCGGGCTGGTCCATCTTGTTGACAAACACAAAGGTGGGGACTTCGTACTGTTTCAATAACTTCCACAGTGTCTGTACATGTCCCTGCACACCATCCGGGCCACTGACAATCAACAGACAGTAGTCCAATACCTGCAAGGTACGCTCCGCTTCCGCCGAAAAATCCACATGTCCGGGGGTATCCAAAAGAGTAATTTCCACATCGTTCCACGTAATTTGCACCTGCTTGGAAAAAACGGTTCTACAATAAAATAAAGGTTTTGAAACGAACATCCTATGGTATTAGGAATTTCGAACATCTCAGAACCCGCATTTTACTTACAACTCGTTAATTGCATAATTCAAAAAAGACTGGCACGAAGGCTTTCTTTGCATGCCTGAAAATAGGATTTTTCGATGCAAACATCAAAATCCCCGCAAACGCAGTAATGGGGCGGAATTCACAGGAATTCCACCCCAACTATTGACAAAGAACCGAAAAATCTCACTTTTCCTGCCGTCTATGATTACAGTTCATATTTTTTTAGCATTTCCTCTAAGAAGTCCGAAGTTGTTAACTGAGGTATCTTTTCCGTCATGCCATCTTCCATCATCTTCTGAACCAGTGTTAGCATGCGATTCTGACCGTCTTTGTGGCCGTCCTTATGACCATCTGCATAAGCATCCTCGCGCTCCATCCTTATGTGTTTTTCCTCATCGTATTCGTAAATACTCATCGCCATCGCCTCCGCTCTGTTTTGCTCCAGAAACTCCTTCAATATCCCCTCTCGTATGCACATAAACATCTTTCAGAAGTTAGAAATATAATGCTTTGAGAACATTATATATGGTTTACAAAAATATTTCCAGTGGGTTTTAAAAAGGATTATTGATTCGTTGAAGGATTCGGGAGGAGTGGCGCTTAGAAGATGTTTGGGCGATATCTTTCTAACCGCCGATGTTTTTCAGCTATTCAGATATTAGTGATAGCTGTTCTCTGGCCCCGGTACGCCCCGGGGCCAGACATGAATTACTTTCTTTAGCTAGGAATATTATTCGGTTCAATTCCATTTAAAAACAGATTGTTAAACTCCCGAATCTTGTCAGGGCACATATTCCAAATCGGATCTTCCGGACCGCAGCAGGTACGCAATATGGTACCCCACATGCCGAATTCACGGAAGGTGCGGGCCATATGCATCATCAAATCCCAGAACTTTTCG
>JAFQIE010000037.1 GCA_017397645.1 Lachnospiraceae bacterium | reverse complement strand
TCTCCCATTCCAGTTGATAGTTATTGCGTATTTGCATCACCTTATCCCCTTCACGGAAAATGGTGCTGCCGCTTACCATTTCCTTTTTTCCGTCTTCCGGAGGGTTTAAATACTTTTGCAAAATGCTGTTCAATGTTTCGCACCCCAGTGCGCCCTTTCGCATAGGAGTGAGTACCTGAATATCATAGGGAGTCGCCCCCACATAGGGCGGCAATTTCTCCCGAATCAGCTGCACCATGTGTTTATAAATGACATTAATGTCATTTCTTTCCAAAACAAAGAAATCCTTAGATTTATTATCCATGGCAACACTTTCACCACGGTTGATTTTGTGCGCATTTACTACGATATCGCTGGCCTCCTCTTGTCGGAAAATCCGTTTTAATTCCAACATAGGAAAGCATCCGCTCCCTATCATATCGCGCAGCACCTGTCCCGGGCCCACACTGGGTAACTGATTCACATCTCCCACCAAAATCAAGTGTGTTCCGGGTATCACAGCCTTTAACAGCGCCTGGAACAAATGAATATCCACCATAGACATTTCGTCAATGATGATTACGTCCGCTTCCAGTGGATTTTCTTCATTTCTTTCAAACCTGACTTTCCGGCTGTCCTCGTCAGACAACGCACTGTTCAACTCCAGCATTCGGTGAATGGTTCTGGCTTCACATCCCGTAGCTTCTGTCATGCGTTTCGCCGCACGACCTGTGGGCGCCGCCAAATAAATATCCATCCCCTCCGACTCAAAATACCGTATCATCATGTTGATGGTGGTTGTTTTTCCCGTTCCCGGTCCACCGGTTAAAAGAAACAGTCCGTGTTCTGCTGCCATCTTTACAGCTTCTGCCTGCAAACTGTCCAGTTCCATGCCGGCTTCTTTGGCGATCTTTTCTATCCGACGTACCATCTGCGTCTCCACTGCCGGCATCCGCACGGAAGAAACCAAATGCAAATCCAAATCACTCAACATCCTGGCACAGCTTAATTCTGCATAATAGTAACTGGCAGCGTACACCGCTTGCCCTTTTATAACCAGTTTTTTGTCCATCATCAAATTATCTACCTGCGGACGGATAGATTCTTCCTCCACCTCAAGCAGCTTTGCACTTTCCTGTAAAAGCACCTCTAGCGGCAGATAACAATGCCCCTCTGCTGCCCCTTGCAGCAAAGTGTAAAGGATGCCGCTCCTGATACGATAATCCGAATCCGTATGTATGCCAATGGCAGACGCAATCTCATCTGCGATTTTGAATCCCACGCCGTGGATGTCTTCCGCCAGTTGATAGGGATTCTCCTTCATCACCTCGTACAGTCCGATACCATACTTATCATATATTTTTACCGCTAACGTATTGGAAATACCATATTTCTGCAGATAAACAAGCGCATCCCGCAAATCCTTTTTTTCTTCCATTTGGGAGGCGATTTCTCTCGCTTTGCGTTCGCTAATCCCCCGTACTTCTGCCAGTCTTTCCGGTTCTTCCTCAATAATGCGGAAGGCATCCTCTCCGAATTTATCCACAATCCGCGATGCCAATGCGGTACCTATTCCCTTCACCGCACCTGATGCCAAATACCGCTCAATGTCCTCACTGCCACTGGGTGGTACCACCCGGAATCTTGTAAACTTAAATTGCGGCCCATATATAGGGTGTTCCGCATATTCTCCTTCCAGTGTTACATGCTCCCCTTTGCTAATTCCTTTTGCGGTTCCCACGCAGGTCAAGGGTTCTCCCTCTACCAGGAGATTCATTACAAGGTATCCGTTTTCTTCATTTTGATATATGATGCTCTCCAAAAAACCTGTAATGGTTTCCATTCCCTTCTCCTTTCGTGTATCGGAAATCCTGTCATAGTGGGACATCCTCTTACAAATTCAAAACAGGACTGCCCATTGAAAAGCAGTCCTGAAATCACATCTTATGTATTTCCCGCACAGACATGCCGCAAATATCTCTTTAGTCGTTGTAACCGGAGAGAAACTCTGCATATTTGCCGGTTCCCACAGCCACTGCGGTCATGGGATCCTCTGCGGTCATCGTGTTAATGCCGGTTCTGGAGTATACCAACTCTTCCAATCCACGGAGGAGACTTCCGCCTCCGGTAAGGACAATGCCTCTGTCTGCAATATCTGCAGCCAACTCAGGGGGTGTTTTCTCTAAAACACTGTGGATGGTGTCCACCACCTGAGAGGTAATCTCACGAAGCGCTTCCTCTGTATCCTCAGAGGAAACCTTCACGGTTTTGGGCAGACCCGTCACCAGATTACGGCCCCTGACATCCATATATTCCACTTCGGGCAATGGATATGCGCAACCGATTTTAATCTTGATATCTTCCGCTGTTCTTTCACCGATCAAAAGATTGTGTTTTTTACGCATGTGACGCACAATCGCCTCATCGAAATCATCGCCTGCCACCTTGATAGAAGCACTTACCACGGTGCCGCCCAAGGAAATAACCGCAATATCAGAAGTACCACCACCGATATCCACAATCATGTTTCCGCAAGGTTTGGAAATATCAATGCCTGCACCAATCGCTGCTGCAATGGGCTCTTCAATGATGCATACTTCTCTGGCACCAGCCTGATAAGTAGCATCCTCTACTGCCTTCTTCTCTACTTCAGTTACGCCACTGGGTACACACACTGCGATACGGGGTTTTCTGAAGGTTTTTTTGCCTATGGCTTTCTGGATGAAATATTTCATCATTTTCTCTGTCACGGTGTAATCAGAAATAACACCCTGACGAAGAGGTCTGACTGCCACGATATTGCCGGGTGTTCTACCCAACATCAAACGCGCATCCTCACCAATGGCTTTAATCTTATTTGTATCTCTGTCGAATGCTACTACTGAAGGCTCCTTCAGCACAACACCCTTCCCTCTGATGTACACCAATATGCTGGCTGTACCAAGGTCAATTCCAATATCCGTACATTGCATGCGGCATAACTCCTTCCTTATCGGATAAACATCCACTAAAGGTTAGTATATCCAATATCTTAAATATTTTTAAATCTTGTAACATTTTCCAGAACAACCGCATCTCTCGCATCCGGTTTTTCTGTCATAAATTCAACATTGTACAATTTAATATTGTCCACATGTCTTGCCCACATACCATATGCAGGGAATTTAGGTCCAAACATATCGCTGATGGGATATCCGTCTCTAACCTCGGGCAGTTTAATCTCTCTGTCTTCCTCGGTACCGCCACCGGGTGCCACGAAGGTAATGTTAGACAGGGTCAGGTTCTGAATAGGGCTATCAGGTTGACCTGCAATCAAAAACGGAATGGGTTTCTGTTTTGCGGTAACATTGTTGTTGAAATAATCTCTTGCATTCTGTGCCATGGTCACCTGATACTCATCAGGATAAGGGCCGGTAATCACCACATTAGAGATATTTACATTTCTGATAATACCCACAGGACAGGGCTTAGGTCCTCTTGCACGATCCAAAATCATCATCAAAATAGGGTTACCCACATTCTGCATAGAAATATTGGAAATGGTCAGGCCCTCGATAACCGCACCGTCACATGCCTGAATCGCCAATCCCTTCAAACCGGTATTATAGATAGTACATCCGGTTACGGTGATATTTCTAAATGCAGAGTTGGACTCTGTACCAAACTTGATGGCAGAGGCGCTGCTTCTGCACACGCAATTAGAGATGGTCAGGTTCTCCATCGCCTTCCAATAACCCAAGGTATAGGAACATTTGGGCACAATAGCGTCATCTCCGGTATCCACAATACAGTCAGAGATGGTCACATTTCTACAGCAGTCAGGGCTGATACCGTCCACATGAGCAGCTATGTTCAGGCCTGAAATAGTCACATACTCACAACCTGCCAGGTACACTGCCAAGTCAGTGGCATTCAGCATCACCAAATCTCTGATGATAACTTCTCTACACTCTTTAAATGCGATAATCTTGCAAGCTCTGCACCAGGTATCGGTCACTTCCCACTCAGACTGCATGTCGATTTTACCGAAACCGGTAATCGCTATGTCCTCCACATTATCTGCATGGAACAGACTGTGATGGAAATAACTGTGGCTCAAATCCTGATACTCGCTATTGGAAGGATTCTCCTCCAAGGGATCAAAGTCAGCAATGTTCTTGCTTCCCAAAATCACTGCACATTTTTCAAACAACAAATGCACATGGGACTTCATATGTATGGTACCGCAGACATATTTGCCTGCGGGCAAAAACACGGTACCTCCTCCATTTTCAGAACAAGTGTCGATGGCCTTTTGAATCGCAGGAGAATCAAGGTTCACACCATTTCCCACAGCGCCGAAATCTTTTACGTTATACATTATAAATGTACCGCCTTTCAAATTGGTTTTGTTTACTCAAATCATTTTGTAAATATCAGCATATTCACGCTTGTTATTATAACTGATAACGATGGATTTTCAAAGGACTTTTAGAAAAAATTTTGATTTATTTTCCTAATTGTTTCCTTTTTCTCTCTCCAACATTTTTTTGACATAAATTCCCGTGTAAGATTTCGGATGCTTCGCCACCTGTTCCGGCGTACCACAAGCCACAACAGTACCACCGCCATCTCCGCCTTCGGGACCGATATCAATGATATAATCCGCCGTCTTAATCACATCCAGATTATGCTCAATAACCACCACGGTATTGCCGCCATCTGCTAATCTATGCAGAATCTCTACTAATTTATGCACGTCTGCGAAATGCAAACCGGTGGTAGGTTCATCCAAGATATAAATGGTCTTTCCCGTACTTCGTTTGCTGAGTTCCGTAGCCAACTTAATACGTTGCGCTTCGCCACCGGACAAAGTGGTGGAAGGTTGTCCCAATTTGATATAGGACAATCCCACATCATTTAATGTTTCAATTTTTCTGCGGATGGAGGGCAAATGTTCAAAGAAGGGAAGTGCCTCCTCCACAGTCATATCCAGCACATCAAAAATGCTCTTACCCTTGTATTTTACTTCCAATGTTTCGCGATTGTAGCGCTTACCGCCACACACCTCGCAGGGTACATATACATCCGGCAGGAAATGCATCTCTATCTTAACGATACCATCTCCACTACACGCCTCACATCTTCCCCCCTTCACATTGAAGCTGAAACGTCCTTTTCCGTATCCCTTTGCTTTTGCATCCGCCGTGGAGGCAAATAAATCACGGATCTGGTCAAACACACCGGTGTAAGTAGCCGGATTGGAGCGGGGCGTACGGCCGATGGGGGACTGGTCAATATCAATCACCTTATCTAATTGCTCTAATCCAAGGATATCCTCGTGCTTTCCGGGGATACATCTTGCCCGATTCAAATCTCTGGCAAGATGCTTGTAAAGAATCTCATTTACCAGGGAGCTCTTGCCTGAACCGGACACACCCGTAACGCAGGTCATAACGCCTAACGGAAATTCCACATCAATATTCTTTAGGTTATTTTCTTTCGCTCCTACTACCTTAATACTTCCCTGAGGGATTCTGCGCTCCTTAGGCACAGGAATGCAGCATTTTCCGGAAAGATATTGCCCTGTGATGGACTCCTCCACCTGCATAATATCCTCAGCAGTTCCGCAAGCCACCACTTCTCCACCATGGGAGCCGGCACCGGGACCGATATCCACAATATAATCTGCGGCCAGCATAGTATCTTCATCATGCTCCACCACAATCAACGTGTTACCCAAATCCTTCAGACTGCGTAAGGTTCCCAACAATTTGTCATTATCTCTTTGATGTAGTCCGATGCTGGGCTCGTCCAAAATATAACACACACCCACCAAACCGGAACCAATCTGAGTGGCCAGACGGATTCTTTGCGCTTCCCCACCGGAGAGAGTACCCGTATTGCGGGACAGGGACAAATAGTCCAGGCCCACATCCATCAAAAATTTCACGCGGGCAGAAATCTCTTTGAGTATCTGGTTACCAATGAGTTGCTGCTGTTTAGTCAACTCCATGGTCTGTAAAAACGCATGCAAATCTTTCACGGAAACGGACGTAATCTCATGAATATTCTTGTCGCAGACAGTAACTGCCAAAGCCTCCTTTTTCAGACGCATACCACCGCACTCTTTACATGGTGTAATGCGCATAAAGCTTTCGTATTCCTGCTTCATAGTTTCCGAAAAAGTCTCTTTATATCTGCGTTCCACATTTTTAATCAGACCTTCAAACGCCACAGGATATACTCCCCTGCCGCGTTGTCCCTGATAATGCACTTCTACTTCTTTACCATCGGTACCATATAGCAGAACATTCTTTGCCTCCTCCGAATACTCCCGGAAGGGCGTTTCCAAGTCAAAATGATACTCTCTGCACAAAGCTTGCAAGGTCGCATTGGTAAAGCTTCCCTTATCCGCACAGGACTGCCATCCTATCACTGCAATGGCTCCCTCTTTAATACTCTTTTTCTTATCCGGAATCATCAGATCAATGTCAAATTCCATCTTGTAGCCCAAACCGAAACATCCGGGGCAGGCACCAAAAGGATTGTTAAAGGAGAAACTTCTGGGTTCTATCTCACTGATGGCCACGCCGCAGTCCGGGCAGGCAAAACTCTGACTGAAGGTGAGAGGCTCTCCATCGATGACATCCACCAAAAGCAACCCATCCGCCAATCCCAGTACATTCTCCACAGAATCCGCCAAACGGCGTTCAATGCCCTGTTTTACCACCAATCGGTCGACTACGATTTCAATATTATGTTTGATATTCTTATCCAACGAAATTTCTTCTGTCAATTCATACAAACTGCCATCAATGCGGACACGGACATAACCGCTTCTCTTGGCTCTGTCCAGCACCTTGGCATGCTCACCCTTGCGTCCCCGGACAACGGGTGCCAAAACCTGAATTTTAGTTCCCTCCGGCAATTCCATAATTCGGTCCACCATCTGGTCCACACTCTGTTTGGAAATCTCTCTGCCACATTCCGGGCAGTGTGGAATTCCGATTCTGGCATAAAGCAAACGGAAGTAATCGTATATCTCAGTTACAGTTCCCACCGTGGAACGGGGATTACGATTGGTAGATTTTTGGTCAATGGAAATAGCGGGTGATAGGCCGTCAATACGCTCCACATTTGGTTTCTCCATCTGCCCCAAAAACTGTCGTGCATAAGAAGACAAAGACTCCATATAGCGCCTCTGTCCTTCTGCATAAATGGTATCAAAAGCAAGGGATGACTTACCGGAACCTGACATACCTGTCAGAACCACCAGTTCATTCCTTGGAATATCCACATCAATATTCTTTAGATTGTGTTCGCATGCCCCTCGGATTTTGATATACTCCCGGGGGCGTATTTTCTTAACTTCTTCCATCACGAATTCCTATCTGTTCCTGTCCTGATTTAGGATTCCAATTTATCCTGTCATTATTCTTTGTCAAATTCCTGCAACTTCATCTTTAATTCCAGCATCTTGTCACGCAGTTCTGCTGCCGATTCGAAATCCAATTCTGCTGCCGCAGTACGCATCTGCTTCTGGATGTCATTAATCAATTTCTCCAATTCTTTGCGCGTCATGGATTCAGGATCTTTTTCAAATCGCATCTCTTCCTTGGCAATCGCTTTAGAAATGCTAATCAAATCCCTGACGGCTTTTTGAATGGTCTGGGGGGTAATGCCGTGCTCTTCGTTGTACTTCATTTGGATCTCACGACGCCTATTGGTCTCATCAATGGCCACCCGCATGGAATCCGTAATCACATCCGCGTACATCACCACCCTACCCTGCGCATTTCTCGCCGCACGGCCGATGGTCTGAATCAAAGAAGTGGCACTTCGCAGAAAGCCCTCTTTATCTGCATCCAAAATCGCCACAAGAGAAATCTCCGGGATATCCAACCCCTCTCTAAGCAGGTTGATACCCACTAACACATCAAACACATCCAGGCGCATATCGCGAATGATTTCCGCACGCTCCAAGGTATCAATATCCGAGTGCAGATACTTCACGCGAATACCCACCTCTCTCATATAATCGGTCAAATCCTCCGCCATACGTTTGGTTAAAGTGGTAATCAGCACTTTGCCCTTCTCAGATACCACCCGGTTTACTTCGCCCACAAGATCGTCGATCTGTCCCTCTACCGGGCGCACATCCACCTCCGGGTCCAAAAGTCCCGTAGGACGTATGATTTGCTCTGTACGTAACAATTCGTGGTCTGCCTCGTAGTCCGAGGGTGTGGCAGAAACGAACAGCATTTGGTCAACATGACTCTCAAACTCGCCAAAATTCAAAGGGCGATTGTCCAGTGCCGATGGCAAACGGAAGCCATACTCTACCAACGTTGTCTTACGAGAACGGTCTCCCGCGTACATACCACGGATTTGGGGAATCGTCATATGGGACTCGTCAATAATAATCAAAAAATCTTCCTTGAAGAAATCCATCAAGGTCAACGGCGGTGCTCCTTCCGGCAGTCCGTTCAGATGTCTCGAGTAATTCTCAATACCGGAGCAAAAACCCGTCTCCCTAAGCATCTCCACATCAAAATTGGTGCGCTCTGCAATGCGTTGCGCCTCAATCAGTTTATCTTCTCCTTTGAAGTAGCGGACCCGTTCTTCCAGTTCCGCTTCAATATTATCACAGGCCGCATTGATTTTATCCTGAGAGACTACATAATGGGAGGCCGGAAAAATAGCCACATGTTCTAAAGTAGCATGCATCTTTCCGCTGAGTGGCTCTACTTGGGCAATCCGGTCGATTTCATCACCGAAAAACTCGATGCGGATATAATAATCACCGCCTTGCGCAGGATTCACCTCTACCACGTCTCCGCGGACACGGAAACACCCCCGTTGCAAGTCCATGTCATTTCTCATGTACTGGATATCCACCAATTCCCGAAGTACCTGTTCCCTGTCCTTCACCATACCGGGACGCAGGGACACAATCATATCCTGATATTCGTCCGGACTTCCCAAACCATAGATGCAGGACACGCTGGCAACCACCACTACATCTTTTCGTTCTGTCAAAGAAGCAGTAGCAGACAATCTCAGTTTATCAATTTCCTCATTGATAGAGGAATCCTTCGCAATATAAGTATCCGAAGAGGGCACATAAGCCTCCGGTTGATAGTAATCGTAGTAGGACACAAAGTACTCCACTGCATTCTCCGGGAAGAACTCCTTGAATTCTCCGTAGAGCTGTGCTGCGAGAGTCTTATTGTGAGCAATGACCAAGGTAGGTTTATTCAAAGCCGCAATTACATTTGCCATGGTAAATGTTTTACCGGACCCGGTAACGCCAAGCAAGGTCTGGAACTGATTGCCCTGCCTGAAGCCTTCTACCAATTCCGCAATCGCCCGGGGCTGATCGCCGGTGGGGGAATATTCTGAATGTAATATAAATTTGTCCATGTCGTTACCCCTTCCTTATCAGTTCAGGTTACCTTTTAAAACGCGAGCCTTGGTAAATATATCATTCCTCAAACCGTTTGAATACATTCTCGAGCATTTCAATATCTATTTCGTCTATACTTTTCCCTGAAATGGCAAGCCCATTTTCTATCAGATACGGGATATATATCCACTCTGCTTCATATATCGTAGATTCCAGCAGATAGGTGTTTACATCTAAATGTTCGGCACTATCCATTCTCCGCCATTGTACAAATATCCCATCCTCCCATTCCGGTATGGGAATCTGCTGCAATGTGCTTCCTCTGGGCACGGAGAGGGTTTGCCATAGGGAACCGTCATAGTTTAAAAAACGGATTACAACCTCATCGGTTACCGTATTACCGGAGACCTCAACTACCGGTTCCGGCAACTCCAAGGCTTCCTGATTCCCGGTTCGCAACCTCCGCAATCCCACAATCATCTTTTTCAATAATTCAGGGGATACCCTGGAGAAATCCATTTCCATCAGTTCCGCTTCATCAGCAGAAAAAATTTGTGGCAAATCCAAGGTGTCAGCGTAATACTCCATATCCTTTTCCACAACTGCCCCGTGGTTATACCAATGGCCTTCCGCATCCTTCCATCCATCAAACAAGCCGACATAATCAGCGTAAATAGGAAGATTAAAATCAGTTTTTGTCCCTTTTTCTACCAGAAATTCCTGATAAGACTCCGGAAATGAGATCACGCAATATTTGTCCTTGTCATAAATCCAGTTGGATAGGGCCGTAGCAGAAGCCTTCAATCTTTTAGAAAGATAGTCCACATTTGCTGAAAGCGAAGCATACCCGGCGGAATAACTTTTGGTCGTATTGCTATATTTGCTCCAACGGATTGCATTCATACCATAAGTGCCTGAGATTTCCTGTTCTTTTTGTGCCAGATAGGCGTCTAAATCTTCTTGAATAAAAGGTGCAAACATGGTCTCATATGTATGTTCAAATGCTGTTTGTACCTCCTCAAATTGAAGCAACTCCTTGCGCAAATACATCTCGTGGAAATAGGGAAAGCAATCCGGCCCCATTGTGTTTTGCAGGCACAAATCATAATCCCACGGGGTTCCCGCATACAGTTTGGAGTCTGTGCTGTCGGCATCTTTATAATAAAACATTGACGCATAGTCCATGTCGCCATTCTCAAAAAACAACTCAAATAAGTATTTCTGAACCCAGGTATCCACATCAATGATTTCGGAATAATGCCTTCCTGTACGGGGATTGATTCCATCCTCTGTGGATAATGCCAATTCCACCTCATCAAAAATCCCCTTAATGTAACAAACCTCTTCCTTGGAGGCATACTTTGGTTTCTTGATTCTGAATAAGGTTCCGTTATTTGTATAAAACCATGAGAGCGATCCATCTAAAAGATCTTCCGGCACCATCTCCACCAAGTAGCCGCCGCTAATATCCCGGGGACTGGAAATGCCTGCTACATAACTGATGCCATCCTCAACAACTTGGTGATATTGGACATCTTCCGTCTCTCCATTGACAATACTGTTCCTTTTTCTAAATCGTCAATTTCAATATAACCGTCTCCCACCTGCACTTTTTCGCTGAGCAGATAGCTTCCCCGATACTCTCCGTTAATATACAAATCTACCGGTTTATTTACTGCACCGGACAAATCAGTGTGATTGGCGGCAAAATCCTGCGCTAAACTATTTTTCAGCAACGAACGGTCAGACACATTCGTCAAAAGGATCCATTCCTTGGCGGCGCTCATCCCTAACAAAGACTTAGAGTGGGTGAGCCTAATCTCGTAAGGCTTTTTTCCCCCTCGTAAGTGGAGTTGCCGCGGGTCTTTATATACTCTAAATCCTTTGAATACTCCACCTCCCCGTTTTCGTCAATAATGGTCACATGGGCCGGTGCCTGATACCCCTTGTTTCCGTCAACAACTTCCAGCGTATCATTCTTTAATATGACAAAAACCGAAGCAACTTCCGATGACTGCATCACCGTTATCCCCGGGCCGTCTGACGCATTGCTGTCCTTTATCAAGTCGTACTTTTCTGCGGATGAGGGCAAAAACAGGTACTCCTGTCCTGCATCGTCTCGCCAGGGTAATATCAGTTCATCACATTCCCCACAATCAACCCGATAAACACTTTCCTTTGCCTGCTCTTCCAACCGGGACAACAACATTTTGTTTTTATCTGTAACATTTGTCTCCAGTAACACCTCTGCTGCAATCAACAAAAGCAGCATAAGTAATAGGAGTTTTCTGGTTCTATTCATAGTACTTCCCCAAATTACTTTTTTACAAAAGTTAAAAACCGGTTTCTCCGTCGTGCTTTAATAATGCCACGCTTTGAACTCCCTCAATTGCCTGAATATCTCTGATAAGGTCCGCATCTTCTTTTGTCCGAAGCTCAATTGTCAGGTCAAGAGAAGTCGGCGTAAGATTTCTTGACTTCACGCCGGAATACGCCGTCCTTTTCTTTACAACCTCCATAATTTCTTCTTCCTTTAAATCGTTCACTGCATTTACGATGAGAATCATAGGCGCTTTTGCAAGAGGAATATGGTTTAGCACAAAGACCATAATGGTCATAATAATGGTCAGCAATACCGCAAATTCCGCAAAACCTGCGCCACAAATAATACCGGTGCTGATGGCCCAGAACAAAAACATCAAATCCAGCGGGTCCTTTACTGCAGTACGGAACCGGACAATAGATAATGCACCAACCATGCCCAGTGAAACCACGATACTGGATTGGATGGTAATGATAATTGCTGCGGTAATCAGCGCAACACCCACAAGGGAAATATTGAAGTTCTTTGAATAGAAGGTTTTTCGCGTGATTGCTCTGTATAAAAAGAAAATATAGAGTGACAGTACAGCTGTAATCAGCAGTGCAATCACTACTGTTTTTGTAGTAATGTCAACTGCGCTGTAGCCCTCCACAAATGATTTTTTAATGATATCCTTTACCCCATACATTGCTTTTGTACCTCACAAATCTTAATTTTTTTATATTGTATATTTCCTGCACAGTGAATACTTCGAAAACGCCATCTGTTCAAGATTATCTATCTGTAATGCCCGATAAATCACATCAGGAATATATTCGTCATATTTCACCTCAAGCAAATGCAGTCCCACGTCCATCACCGGACGTTTTTTTATTTGTTCCGTCAAGAAATTTGCCACCTCGGTTGAAGAGGAAAGTTCCATATCAAATGTTACACGAACGTTCCCATATTTGTATACAAAAGGTACACGATTGTATTCAACTATAATGACCGGACGTAACCCCCGGGACATCATCTGCTCCGTGAACTTTCTCAAAAGAGGTGGTTGATCTCCGATATCTCTTATGTATTCTCCGCGACATAGTTTATCAGCTTGAGCAGGAGAAATCAGACACGAGGTTTTCAATATTTTTCCTCGTTCTTTTCTTTTGCACTCCAAGGCTATTCTGCCGGTATCATGGTTATATATCCGTATCCTGAACTTCTCTCTGGGGTCAATGCCATTTTCCTTGTCATAGTAACAACTGTCATATATATCATCAAAGTATAAACTCGATATATTGTATTGGCCTTCCGATCCTGCATTGACATCTGTTTCCATGAGCGGATATATTCTGTTTTTGATAATTTTCAGTTCACTCACGGATATCGGATATTTCAACTCATGTCTATAATTGTTGCTATTGCAACTATCCACAAAACTCCTCTGCACTACTCGCTTTTCTCCTTCACCGCACTGTCAATAGCATTGTGATACACAATGTATTTTGTATACAGGAACTCCAAAACAAAATTGCTTAGCATGGTCACAGCCAACACAATGTACTCGTTGGTCCCTTTTCCCTCAAAGTAATTGCCCGCCCATGTGGAAACCGGCGTAAATACAAGGTAAAACAGTCCCACCTTCAACATTGCAATAGGTACATTGTTCGCCGCCTTGAATGTAAACTTTCGATTTACAGTAAAATTAAATAAGACAGAAAGAACCAGAGCCACCAGATAACTAAACCAATATCCTGTCTTTGCCCATTCATTCAGTATGGTAAAAGAAACCACCTGGATGATTCCTGCTCCTGTAGAAAACAGTAAAAATTTTCCTGCACGTATCCATTCTTTTGTATTCATAGATTTATCCTCCATACGAATCACTATTTTTCGAAAAAATATGCCTCTTATGCATTATAACATACAATTCATCACAACACTAATCATCATTTCTTTTTCTTCCGGTCGTGACTCTGCAATCATAATAGTCAGCGCTACCAATGTGGCGTCTTCTATCAGTTTTTTCCCATCGTGGAATAAAGCATTGTTTCTATCCAAAAAATATAAAAACATAGTTGCTGCAATTCTCTTGTTCCCGTCATAAAAACTATGATTTTTGACAACAAAATATAAAAGATTCGCTGCCTTTTCTTCCAGGGAATCATAGATTTCTTGTCCTGCAAAGGACTGGTAAATGTTGCCGATGCTTCCTTTGAAGGAATCATCTTTTTCTTTACCAAAAAGAGTGGATTCGTCACCAAACCTCATACTGTTAATTACACTCATACATTCTTCGTAGGTAAGAATGTATGTGGATGCATTTCCTTTCGGGCGCGTCATGGTTTGGTGATCATAGGAATCCAGCAAATCCAAAGCTGCATTGTACTTTTCAATAACAGAAAGCACCTGTTTGCTGTCCAAGGATTCTTCCGTCCGCTTCATAATCCGTATCATTTCTCCCAACTGCTTGATACGGTTATTATTTACGGCATAGCCTTGCATAATGTATTGTTTCAGGACAGAATTTGCCCATTTACGAAAGGCGATTCCTCTCTTCGATTTCACACGATATCCTACAGAGATTATAACGTCTAAGTTGTAGTACATCGGCGGTCGGGACGCCTGTCCATCACTTCTGTCGAAAATTTCGACAGAAGTATCCTTCGACAATTCCCCTTCTTTAAAAATATTACCAATATGATATGCTATTGATGATCTGGCTGTATCAAACAATTCTGACATCTGCTCCTGTGTTAGCCAAACCGTTTCTTTCTCGGGTGTCACCGGAACCTCTAACTTTAATTCATCATCAGTAAAAATCACAATCTCGTTGTTCTTCATACGCTATCCCTCCATGCAATTGTTCCATTTCGACTTTATAAGCCATCAATCTCAACAGATAATCAGGCATGGTACGATTACCAAGTTCCCAATCTGTCATGGTACGGTAAGGAATGCCAAAATACTCACAAAACTGTTTTCTGTTCATTCCCGTTCTCTTTCGTAATTGAATCAACTGTTCTCTACTGTTCATACGCACCTCACTTATCATTTGCGATTGCATACGCGCTGCGTATTATTATCGTAAGTTATTTTTCGACACAAGTCAACACCATTCTCATAAAATCTTTTACAAATTGCAGCACAAAAGCAGGCATGAAAAAAGGCGCCCTCCCGAAGGAAGGCGCCCTGCCTAAACTTTATTTTGTTTTAGCAAATCCGATTACTGATAAATCTTGATATTGTCGATATAGAGTGCGGTGTCAACATCCGCATCCTCTTTCGCCAAACCGAAGTACAATGTACCAAGTTCAGAAGTTTCAGTGTGGAACAAAGGCATATTCTCTTTCACCTTTACACCGTTCATGTAGTAGTCATAACTTCCGTCAGACTGGTCAATCACGAACTTCAAAGTATTGAACTCTCCCTTCACGATAGGACCTCTGGTTTCTTCCAGTACATAGTAATTCCAGTTCTCATGTTTGTAGAGATAATATCCCTCGCCCTCAATCTGCCATCTTGCAATAGAGAAGGTTCTATTGTTGACATTTAAGGTGTTCGGGAAAATCTCATACTTGCCAACTTTAGTGCCGGTTCCGCCAACTGCGAAATCCAATTCCACGGTTACGGTGCCGGTGCCGGCTCCGATTGCAAACAAATGAGAAGTATCCAAGTTCAGGTTTGCTCTCTGCTGTGCATTCAAGGAATGTACATAAGGCAACTTAATACACATATCATCGGCAGATGCTCCACTGTTTACCTCAGTCTTTCTTACAACCTTTGCATAATCCGCATATCCGCCGGGAACAAATGCCCAGCTGTAAGTACCGGTATTGGTCTGCTGCAAAAGCGTGCCTTCTGTATGTACATCATAGGTTTCATTTACAGTATACACTACAGGTCCCTGAGGAGCCTCGGTAGGTGCTTCTGTAGGAGCTGCAGTAGGTTCTGCGGGCGCCTCAGTAGGTGCCGCTGTAGGTGCTGCCGTAGGCGCTGCAGTAGGTGCTACCGTAGGCTGTGCGGGTGCAGGCAGGAAATCCTGATAATATACCTTCACATTATCCACATACAGTCTGGAATCCGTGGTCGTTGCTGACATCGTCTCATTAGGCAACTGGAAGCGGATATGTCCCAAGGTACTGCAATTAGATGCGTGAATCGGTGATGCTGCAAATCCGGCCATCTCACCATCCCAATAATAAGTAAACTGCTTGGTCTCTCTGTCGATGTACACCTTCAAAGTATGGAATACACCCTCGGAAGAACTCTGCTGGTCAGCTTCATCCTGGAATACTGCGGAACTGGTGTAACGACCAAAGGAATCTTCAAACATGGTAAATCTTGCAATGGAATAATTTACACTCTTTGCGCCGTCATTCAAATTAATCTTGAATCCCTTTGCCTTCGTGTCATTACCGGTAATTGCAACTTCCATCTCTACTACTGCGTAGTTATTTTCCGTCACTCCCTCTTCACCAAGAACAGGTCTTACCGCCTCGTCCAACACGATGGAGAAGTTCAAATCCAAAGCTCTCGTTCCGCTAGTCAGAGGTTCAAACTCCATACAATAGTCGTTTACACCTTCATTCGCAAACACGCTGCCCTTAGATACCACTCTGCTGTATGCAGGATAGTTAGATTCATTACATCCGCCGGTCCAATTCGTGCCGGAAAGCTGCGTCAGATACTTGCCTAATTCCGCATCATCAAAGGTTACATTGATAATAGTAGGAACCTCGGTAGGTGTTGCAGTAGGTTCTGCTGTAGGTGCAGGTGTAGGCTCTGCGGTAGGTGCAGGAGTTGCAGGAGCCTGGGTGGGCTCTGCAGGTGCAACGGTGGCACCGGGGCCTTCCTCTGCGTAATATACTTTTACGTTATCCACGTAGAGTCTGGAATCGGTTGCGTCACTCACTGCTTCATAAGGAAGCTGGAAGCGGATATGTCCGAGGGTTACTGCTTCATCGTGAATTGCAGTAATATCGGTTGCAATCAACTGATTGTTCCAATAATAGCTAACCGCTCTGGTCTCTCTGTTGATGACTGCCTTAAACTTGTTGAATACTCCCTCGGTAGCTGCAGGACGTTCTGCCTCATCCAAAGGTGTTGATACATCCTTGTAATGTGCAAAGTTGGTATCGAACAGAACAAATCTTGCCAATGAGAAGTTAGAGGTATTTGCTCCGCTGTTCAAGTTCATCTTAAAGCCTTTTGCCTTGGTGTCATTACCTGTCATCATCAGGTCCAATTCAACCACAACAAACTTATCTTCTGTCACTGCACTTCCCAAAGCAGGTCTTACTGCCTCGTCCAGCATAACGCTGAAGTTCAAGTCCAGATTTCTGGTGGCTGATGTTAACGGTGTGAACTCGATACAATAGTCAGTTGCTGCTGCAGAACTGATTACGGTATTCTTTGCTACCACCTTGCTGTATGCACCATAGGCACCTTCGTTTACTTTACCGGCCCAGTTGGTACCGGAAAGTGCAGTCAGTGCATTACCCAAGGTTGCATCATCAAAGGTTACGTTGATAATATCATCACTCTGTACAGGTGCTGCTGTCGCAGTAGGCACTGCAGGCGCTGCAGTTGCAGTAGGCTCAGCGGGTGCCGTCGTAGGTGCTGCTGTCGCACTGGGCACCTGAGTAGGCGAAGGAGTACCTGCAGGGCTTTCGTCTGCATAGGATACTCTGATGTTATCCACGTAGAATCTGGAATCTGTGGTAGTTGCTGTCATCGCCTCGTAAGGCAACTGGAAGCGGATGTGACCAAATGTAGTACATTCTGCTCCGTGAATAGAACCAACATTGGTTGCTACCAATCTGTCGTTCCAGTAGTAACTGAACTTCCTGGTCTCTCTCTCGATAACTACCTTCAGGCTGTTAAACTTACCTTCTACGGAAGGCTCACGATCTGTCTCGGCCTGAACTGTGTTAGAGCTTAAATTGCGTCCAAAAGTCGTATCGAACAATGCAAATCTTGCGATGGAGAAGTTGCCGGATGCATTCAGATTCATCTTGAATCCTTTTTCCTTCACATCCTGGCCTGCCATAGCCATATCCATCTCAACTACAATATACTTATCTGATGTCATTGCAGAACCTAAAGAAGGAGCTACAGAACTATCAATTACCACATTGAAGTTCAAATCCAGCGCTCTGGTGCCACTGGTCAAAGGTGTAAACTCGATACAGTAATCCGTTGCTGCTGCAGTGGAGTCTACCGCATTCTTCGCTACCACCTTACTGTATCCTGCATAAGCATTCTCGCCGATGGAACCATACCAGTTAGAACCGGACAATTGGGTAAGATTCTTATCCAATTCCTTGTCATCGAAGGTTACCTCAATGATGTAAGGATTCTCGGTAGGTGCAGGTGTCGGTGTAGGTGCATCGGGTGCCAAAGTAGGTGCGGGAGTTGCAGGCGCCATAGTAGGTGCGTTAGGCAGTGCATCTGCCTCATACAACTTCACGTTATCCACATACATTCTGGTATCCTTACCAGCCTCAGATTCGTTAATCACCTGGAATACGATTGCACCCAAGTTAGGTACATCACCATGGAGAGCGGAAACACCACTTTCTACCAATGCGCCATTCCAGTAATAGCTATACTGCTTGGTCGCTTTGTCTACTGCTACCATCAGGTGCGCAAACTCGCCCTTAGTATAAGAAGGTCTACCGGATACCCCATTCAAGCTATTGGAACCGGTGTAGCGAGCCAAGTCATTGTCTGTCAACAGGAATCTTGCTACGGAAGAGTATCCTCCACCAAGCTTCTGACTAAGCAAAATTCTGTATCCGTTAGGTTTCGCGTCATTACCCTTGATAGCGATATCCATCTCTGCGATAACATATTTGCTACCAAATGCTGCGCTGCCCAGACGATAAATCGTATCGTCGTTCAAATCAATACGGAATCCTGTAGTCAATCTGTCATTGTACTTGAATTCCATACACTTATCATCAGAGCCGGCATTGGGATCAACCACGCTTCTCTCTACGATAACACCATCCGCTCTGTAGTTGGACTCCTGAACGGATGCTACATAGTGCTCCTTGGTAGTGCTGTTATGGAATCTGGTTCCCACTGCGTAACTATTGTAGTCCTCATTCACAGGATAAGGATGAGGTGTAGCAGTAGGTGCAGGAGTCATAGTAGGCACGGGCACATGAGTAGGTCTGGGTTCTCCCTCTGCCTTAGGCTCCTCTACATACATCTTCAAATTGTCAATGTACAACTTGCTGTCCAAACCGATACCTGATTCCAGGATGGGGCTGAACAGGATAACTCCCACATGAGGTGTTTCAGGATAAAGGGAAGGTAATCCCTTCTCAATCAGAACACCGTCAATATAATAGCTGTAGGTCTTAGTCTTCTTATGAACCACTACCTTCAAATGTGAGAACTCGCCCTTGGTAAGGGAAGTGCGCAAGGTAGGATCCACTGTCGTTGTAGAACCACTGTAGCGGGCAATTTCTTCGTCATTGACTAAGAATCTTGCCACGGATTTGTATCCGCTGCTCAAAAGTTCACTGATACCGATGCGGTAGCCGTTGGTCTTCACATCGTTGCCGGCAACGGCGAAATCCATCTCTACTACCAAATCCTTATCGTCTGCTTCCGCACCCAGCTTGTGGATGATGGAATTATCCAGGATGTAACGGAAGTTGCCATCGGTTTCTGCATTAGGATTGCACTTAATCTCTAACATCTTATCGGTTGCTGCCGCATTGCTGTCCATAGCGGACTTCTCAACTACAGTAGCAAATCCATACATCTTACCCTCTGCAACGTGACCGGAGTAATGATCCTTGCCGGTCTGCTGGATGGTCGCACCCACCTTATAGCTATCGAAGTCTTCGTTGATGGGCTCAACCAGCCATTCAGGCTGAGGAGTGGGCGGAGGAAGAACCTCCTGAGAGAACATTTCTTTGTATGCATTATGGGTAATGTTATATACCTTCAAGTTGTCCATGAACAACTCGGCCTGGCTGTCCTGTGCCTCCTTAGGCGTACCGATATAAAGGTCTGCAATCACAGGTACGTTGCCGGGATGGAAGAAGGCAACATCCTTCTCCAACAAATCACCATTGTAATAGTAATGGAACTTCTGGTTCTTCTTATCGATGACTACCTGAATCTTGAAGAATTCGCCATCGGCAGGTTTTCTTCTGGTAGATTTATTGATGGAAGTACTGTTCACTCTACGGGAAATACCACTTTCATCAACGATAAATCTGGCTGCAGAGTGGTAGGAAGCTCCGGTGGACTCACTGATGGTAATGGAGAATCCATTTTCCTTACCGGCCATATTCTTATAGGCCAAATCCATCTCATATACCAGCAGATAATCATCTGCTTCGGGACCAACCACCTGATGGTCTTCCTTCGCCAGTTTCAAGTAAATCTGACCTTCTACATTCTTGATATGCTTGTAGGGGAATACCATACAACCATAACCTTCATAATCAGGTCTTACCCAGTTCTTAGGAATAACCTTCCAAACATCTTCGTATGCAACGGTAATACCATTGATGAACCAACTGTATCTGTCGGTAACAATACTCTCAATTTTTGTACCAATCTTATGATTGAAGTTCTGATCAACGATATAATCGATAAAGGTATTATCAATATCAATGTGGTACTTCATATCGGAGCCTGCCACATAGAAGGTCACTCTGCCGGGTAGCTCTGTAGGCGCTTCCACAATCACTTCTTCGCCGCTATAACTGGTGGCTGTGATGGTGGGTACAATGTAAGTGCCTCTATCCAAATTGATAGCATACTCTAAAACGTCTGCATTGAAATCTTCAAAGGGTTCGCCGTCGATGAATACTTCCTTCACCATCCAGTCATCCTGTACCGCTACAGTAACATCAAGATAAGCATATTTGCCATCGCACTCCACACGAACGGTGGTGGTGCCAGTGCTGATGGGATACAGTCTACCCTGGCTATCCACTTCTACGATCGCAGGGTCTACGGACTCCCAGTACAAGTTGGGATTGTCTGCGTTGATAGGAAGCACTTCGGGAAGCACTGCCTTCACTGCAGGAAGGGTAATATAACGAGCCACTTCCTGGAAGATGCCTGCTGCCATATCCTTGGTAACAACCACATTGGGTTCAAAGGTCTCGTCTTCCAAATCCACCATCAAACGGTGATTGGTTACAATATCTGCGTAATCCTTCGCCCATGCAGGAATGGAATCCACATCTGTCAAACGATAAGTTGCATCACCGTCGTGCCATGTATAGTCAGGCATTTTCACCGCCAATGCTTTGACAATGACAGAAGCCATTTCCGCTCTGGTTACTTCATAATGGGCATAAGCCGCATCCAAATCAATATCTGCAAATGCCGCATCAGTCTGTGATGCATCGGTGAAACCAAACAGAGCGTTGATCATTTCCACCAATTCTCCGCGGGTCACAGTTTTCTCAGGATGGAACAATCCATCGTCTTCTGCCTTCATCACACCGATGGAAGCCATTTGCTTAATAGCTGAAATCTCTTCTGCGCCATTCACATCTTCAAAAATGGCCTGAGGCTCTCTGTCCACAATGATGGAGTACTCATCTGAGTCAAATTTCACACTCTTAACATTGACCTTATTTCTCCACCATACCGCAGAACCACTTACCTGGCCCATACCATCGTGGGGTACGTCATGTCCGCCATGGCTGATATCCAGATTAATCTGGTCTACCAAGCCCTGTGAAGCTGCCTCTACGATAAATACGCTGTGCAGGTTGTCCGGGCTGATTTGCATATATGCATGGTTGGTGCCGGAACGGATTAACCCAAGTTCAGGGTCAAAGGCATTTTTTACGACAGTGTCCGCCATATTACAAGCCAGCTCTAAATAATCAGGATGGCCTGTGTACTTGTACATCTTTACTACTGCCTGAATGTATTCCGGTGCAGTTTGCTGGGTGGTCATATTCAGATTGACATTCTCACCCATGCGGGTACCGATGTCGCCCAAATCTACATGTCTCGCATATGCTCGGGCTGCTTCCCAGATGATATCATAGGCTTCCTGATCCTCAGGCTTGAGGATGGATATCGCATCAATCATACCGGGGAATACGCCGCCCCATACACCTTCGGTCTCAGGGAAAGGCTTGCCCTGGGTCATATAATAACCGGTTCTGGTAGCAAGCAGTTGCTTGCCATTCTTACCTTCATTCAAGTCCGTACCATCATTTAGGATGGGCGTCTTAAACAGATGTCTCTGCTGGTCATAAACATAAACCGCAAAGTTCTTTACATTGTTCTTTACAAATGTATAAAGTTTTTCATTGCCGCTCCAACGATACATCTCAGCCATGTCCTGAGGGCCGTAAGCCGCACTGGTCTTCAGTGTGGTTCTGGTTACCAAAGAGTTGGCACCGAACTTCTTGTAGTCGTCCATGGTAGCAGTCTTGAAATCAAAACCTGTTCTGGTGACGAAATCTGCACCCATAACGGAATACAGGAAACGGTCCTGACCATACAAGCTGACATCCTCCAGCATGGTACCATACTGTTCGCCTACCAGCGTGGTCTCAGGATTGGATACGCCGATGTATTTATCCAGCAATCTCTCGCCCCAAGCCTCGTACTTGGGATCACCGGTCACTTTAGTCAAAAACCATGCCATTTCCATCAGGTCGTTACCGGTGGACAGGAAGGGTGCAGTATCTGCAGGCACCCAAGGGTCAGGGTTGGTGTAGGCACTATCCCAAGCCTCCACCACAGGGGTATCCCAATAACCATGACGGTTCATAATCAAACTGGACCAGTCATAGATATGTGCATTCCAAAATGCAGTGATGTATCTCTTGGTTCCCTCAGGGTCAGCCTTGTAGAACAATTCATAAGGCACCTGATAGTCTTTGGTCTCGTGGTAATCCAAGCCTATAGGTTCACCACCCTTAATATCAAAGAACTTATGACCACCTGCATAGGGCAAACCGGAACTATCCATCAATTTAGGATCACTGAAACGAAGTTGAATCTGCTGCAATGCAGCTTCGGAATACTTCGGATCTCCGGTCAGCAGGGTCATGCCGTCCATAGCCTTCAACAGGTTGAACTGTGCATACAGATTGGAGGCATAGGTTTCATAGGGAGCACCCTTGTTCCATGAAGTAGGCTCATAGTTGTCCTTGTTCAAACCATCTACAAACAACTGAGGATATTCTACACCCTCAATATTTCTCGCATACTTCAAAACAGTATCCATATGCGTAGTCAGGGCTTCTATTCTGGAGCTGGGACCTCTTACTACCACATCATGGCTCATCATATACTCTCTGGAGGTCTTATCCGCCATATCCACATAACCTGCTGCGGTACCTGCGGTCTTACCCTCATAATAACCATGATTTACATAGTGCTGAATGATGGCATTTGCATCATCTCCATAAGCCGCCTTTACATCAGGATAGGCCTCTGCATACTCCCAAGGATCAAACAACTTACCTTCATCACGGCCTTCATACAGACCATAGGTCAGATAGTGGTCCACATATCCGTCCCAGTCGTCGCCGTATGCCGCCTGCAAATCGGGATATGCGTTTACATATTCTTCTACATTCAGAATCTTATGTACCCAGTCGCGACCGGAAGGTAAATCTACCGTTCCTTTTAAAGCAATATCTTTTGCCGCATCAGACGCATCTTCTGTGCCCGCTGCAGTCTCATTGTCAGCGTTTTTATCTGCTCCTTCAGCACCTGTGGCGCTTTCATCGCCGGCAGCATCTGTACCGGTCTGAGCATCATCGCTGACAGCATCTTCACTGTCTTTCGCATCTTCAGCATCTACGGAAGCTTCTGCGTCCTCTAAATAGGACTCCAACTGTTCCAATTCTTCTGAAGTCAAATCTGACAAATCAGAAGGAATAGAAACGCCGGAGGGAACTTCTACACCTTCAGGAACCTGACATGCAGAAAGAACCATGCTCAAAGATAACGCCAATGCTAAAATGCCTGTGAGTCTTTTTGCTTTTCTCATTCTTCACTCCTCCATTTTATTTTTTTGAATTTATCGCCATCTAATTCACGGCAATACTCCGAATATATTATAGCACGCGAGGTTGTAGGATTTCAATCACTTTTATATCTTTTTCTTGCATTAAATATACAAATTTTTATGATAATTATTGTAAAAAATGACAAAAGCACCCTCCCGAAGGAAGGTGCTTCTCCAAATCTTATACAATTATTGTACCTATTTTTGATTACTGTCTATAAATCTTGATGTTATCAATATAAATCGCAGAATCAATCTCGGTAGGATCCATAGGAACACTTACCCAGAAGGTTCCAAAATCAGAGGTTTCTGTATGACAGATAGGCATTCCGCCCTGCATCAGCTGACCATTATAGTAATAGTCAAAACCTCCGGTAGAAAGGTCTATCACAATCTTAACGGTATTGAACTGTCCCTTTACCACATTGCCTTTGGTTTCTTCTATCATATGGTATTCCCAATTCTCATGCTTCTGGAGGTAGTAGATTTCGCCATCTGTTTGCCATCTGGAAATGTGGAAAGTTCTGTTTTCCACATACTCAGTGTTCATGAAAACACCATAGGGAACGCTCTTCTTGTCTGCTCCGCCAATCGCGTAATCGAACTCAGCAACTACCGTGCCGGGTTCCGAACCGATACCATATACGTCGGTGAAAATCATGCGTCCTCCTCCGTTCATGGTATATCCATGCACATAGGGGAACTTAATGCACTTATCTCCGGATGTAGCAGTTGGATCTATGTCACTCTTATTCACAATCTTTACCTGCTGATCGTAACCTGCAGGATAAACCATCCAATTATACTTTGCAGTATTGGTGTTTATCAGCAGCGTATCGGCGTCATGCTCGTCGTAAATCTCATGAATGTCGTAAGTAATAGGTGTACCGGGGTCCTGTGTGGGTGCCGCGGTAGGTGCCGCAGTAGGCTCTGCAGGTGCCTCTGTAGGAGCTGCAGTGGGTGCCGCGGTGGGTTCTGCAGTGGGTACAGGTGTTGCCAACGGATGCTCATCCGTCACAAAAACTTTTACGTTATCTACATACAACTTGGAATCCAGTCCGGTTGCGCCTTCTGCCAAGGTCTCTCTGACAATCTGGAAGCAGATGTACTTCAATGCGGGGGTCTGGTCTGCGCCGCCAAACTGTGCGTTGACATCAGCCTCTACCAGATTACCGTCCATGAAGTATGAATACTTCTTGGTCTCTCTGTCCATCACCCACTTCAAGTGAACGAATTCGCCCTTGGTGTATGCATTCTTTTCATTGGCAGTATTGGTTACGGAAGAACTCAAATATCTGCCCAAGTAATCGTCTTTCAGCAAGAAGTTAGTCAGTGCGTAGGTGCCGTCACCTGCAAAACGTATCAAGTATCCTGCAGGTTTTGCATCCTGGCCCTTGATGGCCAAATCCATCTCTACTACCAAATACTTATTCTCATCCACTGTACTTCCGAGACTTACCTGGTGCTCTGCATCAATGTTCATGCGGAAGTTCAGGGTGTGGAAACGGCTCTCCAAGGAAGTTCTGGGCGTAAACTCTAAGCAGTAATCTGTGGTTGCTGCTGTAGGATCTACCGTGGTTTTCGCCACCACAATACCTTTCTCATGGCCATAGCTTTCTGCCAACTTACCTGCCCAGTAATCTTCGGAGATGGTATGCATCATCTTGCCCAACTCATATCCGTCGAAGGTTGCGTTTACAACCACAGGATTGATGGTGGGTGCCGGAGTAGGCGCCGGAGTGGGCTCTGCTGTGGGTGCATTAGGATCTACTGTAGGTGCGGGTGTTGCAGGTGCCATAGTAGGTGCTTCCGGCATCACATCAGCCTCATACAGTTTCAGGTTATCCACATACATCTTGATATCCAAACCTGCCTGTGCTTCCTTCACCACCTGGAAGTGAACCACACCAAGGTTAGGGGTACCACTAAACAGCGCGTTTACTTCGCTCTCTACTACCTGACCATTCCAGAAGTAAGTATACTTCTTGGTTTGCTTATCAATTACAACCTTCAGATTGCCGAACTGTCCCTTGGTAGCTGCGACGCCGGTAACCGTATTGTTGGAATCTTTATAACGGGCGAAAGTATCATCTGTCAGTTTAAACTTGGCTACGGACAAATATCCGCCGCTCAGTTTCTGGCTCAGTGCCACATTCACGCCTGCCGCTTTGGCATCTGTGCCCTTCAGCGCGATATCCATTTCAGCAACGATGTATCTGCTGCCGAATGCGTTCGCGCCAAGAACATATGCATAGGGATCTCCCAAGTGGATACGATAGTTCAATGTATAAGCAGTATCATAAGACAACTCCATACACATATCTTCTGCTGCCGCGTTGGAATCCACTACCGTCTTTGCTACTACTTTTCCGCGGGCAGTGTAATTGCTTTCGGATACAGCTGCAGTATAGTATTCGGTCGATGTTTTACTGTGGAACAGGGTTCCCTCTGCATAACTATTGTAATCCTCATTGATGGGATAAGGATGGGGCGTTGCAGTAGGCATCGGTGTGGGCGTAGGTACAGGTACATGGGTGGGTCTGGGCGTACCTTCGGGCTGAGGATCCTCTACGTACACATTCAGATTATCCATATACAGTTTGCTGTCCAGTTCGCCTTCCGCTTCTTTATATACGGTATAGAGGATACATCCCACATCCGGTATACCCGAGTAAAGGCTGGGTACATTCTTTTCAATCATTACATCATTGACATAATAACTGAAGCTCTTGGTCTTCTTATTGATGACCACCTTTAGGTGCATAAAGTCACCCTTGTTTACTGTGGTTCTCAAAGTAGGATCCACCATCTTGTCGCTGGAGTTCATAATGCGGCCAAACTCCGTATCGTTCAAGATAAATCTTGCTACAGACATATATCCGCCGCTAAGTGCCTGACTGATGGAGATACGATAACCCTGGGGCTTCGCGTCCGCACCGTCCACTGCCAAATCCATCTCAATCACCAAATTCTTATCGTCTGCTTCTGTACCCAACTTCTGAAGTACATTGGCATCCATAATATAACGGAAACTTCCGCTGGTGGTCGCGTTGGGATTGTATTTCATTTCCAAAGCCATATCTGTGGCTTCAGCTGTTGCATCTACAACATTCTTGTTCACTACAGTTGCATAACCATAGTACATACCTTCTGCCACATGACCGGTGTAGGGATCTACGCTGGTCTGCTGAATGGTCTTGCCCGCACTATAATTATCATAGTTGATATTGATAGGATTGGTCAGCCATTCGGGCTTAGGGGTAGGAGGAGCAATGGCCTCCTGAGGCATAAATTCTTTAAATGCATCGTGAGTAATCTGATAACACTTCAGATTATCCATAAATAACTCTGCATGGCATTCCTTGTTTGCTTCCTCGTTAATGGTCGCAATGTACAACGCATAAATATTAGGAACCTTGTCTCCGTGGAAGAAAGGAATGTCTCTCTGTAACAGTTCTCCATTGAAGTAGTAATGGAAGGTTCTGTTCTTTTTATCCAACACCAGCTTCAGGTTCACGAATTCGCCATCTACCAAAGCTCTCTTGGTAGGCTTATCTACGGAAGAAGAGTTCACCTCACGGGCAATACCATCTTCCTTAATAACAAATCTTGCTGCCGCATGGTAAGTACTTCCGAAACGCTCCATAATACGGATGGCATAACCATTGTCTTTGCCTTCCATATTCTTCACAGCGATGTCCATGTCAAAGACCATGAGCTTATCATCCGCTTCTTCACCGGTCAACTGTACATATTCATCCGTAAATGTCAGGTAACACTGGCCTTCCACGTTGTATTCCATTCTGTAAGGGAATACCATACAACCATAACCTTCGTAGTCAGGTCTTACCCAGTTCTTAGGAATCACTCGCCAATCAGGCAAATATCTGGTGGTCAAACCATTGATGAACCACTGGAATTTGTCAGTGGTAATCTTTTCAATGGAAGTACCGATCTTATGATTGAAGTTTTCATCAATCAGCCAATCCACATAGTCATTGTTAATCTGCAAAGTATACTTCACATCACAGCCCTGTACATAGAGCGTTGCCGCTCCGGGCAGGCTGTCAGGCAATTCAATCACTACAGGCTCGCCGGTGAAGCTGGTTGCCTCGATGGTAGGTACAGTATGGGTACCCAGATCCAAATTGATCTCATGCTCTAAGGTGTCAGAGTTAAAGGAGCTCAAAGCCTCACCGTTGACGCGGACTTCTTGAATCATCCAATCGTCTCTAACGACTACATTCACTGCCAAATCCGCGAAGGTTCCATCTGCGTTGGATACACGCACCTTGGTGCTTCCTTCGGAAACGGCATACAATCTACCCTCGCTGTCCACTTCCACTACAGAACCATCTATGGTCTCCCAGAAGAGCTCGTCGTTGGTAGCATTGAAAGGTTTGATTGCAGGAATGATTGCCTTTACGCCGGGCAATTCGATAAATCTGCCCACTTCTGAGAAAATACCTGCTGCCATATCCTTGGTTACCACTGCAGAAGGATCGAAAACCTCTTCCTCAATGTCTACCATGATACGGTAGTTGGTCATCACATCTGCATACTCTTTTGCCCATGCAGGAATGGAAGCCTGATCGGTCAAACGATAGGTTGCATTGCCGGCATTCCAAAGTCCCTCGGGCACCTTCACCTTCAGTGCTCGGGTGAGAATAGAAGCCAGTTCTGCTCTGGTCACTTCGTAATCCGCGTTAGCCGCCACGTCCACGTCTGTGAAAACATCTGCGATCACAGCCTCGTCGTTAAATCCAAACAGAGCGCTCACCATAGCCTTCATTTCGCCACGGGTGACACCTTTCTCAGGGTGGAATAATCCGTCTGCTTCCGCACCCATCACGTCCAAATAGGACATCTGCTTAATGGCAGAAGCTTCTTTTGCGTTAGAAAGGTCTGTAAAGTTCAACGCAGGATCTGTATTTACAATGATGGTATATTCATCTCTGTCAAATACGATATCCTGTGCCTTCTTCGTAGAAGCGTAATACACCTTGTCGGGGGTTACCTGGCCCATACCCTGATGAGGGATGTCATGGTTTCCATGGCACAGGTCTAAATTAATCTCATTAATATATCCCTGGGATGCTGCTTCCGCACAGAATACCACATACATCTGGGCACTATCCAATGCCACATATGCGGAATTAGGATACAAATCAAATACACCGTATTCAGGATCAAACATATTTGCCACGATTTTGTCTGCCAACTTGCACGCCAGAGTCAAATAATCTTCATGACCGGTGTATTTATACATCTTCAAAAGGGCCTGCACATATTCAGGTGCTGCTGCAGTGGAATTCATGTTCAGGTTGACATTTTCACCCATACGGGTACCAATGTCACCATGACCGATATTTCTTGCGAAAGCACGGACTGCTTCCCAAATAATCTGATAGGACTCTTCATCCTCAGGTTTCACGATAGACAAAGCATCAATAGCGCCGGGATATACGCCACCCCAAACGCTTTCGTATTCAGGGAAGGACTTCCCAACGGTGATGTAATAACCGGTTCTGGTGGCAACCAGCTTCTTGCCATGATCTCCCTCATTCAAGTCGGTACCATCGTTTAAGATAGGAGTCTTATAACGATGCAACTCGGGATCATAAATATATTTCGCCCAGCCAACCAGATTTCTCACGCAGAAGTCATACAATCTCTCGTTTCCAAGATCACGGTATGCCTGCGCATAAACTTGAGGACCATATGCGGTGTTACATTTGGTGCCTGTTCTGTTGATTAGGCAGTTCGCACCTGCTACCTTATAGTCATCCATGGTAGCGGTCTTAAAATCAAAACCGGAATTGGTCACAAAGTCTGCGCCCAACACGGAATAGAGCAAACGGTCGCCACCATAGTTCATATCGATGGGATTACCATACTGTTCCCCTACCAACAGGGTCTCAGGATGTGCTACACCCATGTATTTTTCCAACATTCTATCGCCCCAAACAGCATACTTGGGGTCGCCGGTCATCTTGGTCAAAAACCACGCCATTTCCATCATATCGTTACCGGTGGAAAGGAAAGGTGCGGTATCCGCCTGAATCCAGGGATCCGGATTGGTGTATTCGCTATCCCAACCATCATTTAATGGTTTATCCCACTCACCATGACGGTTAAAAATCAAACTGGACCAATCCTGGATATGGGATTGCCAGAATCCCAGCATAAATTCCTTTGCACCTTCAGGATCTGCCTTCCAGAGAAGTTCCAAAGGAAGCTGATAGTCTTTGGTCTCGTGATACTGAAGACCATATTTTCTACCATTTAAGATATCCAAAAACGCATGGCCACCTGCATAGAACAAACCATGCTGGTCTTTGGTCTCAGGCGTATTATAGCGGAAACGGATCTGGTCCATCGCCACCTCGGAATACTTCGGGTCGCCGGTCAGCATAGTCAAACCATCCAACATCTTCAGGAAATTAAACTGACTATAGATATTGGACACATATGCCGGGTCGTTACTGCCTCTGTTCCAGGTAGCAGGCTCATGGGTATCCCTATTATAACCATCTACCAACAGATTGGGGTACATAGCACCCTCTGCGTTTCTGGCATACTTGATACCATTTTCTGCATGGCTAATCAATGCGTCCAGTCTGGAACTGGGCCCATGAACCACCACGTCATGGCTCATCATATATTCTCTGGAGGTCTTATCCGCCATATCCACATAACCGGCTGCGGTACCTGCGGTCTTACCCTCATAATAACCGTGATTTACATAGTGCTGGATGATGGCATTCGCATCATCTCCATATGCTGCTTTTACATCGGGGTACGCCTCTGCATACTCCCAAGGGTCAAACAGTTTACCTTCATCGCGGCCTTCATACAAACCATGGGTCAGATAATGGTCCACGTATCCGTCCCAATTGTCACCATACGCCGCCTGCAAATCAGGATAGGCATTCACATATTCTTTTACATTCAAAATCTTATGTACCCAATCGCGGCCGGAAGGTAAATCTACAGTACCTTTTACAGCCACTTGTGTTTGTGCATCTTCTGCAGCTGTACTGTCTGTACCCGCTGTGCCTTCTGCACCCACAGTATCGTCAGCGTCTGTGGTGCCTTCTGCACCTGCCGCTCCTGTGCCCTCACCTTCCTGTGTGTCACCGGAGACAGCATCCTCGCTGTCTGTTGCATTTTCAGCGTCCACGGAAGCTTCTGCGTCCTCCAAATAGGACTCCAGCTGCTCCAGTTCTTCTGATGTCAAATCGGACAAATCAGAAGGGATGGAAACTCCGGACGGAACCTCTACACCTTCAGGTACCTGACATGCAGAAAGAACCATACTCAAAGTCAGCATCAATGCCAAAATGCTTGAGAGTCTTTTCAACCTTCTCATCGTTTCTCCTCCTCTATATATTACATTTCCTTACCAATACTCATAAGGCGAAGAAGCCCCTCCCTCACCTTTTCGTACCATTATTTTATCACACACACAAATATCCGTCACACTCTTTTCCCGAGTTAAAATATATGTTTTTTTACTTCTTTTCCGTCTTCATTGCAATATTGCACAAAATAAGACTCTGTAAACTATGCATAATTACTATATTCCCAATGTTTTTCAAGTAAAGTATAATATTGGTAAACAGTTCCAAAAGGAAACACACGACAAGGAGGTTATTTATGGAAAAACTGCATTTTGGCATTGCCAAGGAGGGCCGTCAGGCATCCAAATACATCTTGAAAAACCAGGCTGGGATTGAGGTTGTACTCTCTGATATGGGTGCCCTGATTCAAGCTCTGCTGGTACCCGACAGAAAGGGTAATAAAATAGATATCATGCTTGGATATGATACTTTAGAAGAATATTACGACAACGGCTGTGGTTTTGGTGCGTATGTTGGTAGAATCGCCAACCGTATTGAGGGCGCAAACGTGACCATTGATGGTGTGAATTATGTATTGGAAGATAATTACAATGGTCACAATCTTCACAGCGGAAGCAAGAAATCTTTTTACGAATTTTACGAAACCGAAACCGGCATTTCCGAAGAAGGCGAATATGTGGAGTTTTCCCGTTTAAGCCCTCATTTAGAGCAGGGATTCCCCGGCAATCTGATGCAGAAAATCCGCTATACCTTAACAGAAGCCGGCGAGCTGTTGATAGACTATCATGCAACCAGTGACCAAACCACCATCTACAATCCCACCAACCATGCATACTTCAATCTCGAAGGACACGATAGTGGCGATGTGCTGGGTCACGAGATGGAAGTATACAGCGATTCCTTCCTGGTTTCCGACCAATTCATGATTCCCACCGGCGAGGTGGCAAAGGTGGAAGGTACTCCTTATGATTTCCGACAGAGGAAAACCGTTGGCAAGGATATCAACGAGGATTTTGTGATGCTGAAAAACGCAAAGGGATATGATGTGAACTTTAACTTCCCTAATGACAAGAAGATGCGCCTGATGAGTAAGATTTGGGCACCCGTCAGCGGCATCTTCATGGAAACCAACTCTGACTGTTGCGGTTTGTTGATTTACAATGCCGGTGGTTTGAAAGATAAAAACGGCAAGGGTGGCGCAGTATATCAGCAGCATGCGGGTATCTGCTTTGAAACAGGATTCTACCCTAACTCCTGCAAGGAAGCTTCTTTCCCCAGTTGCGTATTGCCTGCAAACTCAACCTTTACTTCCAGAACAAAATATCGTTTTGGTGTGGAATAACGGAGGAATCAGATGATATACAACCCCTTGGAAGATTACCAAGATAAGTACAAACCGGCTCACTCACAAAAAGTCGCCGCGTTCTTCGACCAATTGGTCGCCAAATCACGCGTTGATATTGAGGAAAACCGCCGGACAGTAAACGAGATTGCAAAATACCGGGAACAATTGAAGCAGTTAAAACGAAAGAGAAACTGGCTCCGCTTCCTTCGGGTACTGCTTTGCATTACCATTTTGCTGATTCCTTTGGTAATTATGAAGTTGACACCTAAAATCAGAGAATTAAAGTCGGCCATCGACGAAGCCGAGAATCGGGCAGAAGACTTGCAACAACAAGCAAACAACCAGATGCTACCTTTGAACAAATTGTTCGACGCATGGGACAGTATCAAGCTGATTGAAGAAGTGATGCCCTTGATTTCCTTCGAGGATAAACTTACCATCGAGCAGGAACAGAATATGAAGCAAAACTTTGATTTCCGGGACCCGCAGGAAAATGAAAAGTCTACTTTGGATACTCTGGCCGGAAACTTCAACGGAAACCCGTTCCTTTTCGAAAAGCGCCTGGTACACGAAATGGGTGTGGAGACCTACCACGGCTACAAAACTATTTCCTGGACAGAGACCTATCGGGACTCCAACGGAAAGCTACAAACCCGCACCAGGACGCAGACCCTCCACGCTACAGTGACGAAACCAAAGCCTTTCTATCAGGAACAGGTTGTCTTACACTATGGCGCCCAAGGCGGACCGGAGCTTTGCTTTAGCAGGGATGCATCCCACTTGGAACAAAAGAGTGAGCAGCAAATTGAACGTATCGTAAAACGCGGCGAGAAAAAGTTACAACGCTTAAACGAGAAGGCCATTCGCGAAAACGATGATTTCATGAGCATGGCAAATTCTGATTTTGAAGTGCTTTTCGATGCGTTGGACCGTACCGATGAGGTGCAGTACCGCTCACTGTTCACTCCTCTGGCACAGACCAATATGGTGGATTTGATTCTTTCCAAAATCGGCTACGGGGACGATTTCCACTTTATCAAACGGAAGCGCATGAACACCATCCTCACTAAGCACAGCCAGGGCAGAGCCCTACTCCTGCCCACCTCCAGTTATACTTCCTATTCTTACGATATTATCCGTTCCAACTTTATCAGCAAGAACGAGGAGTTTTTCAAGGCGATTTACTTTGACCTGGCGCCGGTATTGGCCATCCCCATGTATCAGGAACGACCGGTGCATTCTCTGGATCCCATTCCGGAGACGCCTCAGTTGTTCTCGCTCCGGGAATGTGAGGCTTTAGCTAACCGGGTGAACCACTCCCACATGGTACATCCCGACACCAAGACACAGTACATATTGAAAACATCCTATCTGAAGTCTGCAGGCGGTGCGGACGAGACCAAGGTAACAGCCTATTCTTATGACAAAGAAGCCCGCGTGGACATCGTTAGTGTGTACGGTGGGGACGGCCGTTATCACAATGTTTCCGTGCCCTGGGATGAATATCTTCCTTTGACGGCTGAAAACGATTTTTTTGTAAGTTATCTGGATATTGCGAAAAACAGCAGTGTGCTGGCAGACAGAAACGGACTATGTATTTACAACTGACGCAACTGTGGTAGAATAAAGACACCCAATTATAGTAGATAGGCAATTATTTGAAACAAAATAATATGATAAAACAAAGGAGAAAGAATTATGGCAAATCAATTAGACGAAATGGCCCCTCAGGTTTTGGAGGAAGGTTTGGACACCCATGTCATCGCTAAAAAGCTTCCCGCAGAAGTTGGCTTTGGCTCCAAACTGTTTGAGATTATGCTTTGGGTATGCGGTATTTTACCCGGTCTGATTTTCCTCTTTATGAAAACCAGTGCACAAAAGCATTTTGACCAACTTCAACAGCGTATTCAAAGAGATGCATCCCAGATTGATAATTATTTGGAACAGAGAGTCATGGTACTTCAGAACTGTGCCCGCTTATTGGATAAAGCGATTGATTTAGACAAGAACACTTTTGAAAATATTGCAAAGTATCGTTCCGGAAATACAAACGATGCAGACGAAGCCAGAAACGAAATCGGCACTTCCATTGATACCATTTCCAGAAGCATCAATGTAGCCGTTGAGAATTATCCCGAGTTGGCTGCGCACAAAGAAATTCAGGATGCAATGCAACAGAATATGTATCTGCAAAGAGAAATCACCGCTGCAAGAGAATTATACAACGACACGGTAAATCAGTGGAATAAGGACATCTTCGCATGGCCTACCAAAAAGATTGTGGCTGCAAAGAATGGCTATACCACCAGAATCCCCTTCGTTGCCTCCAAAGAAATTAAGGAACAGGCAAAGGGCGTGTTCTTCTAAATTCATAAAATTAAGGGACCGCGTCGCGGTCCCTTTTACTATTCCACCAAATCCCAACTCATGGGGGTTCCCAATTTCGCATCCCGGGTAATCTTCTTCCCCAAGATATCCTCGTAGTATTTCGTGTGCAGCCCACAGGCCGGTCTTACCGAGCGCAGATTTTCGGGCGTAAATACATCTCCCGCCTTCATATCCTTTGCTACAAACAGGGAGCGGGAATGCTCTCTGCTCTTAACCTGCTTGGGTGTCAAATCATAAGTTACTTCGCCTAAAGCCTTCTCTATGATTCTGATTTGGTCTACCATTTCCTTGAATTCTTCCGGTTCCATGGAGAATGCCGCGTCCGCACCGCCATCTGCCCGACGAAGGGTCAGGTGTTTCTCCACCACCTTAGCGCCCAAAGCCACTGCCGCAGATGCCACTGCCACACCCATAGTGTGATCCGACAAGCCTGCGATACAATCAAATTTCTCTTTCATATCCGGAATGGTACGCAAGTTGCTGGCCTCATAAGACGCCGGATAGGCAGAAGTACATTTCAACAAAATCACATTTTCATTGCCCTCTTCACGGCAGGTCTGCAGAGCCAGTTCAATATCTTCCTCATACGCTACGCCGGTGGCCATAATAATGGGTTTTCCGGTTTTTGCTATCTTTCTGATGAAGGGAATATCATTGATTTCAAAGGACGCCACCTTGTACACCGGCACATCCATTTCTTCCAAAAAATCAATCGCTGTCAGGTCAAAAGGCGAGGAAAAGAACACCAATCCCATATCCTCTGCAATTTTTTGTAATTTGGGTTGCCATTCCCAAGGGGTGTACGCCGTCTGATATAATTTATGCAAGGTGGTGCCATCCCAAATGGTCCCCTGGGTGATTTGAAAGCAAGGGTCATCACAATCCAGGGTTATGGTATCCGGCAAATAGGTCTGCACCTTAATGGCATTCGCCCCGGCCTCTTTCGCCGCCCGGATAATCTCCACTGCTCTATCGAAATCCATCAAGTGATTGGCCGACATCTCCGCTATCACAAAAGTGGGGGAATCAGCACTTATCACATGATTTCCAATTCTAATCTCTTTGTTCATATCCATTCCTCTCTCGGGAAATTTTAGTTGAATTCTATTTTCTCGTACTTCTTGCCAACCTTCACCTGTTTCCAAAGTTCATCGGTCATGCGCATAAAGGTTACATCATACCAGACGCCCTCTTTGCAGATATGGTTCTTCTTCTCTTCTACAATTTCGCAGCCACAGAGCTTGTGTAAACCAATCACCCCCTGGTTCAGAGTGAATACATCACTGATGACAGATTTCTTGCCCAATACCTCAAAGGCATAGTCATACATATTCATTTCCAAAGCCAGCGCTGTCTTGATGCTGCGCAGTTTTTTCTCGCCCATGTAATAGGCCCACCCCAATTCACCGGCAGGATTGTTCAGCCCGGTCAAATTGATGACTCCGGCAGGGACACCATCCACTTCAATGACCCAGTATCTCACGTCCATATTCTCCCGAATGGACGCAAGCCATTTCTGCTGTCCTTCCAATGTCAGTTTGGGGTTTGTATTCATATATTTTGTGATATCTTCCGACATGCGCCACTGCATGATTTGCTTCAAATCACGCTCTTCGATGGCACGTAAAGTGATACTCATCCTCAATTTCTCCGTTTCGTTCCTCTTTGTGCCGGGTGAACTCCGGGAATATTCCGCGCCGGCAAATTCCATACTTACTCCACACCGGCAAATTCCAGAATTTCCTTCACCGAAGTAATCTCTACAGCCTCATCCAAAGGGATGGAGACACTAAGGCGTTCCTCCAGCATGCCAATCAACATAACATGTGCCAAAGAATCCCACTCCTCCACTTCATCCATGGTGGTTTCGGGGGTGATGATTCCTTCCGGCAGCCCCAATACTTCTTCTATCAAAGCGATAATCTTCTCTTTCATTTCATCATTCCTTCCATTTTACGTGACCCACGCGCCGCAAACCATCTGTGATGTCACGTTTATATTCTTTTCCATCCCTGCAGGGAATGCTTCCGCATAATTCAAATCCAAGGGCAGGATATAATTCCTCCACCGGCGCATTCTTTGCCGTAGGGAAAAAGGATCCCCTTAAGACCTTTATGCCCTTTTGGCATAAATCTTCCTCCACTGCATCCAGCAGGGCGTGCTCGATATTGCGCCCCATCACACGACAGCTCATAGTGAATTCCTCAATCTCAGCTTCCTCACCCTGCCGCTTCACAATCAACACCGCGACGATACCATTGTCGCCAAATTTATCAGTAATTCCGTACAGATATACATCATAATGATCACGATCGGAGACAATCGCCTGTAATTCTTCTGCCGTATATCTTATCGTGGTCAGATTAAACTGGTTGGTTTTGTTCACCAATTGTAGCAATCGTTCCATATGATTCTCGGGATTCACGCGTTGTGCCACGATTTCCAAATCTTTTAAGTATGATTCAAAATCCACTGCCGCCCGCTGCAGTTCCATACGTTTTGCATTCTCTGCATACTGACGGGTGCGCTCCGTATCTTCCTTCGTTACATAAGGCTTTTCAAAATACTCCCTGTAGATGATATCCATCGTCTGTGGCAATTGCTCAGGTGACTCAGGAAACGCAGGTACCTCTACCTGGGGCAGCATCTCCTTCACCAGGGCCCGCTCTGCCGGGTTGTCATCAAAGAACACAAAGGAATCCAATCCCAAATTCAGTTCCCGGGCAATTTCCATGATGTTCTCATGCTTCGGTGCCCAATTTATTTTCATGCTGCTAAAATGCTCCGCCCGCAAAACCATGGCCGGATGATGCTCTATGATGTCCATAGCATCCTGCAGATTGTTTTTGGACACGATGCCAAGCACCACGCCCTGTTTTTGCATTTGCAGTATCATCTCCTGCGTCTTTCGATAGGCCGCACCCACATCTGTGCCGCCCAAATCAATGGGAGTCAGCTCATGCTCTCCCGCCAAACCACTCCATAGGGTGTTATCCAAATCCAAGAGCAATACTTTCTTAGGCACTCTGGTTTCCACCCATACCCGGTGTAAGATTTCCTCTTCCAGGGCCTTCTGCATAGCGCTGCTGTGGGGAATCTTGCCCATGCGCCAAGTAATCGGCGAAAACGCCTTTTCCTCTCCCACTGCCTTTATCAGTTTTTGATATGGGAAAATACGCACCTTCCCATTTTCCTTTACAAAACTTTCCAAGCGACTTTGCCACAAGCTTTCCCACGCCTGTTTTTTGGCCTGAAAGTCAGCGTCTGTTTCTTCTGCTGTCCACAAGTAGGCATCGGAAATATAGCAGATTTCTTCGCCCAATGCGTCGGGAAGTGCAGTAAACCATCGGTCTATTTTTCCTTTCGCTTCTTCGTCGTCTGACGCTCCGTCCAACAGCTGCATCAAATCCATCATCAAAAATAGAAACTGCGGTTGAAAGGCATGATAAGAAGACTGGGGATTTAACAGTGTACCCAGCTCATTTCCGTATCCTTCCGCATCGTAAACATCTATCTTACTCTTCAAACTACGGATAACGAAATTCATATTCACATTAGATAGAATGGCTATTTTCTCCGTCATACTCTCATGCATCCTAAATTTCTGTAGTAAACCACGTCAGTTTCAATCTTTCTTTTCCATCATTAGTTTATACTTCATCTCGGCTATCTGCCAGTCTGTCTCATTATCAATATCCTGCACCTCCAGGCCGGATACCTCCAAGGGCAGAATCTCTCCCACCAAAGCGGTACGGTTCTTTTTAAATGAATCCACGCGAAAGAAAAAGAACTGTCCGGCATCATGGTAGTGGGGCTCCAAATCCTGGGATCTGCTATTCATATATTTAGGGTTTTCAAACACCAGTTTTCCTTCTCTAATAACCATCGCCCGTTGAGTGGGATAATCAAATGCTACTACGGGGAATAACGCATCCGCCGTACTATCAGAAAATTTTTCTGACGCATCTGTCAGTTTTTTACTTGTCACAAAAGGTGCTGTAGGAAATATGCAGCATCCCATATCAAAGGTCTGACCCATCTTTTCATACTCTGCCAACACTTCCAATAAAACATCGGCTGTGGTAGCAAAATCACCGGAAGCTTCCGCACTGCGCAGGAAAGGCACTTGTGCGCCATAGGCTTTTGCAATCTCAGCAATTTCCTCATCATCCGTAGATACCATCACAACATCGAAGACACCTCCGGAAAGCGCCGCCTCTATGGAATATGCCAAAATCGGTTTACCACAAAAATCTTTAATATTCTTTCTGGGGATTCTTTTACTGCCGCCACGGGCAGGAATGATTGCTATTCTACGCATTATGCCACCGCCATATAAATACTTGCGCCCAAGGACGCCAAAATCAACAATATTTGAACAAATTTTACCTTGTCCGTTTCCGCTTTCCCAAAAGCTTCCACGCCTGCACCACCCAGCATACTAAGGGGCAATCCCGCAAAACCAAAGAACACGGCAGGAGATACCACAAGACCCACCATACGGACAAATGGCATGCCCAAGCGTTGCACCAAATCCCAGGGAAATACCGCCAGGGACAGTATCATCATAACACCTGCCACCACTGCAGGAAAAGTGCATTTTTTCTCCCAATGGAAATTTTCTCCCACAAAGGCAAGTCCCACCAACAGCACCAAAGCGCCCAGGAGACCAAGACCTATACCGGGCAGTCCTTCCTTGTACATGAAAGAAGTCAAAAATCTACCCAAACGATATCCATTTCCCATGATGGAACCCAGTGGCAGTTGATATTCTTCTAAGCCTCCTACGAAAAAGTACTGCAATAGTTTTCCTGCATCGGGCAGGTACAATACCAAACCGGGAACCAACGGCGCCAAGCCCCGCGCCTTACGGTACCACAGAGCACTCACCAGTACCACATCTGCCAGCAAAACACCAATGACCCAATCGCTGTATGCTACCGCCGCAAACACTGCGCCTGCTGCCAAAGTCCACTTCCAAATCTGTCTTTTCTCTACAGTATACACCGAAATCAACAATCTGACAAATAGGGGAAGAAGCATCAGCGCCATAGCTCTCGCCCACATACCGGCATCATATAACAAGTAATGCCGATAGGGCAAAGTCATATAAAACAAAGTGGCAAAAAAAGCCCCCTCTTTGCTCTCAAATACTTTACGAAACAACATTCCCGATGTGAGCAAGGTGCCAAGCTGAATCAATGCCAAAAACACTTTTGTAACCATCGTGCCGGCACCGGCAATACGACTGATCGCCTTAGGCCCCATAAGCCAGGTGTTAGTTTCTCCGCAGGCGGGCATTTGGAACGTGACCAATGGCAGAAGAACTACCACTAGCACCAAAAGATACCACAAATAATTCATATACTTACTCTTCATATCCTAAGCCCACCTCCTTTTTCGTTGTCTCTATGGCTTCGCCGTCTATTATTTCCCGTGCCGATTTTTTCATAAAGCAATAACTCAGAATCAGGATATAACTAAATAAACTAATCCACTCGCCCACACGCCAATACCAGGGTGGTACAAACCCAACCTCGAATTCCCCCTGATATTCGGCAGGAATATTCACGCATATCGTGTTGTTCTCACCGTACTGCAACGCTAGTTCTTCTCCTGTTTGCACATCCACGGCTCTGTAACCGCGGTACAAAAGCAGGGGCAAATCCACAAAGCCATCCTTCGATTCCGGATTCCTGCATGCCACCCGTGCCTGTAAGCCACCCTTCTCGTATGATTCCACAGTAACCCCTTCGCTGGTCATAGGCGCTCTATATAGCAGTGTATTGCCATCCGTACCCTCTATCAGGTACTCCGCACCGGAGATATATCCCCGGCCCATACCCTCCACATTGTATAGGGTAAAACTGGTTCTGTGTTTGCAAATGGCATCATTTAGATGCAATCCGCCGGTTACGACAGAAACAACAGCTGCTGCCAAGACCAGCCCGGTAATATACTTCTTGTTTTCTTTTTGCAAATACCAAAGAATGCATCCCACCGCGGTAACGCCAAATAAGGTTCCCCAGCCTAAAAACCGGTTAGGAAACTGTAAACTGCTCACCAGACTGGCAAACAACGGATGTATCTGCTGTATGGCATCCCAGGGAAACGCCTTCAAACTCATAGCCATCATCAGGATTCCAAACAAAGCCGAGATAACTCCCAATCCGGCAATATCCTTAGATTGTTTTTTCCAAAGCCCGAACAAACACATCCCCGCGAAAATAACTACCGCAAGCACTAGGAACCATCCCACTGCAGCGGGTGTGGTCTCCTGTAATTTCACACCACCCATGCCGGCTACTTCGCCTTGGTCAGCCCAGCCAAATAAAAGCTGTAGCGGTCGCAACCCCATCATTTGGATGGTCCGTCCGGAAACATGTTTGATGTGCATATCCTGTGTGAAAAAATAATCTATAAACGGAATCAAAAACCAAAGACTCAGCCCCAAAGCTGTTACTGCACCCCAAAACAAAGGCTGGAAGCATTCTTTGGTAAACACTCTCCTAACCATAACAACGCAAAGTATCACGGTGAGAAAAGCTGTAATTTCGCAAGTCAATACATGGGTCTGCAATACCCCCGCAAAACCAATTCCCAAAGGTAACCAGGCCTTCTTTCTTTGCTCCACATGCACTTCTGTTCCAAACACCAGGAAAAATCCGTACAGTATCAGAGGCAAAAACATCATCGCATTGTTTTCACCCACCGCCCCGGTGAGTACCGTCTTGAAAATCCGAATGCCGGACAGAGTATACAATGCACTACAAACCAATCCTATCTGACGACTTTGAAATATTTTACGGAAACAAAAATATGCAATGGCCACCGTAGCCAGATTCACCAAAACACAATAAACGTTATAACTAAGGGTAATGGGGAAACCTGCGATTCTCAAAATCGCCGGGAAGTATAGCAATAAATTACAGTAAAAGATACCGCTGGCATATCCATGTCCGTGCACCCATTCCGGTTCAATGCGGACAGGAAATTGTCCATCTGTAAGTCCGTCTGCGATGCCCTCTATTCTGTGCAAATGATACACCAGATCTCCTGCGTCCATGGAAACGCCCAGCAGATAGGGAACTGAAGCCATCACAGTAATCACCAACACACCGAAGACTGCTTTCTTGGTCCCTACGCTGACCCCCTTTACGGCCATGTGTCTGCGATACCACTGCATACTTACAAAAAGCACCAATGCCAACAGACCTATAGTAAAAATCATGCCTCCCAGTCCTCTGGTTTCCTGTAGTACCAAATCGCGTGTCTGCAACGCACCCTGACCGTCGTAACTGACCCGAATCTCCAGTGCATCCGTATCCTCTAGCAGCCATAGCTTAAAACCTGTAACACCTTTGCCACTGTAGAGGTTTTCCCCATTGGTAAGCAGTGCTCCCGGTCGAACGGTTGCATCTGTTGCCGTACAGTGATATCCCAACGGTCTGTCCGTCTCATAGGTCAGTTCCACTTGCCAAACACCGGGAGCGAGGGATATTCCCGAATACAACATCTGATAATCCACGACCTGCCCTACGGTAAATTCATGCGCCCCTTCTAAAACAACACGGCGCAACGGCTTCACCAATCCATAGAACCCCACCAGTAATACCATAAGAATTGCAAGCAAAATAGCAATATTTACTTTTTTCTTACCTTGCATCTCCATATCCAAACTCCATATCCCAACAGCGTCACCGCCTCTGCCACACGCCAGTACCACAAAGGAACGTGGCGCACCCAAACCTGTCCGTTAAATCCGACAGGGATTTCCACACAGACAGTGTTATTTTCACCATAGAACAAATCCAACGCTTCTCCCGTAGCAGGATTATACGCCCGATAACCACGATAGAGCAAAAGTGGCAAATCTACATAACCGGCTTCCTTGCCCGTATTTACACAATCAAATTCCGCCCTAAGACTACCCTTGTCATAATTCGAAATAACCACATTTTCATCGGGTAATGCATCGCGATACGTCAGCTCCGTATCCACCGTACCCTCAATCACATATTCCGCACCGGAAATATAGCCTCTGCCCATTCCCTCCACGTTATACAACACATAGGTGCCTTGGTACTTGCTGACATATTCCAATTGATGCAGGCTAAACGCGGTAATACTCAACACAGCACCCAGCATCAGCAGGCGATACCCTGTTCTCTTATTGTGCTGTCTCATATACCACAGGCAACATCCCACCAGCAGAATGCCAAATACATTTGCCCATCCCAAAAAGCGGTAGGGAAACTGAATACTGCTAATCAGACTTGCCAAAATGGGGTGCAAGGCCTGAATTTTATTCCAAGGAAACACCTGCAGGCTCATACTCATCAGTAGCACACACAGGCAGAGAGAAATCTTACCCAAAGCAAAGATATCCTTTGCCTCTTTTTTACATTTACCGCTCATCCACAGCACGCCAAACAGCACCAAAACCAGCGCAAGATAGAATCCTACACCGGTGGGAGAAAGTCCCCAGCGGAAAAACAAATCCCGAAATACAAGGCCTGCCTCCTGAATCGTCCGTCCCGAAATATGCTCCACATGTACATTTTCGTGCCATACAAAATCCAGCATGGGCACCACAAACCAGGCGGTCATTACCAACGAGGCAAATGCACCTTTACAAAGCATAAGAAACCGGCTTTTGGCAAATACACGCTTGCAGCACACCAGACACACAAGCACACTGACAAAGGCTGTCAATTCACAGGTCAATATATGGGTTTGAATCAAACCTGCGAATCCTACCGACAACGGAATCCATGATTTCTTGAAACGAATATCTTCCGTCTCATAAGCAAGCAGTGCCCAAAAACCATAAACCACCAAAGGTAGGAAGAGCAATGCACCGTTTTCTCCGGGACCACCGGTCATCACCGTCTTGAAAATACGCATCCCCGACAAGGTATACAGCGCGCTACAAACAAGGCCAATATTCCTATCCGTAAAAATTCTACGGAACACGCCGTAGGACACGATAGCGGTTGCAACATTCAAAACAACACAAAAAATATTGTAACTGAAGGTAATCGGAAATCCCGCCAAGCGTAAAAGGGCCGGAAAATAAAACAAAATATTACAATAGAAAATACCACAGGCATATCCGTGTCCATGCACCCATTCCGGCTCAATTCTTACCGGAAACTGGCCACTTCGCAGACCATCTGCAATCCCCTCAATACGATGCAAATGAAAGGTTAAATCCGCACCATTCAAACTCACACCCAACAGAAAGGGAATGGAAGCAATCAACGATATTACTGCCACACCAAAGATGGCTTTCTTCTGTTCTTTGGATACGCAACCGGCCAAATCATAACTTCGGTACAGCATTAATCCAATGTACAACAGTCCCACGAGCAAGGTACCTGCAAACAAGATACTACCCATATATCCGGTTTTCCGAATGATCAAATCGCCGGTAGTGAGAGAAATATCTCCCTCGTAACTCAAACAAATATCTAACCGGTCTGTGGGCTCCAACAACCACATCAAATATCCGGTTTTCCCCTTGCCACCATACAGATTCTCTCCATTTGTCAAAAGGCCTCCGTGAAATACCGTCTCATCCTTGGCCGTACACAAGTATCCCATGGGATTCTTTGTCTCGTAGGATAGTTCCACCTGATACACACCGGGGCGTAAAGAGATATCCTCATAAATCGGTTCTTCCCGCAGGACAACACCGGGCGCAGGTGTAAAACTCCCTTCAAACCGATACACTTCCTTTGGGCGTAACATGAGCCAAAAACTCGCTATTAGAACAACTGCAAACAGCGCAAGTATGACAATATTCACTTTTTTTCTAATTATGGCCAAAAGCTGCGCTTGCACTGCCCTCTCCTCTTAAATCTGCTCGTTCTGCCTGTGGATTAACGGATCCTCGTAAGCATCCATAAAATCCTCGCCCAAGCGAATCACCTCGTCAGCGAATTGAATCGCCTTAATCTCCGTCAACACAGCTACTACTTTTTTAAACCGTAATCCCGGGAAGAAATTCAGCATTTCCATGGGAACGGTTGCATCAAATTGGGGATACTCCCCAAATAGTTTCCGATAATCCAACACATCTCTGGGATGGGGCTTGATAAAAATCGTCCCCTCCTTTTCGTACATCGCGATAATGTCTCTGAAGATCTTTTCTCTCACATCCAAAGTACATAGAGGGTCAGTGAGTATCAAAATCTTATCCCCCAGGCTACCGGACTCTGCAATTTGCCGCTCTAAGCCCTCTTTATCCCGGATAAATGCCTGTAAAATAACCTGCTTATCCTCTTCGGTAAGGCGGTCTACCAATGCCTGTCTTGGCTCTTCAATATACGCAGGACATGGATACTTAATAGCGGAAATATCGTTCACTTCCATATCAATGCAGTATTTTCCATAGCCGTTCTGAACAAAAATCAGGTTGCATTTTTTGGATAAAAATGCCTTCAGACCAAAATGCCCTCTGTTGTCATATCTGGCAGCGTCAAAATTCTTCAAACAGTTCAATCCATCTTCCAAAGCATGATAGTATATCTTATTTTGATTCAGATAATAACCGATGGGATCCGAGTCACAGTATACATAAATATCCCGGTACTGGCGAAAATCCACAGGCACATAGGGAGCCTCCAGGCGGGCGTACTCTCTAGTAAATCGGATTCTCTGCAGAAGATTCTTGATGAGATTTCCTGTTTCCTGCCTCCATTTGGATAGTTCCGGAAAGAAATCTTCTCTCTTCTCATCAAATTCGATGACTTCTTCGAACAACCCCGTGCTCTCTACCCGTTGCTTTAGTGTCTCAAAATCGTTAGACATTTTGGACAGCACCAAGGTAGCTTGTCCGACTTTTTCGGGGCTATCGGCTTTCAGTTTTAACTCTTTCAAAAAGGTCACATATACGTGATAATAGGTGTGACACACATAGATTCTACTCTTCATAACAACTACTTTCTTTCGGCATAATTACACACCATAAGGGAGCCTGTCGGCTCCCTTATGCAAACGGGTTATTGTTTCATTAAATCTCTCAGAACCTCTTTGGCCTTTTCCAACTGGTTGTCAAAAGGATCCTCACTGTCATAGTACGCCTCTCCGTCAAACTCACACAGGATATGTGGCTCCACGCCCACACCGTGAATGTCATTGCCCAAAGGGGTATAGTAAGAGCTCACCGTCAACTTCACCGCAGTACCGTCCGCAAAGGGAATAATCTGCTGCACAATACCCTTACCAAAGGTAGTGGTTCCCACCAGGGTGCCAATCTCGTATTCCTTGATGGCCGCGGCAAAGATCTCCGCCGCACTGGCGGAATTCATATCAATCAAAAGAACCACGGGTACGTCAATTTGGTTTTTGCCGTCACAGGTATATACCTGACCTTCGCCATATTTGTCCTTGGTAGATACAATGTCACCGGCAGGCAAAATCCGACGCAACATATTTACCACTGCATCTAAGCTTCCGCCCGGATTTGCGCGCACATCAAAAATCACGCCCTCCATGCCTTCCTGTCTGGCCTGTGCCAGGGCTTCTTCAAACTGGCTTACAGTCACTTCATCAAACTCGTTGATCAAAATATAAGCCATCTTATCTTCCATCATTTTATATTCAATGGTAGGTGTTTCCACTTCTCTTCTGGTGACATAAATGTCCAAATAATCATCTTCACCGGTTCTCACAATGGTAAGATGTACCTCCGTACCCTCAGCACCTTTGATCATAGACACCACTTCCGTCAAAGAAAGTCCATATGTGGACACTCCGTCCACTTCATATATGATGTCGTTGGCACGAAGACCTACTTCCTCCGCCGGAGCACCCTTAATCACGCCGCTGATTTTGGGCAATCCTGTTGCTGTGTCCAAACTGATATATGCACCTACGCCATAAAAAGTACCTTCTATCTGTTCTAACAAATCATTGATTTCTTCTTCTGTATAGTACTCGGAATAAATATCTCCAAGTCCAAGAACCATACCCTTATACACGCCGGTCTGATAGTCTTCCACTGTCACTTCGTTGAGATAGTAATAATCATTTATCGTCTGCTCCAACGCTTGCAGTTTGGCTATCATGTCCTCGTTTACAGCCGAATCGGGTTGCAGACTCACTTCATCAGGAATGGGAATCCCTGACGCACCATACTGTCCTTCACCGATTCTGGTAAAGGCAAGGATCACCAAACTGACCAAGATTCCTATCAACATCCCACGAATAAAAGCATTTCTCGTAGATTTCTTTGTATCCTGCATATCTTTATAACCTCTTTTCACCGTTACTACATTTTTACGCCAGTAACTATAGGTTTATTTCTTATTTTTTGTCGATATAATCCCATGGGGATTTGTAATTGCCGTTCAAGCGCACCGTAAAATGCAGATGGTTACCGGTAGAACGTCCGGTGGTGCCAACGCCTGCAATGGTTTCCCCTTTCACCACCACATCTCCGGTTTTTACATGAAGAACAGAAGCATGCATGTAGATGGTATACAACTCGCTGCCATGATTGATCATGACATAGTTACCCATCGTACTGCTGTATGCCGCTGCCACCACAATACCATTGTATGCGGCATAAATAGGGGTCCCTTTAGGTGCTGCAAAATCCACGCCGTTATGGAATTGCTTTACATGTAAAGTGGGATGTATCCGGTTGCCGTAATCCGAGGATACCCGAGTGTAAGATTTCAATGGAAATACAAACTTTCCTCCATCATACACCAATTCACTGACACCAAGAATTTCTTTTAATACCGCTTTCTCCAAGGCCTCAATCTCTGCGGTCTGAGCGGCGATTTCCTCCTCATATTCACGGATTAATTTGTCCTTATCCTTGATATCCGATTCGTATTTGTTGATTTCTTTTGCTTTTTCGTCGATCAATTCCTCGACATTTTGCTGCTCAATCTCCACGTTTTTCTTGGCGGTGTCCAGGATTTCCTTCTGCAATTCCAAATCCTGTTTACACAGCTCCGTATATTCTCTGGCAGCCTTGTATTCCTGCCAAATACGATGGTCGTACTCCACTACCTTTTCTGCATAATCTGCATTATTCAAAAAGTCTCCAAACCCGCTGGATTTCAAAAACAGATGCAATAAATCCGGACGCCCCGATTCATGGATTAGTTTAATGCAGGCTACTACGGAGTTTTTTTGGTCATTTTCCCTCTGCAAAGCCTCTTCTAACTGTGCCTCCGTGATCCGTATTTCCTCTTCCTTCTGGGCAATCTGCAATTGCAGGGACATAATTTTCCCCTCAATCTGAGTCAAATTAGCATCCAGTTGCTTCACATAGCTTTGAAGATTTTTCTTTTCCTTCTCCAAACTCTGTTTGATCTTTTTGACATCAGAAAGCCCCGACTGCATCTGCTCTTTTTCTTTCTTCTTTTGAGCGATCTCGTCCTCTTTTTGTTTGATGCTGTCTGAAGTAGCGGCTTGTACTTCTAATGCTGCAATTGTGTTTACAGCACTTATCGCCATCACACCAACCATCATAAATGAGAGTAAAAAAAGTTTTTTTCGTCTTAACGCTTTCATATGCCTCCAACTATACTCTCAAATGTTTTCTCGTCGCAATAAAACTTCCGATAAATCCAATGCCCATGCCCATAATCAGGGAACCGGGAAGCAACACCTTGAACACCTCGTTCACAGTCAGGAAATTCAGAAAATTACTTAGGATTTCAAATCGTTCTACCACGTAAGACAGAACAAATCCATACAGCCCATAAATCAATCCCATGGACAATCCGGCACCCACCAAACCGATGAGAACGCCTTCCATTAGAAATGGTGAACGAACATAAAAATCCGTTGCACCGATATACTTCATGATGTTGATTTCCTCAGAACGCATGGAAATACCGGTAGCCACTGTATTTCCTATCAAAAAGAGACTGACTGCAAATAGAATCAGGATAAACGCAACGGAACCGCCTACCAGCAATTTGTTGAATCCACTTAAAGTGTCTACGGTCACTTCCGAGTAATTGACCTTACGCACTTCTTTGTGGGTGTTTAACCATTCCACCACCTGTGTCTGTAATTCCACTTCTTTCACAAATATCTCGTAGCTGTTGTCTCCCTCTAATGGATTTTCAGGAAACGCTACCGCATAATCTTCAAAATCATCACCAAAATAGTTCTTTCCAAACTCTTCCCAAGCCTGGTCGTCAGAAATAAAGTCCGAACTCAAAACCTCAGGGCGGGCATTGATTTCCTTCTGAAACTCTACCACCCACTGTTCGTCAGGCACTTGGCCCTCTTCGTGGGTTTCGCACATATCCCCTTCACTGTGGAAGAATACTGTCAATGATACACCTTCTTCTGCTGTCATTACCATGTTTTGCACATTGGCAACAATAGCATAGCACGCGCCGAAAACAAATAGGCACAGTGATATAGTGGCTACGGATGCAAGGGAATACCATTTATTGCGGAACACATTAGCAAAACCCTGTCCGATTACATGGAGGAATAATTTAATTTTCTTCATTGTAGAATCCTCCCTCCTCGTCACTTACCACAACGCCCCTGTTCATGGTAATCACACGTTTGCACATACTGTTCACAATCTCTTTATTATGAGTTACCACTACCACGGTGGTACCTTGTTGGTTAATCTCCTCTAACAAAGCCATAATCTCCCATGAGTTTCTGGGATCTAAGTTACCCGTAGGCTCATCTGCCAAGAGAATCTCGGGACGATTCACCAACGCTCTCGCCAAAGCCACTCTCTGTTGTTCACCACCGGAAAGTTGATTTGTTTTAGCCTTGTACTTACCTGCCAAACCCATAGTTTTCAGGATGGCAGGCACATTTACCTTAATCTCCTCTTCCGGTACACCGATTACCCTTTGGGCAAAGGCCACGTTAGCATACACATCCCTATCACTCAGCAATCTGAAGTCCTGAAAAACCACACCAATCCTACGGCGGAATTTAGGTACATTCCTGTGGGTTAGCTTCCCCATATCATAGCCCAAAACAGTGACACTGCCACTGCTTGCCTTCAGCTCACGCAATAAAAGTTTAATCAGGGTAGATTTACCGGAGCCACTGTCGCCCACAATAAATACAAACTCACCACGGCCTATGGTAATAGAAACTTCATTCAGGGCAGGGGCTCCTGCAGAGTACACCTTGCTCACATTGTCCAAAACAATAATGCCGTTTTCATTTACAAAGGCCTCTCTTTCAAGGCTCATTTGCTCCTTTTTCGTCATTGTAACCTCCGAATTAAAAATCTGTTTTCTCCATGTACTTCATATACTTCACTACCATCAGAGCAATTTTGAATGTAATGGCATCCTCAAAAACCCTCAGGTCCAATCCTGTTATTTTTTGAAGTTTGTCCAAACGGTACACCAGCGTGTTTCTATGCACAAATAACTGTCTGGATGTTTCCGACACATTCAAGCTGTTCTCAAAAAACTTATAGATAGTAGTCAATGTCTCTTCATCAAAATCATCGGGACTCTTTTTGCCAAAAATCTCCCGGATATACATCTTACACAGCGGTATAGGCAACTGGTAAATCAGTCGTCCAATACCCAATTCACTATATGGCACGATGGTCCTCTCATCAAAGAAAATCTTGCCGACTTCTAAAGCCATCTTTGCCTCTTTATAAGAGCGACTCACCTCCTTGATATCACCCATGGGCGTACCATAAGCCACACGCACACCCTTCACTCCTTCTTTAGATAAATACTTTTCAAGCCCTTTGGCGTACTTTTCTATTTCCTTGGTTTGATCCGGCGCCGACATCTCTTTTACGATAATTACGCTGTGTTCATCTACAGCGGTAATGAAATCGCAACTGCTGTTTCCCGTATATGCCCGCACCATTTCCAACACATTCGTTTCCGTGGCAGATTCCGGCTCCAAAATCATAACCACACGGGTTGCATCTGACTGGATATGTAGTTTCTTGGCACGACTGTAAATATCCACCAAAAGGAGATTGTCCAAGAGCAGATTCTTGATGAAATTATCCTTATCAAAGCGCTCTTTGTAGGCCACCAACAGATTCTGAATCTGAAAGGCCGCCATTTTTCCTATAGTGAAAGCTTCTTCTCCACCGGTGCACACAAGCACATATTCTAATTGTTGTTCGTCATAAATCTTAAAATAATGGCATCCTTGCAGTTCCTGCGCATCCGCAACAGACCCCGCAAAATCCGCCACTGCTCCGGCTTCAATTTCCACAAGCCCGGTGGTAGCAATCTCTTTACCCTCCACATCCAGCACGCAAAAATCGCAGCCTGCAATATTTTTTAAACCATCCAAGGTGTTTTGTAGAATTTGGTTGGAAATCATCGCGATTCTTCCTCCATCACTCCTCTGTAAAAACCAGTTGCAATTACAAATTGTACAAAAAACAGACCAAAAATGCAATACTTTTCAACAAAAATTCACAAAAACAGACCCTATTTTCTCTCCGTACATATGGATAGATGAATCGGTAAGACCATCATGATAGGTAACATATATCTAATGGACGCATTCAAAGGAGATGCAATGGCAACCAGCAATATCATAAGAGACGGGATAAACAACAGGGTCTTTTTATACTGCCTGCGACTAAGCAGATAGGCTGCCATTCCCAACAGCAGGAAGGTATGCGTGCCCGCTCTGTACAACCCTCCCAACAGCGGGAGACGATAAGCTCCTTCCATATACTGTTTGAACGCCTCCCTGCCTTTGCCATTCTCAATTGCAAAGGATGCGCTCACATTGTCGCGGTCCATATACATAGCTGTATCGAAACTAAAACCAAAATACCCGATTTCGTCGCGGATATCTCCTCTGGGCGGATAAAAATACCCGTATGTTTGATTCAGAGTGGCTTGCAAATATGTGGCGGGGTGTTTCAACCCCTGTCTGTACCACACCTTAAAATAGTTCTTCAGGGCTTGCCCATCCGGGTAATCCTCAAAGAATCCTTTGACACAATCAGAAGTTTCCTTCACATATCCCACCTGGGGTAATTCCGGCACGAAAACTGCCTCCAAAGCCTCCCGCTCTTCATCCGTAATCTCCTCCCCGTGAAGCCAGAGATATCTTCCCGTCTGCTGCAAAGGTAGGGAAAGCATTTCCTTTACCGGTCCGTCCTTGATACCGTTCATTGGCATGTACACGCCTTCAATCAAAAACAAGGCGCCCACGCACGCCACCGCCGCGATACAGAAATCCTGCCAATGTTTTTTCGCCACGAAGAAAAGCAACAACAGCGAAACGAACACAATGTATTTACCCTCTTTACGAAATACCACAATCATAAGAGCTGCAATCGTCAGAAAGACTGCACTGGCGCCCCGCCGTTCCTGTCGGAAATAATCCAGCATACTTAAAACCAAAAGGGCAAAAGCGATGTAATATATAGAATCTTTAATCACCGTAAATCCCCATATTTGGAAAAGAGGAAGAACACCAAAATAGGCCAAAGTCATCCATCTGATGATAAAAGGGGACTGCAGGCGTTTTTGGTAATGTACTATATAAGCTTGTACCAAAAGTTGCAGTATCGTCTGCGTACCGGTAAACAGGAACAGTCCAATGCTGTCGGAATCAAACAGTATCCGCCCCAGTTCTACGAAACCACCCATCACCAGAGTACTGCCGATGGGATGGTGCCCATTCATTTCCCAAGGGGCGAAATAACTATATAACTGCCCCCTGGCGTCCGGTGCTACCGTTCCCGGGAAAAAGAGAATCACAACCGGCAATGTACAGAGGGACAACACGATGAGTGGTGCAAGAAAGGAGTGCTTTTCAAACAAAAGGGACTCCAATTTACCGTGTGCCTCCCTGTGTAAAATCCGGGGATTTTTGCTTAGAATCCACCCGCCTAACGCAATCACAGCCAAAAATGCCAGACTTAAGGCAACGAAAACCAAAAGCGCCAGAACCGACCGGATCAAGGTGCCGTCATATAGTAAGTTCCAGGACTCTGTGGTGTAATAACTGTAGCCAATCATCATACCCAGAGCATAGATACAACTTACTGCAATCGTATATGGATTTTTCATCACGTCACATATGGTGTGCTTTCTGCTATCTGTTTCCATTCTTTACCTCACGAAACCATGCGGAACTCTTATGTTTTCCTCACCGTTCAAACCCGACGGATACCTCTCTCCGTGATTTGAACCCTTCCCGTTTTCAAAAGATTACCTACTGCCCGTTTGAATTGATTCTTACTCATGCCCGTTTCGTATTTGATGACTTCCGGGTCTGCTTTATCATTGAAGGGCAACACACCCTCGTAGCTATCCATCAACTTCAGAATTTCTTCAGCATCCTTTTCGATCTGCACCAGACCTCTTTCGCGGACAGACAAGGTCAATTTGCCATCCTCCCTTACCTGTTCCACACATGCCTCCACATCTTTGCCAAGTTCGATGTTGCCATACTGTTCCTTCTTGGGAATCAGAGCCGAATAACAATTATCCACCGCTACAAAAGCGCCAAAATTATCACTCAGTTCATAGACTCTGCCCACCACATGGTCACCCTTCTTATAGGGGCTGTCCGTTTTCAAGTTTTCATAGACGTTCATGGTCGCACAAAGGCGATTGCTCTTGTCCACATAGAGGGAAACCAGCACCTCGTCTCCGGGATTCACGCGCCCTCTTTGTTCCTTGAAGGGTAGCATCAGATCCTTCTCCAATCCCCAGTCTAAAAAGGCGCCAAATTTACCCATCTGTGCTACTTTCAAAAGCTTTACCTGCCCCTTCAAAAGCAGTGGTTCGTTGGTGGTAGCTATGATGCGGTCCTTGGAATCACGGTAAATGAAGACCTCCATTTCATCTCCCACTTGCGCCGTTTCCGGCACCTGTTTGATGGGAAGCAATACCTTTTCCTGCTCATCCGTTTCACTCGCTCCCGGATTCTCCGAAAGATACACACCAAAATCAACTTTTTTTACTATTTTCAGAGTCTGTTTTTCGCCAATTTTTATCATGATAAATCACAACCTCGTATTTGCTTATATTCTTTTTAAGTGTATCATATTTCTCTTCCTTTGCATAGAAAAAAAGAGCCCACTTACGGACTCCATTTTGCAACAAAAAAGCCTATGAGCAAAACTCATAGACTTTTTACAGGGCTACAAGGATTCGAACCTTGAAATGACGGAGTCAGAGTCCGTTGCCTTACCGTTTGGCGATAGCCCTATGTCTTAGCGACGTTATTTACTGTACACTACTTTGGATAATTTTGCAAGTGCTTTTTTATTCTTTTTGCATTTGCCTTTTCACTCTTTGTACTTGTTTTATGCAAGAGCATGCACTCAGCACAATTGCCATGCTAAGTGCACCATAGCAGGCAAACATAAACAACAAATGTACCTTGGAAGTGGACAGCGTATGATATGTAAAGCCCCACACCGGTTGACCGGTCTGTTCCTTGCCGTCCACAGTTACGTTGCGCATTTCATGCAGAGGCATTACACCCTCATTGGTCAATAGGATATACGTCGGTGCAGAGATTTCCTTGGGACTGATCTCCAATACATAGTCTTTCCCCGCCTTTAATTTCCAATCCACAGGAATAGAAGTAAAGGTCTTTCCCTCATATTGTGCAATTGGTATTTCTTCCGTATAAAGCACCCGGTCGTTTTCTTTTACACGTAACTCATAGATGCCCTCTTGTCCCTCGGAATACATGCAAAGAATGACAGATCTCATCTTGGAGAAGGTAGGCGTAAAGTCTACTCTCGCCACTGCATTCTCCTCCAACTGCACCTTGCTATATTCCACACTGCCGTCAAAGGCCACAACATCTTCTTTCGCCGTCGTGGTAAGTCCTGCTGCCATCAAAGCAGCCACGGCAATAAGAATCAATTTCTTTTTCCACCCACCGGTCTGTACCTGATGTTCCACCGCCTGCAGGCAAATCACACCCACAGCCAGTATGGCGATACCCCAGATTCGATAGGCAAAGAAGTGATGTCCGGTGGTATGCTCCGACATTACCAGATACCATACCACAGAAGATACCGCCACCAGAAGCAGCGCAATGTTATTTTTGCAAAGGCGGGTGCCATTTTTACAGAACAGTACAAACAAATATACCACCCAGGCAAGCAACAATACCATATATACCGGATACCGATAATGGCTCCAGTTCATTCCCAATGCCTCGAACCGGTCTCGCAAACCTGTAGCGACCTGTTCCCCGGTGGCAGACCATTGATTTACCTTTCCTGCCGCATCCTCGATTACGTTCCGTCCGGTAACCACACTTGCCAAAATCCACTTTGCCAACCAAATGCCAAAGTATCCGGCAATCCATGCCACACCGGACGACACACATTTCTTCAGGGCTTGCCAGATACTATCCTCCTTGTTTGTAACAACCAGCCACCATACCATAGGAATCCCCCATGTGTACAGCGGGTAGGTCAGCAAATCAAAGAAACAGGTAGCCATACCAATGCCCGTAAACGTGTAGAGATACTTTGAATGGTTGGCTCCATCTGTATCGGATTTTAACAGAATAAGACTTCCTATCATAGCCACATAGAAATTGCCCGAAAAATAAAGAGAATCCGCTACTGCGGGAGGCATAATCAAGGCATAGGAGGTCAATGCAAGTAATGCGAATGCAATTCCTTTTTTCTTCCATATCGTATGTGCCAGCAAAAATGCCAAAAGAGTCTGCATCAGACCATTCAAAATACGGATTTGACCATAGTCAAAGAAATATAGCAGCGGGCGCAAAAGACTCACATACCCATGCCAATATCTGGCGTAACTCTTGCCCATATGCTCATTGTACATATCCATGGCGCGATACAAAGGATTGCCCGCACTACCATCCGTGGCAATAGAAACCATGATACTATCCGTATTGCTGTCTATTACATGGGGCAGATTAGAATGAAAATATTCCGCTTGTGCCTTTTTGTGTACCGTAGCCAGAGGATACCATCCCTCTTCACTTAACATTTGCATCGACTGCATCTTATTCTGCTCATTCACCGGCACTAAAAACACAAGAGTCAAAAGCAGGGTTGCCACCACCGCACCTGCCAGCACCATGAGTATGATTTTCAAAGCATGAACTGCGCCTTGTTTCATCTTTATTTCTCCTCGTCCTATGAAAACAAAAAAACGAGAACACTTCTGTTCTCGTTTTCCAAGCAGGGCTACAAGGATTCGAACCTTGAAATGACGGAGTCAGAGTCCGTTGCCTTACCGTTTGGCGATAGCCCTATGTCTTGACGACTTTTTGAGTGTACATCATTTCACTCAAAAATGCAAGACTTTTCTTTATCAAACTTCGAACAACAAATCTGAATAGGTAGGGAAAGGCCAAAATTCCTTGTCCACCAGTTTCTCAAGTTCGTCTGCAGGCAATCGCAATTCGTTCATTGCAGTCACCACTTTATTTCTATAATAGAAGGCCTGCTCCTTGCCTCTCGCCATGTGAGCACCGGCATCTTCCACCTTCTGCAACCGTTCTGCTGCCTTCTTCATAGCGGTCAACTTTGCAGTCACGTCCTTCAAAAGCGCCTTGGATACAGATGCGTCTCCGCCTGCCATCTTCACTGTCAAAGTGGTATCTGCAAGAGACTTGGCAAATTTTATAACCGCAGGAATAATCTGCTTGTTGGCCATATCCAACATAGTCAAGGCTTCGATATTGATGGTTTTCGCATAGATTTCATACAGAATTTCCGCACGGGAATGCAGTTCCGCCTCTGTAAAGATACCAAATTTTTCAAAGAGTCGGATGGCTTTCTTTGTGGTTAGCGTATCCACCGCTTCCACCATGGTAGGAATGTTGGGCAAACCACGTCGTGCCGCTTCTTCTTCCCATTCTTTAGCGTAGCCGTTGCCATTGAAAATAATTCTCTGGTGCTGGCTCATATATTCCTTAATCAAACTATGTACTGTCTCATCAAAATTCTCAGCAGTTTCCAATCTGTCTGCAGCTTCACAAAAGGCTTCTGCCACAATGGCGTTCAGAGTGATGTTAGGACTTCCGATGGAATCCTCACTGCCCACCATACGGAATTCGAATTTATTTCCGGTAAAGGCAAAGGGTGAAGTACGGTTTCTATCCGTAGCATCTTTTACAAAATCGGGCAGCGTGGATACGCCGGTCTTCAACATGCCACCCTTCTTCAAAGAATCTGCATGGCCGGTTTCTACCAATTGCGCCACCACATCTTCCAGCTGTTCTCCCAAGAACATGGAAATGATAGCGGGAGGTGCCTCATATCCGCCAAGTCGCAAATCGTTGCCCACGTTGGACGCACTCTGACGCAACAAGTCCGCGTGAGTATCCACCGCCTTCATAATACATGCCAAAACCAGCAAAAATTGCGTGTTTTCGTTGGGTTTCTTTCCGGGCTCCAACAAATTGAGACCGGTGTCCGTGGTAATAGACCAGTTGTTATGCTTACCGGAACCATTCACACCTGCAAAGGGCTTCTCATGTAGCATACAACGCAAACCATGTTTGCCTGCTACCCGCTTCAGCGTCTCCATCACCAACTGATTATGGTCCACTGCCACATTGGAAGTCTCGTAAATAGGTGCCAGCTCGTGCTGTGCGGGAGCCGCCTCATTATGCTGTGTCTTGGAGGTCACTCCCAGTTTCCACAATTCTACGTTCACATCATGCATAAATCCGCCGACACGCTCTCTGATGACGCCAAAATAATGGTCATCCATTTCTTGCCCCTTTGGTGCGGGTGCGCCGTAAAGGGTTCTGCCGGCGAAGATGATATCTTCTCTTTTTAACGCCTTCTTTGCATCAATAATAAAGTATTCCTGTTCTGCGCCCACGCAGGGAATTACTTTCTTTGCCTCTGTATTTCCAAACAGACGTAAAATTCGGAGTGCCTGCTTGTCCAATGCCTCCATGGAACGAAGCAAGGGGGTTTTTTTATCCAAAGCTTCTCCCGTATAGGAACAGAATGCGGTTGGGATACACAAGGTCGGACCCGTAGCTGTCTCCTTGATAAACGCCGGAGAGGTGATATCCCAGGTGGTATACCCTCTCGCCTCAAAGGTCGCACGAAGACCACCGGAAGGGAAAGAAGACGCATCGGGTTCACCCTTAATCAACTCCTTGCCGGAAAACTCCATGATCATCTTACCTTCTTTATCGGGATGGGTCACAAACGCATCATGTTTTTCTGCCGTGATACCGGTCAGAGGCTGGAACCAATGAGTGTAATGGGTCGCCCCATTTTCCATGGCCCAATCCTTCATAGCTGTAGCCACCACATTTGCTGTGGCACGGGTCAATTCCCCGCCATGCTCCATGATACTAACCAGTTCATTATAAACTTCTTCCGGCAGTCTCTCCTTCATTTTTCCGAGAGAAAATACCTTGCTGCCAAAAATCTCTTCCACTTTCAAAATTTCACTCATTTTCATCTGTCCTTACCGCTTATTTCAAGCTTTTTCGTTGTGCACATTTTAACACACCGGCACCTATGCGTCAATATTTCTCACCCGCAGCAGATCATACTTATCGGGTGTCTCCGATAGTTGCAACCATATCGTCTGTTTGGAATGGGGACAGCTTTCCACCGGCTCCAAATCGCCATTGTACATACCCAGCACTTCTACCGTGAGATTTCTGCCATCCGGCTTCATGATTTCGATGGTATCTCCCACAGAGAATTTATTGCGTTGCTCTATCCGCGCCAAGGCTTTCGCCTGCTCCCCGGCAACGGGCATGGCGCTTTCCGTATCTGTCGTTTTTGTTTCCTCTACAATGCCCAAATAAATGTATTCATTCACATAGGTATTGTTGTCATAAATCTGGGTTTCTTCCGTGGGCTTCCCAAAATAAAATCCGGTGGTGAACTGACGATAAGTACATTTGGAAATCTCCTCCTTGTACCAGTCCATATTGGCCCTATAGGTTTCTTCTGAGGTTAGCAAATCGTCAATTGCCTTGCGGTAGGTCCTTGCCACAGTCGCTACGTACAATGCAGTCTTCATACGTCCTTCTATCTTCAAACTGTCAATGCCTGCCGCCACAATCTCCGGGATGTATTCTATCATACACAAATCTTTGGAATTAAAGATATATGTGCCTCTCTCGTTCTCTTCCACAGGAAAATACTCACCCGGTCTTTTTTCCTCCATCACCGCATATTTCCAACGGCAGGGATGGGTACAAGCTCCCTGATTAGCGTCCCTGCCGGCTAAGAAGCTGCTGAGCAAGCATCTGCCGGAATAGGAAATACACATCGCTCCATGAATAAAGCTCTCGATTTCCATATCCTCCGGAATATGTTCTCTAATGGTGCTAATTTCCTGCAAGGATAATTCTCTGGCAGACACCACTCGCTTGGCTCCCATATTCCACCAAAAAAGATAGGTCTGGTAGTTGGTATTATTGGCTTGCGTAGAAATGTGGATTTCCACCTCCGGCCACACTTCTTTTGCAATGGTAAACATACCGGGGTCGGAAATAATCAACGCATCGCAGGCTTCCGGTTGCATATCCCGAAGTTCTTCAAAATATGTTCTGGCGCCCTCCAAATCCTCATTGTGGGCCAGGATGTTTGCCGTTACATAAACCTTTACGCCACGGGCGTGAGCAAAGGCGATTCCCTCTGCCATTTCTTCTTTTGTAAAATTCTTTGCCTTAGCACGAAGTCCAAATGCCTCTCCGCCGATATACACAGCATCAGCGCCATAGATAACTGCTGTTTTCAGAACCTCTAAGCTACTGGCAGGAATCAATAATTCCGGTTTCTTGTTTCTCATTGTATCCCTTATCCTTGTACTAAATTTTTACACTCAAAGTCACTCCATCACCCACCGGCAAAATGACTGTTTCCAATTGCGGGTGGTGCTTCAGTTCATACAAATACTCCCGCATTCTGGCATGAATGGTACGATTCCTTCTGGTCACCGCGAATCTGGATTCCACCACATCTCCGTCCTGCAATACATTGTCCGATATGAGCAAACCACCCGGAGATAACAGGCGTAGGATGTCAGGCATGAAATGGATATACTGTCCCTTGGCAGCATCCATGAAAATCATGTCATACTCACCTTTCAATTCTTTTAGAATTTCCAGTGCGTCCCCTTCCAGAAGCGTGATTTGTTCTTCCCGTCCTGCCTCCTTAAAGTTTTGCTTTGCAATGGGAATTCTTTTTTCGTATTTTTCTATGGTCGTAATATGGCAGTCCTTCGGTCCGTATTCACTCATTAACAACGCAGAAAAGCCGATAGCTGTTCCCACCTCCAGGATGTGCTTCGGCTTTGCATATGCCAGCAAAAACTTCAAAAAACTTTGCGTGGATTTTCGTATGATGGGAACTTCCGTTTCCAGGGCATATTTTTCAATCTTATCCAAGAAAGGCGTGTTTCCCTTATCCAAGGAATCGATAAATGTCTCCATTCTTTCGTTTGTTTCCATGTCTATTCCTCTGTCTCTATTTCGTATCCCGCCATCACACGCATCATTTCTTCCGCGGTCATGGAGGTGGAAAGTTCAAAGGTACCCGCCTTTACTTCTTTGACATACTCGGAAAGACGATACTGGGCAGCAAATAATCCTGCGTCCCGCACAAGGCCCTTCTCCACAAACAATTCTCCGATTTCCTTTGGTTTCATACCGGGCGCAATCTCCACGGTTACTTTGCGGCCCTCTCCTTCGGTCATAGCGGGCTCCATAAACACACGGTATCCAAAGTCATAGCATTTGGTTGCACCGGAGTAAATCAACAATAATGCAATTAATACCAGTGCCACACGGACAATCGTACCAAAGCCCGCCGGCATCCCTTTTACTTTTTTCATTTGATTTCCCTTTCACTACACCTTCATGATAATGGGCAATATCATAGGACGTCTCTTCGTCTTTTTCCATACATAATCACTAAGGCTATCCTTCGTGGTGTTTTTGAGTTTTCCCCAATCGGTGATACCGCGGTCAAGGTATTTTTGTACGGCTTCATATACGGTAGCTCTTGCTTCTTCGATGAGTTCGTCAGACTCCTTCATATAGACAAAACCTCTGGATACAATATCCGGTCCTGCCACCAGTTGTCCGGTGTATTGGTCCAAACTCATCACAACCACCATAATGCCATCTTCTGCCAAGTGCTGACGGTCTCTCAAAACAACATTTCCCACATCGCCCACGCCAAGACCATCCACCAAAATGGTGCCCACAGGAACTCTTCCCACCACTTTAGCTTCTTCCTTTAGTTCCAGCACATCGCCGGAGGAAAGGATAAAGATATTCTCTTTTTCTATGCCAAGGCTTTGGGCAATTTTTGCCTGAGCCTTTAAATGCTTAAACTCACCATGTACAGGAATTGCATACTTGGGCTTGATCAAGGTATAAAGCAACTTAATCTCCTCCTGACATGCGTGACCGGACACATGGGCATCTTGGAAAATTACATCCGCGCCCTTGCGAAGAAGCTCATTGATGACCTTCGTCACAGACTTCTCATTGCCGGGAATGGGACTGGAAGAAAATATTACCGTATCTCCCGCACCCACGGTAATCTTACGATGCATACCACTGGCCATCCTGCTCAGTGCTGCCATGCTCTCGCCCTGACTTCCGGTGGTGATGATCACCTGCTGTTCATCAGGATAATTCTTCATCTGTTCTATCTCAATCAAGGTATTATCAGGAATATTGATGCAACCTAAGTTTCTGGCTGTTTCGATGATATTCACCATACTGCGGCCTTCCACGCACACTTTTCTTTGGAACTTGTATGCCGTGTTGATAATCTGCTGCACACGGTCTACATTGGATGCAAATGTAGCCACGAATATTCTGGTGTTTTTATGCTCTTCAAACAGGGTATCGAAGGTTTTGCCCACCGTTTTCTCGGATGGAGTGAAGCCGGGGCGCTCTGCGTTGGTGGAATCACACATCAGCGCAAGCACACCTTTTTTGCCCAGTTCTGCAAATCTCTGTAAATCAATGGCATCTCCGAATACCGGCGTGTAGTCTACTTTAAAATCTCCGGTGTGCACCACAATGCCTGCAGGCGAATAAATCGCCAGTGCGGCTGCATCCACGATGCTGTGGTTGGTCTTGATAAATTCCACTCTAAACTGTCCTAAGTTAATGGACTGTCCGAATTTGACCACCTTCCGTTTTACGCTTTTTAACTGGTTGTTTTCCTTCAGTTTATTCTCAATGATACCCATCGTCAGCCGGGTAGCATAAATAGGCACGTTCAATTCTCTGAGCACATAGGGCAGCGCACCTATATGGTCCTCATGTCCATGCGTGATGACAAACGCCTTCACCTTGTCCACATTATCCTTCAAGTAAGTCACATCGGGAATGACCAAATCGATTCCCAGCATATCGTCTGCGGGAAAGGATAAACCGCAGTCCACCACAATAATACTGTCCTCGTACTCGAAGGCAGTAATGTTCATACCAATTTGTTCCAGACCGCCCAAGGGAATCACCTTAAGGCCGGAAACATTTTTATTCTCTTTTTTCTTCAATCAATTAACCTCCATTTTTGCGGAAGGAAAAAGCCTCTTGCCATTACTGCTGAAGCTCCACATCCTCTAACATATTCTCGAACACACCCGCAACTGCGGCCAGCTCATCATCATCTGACACAATGACAAAGACGCCTTCCTCTTCTCCATCCTTGGAAGTGTCCTTCATAATCAGAGCTTCTCCGTCGCCTGATTCTGCATCTGTCACAAGGATGTAGTTGATGCCGCCAATTCTAGTCTGTTCCAACACATAAAAGTCCACAGGCTCCTCGCCATCCGGACGAAATGTGATTTTTTCAAATTTTGCCATATCTATTCTCCATCTTTTGCAGACCGATTGTCCAGGTAGCTTTGCAATATCAAAGCCGCCGCAATCTTATCCACATACTCTTTGCGGTTCTCCCTACGGATTCCCGCCTCTATCATCGCATGATCAGCCTCCACCGTGGTGAGACGCTCGTCCCACATAATCACAGGCAGACCTGTTCTTCGCGCAAGTTTCTCCTCAAATTCCCTGGTGAGAAGTGCTCTCTCTCCTTCGGAATCGTCCATGTTCAATGGTAACCCAAGTACAATTTCTTCCACTTCGTATTCCACCGCCAACTCCTCGATTCTGGCAAGAGTCTGGCGCAACTTATTAGCCTCTTTACGGCGTATAATCTCCAAGGGCTGGGCAATCATGTGTAAACTATCGCTCATCGCTACACCAACGGTCTTAGAGCCAAAGTCAAGACCCATAATGCGCATAATGGGACCTCCTATTTCTGCCGTATCACACGGATGTACTCTCGCAGAAGTTCCTCCACCAGCTCATCTCTCTCCACCTTCATAATCAAACTTCTGGCGTTCTTATGGCTGGTGATATAAGTGGGATCTCCACTCATAATGTATCCTACAATCTGATTCTCAGGATTGTACCCTTTTTCCGTCAAAGCCTCGTATACGGTTGACAGCACTTCCTTTGCACTGGTCTTAGGTTCTATCGCAACCTTAAAGTGCTGTGTGTCTCTGATATCTGCCATACTTCCTCTCAATCTGCCGCGCTGCGGCCGAACAATCTACTTACATTTAATAATACCTTATCTTTTTTGAAAATTCAACCCACTATACGAGGATTTCCTCCGTCAAAAAAGCCGTGGGAGTGACCCTGATAAATGTATTTTCTTTTAGCGTACACGTATTTGCCAAAACCGCCACTTTCACGTAATCCGGCGTGTGGCCCAAATAATACTCCCTGCCTTGGATCGTCTTGATTTCTTCTATCAAAACCTCGGTTTCCTTTCCTATGTACGCCGCCCTATAATCCCGGGATTGTGCCGATTCCAATGCCTGGAGTTGGTTGCTCCTTGCGGTTTTGACCTTTTCCTGTATCTGACCCGGCAAAGAGGCCGCCACGGTGCCTGCCCTCTTAGAATATTTAAAAATATGCATCTCGTAAAATCCGGTTTTTTCCAGAAATTCCTTTGTTTGTTGAAACTCTTCTTCCGTTTCTCCCGGGAAACCAACAATCACATCCGTGGTGATGGCCGGATGTTCAAAATACTTCCGCAATATCTCGACCCCGGTGTAGTATTCCCCGGTAGTGTATTTTCTATTCATTCTCCTAAGTGTGGCATCACAACCACTTTGCAAGGATAAATGGAAATGAGGGCACAATTTCTCTAATGCAGACAGTCTTTGAACTGCTTCCTCCGTGACAATTCTCGGTTCCAGGGATCCCAATCTTACCCGATGCAACCCTTCTATTTGGCAAATTTCCTCCGTAAGGTCTATCAGTTTAGGGGTACCGTAGTACGCCGGTCCCTTTTCGGTCATGATTTTGGTGCAAATTCCTTTTGCCCAATCACCGTCCTCCAGGTCCACACCATAGGAACTGATATGGATACCGGTTAGCACGATTTCTTTATACCCTTTTTTCACCAAGCCTTTAATTTCCTTAAAGATGTCCTCTTTTTTGCGGCTTCTCACCCTACCCCTGGCATAGGGGATGGCGCAATAGGAACAAAACTGGTTGCAACCATCCTGAATTTTAATGCAGGCTCTGGTATGTTCCGCCGTTTGCTCCAGGCACATTTCTTCGTATTCATAGGTATGATTGATGTCCAAAACCGTGTTATTTTTTAATGTCTTGTCGCATGCCTTAGCAACATCTCCCGGCAAAAGTAAAGAATCTTTCGCCTTTTGCTGTTCTGCAAAGTAAGCTTCAATGAACTCAACAATGTCTTTTTTATGGTTATTTCCAATCGCCAGATCTATGCTGTCATCCTGCAAAACGGTCTCTATGCCCGTCTGCACATAACAACCTGCTGCCACCACAAGAGCCTGCGGGTTTTTCTGCTTTGCTCTATGTAGCATTTGTCTGCTCTTCCGATCGGCCATATTAGTCACGGTACAGGTATTTACGATATAAACATCTGCCACATCATCAAAATCTACGATTTGGAAGCCTTTTTCCTGCAGTTTCTGTTGCATTACTTCCGTTTCATAAGAATTTACTTTGCAGCCTAGATTGTGCAGTGCCACTTTTTTCATATATTTCCTCACTTCGTGATTTTACTTTGGATACCTTCCACACTTTCACGTCTATTGTCCTACCTCTTGGTCTTGACTTTTGTGAATGAACCAACTAATATAATATCAAGTCATTCATTTTGAAAGGGAGGTAGCAAAAGTGAAAACCGTACAGATTTCATTAAACTCTATCGACAAAGTAAAATCATTTGTAAATACAATTACCAAATATGATTGCGATTTCGATTTGGTGTCCGGCAGATATGTCATTGATGCCAAATCCATCATGGGTATCTTCAGCTTAGACTTGTCCAAACCCATCGACCTGAATATCCATGCCGATGACGGATTGGATGATATCCTCGCAATCCTTGCACCTTACATAGTATAAAAAGGGTTAAAAGGTCTCAAGACGGCATATCGTTTTGAGACCTTTTTTATTATATTTCTTTTGTTCTTATTCCACAATAATCAGTTCGTCGGTCTCAAGTGCCGTTTTCACCAATTCATCGATTTTTTCGTCCAAATTTCTCTCGTGACGCCGGATAACATTCACATTGGGCTTTGTCACAGGGTGCTTTGCCACAAAGATGGTACAGCAGTCCTCAAAGGGCTGAATAGATGTTTCGAAGGTACCTATCTTCTCGGATAACTCCACAATTTCCTGCTTATCGAAACCAATCAGCGGACGATACACCGGCAATTCGCACACTTCATTCGTAGCAATCAATGAATTCATCGTCTGTGACGCCACTTGACCGATGCTCTCTCCGGTAATCAATCCCAGGCACTCCGTTTCCTTCGCAATATGCTCCGCGATTCTCATCATATACCGACGCATAATGATGGTCAGTTCCTCATGGGGACATTTTTCGTAGATATACAGCTGTATATCCGTGAAATTAATCACATGCAAATAAATGGGGCCGGTGTATTTCGACACAATTCGCGCCAAATCCACTACCTTCTGTTTTGCTCTCTCGCTGGTGTAGGGCGGTGCGTGGAAGTATACCGCATCTATTTTTACGCCGCGCTTCGCAATCATATAGCCTGCCACAGGAGAATCAATTCCACCGGAAAGCAAAAGCATTGCCTTTCCACCGGTTCCCACGGGCATACCGCCGGGGCCCGGAATGATTTCGGAATAGATATATATTTTCTCTCTGATTTCGATGTTCAACATGATATCCGGTTGATGCACATCCACACGCATTTCCGGGTATGCGTCCAAAATGGCACCGCCCATATCTGCATTGATTTCCATGGACTCTTTGGGATAGTTCTTTCTGGCTCTTCTGGCATTTACCTTGAATGTCTTGTTCTTATCAGGGTATACATCGTCAATATACTTCACTACCATTTCGCAAAGGCGCTCAAATCCTTCATCTTCAACCACAACAACGGGACAAATGCCGGAAATACCAAACACCCTGCTCAAGCGTTCCACCGCACCATCATAGTCAAAGTCCCCTTCTGTATCTACAAAGATACGTCCCTGGGATTTATGAATCAGGAACTTTCCCTCGCATTTTTTCAGGGCAAATTTCATCTGGTGGACCAGTGCATCCTCGAACAGGTAACGGTTTTTTCCCTTTACGCCAATCTCTGCATATTTTATCAAAAATGAAGTAAACATGTTTTTCTCCTATCGTTTCAATATTGCGTGCCGACCATCATTCCTATCGACGCGTGTATTTCCGCAACATTGGAATTCTATCATACATTTCCTGCAAAGTATAGTCCAATTCTTCTTTCGTAGTGTAAACGGAAAAGCTAAAGCGGAGGGTGGACTCCAACGCTTCCTTGCTTGCACCAATCGCTTTCAGAGTCGCTGAGGGTGTAGGTTTGTGGGAGGAGCAGGCGCTTCCTGCCGACACATAAATCCCCTTATCCTCCAAAGCATGCAGCAGCACTTCACTGCGGACCCCATTCACAGATACGCTGACGATATGGGGCGCCGTGCCTTCCCCATAAGACAGACCCGGCAACAATCCATTCACGCGAATGCCATCCAACTTATTAAGCCCTTGGATAAAGTACTTTTTCAATTCATACAGTCTTGTAACATCTTCATCAAGATGGCCATATATCAGTTCTGCCGCCTTTGCCATTCCGGCAACACCGGACACATTATCTGTTCCGGAGCGGTATCCTCTCTGCTGCCCGCCACCGTGAATGATGGGCTGGAGCTTCACCTTCTCATCCACATACAACACGCCCACACCCTTAGGACCGTGAATCTTATGGCTACTGATACTCATCATGTCGATACCTAGTTTTTTAGGGTAAATCTTTGCCTTACCAAATCCCTGTACAGCGTCCACATGGAACAGTGTATACGGATTCACCCTCTTGATGTAGGCCGCTGCTTCCGCAATGGGCTGTATAGAACCGATTTCATTGTTCGTGTGCATGATGGAAACCAAAATCGTATCCGGCGACATAGCTCTTTGCAATTCTTCTAAGAAAACCCTACCATTAGAATCTACCGGCAGGTAGGTTATCCGATATCCCAGGGTCTCCAAATACTGCATGGTCTTCAATACTGCCGGATGCTCAATTTGGGTCGTAATCAAATGCCTTCCTCTTCTTGCGTTGGCAAATGCCGCACCTATGATAGCCATATTGTCGGATTCCGTGCCGCCGGAGGTGAAGAAGATTTCTTTCTCGTTCACTTTCAAAAGCTTTGCAAAAACCTCTTTTGCATAGCGTAAATACTGCTCTGCCTCCACACCCTTCATATGCATGCTGGACGGATTGCCATAATCCTCACACATGATTTTTGTCATAAATTCTGCCACTTCCGGAAACACTCTCGTTGTGGCCGAATTGTCCAAATATGCTTCCATATTATGCTCCTGATTTCAATAATTTCTCTTGTATTATCTTATGCGGGCCCTTGATTCTTGCCCTTGATTTCACCCTAATTCTCAAGCAAATACACCAGCCAGGACAAAACCGTAAGCCCTGCTGTTTCTGTTCTCAAAATACGCTTTCCCAAAGTAATAGGTTCTACGCCCGCCTCCTGTGCCAGCGCAATCTCTGCGGGCTCAAAGCCACCCTCCGGGCCAATGAACACTGCCACCTCGCTGCCGGGACGAATACCTGCAAAAACTTCTCTGGTTTTGTCCATATCTTCCGCCATCTCATAGGGAATGACTTTCACTGTCATCTGCCCTGCCTTCGTGACAGCTTGCGAAAATGGCATCACATCAGCGACTTTGGGGATGATTCCCCGCTTACTCTGCTTTGCAGCAGCTTCTGCAATAGCCTGCCATCTGGCAATTTTTGATGACGCTTTTTTGTCATCTAATTTCACCACACATCTTTTGGTGGCCACAGGGATCACTTGATACACGCCAAGTTCCACTGCCTTTTGTATAATCATTTCCATCTTGTCCGACTTTGGCAGCCCCTGAAACAGATATACTTTCGCCGGCAGTTCCACATTGTCTTCCTTAATGAAACGAATTTCGCACAACACGCGGGTATCCTCCAGCGCCGAAATACCGCAACGGTATTCTTTGCCGTCCGCACCATCACTGACAGTAATTTCCTCCCCCACCTTCATACGGAGAACATTTTTTATATGATTCACATCCGGCCCCTCGATTATGACACATTTGTCATTTATATTAATCTGTCCGGGCTCCACAAAGAACTGAAACATTGTTTATCTCCTTAGAACGAACTATTTCTGTGCGGTTACGCTGACCCATTCACCCTGGTAAGTTATCTCCAACACCGTAAGACCTGCTGCTTTCACAGCATCCACTACGACCTGTTCCTTATCATTGATAATGCCGGAGGTGATATAGATAGCTCCGGGCTTCATTTGATTCACAATCACCGGTGTCAAGGGCACTAAAACATCCGCCAGGATATTAGCCACCACAATGTCGTAACATTCGTATCCAACCGCTTCTTGGATCTCTTTGTCATTGATGATATTTCCAATCATCATTTCAAATTGTTCCGGAGCAATACCGTTTGCTTCACAATTCTGCGCCACCGCCTCAATGGCACATACATCCAAATCCGTGCCCACTGCATGCTTTGCACCAAACATCAAAGACAGTATCGCTAAAATACCACTACCCGTACCTACGTCCAAAAGTTCTGTTTCCGGAGTGATATACTTTCGTAACTGACGGATACAAAGCTGTGTGGTCTCATGCATACCCGTACCAAATGCAGTGCCGGGGTCAATATGTAACACCATTCTGTTCTTGTCTTCCACCTTGATGTCCTCCCAAGAGGGAATCACCAAAATATCATCTATATAAAACTGATGAAAATACTGCTTCCAGTTGTTAATCCAGTCGATATCCTCAGTTTCGTCTACCGTAATGGTACCCTCACCAATCTCGCAAAAGAAGCGCAAATCTTCCAACTCCGCTTCCAGCATTTCAACGATTTCAGCGACTGTTTTCTTTTCATCCGCCACGGTCAGACTGCCATCCTCCCCGATTTCCACAAAGAAGCTCAAATACGCAATCCCATCATCCTCCGGCCCTTCCGGCAGGATATCCACAAACATTTGCTCTTTTTCCATTGCCGTCAAGGGAATCTTGTCTTCAATTTGTGCGCCTTCAAAGCCCAAATCATACAAACTGCTGATGATAATATCCTCCGCCTCGGTGACGGTTTTGATTCTAAATTTCATCCACTTCATATTGTTACCTTCCTCGTATACTCATTTTTGCACAGTATAAGCAGTTTTTCTAATGCCGGCTCGTACTATTCTTCCGCCAGTGTAACTTTCTCTTTCCCATAGTACTCCGCCATGGCTTTGTTGACCCAATCCTCAGGGTCCTTTTGCAAATCTCCGAAATAGAGCAGATAGGGTTTGATACGGAAGGGCTTCAGTTCCACTTCCGAAAGAGTCTCATCCTCTAAAACTGCCAGTCTTTCCCGGAACTCCATCTGATACTGTTGGGCATTGCCATAATGCAAATCCATCACTGCACTAACCGTGGTTATCTTATCTCCACCCCAGAAATACAAAGTGATAAGGAGTGCCACTCCGCCCAACAACCAACCTGTCAGGACGAAGGATTTTCTTCCAACCGTAGAGCCATCCACACGCTGCCACCATTTGTAGGTCTTCCCACTCTCTTGCAGTTTTCTATGCAACCAGCCCAGCAGATAAAACTCGTTGGCATATAACCAAATATAATAGTTGAAACGATACAAATTTTGGATACGACCTGCGCCTGTTATTTGCAATGCATATAACGTAGGAGTAAACTGGGCCGCAAACACACCAAACGAAATCAAAATCACCAACAAAGGCCAAGGGTATTTGAAACTCCGCTTTTTGATGATGCCCCGGAAAATGGGCACCAGCATACAACCCAAAATGATACAGGGAGGAATGGCATTATTGCATATATATCGAAAAGCTTCTACCAAAGAACGCCATATTGCGTCAAAAAACGACATGTGTGTCACTCCCGATGCAGCCTGTCGAACCTGATTGCCCGGTGCTGCCACATTGACAATAAACGCGGCTATGTACCACAGCATATTACCAAGGGACATGTACCTTTGCGGATGTTTTTGGACAACCATCCATACATTATAAAACAATAAAAACAGTAGCACACTCAACGCAACCACATAATTGCCACCGCCAACTGCGAAAAGCAAAAGCACAATACCCACTTCCAACAAAATCAATTTCCACAGAGGGCGTTCTCTCTTGCTTGCCATAAGCAATAACAGGGATATTAACAACCATGCCAAGGCATATAAAAAAGTATATAGCATAGAACCACAAAACCAGAAAAAACCTTCCACCGGAACCGGTGTCAGTAGCACCTGCAAGATTACACAGCTGATGGCTGCAATTCCTGCACGAATTCTATCCGCACCAAGACACCTTACCATAATCACCATCAGACCAAACAGTTCCGCCAGAACGAAACCACCCAAAGTGATATATGTCACCATATAATAAGCGTCTTCTGCGAAGATTCCCATGGCAGATGTAAATGCCCATACGCCAAAGTATGTGCCCTGCCACTCATAGTAGAAATCTTTGGTGTATTCCACCTGCCCAAGCAGTACCTTCCACACGGACCCTGTTTCTTCCCAGATTTTCCCGGAATTCAAAGTAAAAGTAAAGTCATCCACACTGATAAAATTATAGTGCGCAATCATAAACAAGGGAATCAGTGTTACCGCAAGTAGCACCAGTAAGCCCACAAGAATCGTCTTCAGTTGTACACTTTCCGTCAACTTCTTCATTCATTTCTCCCAATCTTGAGTGTCTTCCAATTACCGGCCCGAACTTCCCTGCAAGAAGAAAAGCCAATTAATACTGTGCGTCTCCTGTATAGGCCATCAAAAGTGCATTCTGCACTCCATCCATCCGTGTGATTTCAGGCAAAATATCGTCATTTTTCAGCCGAACAGTACAAGTAATCTCTGTGGTCTCTCCATCGGAGGACTTGGTTTTTATTTTCTTGTGCAAAGCAGAAAGTTTTTCTTCTATTTCACTTTCCACTCTGTTCTCATAACGGACAACCAGCAGGTACGTCTTCTGACTTTTGCCCCATGCCATCATAACCACAAAAATGATATTGATAAGAATGGTTCCGCAGATTGCCACGAAGAACAGCCCTGCACCCGCCGTCAATCCGGCTCCTATGGCAAGGAACAAAAATCCCACATCCAGCGGATCCTTCACTGCGGTTCTAAAACGGACAATGGACAGCGCACCCACCATACCCAAGGAAAGCACCACATTAGAGGATATGGCAACTATGATGAATGCCACAGTCAAAGTAGACATAATAATCAGCAAACCAAAATTCTCGGAATACACTGCACCGCGATAGAAAAATTTGTATACCAGATAAATGATCATAGCACAAACAAAAGCGGTCCCGAGAACAATTAACAAATAGGGTAAAGAAATGTTTTCCACCAGTCCCATCTCTACGATACTATCTCTTAAAATATCCTTGATTGAGTTCATACAATCTGTCCCTCCAATTTCTTTTTCATACACATACCAAACTTTGACGCTGCCACCTGGGTTAATCCCACACCGGACAAAATCTCACCGATGTGAGCAGGCAAGTAATCATCATATTTCACTTCCAAAATCATATCACCAGAAGCAAGAATATTTGGTAAGAACCGCTTCTTTTGCAGGCAGTTCTCTACACTTCCTCCGGCCAGCTCTTTATCAAAGGTAATACGGACATTGGAAACATCGTACACGTAGGCCTCCCGAAGGTAATCCACCACAATGGCAGGTGCAAACCTACGTGCCTTCATCTGCATAACAAGTTCTTCCAAAACATTGCCATCCCCACATAGGCCGTTTTCGGGGAAAGGATCTTTTCCATCCAAAAGAAGGTCCCTTTCTTCCTCCGTTAGTTCATAAGTGCTTTTGGAAATACGAGTTCCTTTTTTACTCTTACATTCCAAAAAGCTCTTCTTAGGATTGTTTTCGTAGTACCTGATCCGATATTTCTTACGATTGTCTACACCATTTTCTTTTTCCGCCAAAGTATCCGCACCCGGAGTTTCAAAATAAATACTTCGGATGAAATAATTACCATCTTCCCCAGCATGCCCGTCCCTTTTCATAAAGGCCTGCAGGCGACCCTTCAGCAAATGATATTGAATCGGCGTGATCACATATTTTAATTCGTGTCTCACTAACTTCTCCTATCGACTCCACATATATTTTTTTACTCTACGATTTCTTCCAGATAAGTACCTGTAATATGGTTTTTCATATATACCCCCTGAGATGTCAATTGGGGAACCACCAAGGAATCCACCAATTCTTCTCCCCGATGGAGGCGCAAGGTTTCACCCTGCCGCAAATTGAAATTCATTCCCCAACTGCCTAAGGCCCCTGCTTCTGTAGCGTCTTTGCCATAGATGCGAATGGTTTCACCGGGATGTAGCACCACATTTGGCAATGGATAACGATAGGCGTCATCACTGTCCGTCAAATGATACCCCTGCGTGCTAATGGTGCAGTCAGAGTAATTGATAAGCTCCACATAATCGTTGGTGCCTCTGGCCTTCACCGCATGAATCTCAAGAAGTGCATCGTCCACAGGCTCGGTCACTATCTCTACCTGTATCACCGCTTCCTTAATATCCTCCGAAGTGAGTGTCAAAGTCTCTTCTCTTCTCACCTCATCGTTAACCAGCCAGTGGCTGAATGTCTCATTAACAGACAATCGCGGTTGCAGAGTTACCGGTACATTACCGAAATAAACTCCATTAAAATCAGGCTCGTCCACCAACAGGGTGTTGATTTGCACTCCTGACATGCCCTGATTTTTCAGTATCAATGTGTATGCATGGATGGCGTCATAATCGAAAGAAGCAATGATGTCATTGAGCATAGTCGGGCGTCTGTTTTCTGCAAATTTTACAATACTGTTGTAACTGTCTTGTACGCTACTGTCACTCACATCAAGAGCTTCCCAGTTCCAAAGGGAATCCTTCATAAGGTCCGTTTCTTCTATCATATGGTGAAGCTCTTGCTGTCTTTCTACATGCTTTTGAGACAGTTTCGTCTTCACATTCTCTGCCGACATGGGACCATTCATCAAATCGCAAAGATAGTTTACAAAGTACTCTCTGCAGTCCTGCCGTTTGGTCAGGTTGTTCAGCAACAGAAGCTCTGATTGCAAATCCATTTCCAGGGTGCGATGGGTTTCATCCACACCACCCCCCAGCAGAAGCAATCCGAAACCAAAGTCCAAATCATATAGAAGGTTGCGATATCTGCCATCGAACACCGTGCCCTCTATGTACTCTCCCGTAGGGGATACATAGCGGTACACTTTCACATTATTGCCCGGCCAGTCTACATTACCGATGTAAATCTGAATGGCGCAGTACTGCAAGTAGTTTTCTACATCAAAGACCTGACACAGTGCTTGATATGCCTCGTCATCCGTCAAATCTTTTTCCATATAGGTACGGAACATATCGTTGTACTCGTCCACATAGGTCTGAACGGCGGGATCTTCATCCTCCACCTTGACACCGCCGGTACCCTCCAAAACAACAAACTGTCCTGCGTGCGTCCCGTATTTCTCTTCAAAATAACCGGCATCGAAATTATTGCCCATCCAATAGATGCCCATGTACTGACCGTTCATATAGACTGTCACCGGTTCTGACAGGCACACGTCCGGGAATCCGGCTTCTGCCGCCAAATCACAACAAAGTTCACTGCGGATAAATCCAAACCCATTATCATTGCCCGCATTGCGTACAAGCAGGCGCTTATATCTGTCATACACAGTTCCGTCAGCATTCTTAAGTGTATCCACCAACGGATACTCAAATTCGTTCTTCTCGTCATACTCTTTTCTGGCATATAATCGAAAAGATTTTTGATTTTTCATTCTGGATAGAGCACCGTGCATACGCACACCGCCATCCACTTCAAAAAGGCTTGTCCCTTTCTCATCAAAGCATTCAATGTGCACCGGTCTCTCATATTCCGGGCCTCTCCACTGGAAGTTAGCGTCTACTCCACCACCGTAAAAGGCATCGGGATTGGCAGCTTTCCATTCGTCAAACACTTTTCCTTTGACAAAAATACCATTTTCATATCCAAACAAGCCATCAGGGTCACCCACCACACTGAGCACATTGGTGGTATATCTTTGTACCACATTTGCACCTAAAATATAGGTTCTGGTGTAAACTTCCGAGGTTCGACCGTCAGCATCATATGAGCGAAACCGATAGATGTGAACCACTTCTTCCTCTGTTACAGGTAGCAAAATGGGTGATTCATAGAGCACGCCATGTTCCATAGAAGGCTCACTACCATCTGCGGTGTAATACACATCCACACCATAGGGTGCCTTCACTTCTATCAATAAGTCATTATGAAAAAATCCGCTCTCCGTTATGGTCACCTGCGCAGGCTGGGATACAGCCTCCCGTTTCTCAACCAAATACCACAGTAGCACCGTCACCAAAAGCCCTGCAAAAAGCAATCCTAACGCAGGCAACATTCTTTTCTTTCTGTCCGCTGCCATATCTGCTCTCCGCATGAAGATATAATATTTCAATATATGATTATAACTCATCGTGGAACAGTTGACAAATCTTTCTTTTCCCTTGCGTTTTGAACATTAGCAGTATATAATATCCTTAACAAGAAAGCCGATACGATAGATCAAACCTATCCGTTTCCGGCAAATGTGTTTACCGAAGTAGCACCTTGACCGTCAAGCTGGGGTGCTATTTCTTATTTTTCATATTCAGAACTGCAAGAAATAATGACACAGTTGTCAGAATTATCAAAAAAAAGGATTGTAGCCGTCTCCGGCACAATCCTTTTTTAAATACTATTTCTTCCCAAAGAATCCGTCCTTGGACTTTTTCTTTTTGTCTTCCTTGGTTTCGGCACCCTTATTTGGGGTTGCTTCCTTGGTTGCATTCAAGCTATCCCCACTGGCCGCATCGAACTGCTTCAGCAGTTCCTTCGCCTCGTGGCTCAACTTATCAGGCACCTCTACCACCAGCGTTACATAGTGGTCTCCGCGGTAGTCTTTGTTTCTCCAGGAAGGAACTCCCTTGCCCTTCAGACGCACTCTGGTATCCGTCTGGGTACCGGGCTTCACATCATAAATCACCTTGCCGTCCACGGTATCAATCATAATCTCACCACCCAAGGTAGCCACTGCAAATGACATAGGTACTGTGGAATAAATATTGAAATCCTGTCTCTGGAAGATGGGATGGCGTCCCACGATAACCTCTACCAGTACGTCGCCTCTGGGTCCGCCGTTGGTACCGGGCTCACCCAATCCGGGCATACGTGTGGATTGGCCGTTATCGATACCTGCGGGGATATCTACGGAATAACGCTTGCGCATGGGAACATATGCAGTTCCACGGCAATCAGGACATTTCTCTTTAATCACTTTACCTGTTCCCTGACATTCAGGACAAGTCTGCACGTTGCGCACCATACCGAAAAGGGATTGCTGGGTAAACACCACCTGACCTTTACCACCACATTTACTACAGGTCTCCGGATTCGTACCGGGCTTTGCTCCTGTGCCGTGGCAGGTCTTACAAGCTTCCTTTACCGTAAGTTCAATCTCCTTTTTACAACCAAACACCGCCTCTTCGAAGGTGATGCGCACACTGGTGCGCAGGTTTGCTCCCTTCATAGGGCCATTGTTGTAGGAACTTCTTCTGCTTCCGCCGCCAAAGAAATCACCAAATATATCACCGAATATATCGCTGAAATCTGCACCGTTAAAATCAAATCCACCGGCTCCGCCTGCACCGCCATCAAAAGCCGCATGACCAAACTGGTCGTACTGACGCCTTTTGTCTGCGTCGCTTAATACAGCGTATGCTTCGGAAGCCTCTTTGAATTTTTTCTCTGCGTCAGCATCACCCGGATTCATATCCGGGTGATACTTTTTCGCCAGTGCTCGATATGCTTTTTTGATTGCTGCATCGTCAGCATTTTTATCTACGCCGAGGACTTCATAATAGTCTCTCTTTTGCTCTGCCATATTAGCACCTCATTACTAAAGTTACTTTTTATACCTCGCGGAAATCTCCGTCAATGACATCGTCTTCCGGAGCAGCACCTGCTGCACCACCCATGTCAGGACCTGCGCCCTGCTGAGCCTGCTGCATGTTCTCATACATCTTGGTGAAAAGTGCCTGTGCGCTATTGGTCAGTTTTTCTTTTGCCGCCTTCAACTCGTCAATATCGCTATCGCTCATTTCCTGATCCTTGGTTCTCTCAAGGATAGCCTTCAGGGCATCCAAATCAGCCTGAACTGCGGACTTGTCAGCATCTGCCAACTTGTCGCCCACTTCATTCAAAGCGTTCTCAGTCTGGAATACGAAAGAGTCAGCCTCATTTCTTGCCTCTACTGCTTCTTTTCTCTTCTTGTCCTGTGCTTCGAATTCAGCAGCTTCCTTCACTGCTCTTTCGATTTCATCATCAGACATATTAGAACCTGCAGTAATAGTGATGTGCTGTTCTTTGCCGGTACCCAAATCTTTTGCAGATACATTTACGATACCGTTGGCATCAATATCAAAGGTAACTTCAATCTGAGGCATACCTCTTCTTGCAGGGGGAATACCATCCAAGCGGAACTGTCCAAGAGACTTATTATCCTTTGCAAACTGTCTTTCACCCTGTACTACATTGATATCTACTGCAGTCTGATTGTCTGCTGCGGTAGAGAAAATCTGGCTCTTCTTAGTAGGAATTGTTGTATTTCTCTCAATCAATCTGGTAGCCACACCACCCATGGTCTCGATGGACAGGGACAAAGGAGTAACATCCAAGAGCAGGATATCGCCTGCGCCTGCATCACCTGCAAGCTTACCACCCTGTACGGAAGCACCGATTGCTACGCACTCATCAGGGTTCAGTGTCTTACTGGGCTCCTTGCCGGTAAGCTGTCTAACCTTATCCTGTACTGCAGGAATTCTTGTGGAACCACCAACCAAAAGTACCTGACCCAAGTCTGCGTTGGTAAGTCCTGCGTCCTTCATTGCATTCTGCACGGGGATAGCGGTTCTTTCTACCAAATCTCTGGTCAACTCGTCAAACTGCGCACGGCTTAAGTTCATATCGAAGTGCTTAGGACCTTCTGCAGTAGCAGTAATGAAAGGAAGGTTGATGTTCGTGATCATTGCACTGGACAATTCCTTCTTTGCCTTCTCTGCAGCCTCTTTCAATCTCTGCATTGCCATCTTATCGCCGGAAAGGTCTACGCCCTCTGCCTTCTTGAACTCAGCCAGCATCCAGTCGATAATCTTGTTGTCGAAGTCATCACCACCCAGGCGGGTATCACCGTTGGTGGAAAGAACTTCGATAACGCCCTCGCCGATTTCGATGATGGAAACGTCGAAGGTACCACCACCCAAGTCGTAAACCATAATCTTCTGCTCTTTTTCGTTGTCCAAACCGTATGCCAAGGCTGCTGCAGTAGGCTCGTTGATGATACGCTTTACTTCCAAGCCTGCAATCTTACCTGCATCCTTGGTTGCCTGACGCTGCGCGTCGTTGAAGTATGCAGGAACTGTGATAACAGCTTCAGTTACCTTTTCACCCAAGTAGCTCTCTGCGTCTGCTTTCAATTTCTGCAAGATCATTGCGGAAATCTGCTGAGGAGAGTACTTCTTGTCGTCGATGGTACGTCCGTTGTCCGTACCCATATCTCTTTTGATGGACGCGATTGTCTTGTCTGCATTGGTAACTGCCTGACGCTTTGCAGGTTCACCTACCAATCTCTCTCCTGTCTTTGTGAATGCCACGATGGAAGGAGTGGTTCTTGCGCCTTCCGCGTTTGCGATAACAGTGGGCTTACCACCTTCCATAACTGCCACGCAGCTGTTTGTTGTACCTAAGTCAATACCAATAATTTTTCCCATTTCTATGTCCTCCTATTTTTATTATTCTATTCAACTACTGCGACCATGGTATGTCTTACCACGCTGTCACGATAGGTATAACCTTTTAATAATTCCTGGGCCACGATTCCGCTTTCGTACTCCTCGCTGGCCACCTGCATCACTGCATTGTGAAGATTCGGGTCAAATTCCTGACCAACCGCTTCGATAGGCTTTACTCCGATGCTTTCCAATTCGGTAAGCAACTGTTTGTAGATATGATTCATTCCGTCTACGAATGGATCTTCCTTTTTGTCTTCCGGCACAGTTTGCAGACCCCGTTCAAAATTGTCCACCACGGGCAACATCTTTTCAATGACGCTTTTAGCGCCCAGTTCAAACATGGACTGCTTTTCCTTCTCTGTCCGGTTGCGGAAATTCTCAAATTCTGCCAACTGGCGTTTTACTTTATCTTCCAGTTGTTCGATTTGTTCTTTGTACTGTTTTTCTTTCTTATCAGTTTTGCATTGCTTCTTCGAAGCTTTTTTCTCACTACCTGCAGACTCTCCCTTGGCTTCACATTCCCCGGTGCATCCACAAGTATCAGTAGCTTCTGCCTCTTTTGGCGAATCCGCCTCTGTCGGATTCACATCCACAGCCTCTTCCTGATTCAACTCTTTTTCCTGTTCTGTCATATCCAAATCCTTTCTGGTAATTCATCTATTCTTTGTCACCCCGATACATTTCATCCAGTTGACTCTGTATCGTACGTAAGGTGCCCACCACTTTCTCATAGTCCATTCTTTTGGGCCCTACGATTCCGATGGTACCCTTCATACCGCCGCCCAATTCATATGTGGCTGTGACAATACTGCAATCCCGCATACTCTGCACCGAAGATTCTTCACCGATGTAAACTTGAATACCCGTGTTTTCTTTGTCACTCCTACTATCCTGAAGAAGTTCTCCAAGCAATTGCTTCTCCTCAAAGGCATTAATCAGTTCACTGGCCTTGTGATGGTCTGCCAATTCCGGATAGCGGAAGATGTTGTTGGTTCCACTGGTGTAGATTTCTAAATCTTCCTCGTCCCGAATGGACTCAGCCACCGCATCCAGAACTTCACCCACGATATCTCCGTGGATTCCGGCTTGCTGTTTCAGATAAGCAATCATTGCCAAATTGATTTCGCCGATGGTCAATCCGTTCAGCTGAGTGTTCAACAGGATGTTCAGTTTCAAAAGTGTCTCATCCGTCAACTCTTCTTCCACATTCAAGATGTTGTTTTTAATCACATTTCCTTCACCTACGATAACTGCCAGCAGTTGATGCGCATCCACTCTTGAAAGCTGAATGAACTTCAATTTAGCACCGCGGCTCTGGGGAGCAGAAATCATGGTAGCATACTGTGTGTTCTGTGCCAACACCTTGGCAACCTGCTTCAGCAGCGTCTCCATTTTATCCTGACGCTCCAAAAGCATTTCCTCCATCTCAACAACCTTGCGTTCCTTTTCCTCCATCATGGTATCCACATAAAGTCGATATCCCTTATCGGAAGGAATCCGCCCGGCAGAAGTGTGGGGCTGGAGAATGTATCCCATTTCCTCCAAATCTGCCATCTCATTTCGTATGGTCGCTGAACTCAAGTTAAGGTCGGTATACTTGGATATTGTTCTACTGCCCACAGGTTCGCCGGTTTCCAAATAGTTACGAATCACCGCCTGCAGGATCTTCTTTTTTCTCTCGTCTAACTCCATCCAAGCACCTCCTCTCCGAATTATTAGCACTCAACAAAAGGGAGTGCTAATATCTACTAAAGATAAGTTAGCACTTCCCTTTCTTATTGTCAACCGATTTAGTTAAAAATAATTCTAAAATAAATCTAAAGTGTAAGAATCTGATTTTTTATACTTTCAAAATCATTATGGAACACTTCCACATGAAGCCCCACCGCCTTAGCGCCCTCCACATTGTACTCCATATCATCAATAAAGATGCTCTCCTGCGCCACCAGATGATACTTTTCTAATATGTATTGATAGATTCCCGCATCCGGCTTAATCATATGAATATCCGAGGACACCACCACACCATCAAACCATTCCGGCGGATACTGCTTTGGAAAATAGTCATGGAATTTTCCACAGGCATTGGATAGCACAAACAAATGATATCCCTGTCCCTTCGCCCACAAACAAAAATCTCTTGCCCCCGGAATGGGTAGCATGTAGTCCGTCCAGGTATCCACGCATGTTCTTAATTCTTTGTGATACTTTACCGGTACCCTTTGGGCCGCACCATCAAATCGTTGGGAATTTATAATCTCGCCTTTATCACCCAAAATCCATTCCTCACCATGGAATAGTTCTTTCAATATAATGTCCTTCCCCTCCTGCGTAGCACAGACGGCGTCCAGTATCTTTTTCGGGTTATACTCCAAGAGCACATTGCCCATGTCTAAGATTATGTTCTTTATCATTTTAACTGTCCCTTTAATTACAAAGGGCAACAAAGATTGCTCTCCATCGCCCTATTTCTCACAGGTATACATTACATAATTCCACCGGCAACCAACGCCAACACCAAGAGTCCCAAAGCAATTCTGTACCAGCCAAATACCTTGAAGTCATGCTTCTTGATGTAGCCTAACAGGAATTTCAATACAAATATGGAAACCACGAAGGAAACTGCAGTGCCCACCAATAAGATAACCAATTCCATAGAGGTAAAATCAAGACCAAACTTCATCACCTTTAAAAGACTTGCCCCGAACATTACAGGAATTGCCAAAAAGAAAGTATACTCTGCCGCCACCGTTCTGGAAACCCCAATCAACAACGCACCCACGATGGTTGCTCCGGAGCGGCTGGTACCGGGAAATATTGCTGCCAGCACCTGAAATACACCAATCCAAAATGCCATCTGATAGGTGATTTCTGACAGTTGTGTCACTTTATATTCTCTGCCCTTATTTCTGTTTTCAATGAGAATAAAGGCCACACCAAAAACAATAAGCGCTATGGCAATGCAAGGAGGATTGTAGAACAATTCCTCAAACTTTTCGTCAAATAATGCACCAATTACTGCTGCCGGAATAGTAGATACCAGTATTTTGAACCACAGTGTCCAAATATCTTTCTTTAGATAAGAAGAAATACCTGTCCCCTGTCGTTCCTTTTTGCTGAGGGCAAATGGCCAAATCTGCTTCCAGAACAGCAGTACCACCGCCAAAATAGCGCCCAGCTGAATCACAACGTCAAACATGCCGAAGAAGTTTTCGCTGGTCTCCTGAAAAGGTAAAAACTGCTCCACCAAAATCAAATGTCCTGTACTGCTGATGGGCAACCACTCAGTGATGCCTTCCACAATACCATAAATTACTGCTTTAATAATTTCTAACATACAAAACTCCTTTATTTTGAATTTCTGTCAGGATATTCTGTCTCCACAAATCTGCGAAGCGCCACCAAAGAGCGTTTCACTTTTTCCGTGTCGATACAATATGCCATTCTAAAGTAACCGGGTGCGTCGAAGCTGTCTCCGGGCACCAATACAAGATCGTATTTCATCGCCTTCTCGCAGAATACCTTAGCATCCTCCTCCAAAGCTTTAGGGAAAATATAAAAAGTTCCGCCGGGCTTCACACAGGTGAAACCGAGGTCCATCAGCTCATTGTATATCAAATTCATATTTGTTTCGTATACACCTAAATCCGCCGTCTTATCCAACGTCTGTGCCACCGCCAACTGAATGATGGAAGGAGGGCAGTTATGGCCAATGCCTCTGGAAATCTGAACACACATATTCACCATATCCTCTGCGCCGCTGCAGTTGGGGTTCACAGCCACATAACCGATACGCTCACCGGGTAGGGATAAGGATTTAGAGAAAGAATAACATGCTATCGTGTTATCGTAGAATTTGGATACACAGGGCGCGTCCACACCTTCAAACACGATTTCACGATAGGGCTCGTCGGATATGAGGTAAATATCATGCTCATACTCTTCCTGCTTTTCTCTCATGATATCTGCCATTTTCTGTAGTGTTTCCGCAGAATACACCACTCCCGACGGATTATTGGGTGTATTCACCAGAACCGCCATAACCTTCTTGGTCAGCATTTTTTCGAATTTCTCAAAATTGATTTGGAAATTCTCCGTATCGGGGGGCACTACCTTCAGCGTTGCTCCCGTCAAATTCACATAAGGATTATATTCCGGGAAGAATGGTGCAAAGGTTAAAATCACATCCTTGGGCTCTGTCACCAATCGGAACGCATGGGCCAGCGCGCCGGCTGCTCCGGATGCCATAAAGATATGCTCTTTTTTATAAGGGATACCGAATCTCTGTTCCAAAGATGCCGCAATGGCCTCCCTCACAGAAGTGATTCCCGGACTGGGGCTATATCCATGAAGATAATTGGTCTCCTTGGTAGCCAGCAGGTGAATCATTCTGTCGGTAAATTCCCGGGGGACAGGCACCGATGGATTGCCCAGGCTATAGTCAAACACATTTTCATAGCCTATCTCCTCGCCCCTGGCCGTGGCAAACTCCGAAAGTTGTCTGATCACGGATTTTCCCGATAACATATCTTTGTACTTTTGAACTAACATATCTTCCTCTTTCTGCTCCTAGTAGGCAGTGTATTATGTATGAAACATCTTATGGTAATAGTATTACATTTAATGAAAATAGGCAATGGTTTTGTTTTACACTGTCTGAACCTTGACAACTTTATAAAGGGCTTTACATCTTTAACCCTTTACCTTTATAATATGGGTGAAGGAGGTGCAAAAGGATGGTCGATGACATAGGTATGACGAACGAACAATACAAAGGTATGTTAGTTGACGAAAGAGAAGATTGGGAAGAAATGAAAGATATTGCTGAAAAAGAAGGCAATAAAACAATCGCTGATTTTGCACAAAAGAAAATTGATAAGATCAATGAAAAACTAAAGTTCTAGAACTAAAACAAAGTAGCAACTCGCAAACCAAGGTGTAAAGTCTTTTATAAAGCTATTAAGACTTTGCGCCTTTCTTATTTCTCTAAAAAAGAGGAATACACTCCCTTATTTCCCGAAATCACAGGTGTATTTCTTTTTGTGTCTCTATTATACTAAAATCATTTTAGGACACCAACAACACAAACTAATTTGCAAAAGGAGGAATACATATGAGTGGAGATTCTGCTCGCAACAAAAGAAATGGTTTTGAAACCATGGATGGCAACAAAATGCCAAATATGCCCTTAAAGAAAATTGCTTTTACAGTTATCGGCATAGTGGCTGCTACTATTGTCGTCTTTAGCAGCGCATTTCAAATCAAGGAACAAGAGCAGGCCGTGTTAATCACCTTCGGAAAAGCCCAGGCAGTTACACAACCCGGTCTGCACTTCAAAATCCCCCTGATACAACAGGTACGAAAAGTGAACACCACCATTCAGGGATTTTCCATCGGATACGACCCAAGGAGCGGTGTCTCCGTACCGGACGAATCCATGATGATTACTTCTGATTTCAACTTTATCGATGTGGATTTCTACGTAGAGTATCGCTACAGCGACCCCGTAAAGGCCCTGTACGCCTCTTCCAATCCGCTGGCAATATTAAAAAACATCAGCCAAAGTTGCATTCGTACCGTCATCGGAAGCTACCCTGTGGATGATGTGCTCACCACCGGAAAAAATGAAATTCAGGCAGCCATTAAAGAAATGATTCTAGAGTGCCTGGCAGAACAGGATATCGGTATCCAATTGGTAAATATCACCATCCAGGATTCCGAACCCCCTACCGCAGAGGTTATGGAGGCCTTCAAGGCTGTGGAAAACGCGAAACAGGGAAAAGAAACTGCGCTGAACAATGCGAACAAATATCGCAACGAGCAAATCCCTTCGGCTCAGGCGAAATCCGACGGTATCATCAAGGACGCAGAAGCCCAAAAAACCCAGCGAATAAACGAAGCAACCGCACAGGTAGCCCGCTTTAACGCCATGTATGAAGAATACATTAAAAATCCCACGGTCACAAAACAGAGAATGTTCTATGAAACCATGGAAAATGTTCTGCCCGAATTAAAGGTAATTATTCAGGGAACCGGCAATAACATCCAGACCATTTATCCTCTGGATTCCTTTACCGGTACCAATACACAAAATTAAGGAGGTTCACTATGAAGACAGCAAAAAAAATAATCTTAAGTGTGATATTGATTGCCGTAGTTCTTCTGGGAGCTTCCGGTATTGTAATCACCAACGAGAATGAATATAAAATCGTCCGCCAGTTTGGAGAAATCAATCATGTTGTGGACAAAGCAGGCATTAGCTTCAAGATTCCATTCCTACAGACAGTGGACACCATGCCTCGCCAAATTCTATTATATGACTTGGCTTCCTCTGATGTTATCACTAGCGACAAGAAGACCATGATCTGTGACAGTTATGTTTTGTGGCGCATCAGCGATCCTATCGCTTTTGCAAGAACACTGAACGGCTCTATCGGTAGTGCCGAAAGCAGATTGGATGCGATTGTCTACAGTTCTACCAAGAACGTCATCAGTAGCACCACCCAGGAGGATGTAATCTCCGGACGCGACGGAGAACTGTCCCAAGCAATTATTTCCAATATTGGCAACTCTCTAGAACAATACGGCATAGAACTTCTCTCCTTTGAAACGAAAAAGTTAGACCTTCCCGCAGACAATAAGGCAGCTGTTTATGAACGTATGATTGCAGAACGTGACAATATTGCGGCCACTTACACTGCAGAGGGTAGTTCAGAAGCGCAAAAGATTAAAAACACCACCGACATGGAAGTAAATGTCATGATTTCCACTGCCGAAAAAGATGCTGCAATCCTAATCGCCGAAGGCGAAGCTGAGTATATGAAGATACTCTCCGATGCATACAACGACCCTTCCAAACAGGACTTTTACTCCTTCGTGAGAAGCCTCGATGCACTGAAGGTTTCCATGAAGGGTGAGAACAAGACAATCATCCTTCCTCCCAGCTCGCCTATTGCGCAGATTTTCAACGGGAATTAAAAACTGTTTGTAAACACAAAACGCCTCGGGAAAAAACATTTTCCCGGGGCGTTATTGAATTTAGACTTTTCCATCAGAGCGTCCTATTCATCTTGCTATACACTTTTCTGTCTCGTTCCACCATTTCTTTTGAAGTAAACCCCAACTTCCTGCACACTGTCAGCGATGCTTCATTGTACAACTGCACAAAGGCCAACATCTCTTTTATGCCAAGTTCCTCTCTTGCATAGTTTAGGATGGCTTTACACACCTCCGTGGCGTATCCTTGATTTCGTCGGGATGCGTCTATCATATAGCCCAACTCCGGCCCTTCTTCTTTCATTTCCAAGCCCGCCCTGCCAATGATTTGGCCGGTAGATTTTTCGATAATCGTCCAGATGCCGAACTCATACAGTCCATAGATTTCTTTGCGGTAAGCCGTAATCATGTCTCTGACTTCTTCTACATTAATTGGCAACGGCGGCATGTATTTTGCCACTTCCTTGTCTTGATACATGGCCACAATTGCTTTGGCATCTTCTTCCACGGTTTCCCGTACAATGCAACGATTGGTTTCAAGAATTGTCCAGGGCAAATTGAGGTGTCTGCGCACCACTCTTTCGGCAAATGCTCCATCTACGGTTTCCGGGTCTTCTACCGCATAGCGAAATGAGGAAAAATCCTGCTGCCGATTGCCCTTGTGGAGATAGATCAGTACAGCCTGCCCGGCATCACGCAAACGTTCGGCTTGAACACAATCATCGGTAATATGGAGTTTCTCTATTCTGTTTTCTTCAATGATTACTTCTATCTCTCGATGCATAATTGCTTCACATTTCTCTCTATGATGTACACGCGACGAATTTCGGGGAAGATTGAATTTCATATTTACTCTGCTCCCGTTTTGGGTTACAATCATTATACATCAATTCTATATAATAAGAAAGGACATCTATTATGGCAAATAATCCGATTGTTACCATGACTATGAAAAGCGGCGATGTGATTCGTCTGGAATTGTATCCTGATATCGCACCTGCTTCTGTCAACAATTTCGTAAGCTTAGTACAAAAAAAATTCTATGATGGATTGATCTTCCATCGTGTCATCAAGGGATTCATGATCCAGGGCGGTTGTCCCGACGGCACTGGCATGGGTGGTCCCGGATATAGCATCAAGGGCGAATTCGCACAAAACGGTTTTAACAATACTTTGAGACATACCGAGGGCGTGTTGTCCATGGCAAGAGCAATGCATCCCGATTCCGCAGGAAGCCAGTTCTTCATCATGCACAAGACTTCTCCCCATTTGGATGGCGGCTACGCTGCCTTTGGCAAAGTCATCGAAGGTATGGAAGTAGTGAATAAAATCGCAGAAACCCGTACCGATTACAGCGACAGACCTTTGGAACCTCAGGTTATCGAAAGCGTCACCGTAGACACCTTCGGTGTGGTATATCCCGAACCTGATAAATTGCCCAGATAATCTTATAACATATAACGCAAAAACACGCAAAATGCCGGCTCAAACGAGCCGGCATTCATAATTTGTTCACAAATCATTAAATGTTTTTTTAATTTAATAACATTTTTTATCCATTTGTCTTGGATATACTAAATATACAAACAAAGCAGATTTCAGTATTACTTGCTTATATACTTTTTCATAATAGTGCCAAGGAGCTTCGGCTTCTTGGCATCCTCCCTTTTTAGGGGGGATTTTTTATGCCTTATTTACAGAACCGAAAAGTTCCATCTTTTCCTTAACAGTAGCCTTGATTGCTTCTGCGCCGGGAGCCAAAACCTTACGAGGGTCAAATCCCTTGCCAACCAGGTCCTTGCCTTCCTCGATATACTTACGGGTTGCTGCTGCAAATGCCAACTGGCACTCAGTATTTACATTAATCTTTGCAACGCCCAGGCTGATTGCCTTCTTAATCATATCCTCAGGGATACCGGTACCGCCGTGAAGCACCAGAGGAAGATCTCCGGTCAACTGCTGTACTGCATCCAAAGTCTCAAAGCTAAGTCCCTTCCAGTTCTCAGGGTATTTACCATGAATATTACCAATGCCTGCTGCCAGGAAGTCAACGCCCAAATCTGCGATTGCCTTGCACTCTGCAGGATCTGCGCACTCGCCTGCGCCGATAACACCATCTTCTTCACCACCGATGGACCCAACTTCTGCCTCGATGGACATTCCCTTTGCATGAGCTGCTGCTACCAATTCTTTGGTCTTCTCTACATTTTCTCCGATAGGATAATGGGAACCATCAAACATGATGGAAGTGAATCCTGCCTCGATACATTTATAGCATCCTTCGAAGGTACCGTGATCCAAATGGATTGCTACGGGAACATCGATATCCAAATCCTGAATCATACCTTTTACCATGCCAACTACCACATGGTATCCACCCATGTATTTACCTGCGCCTTCGGATACACCCAGGATAACGGGAGATTTGCATTCCTTTGCGGTCAGCAAAATGGATTTTGTCCACTCCAAGTTGTTGATGTTAAACTGACCAACTGCGTAATGGCCTGCTTTTGCTTTTTTCAACATTTCTGTTGCTGATACTAACATTTCCTCTACCTCCATACAATTATTCTTATTAAAATATATCATATTTTACAGTGATTGAAAAGTACAACCCGCTTATTTGCCACTAAGAAAAGCTTCAATGCCACTAACTGCTTCTTTTTCATCTGCGCCGTCGGCAATGACCTCCAACTCTTCTCCCGCATTCAGGCCCAAACTCATCATGCCCATCATGCTTTTTGCGTTGACTTTCTTTCCTTCCACTTGGATGTAAATCGTGGAATCGTATTTGCTGGCTTCCTGTACAAGAAAAGCTACCGGTGTCGCTTCCAATCCTCTCTCCAAACGGATACAAATGTTTTTCTTTGTCATAACTTCCTCCCAAGACAATGCTTATTACTGCAACTTGATGCTTTCTGCAAGTTCACTTAACTTGCGCAATCTATGATTAACTCCCGACTTCCCGATGGGCGGGTCGAAATAATCTCCAAGTTCCTTTAGGGGCGCATCCGGATGGTCCAACCTGATTTGTGCCATCTCTCTGAGTGGCATCGGCAAATTCTGGAATCCGTATCTTTCCTTCAACAGACGGATATCACTGATTTGTCTCGCCGCTGCGCCTACTGTTTTCGCAATATTGGCTGTTTCGCAATTCACTCTACGGTTCACGGAGTTACGCATTTCCTTCAAGATACGGGAATTCTCCATACTCATCAAGGCAATAGGTGCCTCGCAAACATTAAGCAAATCTACGATACAGGAACCCTCTTTTATATATACCACATAATTCTTTTTTCTGAGAATTATTTTAGAATCAATTTCAAAAGTTTTCATCAGTTGCTGCAATTGTTCTGCTTTCGCCTTGACGTCACAGTTAAATTCCAGGTGATAACTTTTTTCCGGGTCGCTCATGGATCCTACACCCAAAAACGCCCCACGTAAAAACGCTCTTTTGCAACAGGTACGCTCGTACAATTCTTCTTTTGCAGGGCCGTTCAAATCTCCGATTTTGTCTATGATTTTGTACAAATCATCCTTTTTTATCACTGAACCCGAATCTATATTAAATGTTTTTTTCAATAATGTAAAGCCTTTTTTGACGCATGCCTCGTTTTCCGTCTGGAATCCTATGGTTACGTTTCCATCCGCATCAAATCCATACTGTCCACACAGGTTCATGATTGCCGCAAGCTCTGCTAATTGACAGTGTTTCGCGGAGGTTACGCGCTTCGCCAGTTCCGCTTTTACCTCTTGGGAAAATGACATTCTTCTCTCTCCTAATGGTTGCTTCTTTATGCTTTGATATCCCGGTGATATAGTTTTAATCCACAGGCAGCATGTCCTTTGATATCCTGGTACAGTGCATTCGCAAAGGTGACACTTCTGTGTTTGCCACCGGTACATCCAATGGCTATGACAAGACGATTTTTGCCCTCTTTTACATAGTTGGGAATCAGAAACCGAATCATATCGCTTAACTTGTCCCTAAAGTTTTCCGCCTCGTCACAATGCATTACAAAATCCCGGACTTCCTTATCATTGCCGGTTTTTGACTTCAGTTCTTCTATATAAAAAGGATTTGGCAGGAATCTCACATCAAACACTAAATCTGCATCTGCAGGAATCCCATATTTGAATCCAAATGACATCACGGTGACCATGAGACTATTGTACTCTTGGTCCATGATAAAAATACGCTCTAGTTCTTCTTTCAATTCTCTGGTAAGTAAATTGGTTGTATCAATAATATAATCGGCGCTATGGCGGATTTTTTCCAAAATCTTACGCTCATCACGCACACCCTCCTCAACTCTTCCTTCCATCGAAAGAGGATGTACACGGCGGGTTTCCTTGTACCTTTTAATCAGTACATTCTCCGCAGCGTCCATAAATAGTATTTCTATCTGATAACCGGCTTGTCGCAATTTCCCAATTACAAGGTCCGCGTCTTCAAAAGATTGCCCGGAACGCACATCCAATCCCATGGCCACCTTTTGTACCTGATTGCCCGGCAGATTGATTAGCTCGATAAATTTCTCTATCAAAAACGCCGGAAGATTATCTACACAATAATATCCCATATCCTCCAGCATCTTTAACGCTGTACTTTTTCCACCGCCACTCATGCCGGTTACAACTACGATTCTCATGCTACCTTCCTTCTCTACTCGCCCAAATAAATCACTTCCGGCTCCAGGTCTACACCAAACTGTCCTTTCACCTTTTCCTGCACCTGCCCAATTAGAGTCCGCACATCTGCGGATGTGGCATCGCCTGTGTTAATCACAAAACCACAGTGTTTCTCTGACACCTGCGCTCCGCCTATCTGCATACCGGCAAGTCCGGCATCCATAATCAACTTCCCGGCAAAATGCCCCTCCGGTCTTTTGAAGGTGCTACCGGCGCTGGGGTATTCCAAAGGCTGTTTATCCCGTCTCCTTGCCGCAAAATCATCCATTCTGGCTTTGATTTGGTCTTTGTCTCCTGCCTGCAACTTAAATCTGACAGATGTGACCACGTAGGGATTACTTTTGATCACACTGGTACGGTATCCGAAAGCCATCTCGTCGACCGGGATTTCCAGCACCTGTCCCTTATCGTCTACAACACGAACTGCTGCCACCACCTGGCACATCTCGCCGCCATAGGCACCGGCATTCATGGTCACGCCACCGCCGATTGTTCCGGGGATGCCGGAAGCGAATTCCAAGCCCTCTAAACCATGCTCCCACGCAGTTCTCGCCACACGGCTCATGGTAACACCTGCGTCGGCAATGATTTCTTCGCCAATAACTTCTATACGGTTCATCTTGTCTGCAATTTGCAGGATAACACCTCGAAAGCCCGCATCACTGACCAGCAGATTACTGCCGCTTCCCAACACATAGTAGGGAATCTCCCGCTGCTTCAACCAAGTCAGCACCGCTATCAGCTGATTTTCATTCTCTATTTTCACAAAGCAATCGGCAGGACCTCCTACCCGAAAGGTAGTATGGCCTGCCATAGTCTCTTGTAAACTAATATTTTCTTGTGGTACATATTGACGCAGTGCATCCACAATGTTCTGTATCATCATAGTCACAATTCCTTTTTTGCTTTCTTAACCCAATAAATCCTCTGCCTCTTCGCGTCTTTTTGCCAAAGAGTTCTGCACTCTGGCATACAGCTCATGGGCTGCATTGTACCCCATCTTTTTCTGCCTGTGGTTTACCGCAGCAGATTCACAGATAATTGCCAGATTTCGTCCGGGACGGATGGGAATATTATGGCAAACTACTTTGTTGCCCAGATACTCCGTGTAATTGTCCTCTAAACAAAGTCTGTCATACTCTTTATTCTTATTCCAATCCTCCAACATTATGACCAAATCAATGCTCTGGGTATCCTTTACCGCAGATGCACCAAACAACGCCTTGATATCCACAATACCGATTCCCCTAAGTTCAATTAGGTGCTTGGTCACATCGGGTGCGGAACCAATCAAGGTATCGTCACTTACTTTTCTAATCTCTACCACGTCATCTGTCACCAAACGATGACCACGTTTTACCAATTCCAACGCCGCTTCGGACTTACCAATACCACTTTCTCCGGTAATCAAAACACCCTCTCCATATACATCTACAAGCACGCCATGAACGGAAATGCAAGGCGCCAGTTGAACATTCAACCATCTGATAGCCTCTGCCATAAAAGAGGAAGTTGATTTCCTTGTACCAAGCACCGGAATTCTGTGGCGCAATGCCGCATCCAGGAAGATTGGATCCGGCTTCATTTCTCTGGAGAATACAAAAGCGGGTACATCGTACTCCATCAGTTCGTCATATACTTCTTTCTTCTGAAAATCCGACAAATGCTCCATATAAGCATATTCCACATATCCCACAACCTGTAAACGGGTAGCATCAAAATGCTCAAAAAATCCTGCCAACTGAAGTGCCGGACGATTCACATCGGGCTGAGTGATTTTAATACCCTCCAAAGGAAGTTCCTCGGTCAGGTTTACCAACTTCATTTTTTCAACTAATTTTGTCAAATCAACAAATCCGCTCATAACTGCCTCCGTTCGTTTGATTTTCCGACTCCATCTAAGGTACATATTAACACATTTGCATTGGAATGGGAAGAAAATTACACTTATGCATGGAAAAACTCATAAATTTGAGTTGCCACATTTTGGTTTAATTCCGGGCAAGCCATCAAGTCTTCCAACGTGGCATTCTTAATCTCCTCCAAGGACTTGAAATGCCTCATAAGCGCTTTTCTTCTGGTAGGTCCTACGCCGGGAATGTCATCTAACACCGACTTCACTTGTCCCTTGCTACGCAAGGAACGGTGATACTCTATGGCAAAACGATGCGCCTCATCCTGGATGCGGGTAATGAGTTTAAATCCTTCCGAGTGGGTATCAATGGGTAGCTCCACATTTTCAAAGTATAGGCCCCTGGTACGGTGATTATCATCCTTTACCATACCACAAACCGGTATATGAATGTTTAATTCCTCCAAAACTTCTCTTGCAATATTTACCTGCCCGCGTCCTCCATCCATCAAAATCAAATCAGGGAATTTGGTAAAACTGCCGAATTCCTTTTCAATATTTTTACTTACCAGTGCTTTGGATTCCTCCACACCATGCACAAACCGCCTCGTCAGCACCTCACGCATGCAAGCGTAGTCATCCGGTCCGGACACGGTGCGAATCCGAAACTTTCGATAGTCGCTGGTTTTCGGTTTCCCTTTTTCAAATACCACCATGGAGCCCACATTTTCAAACCCATTGATATTGGAAATGTCATAGGCTTCCATGCGTTCTATTCTATCTATCTGCAAGAGGGCTGCGATTTCTTTCACTGCACCAATGGTTCTGCCCTCTTCACGTTTTATCCTCTCTCTGTCCTGTTCTAAAATATGCTTTGCATTTTGTGCCGCCAATTCCACCAACTTTTCCTTGGTTCCGATCTTAGGCACCTTCAAATACACCCTGCTTCCCTTTCGGTCGCTAAGCCACTTTTCAATCAGCTCCCCATCACAGATCTCATACTGGAGCACTAATTCTCTAGGAATAAAAGGTGTCCCTGCGTAGAACTGCTTCACATAGTTTTCCAGAATCTCTGCATTGCTCGCATCTGCTGTCTGGGTCATATAAAAGTGCTCTTTGCCAATCATCTTACCGCCACGCACGAAGAATACTTGGACAACCGCCTCATCTGCATCCCTGCTCATGGCAATGATATCCTTATCCTCCAAGTCGCCATCCGTCATTTTTTGTTTTTGGGCAACCTGTTTTACACTGGCGTGAAGGTCCCGGTATTCTGCCGCCGTTTCATAATCCATTTTCTCGGCGGCATCCTTCATCTTGAACTCCAACTCTTTTAAAATAACATTGTAGTTCCCATTCAAGAACTCTAATGCTCTATCCACCTGCAGACGATATTCTTCTGCCGACACGTACCCCTGACACGGCGCCTTGCACTGCTTGATATGGTAATTTAAGCAAGGACGGTCCACGCCGATATCCCTGGGCAGATTCCGGTTACAGGTACGCAATTGATATAGTTTATTCAACAATTCTATAGTATCCTTCACCGCTGCTGCACTGGTGTAAGGTCCAAAATATCTGGATTTATCTTTTTTCATAGTTCGGGAGAACAAAATGCGGGGATAGGCTTCTCCCACAGTTACCTTGATATATGGATATGTTTTGTCATCTTTCAACAAAGTGTTATACTTAGGTGAATACTCTTTGATTAAATTATTTTCCAAGACCAAAGCTTCTAATTCAGAATCTGTCACAATAATTTCAAACTCCGCAATCAGTGACACCATCTTGTCAATCATCGGTCCTCTGCCGATATTCTCCCGAAAATAAGAGCGTACACGATTGTATAAATTAATGGCTTTTCCAACATACAAAATGACACCCTTGTCATCTTTCATGATGTAGACGCCGGGTGTTTTTGGTAATTTCTTCAATTCTTCCTGTATATTAAATGCCATTCAACTCTCCTATACAAAAGGGCGCCTGCGTTAGGCGCCCTCAAAATTACTTATTAGTTTGTGATAACCTGCTCGGTTTCCTTATCGAATACATGAATCTTATTAGTATCGAATGCAAACTTGATTACATCACCAGGTCTTGCCTTTGTAGTAGGATCAAGTCTTGCGGTGATAGGATACTCTTCCAAATCAAGATACAAGAATACTTCTGCACCAAGCAATTCGTATACTCTTACAGCAGACTCGAATGTTGCGGAAGGATTCTTAGCAATCATCTCTTCGGAATCATAGATATCTTCAGGACGAATACCGAAGGTAACTACCTTTCCGTCATAACCGCCATCAATAATCTTCTTGGACTTCTCAGCGTTAAGCTCAATGCTGTTACCAGCGACCTCAAGCTTGGCAACGCTGCCGTCAACCTTAACAGTTGCATCTAAGAAGTTCATCTGAGGAGATCCCATGAATCCTGCTACGAACAGGTTCTGAGGAAGATCATACAGATGCTGAGGAGTATCTACCTGCTGGATAACACCATCCTTCATAACTACGATTCTGGTACCAAGTGTCATAGCCTCGGTCTGGTCATGTGTAACGTAGATGATGGTGGTACCAAGTCTCTGATGCAATTTTGCAATCTCGATACGCATCTGTACACGCAACTTAGCATCCAGGTTGGAAAGAGGCTCATCCATAAGGAATACCTTAGGATTACGAACGATTGCACGACCCATAGCTACACGCTGTCTCTGTCCACCGGACAAAGCTGCGGGCTTACGATCCAAAAGGGGAGTCAAGCCAAGAATCTTAGCTGCTTCCATAACCAATTTCTCGATTTCTGCCTTAGGAACCTTTCTCAACTTCAAACCAAATGCCATGTTGTCATATACGGTCATATGAGGATACAGAGCGTAGTTCTGGAATACCATTGCGATATCACGATCCTTAGGCTCTACGTCGTTTACCAGCTTATCGCCAATCCACAGTTCACCGGAAGAGATGTCTTCCAAACCTGCGATCATACGAAGTGTAGTAGTCTTACCACATCCGGAAGGACCTACGAAGATGATAAACTCTTTGTCTTCAATCTCAAGATTGAAATCCTTAACAGCTTCAAAGCCGTTGGGATATACTTTACAAATGTTTTTCAAAGATAAACCTGCCATTTTAAAACTCCTTTCGTGTAAAAAGATTTTCACTATTACCAAGTATAGTTGATTTACCTGCGTTTTTCTATGCCATTATTCCACAAATTTTTGAGCTTTGTTTGTATGTTTTGCTCATAATTTCGGCACTTCCAATGCCCGTTTGGCACTATGACGAAAAACCCAGTCTCCTCCCGTCACATTGCACAATGCTACTTCTCGGACGATTCCTGGTCGTCACTTTCTTCCGAAGTGCTGTACTCAACATCCTTAAAGATGACTTCATCGTCATCCAAATCCTGTCCCTCGGTAGCATCCTGCTGTTCCAGCATTTGATTCTCCAACATTTGAAAATACTTGTTATAAAGAAGCGCACTCACCCAAGACGGACCGGAAAACCCAAAAAGTATGACAAGGGGTAACGCTCTGGGGAAAAATACTAAGAGCAACAAGGGAAGTATGCCCACAGCTATCATCAGTACAGTTCTGGGGAATTGAAGAATACCTATCAAAACAGCGTTTTTTAGGGTATTCTTTATGGTATTATCAAATCTTGCCAAGATTGGATACACAAACGCATACGCAAATGCCATCAGGAAGGCAACTACATAAAAGGTGATGCGGAAGGCTTTCCCAAAATGTAATTCTGAAAAGAACAGAATAAAGCAGTCTCCTGCCAGTATGAGTAATGCGACCAACACAATCAGCCATATCAACGTGGCCTGCTTAAAATTTCTGGCAAAGGAATGAAAGTATTCCTTTGTCACACGGCTCTGTTCGTTTCTGACGATTTTCAGTGACATACTATGAAGTGCCGTAATTGCCGCCCCGGCTGTCACCACGGGAATACACAAAAATATCGTATAAAAATTGATTAGCATTAGGTCTGTAACTTTCGCCAGTCCCGTCATAAAAGGGCTGTCGTACTTTAAAAATCCCATATCCATCTACCTTTCTTGATGATTGTCTGCCGATTTCTCACTAACAGATTTCTGCCCCTGCAGGCATCTCTTTTTCCGGTGTCATAAGTGCCAGATTACCCTCTGCATCTTCTGCGCACAAAAGCATGCCCTCACTGAGTACGCCGGCCAATTTTGCAGGCTTTAAGTTCACCAAAACCATCACCTTCTTACCCACCATCTGTTCAGGGGTGTAGTGTGCTTTGATACCGGATACAATCTGCTTTACCTGACTGCCAATTTTTACTTGACTGCAAAGCAGTTTCTTACTCTTAGGCACTTCCTCGCATGCGATAATTTCGCCTACCTGGAATTGCATTTTAGCAAAGTCATCATACTCGATTTCAGCCTTTGCCTCTATATCGATGACATTCTCTTCCACGGTTTCTTTTGCTTTTGCCTCTGCCTGTGCTGCTGCAATCATGGCTGCCGCTAACTCTTCCTCTTTTTGCTTTACTTCTTTCATATCCAGTCTTGCAAAGAGAATTTCAGGCTGTTCTACCACCTTCGCGCCATTCTCATAGAGACCAAACTTGTCAAGCACGTCAAACTCGCGCAAGGAAGTATTCAACTGCTTCACCATCTTTTCAGCGGTTTCGGGCATGAAGGGCTGCAACAGAGATGCACCCACAACCAAACTTTCCACCAAATTATAAAGTACAGTGGAAAGACGCTCTGCCTGCGCCTCATCCTTAGCCAAAGCCCAAGGCTCCGTCTCATCAATATATTTATTACAACGCTTGAAGATAGCGAAGATTTCTGTCAAGGCATCTGCCACACGCAGGTTTTCCATCTTGCCCTGCACCTTGGTAAGAGCACCGGTAACCACAGCCTTCAGGTCGCTGTCCAATACCTCGTCAACTACCCCCTTGTCAGCCACTACGCCACCAAAGTATTTGTTGCTCATAGATACGGTACGATTCAAAAGATTTCCCAACACATTTGCCAAGTCAGTATTGGTTCTCTCAGCAATCAACTCCCAGGAAGCGGTACCATCGTTTTCATAGGGCATTTCATGCAACATGTAGTAACGAACCGCATCCACGCCGAAAAATGCAATCAAATCATCTACATAGATTACATTGCCCTTAGATTTACTCATCTTTCCATCACTCATCAAAAGCCAGGGATGACCAAATACCTGTTTAGGCAGGGGCTCACCCAAAGCCATCAGGAAAATAGGCCAATAAATGGTATGGAAACGTACAATGTCCTTACCAATCAAATGCAAATCTGCAGGCCACAATCTCTTATATTGCTCCGTGCTGTTTCCCTCTGCATCATACCCTACACCGGTGATGTAGTTGGTCAGCGCATCCAGCCATACATAGACCACATGTCCGGGATCAAAATCCACGGGAATACCCCATTTAAAGGAGGTTCTGGAAACACACAAATCCTGAAGTCCGGGAAGCAGGAAATTATTCATCATTTCGTTTTTACGGGACACGGGCTGAATGAATTCCGGATGCTCATTGATATGCCGAATCAATTTATCTGCGTATTTGCTCATACGGAAGAAGTAAGCTTCTTCCTTTGCAGGCTTCACCTCTCTGCCACAATCGGGGCATTTGCCATCCACCAATTGGGACTCTGTCCAGAAAGACTCACAAGGAGTACAATACAAGCCCTCGTAACAACTCTTATAGATATCTCCCTGATCATAAAGGCGCTTGAATATCTTCTGTACCTGCTTCTCATGATACTCGTCCGTAGTACGGATAAATTTATCATAAGAAATATTCAATGAATCACACATTCCTTGAATAATTCCGGCCACGCCGTCCACAAATTCCTTGGGGGTCATGCCCGCGTCCTGAGCCTTCAGTTCAATCTTCTGACCATGCTCGTCAGTACCGGTCTGGAAGAATACATCAAATCCTTCTTTTCTCTTAAAACGGGCGATGCTATCCGCCAGCACAATCTCATAATTGTTGCCGATATGGGGCTTGCCGGAAGTATAGGCAATCGCCGTTGTAATATAATACTTATCGTTCTTATTCATAATACGTCTCCTTTCCCTTCCTGCCGAATGAAAGCATTCGGGATATATTTATTGCATTTTTTCCAAAAACTTCTTTACCTTGCCGGTGATATCATTACCAAACACAGCACTTCCTGCCACGATAACGTTTGCTCCTGCTTCCAGAGCTTTGGTCACATTATCTGCATTGATTCCACCGTCTACTTCTATATCGATATCCAGTCCCTTTTCCTGCGCCATCTTACGAATCTCCGGCACCTTGTCCACACATTCGGGAATCAATTTCTGTCCGCCGAAACCGGGCTCTACCGTCATCACCAGCACCATATCTACCAAACCCAGATAGGGTTCTACCGCCGAAGCGGGAGTTTTGGGTTTTATGGTGATACCCACCTTTTTGCCAAAGCTTCTGATTTTGTCTATGGTGCCCACCACATCCTCGGTGGCTTCCAAATGGAAGTTAATCAAGTCTGCACCACTTTCTGCAAACTCTTTGATGTATCGCTCAGGACGTTCAATCATCAGATGTACGTCAAAAAAGATATCCGTACATTTCCTAATACATGAAATTAGTGGCATACCAAAGGATATGGACGGCACGAACAAACCATCCATGACGTCAATGTGCAAATACTGTGCACCTGCCATCTGTGCCTCCTTGATATCCTTTTCCAAATGACAGTAATCAGCTGCCAGCAGAGAGGGGGACAAAATATTCATCTTATAACCATTCCTTTACTGATTTGTATACGCCTTCTGCGTCCAATCCATATTTCTTCACCAAATCTGAAGCGGAACCGGATTCACCGAATACATCCTGCATACCCAGACGCTTTACGGGCGTGGGAAGATAAGTACTTAGGCACTCACACACAGCAGCTCCAAGACCACCAATCACGGAATGCTCCTCCACGGTCACTACCTTGCCGGTCTTTTTCGCGCTCTGCACAATCAAATCATCGTCCAGGGGCTTGATGGTGCAGATGCTCACAACCTCTGCACTGATGCCGTCTGCTGCCAGTTTCTCAGCAGCTCCCAGAGCGGAATCTACACAGATACCGGTAGCAACAATGGTAACATCGGTACCCTCACGTACGATATTACCTTTTCCGATTTCAAATTTATAATCCGGTTTATCGTTAATCACCGGCACTGCAGCACGCCCAAAACGCATATATACAGGACCGTTGTGCTCCACTGCTGCACGCACTGCCGCTCTTGCTTCCACATCATCTGCCGGACACATAACAACCATACCGGGAATGCTTCTCATCAACGCGATATCTTCATTACACTGGTGGGATGCGCCGTCTTCACCCACGGTAATACCTGCATGGGTGGCACCGATTTTTACATTCAAATGAGGGTATCCTATGGAATTGCGCACCTGCTCAAACGCCCGCCCTGCCGCGAACATGGCAAAGGAGCTTACAAAAGGAATCTTGCCAACCAGTGACAGGCCTGCAGCGATACCCATCATATTTGCTTCTGCAATACCACAGTCGATATGTCTGTCAGGGTATTCTTTCATAAACACACCGGTTTTTGTAGATGCTGCCAAATCCGCATCCAACACCACCAGATTGGGGTACTCAGCACCCAGTTCTTTCAAAGTAGCGCCATAACTCTCACGAGTTGCTATTTTCTTAACATCTGCCATTATGCTTCACCTGCCTTTTCCAGTTCTGCGCCGATTCTCTCAAGGTCTGCCATAGCCACAGCAAACTCATCATCATTGGGGGCCTTGCCATGCCAATCAGCAACACCTTCCATAAAGGAAACGCCCTTGCCTTTTACACTATGCATCACAATGCAGGTAGGCATACCCTTTGTATTCTTCGCTTCCGCAAATGCTGCGCGCAGAGCATCAAAATCATGAGCATCCACATTAATGGTATGGAAATTAAATGCTTTGAATTTTTCATCGATGGGGTAGGGTGAACAAACGTCCGCTACTGCACCGTCAATTTGCAAACCATTGTTGTCCACAATCACACAAAGATTGTCCAACTTGCGGTGACCTGCAAACATGGCCGCCTCCCATACCTGACCTTCCTGAATCTCACCATCACCAAGTAGTGTATACACGCGGAAATCCTTGCCATCCATCTTTGCACCCAGTGCCATTCCCACTGCGGCGGAAATACCCTGTCCCAAAGAACCGGATGCCATATCTACACCGGGAATCTGAATGGTGGGGTGACCCTGCAAGTAAGATCCCAACTTACGCAATGTGGTCAAATCCTCCACCGGGAAAAATCCACGATGGGCAAGTGTCGCGTATAATCCGGGAGCTGTATGTCCCTTAGAAAGCACGAAACGGTCTCTATCCTCCATATCAGGATTCTGAGGGTCGATATTCATCTCCTCAAAGTAAAGATAAGTAAATAAATCTGCCGCCGAGAGAGATCCTCCGGGATGGCCGGCTTTTGCACTGTGAACTGCCTTCACAATCCCTATCCGCACGTCATTGGCGCGCTTTTGCAGTTCTAAATTATTCATCGTTTCCTCCGTTCCGCCTTCTGTGGGCTCACTCTATTGTGGTATTTTTTATATACATAAATCTTAGCAAAATTTCCCTTATTTCAGTATAAGAAAAATGTGCTGTAAAGTCAATGTGTGAATTCTACACAGTTGTATTTTATTTTGCGAAATTTTGTGTTATAATCTGCACAAGAACACGAACCGGAGTACATAATGAACCATCTGTCTACTTGGAAACAAAAAGTGAATACCTTCCCCCTGCAAAAGGCACTTCCTTTTGTGTTGCTTTTATTGGGTGCCCTGCTTCGAATAATCCGATTATCTGAGGTACCCGGCGGGTATCACCAGGACGAAGCATTTGTGGCGCTGAACGCTTTTGGGTTGTTCCACGAAGGTATGGATTCTGCCGGACTTAAGTTCCCCATCTACATGTCCAGCTGGGGCGATGGTCAGAGTGCCATGTATTCCTGGTTACTGACCCCACTCCTCCTATTTACCAAAGGGGTTCCCACCCTGTTTGTCACACGCATCCCTCAGGTACTGATTTCTGTTTTGACCTTATGGTGTGTCTATCACCTGATAAAGCGTATGTTTGGTGAAACTTCCGCTCTCTGGGCGTTGTTTTTGTTGACGATTTGCCCCTGGCATGTGATGATGTCCCGCTGGGGTTTGGACGCCAATATGGCTCCCGGGTTTTTGATGTTTGCCCTGTACTTCTTTGTACTGGGATTGGAAAACAACAAATACCTCCCCATTTCTGCTCTTTTTTATGGATTGAGCTTGTATTGTTATGCGGTGGTGTGGACCATTGTACCCATCATAATAGTGTTACAAATCGTCCATGGACTGTACCACAAAAGATTGTCTTTCAATAAATGGGCCTTTCTTTCTGCCGGCATTCTGTTTTTCATGGCGTTGCCTTTGATTTTGTTTGTACTTATCAATGGTGGATATATGGAAGAAATTGCATTACCTTTTCTCACCATTCCCCGTACACCCGGCTATCGTGGTGCAGAAGTCAGTTTTTCGTATGCAACCATGTGGGCAAATCTGAAGAATGCCGGGCGCCTGTTCCTATTCCAAAACACCGGATCCCCCTACGATATACTCCTTCCGTGGGGACTATTCTACGACATTGGCCGCTTATTTATCATTGCAGGCGCAGTCTGTCTGATTTGCAAAGTAATTGTTTCCACTGTGAAAAAGCAATTCTGCTACGAATACTATATCTTCACAAATCTGTTAGGCGGTGCACTGATTTGCCTCTTTACCTCCGTGAAGGTGCATCAGGCCAACGCTTTGTTTATTCCATTGGTGTTATGCGAAGGCTACGGCGTATGGAAACTATTGGCGTTTTTGAAATCCAAGAAACCTGTAATAAAACGGGTTTGCTCCGTTGCGCTGATTTCCATTTATCTGTTGTGCCTGACTTGCTTCCAATTTCATTATTATTCCTCCTACAAGGAATTGGTAAACGCCTACTTTTGTGTAGGTCTGGAAGATTGTGTGGATTATGCACTGGAACAATGCGAAGAAACCGGTTTGTCCACAATTTCCGCAGAAAAAGGCACTCAGTGGCCCAGGCTGCTACTCTTTACCGAGACCTTGCCCTCCCGGTATATCTCTACCAGAGAATTCGATGTAGCTCCCGCTCCCGGCAGTTTTATCACTGCAGACGGCATTCTGGTAAAGACAAGAATCAACTACGAAACCATCAACGATGACACCATTTATATTATCTACTATACAGATGTGGAAAAGTTTTGGAACGATTTTCAACTGACCCAATTCCACGACTGGTTTGTGGCGGTACCTAAATAAACTGATTCCCCAAACAAATGATGAAACAATAATACTTCTCTGTTTTTATCATATACTTTACCAAAACCCATTTCAGGTGGTCCCTTGCGTAAACGTTCTTTTCACCTATCTAAGCGGCTTTACTTTGTGCCGCTATTTCTTTTGTGTGCACTTATCCTATTTCTTTGGCACACTCCACAGCAAGACAAAAAACAGTTCCAAAAAATCACCCAAAAGCTATTTATGGACGAACTTGCGTCTAATACCCTGGACCTGCATTACACTCTGGCCTTTCCGGAAAATTTCGGTATCACATCCTACGAGCCTACACTGGCCTGCTTTTCCCCCGAGGATATTCCCCTTATACAACAATCTCTCTCCGAAAAAATCTGTTCCCTGGAAGAAATAGACGCACAAAAACTGGACCCTGAGGACGCTTTTTTACACAGTCTGTTGTTACGTTCCTTAAAAAACTCCCTTGCATTAAATCAATTCCCCTACTATACGGAACCCCTTTCTTCCACCTCCGGCATGCATTCCCAATTACTGATTCTCCTGTCCGAATATCAATTCCGATGCACACGGGATGTGGAGGATTACTTGGCACTATTGGATCAGGTAGATGAATACCTAGACTCCCTGCTGGTATACGAGCAGGAAAAAAAGAAGGCCGGCTTTTTAATGCCCGCCTCGTTTCTTTGTGATACGGTACAACAATGCAGGGATATCCTTACTTTAGATGACCTAAGCCCAGAATCTCATTTCCTGCAAACCACATTTCAATTGCGTGTGGAACAACTGGAAAAAGAAAACCACCTCACGCGTGAGCAAGCAGAAAAATATAAGGAAAGACATAACCAACTGTTGCTATCTGTCCTGTTACCGGCATATCAGAACCTGGCACTTGGACTGGAACAGTTGATTGACGAAAAAGTCATACCTAAAGGGTTGGGGAACTATCCCGAAGGCAAATCCTATTATGAACACCTTCTAATCTCGCAAACCGGGTCGTACCGTAACATTCCCGATATTAAAAAAATGCTTATAAAACAATTTCTTTCCGATCTGGAAACTCTTCGAAACATACAATCTGGACACCCCGGCTGCTTTAGCGGAAGTCCGACAGATACCTTTCCCATCTCCGATGCCAAAGAAATGTTGCAGCACCTGCAAGACAAGATGCAGTCTGAATTTCCCCCTCTCCCCGCCGGCCAAACATCCATCGCCCTAAAGTCGGTGGTGCCATCCATGGAAGAACTGTGCGCCCCTGCTTTTTTTATGACTCCACCGCTGGATGATACCATGCAAAATACCATTTACATCAATCATAGCAAAACACCCGAAGGATTAGAATTATACACCACCCTGGCGCACGAAGGCTTTCCCGGCCATTTATACCAAAATGTGTATTGTAATCGCAACAGTCTGCAACTCAATGAGAATCCCGCTCGGCACCTGCTATGGTACGGCGGATATTTGGAAGGTTGGGCTGTTTACAGCGAGATGCGTTCTTTTGATTACGCCTCCCTCGTTTTCACCGAACACAACCAACCGGAAGCAGCCCTGCGGGCGCAATACGCCAAACATAATCGCAGTATGCAATTATGCCTCTACTCCCTACTGGATATTATGATTCATTACGACTGCGCTTCCTTCTCGGATATATATGAATGGCTCACAAAAATAGGTGTCGGTAATACCGACACCATCCGGAAGATTTATAACTATATTTTGCAAGAACCTTGCAATTACTTGAAATACTATCTGGGCTACCTGGAAATCCTATCCCTTCGGGAAGACGCCAAAAGTCAATGGGGCGAAGCCTACTCGGATTATGGGTTTCATAGCTTTTTCCTAAACTGTGGTCCTTCAGATTTCATAGGCTTACAGGAGCAACTGGCACAAACGGATATGCCCCTTACCCCACCATAAAGCGTGCCAAAATAACGCTGGCTACCGTACCGGCTAAGGTAGATAATAGGGCCCCCTTTAGGGTGTACCTGGTCTTTGTCACCTTAGCGGCCAAAAAGTAGACACTCATGGTATAAAAAACCGTCTCCGTGCAACTCATCAAGATAGAGGTCAATGTTCCCACATAGGAATCCGGACCGGAAGTACGAAAGATATCCAACACCAACCCGGTGGCTGCCGAGGAAGAAAAGATCTTCACGATGGATAAAGGCAAAATCTCTGTTGGCAGGCGCAAAAAATCCGTAATAGGACGAAGAAGGTGTCCCAGCCCCTCAAACAAACCGGAAGCACGAAGCATCCCCACCGCTACCAGGAGGCCTATCAATGTGGGCACAATGTCCACCACAATTTTTAACCCTTCACCGGCACCTTTCAAGAAACTTTCATATACTTTAACCCCCTTAACCAGCCCCACAGCAACGATAAAGAAAAAAAGCATGGGAATAATCAGATTAGATAGATTGGACAACACATTCATCATACCTTCCCCCCTTCTTTCCACTTGCAATACACCACCGCCACAAGAGTGCTAAAAAGGGTGGCTATGATGGCCGGGCCCACAATTGCTGTAGGCTGTGCGCTACCGTATTGACTTCGATAGGCTATCATATTCACGGGAATCAACTGTAGCGAGGATATATTCAATATCAGAAATGTACACATCTCGCTACTGGCTATGCCATTGCCCAACGGAAAGCCTCGCTCTTTTTCCAAAATTGATAGTTCTTTCATTGCCTTTAATCCGGCTGGCGTACATGCCCAGCCCAGACCCAGCACATTTGCCACAATGTTTGTTGCGATGTATTCCATAGCCGGGTGCCCCTGTGGAATCTTAGGAAACATAAAACGCAAGAAAGGGGCGATTCCCTGCGTCAACTTACGCACCAAACCGGCCTCCTTCGCAATTTCCATAAGTCCCATCCAAAGCGCTACCACACCTGCCATCGTAAGACACAAAGTAATGGCTTCCGCTGCACCCTCCAGAGCTGCATTGGTAACGGCACCTAAGTCTCCGAATAATGCCCCATACACAACTGCCAACAGTATCATCACTGCCCATATGGTATTCAACATAAAATTCTCCAAGCAGTTTTTAATAATCTATGATTCTGCGCACCAAAAAAGACATCGCCGCAGCAATGTCTTTTCCATATCATACATATGCTTTTTCTACAGTGTACCCTTTGTAAACAATGCCTTCACATGTGCCACCTCGTCTGCAGTTGCCTTGCTGGCAGGCACATAGTAAGATTTCTCTCTGGCAATATTATACAATTCCTCCTGTGACTGTTCGCAGGCATTGCGCATCTGTTTCAAGGTCTGTTTCAATTCCTTATTCTCAGACTGCGCTATCATTTCCGCATAGCGAACCAATTCACCATTGATACCCGCCAGGGTATCTGCCACCATAACCTTTTCCTGTAATTGCATATCGCTGTCCCCCTTACTGCAAAAATTTCATCAACTGCTGCTTGTTGTCCATCGCAGATTTGGCACCTTTCTCAAAAAACTGCTTTACCTGAGAATCGGTTGCCTCCTTTGCATACTCTTGCATTTTGCAATGAGTTGTGTCAAATCCGCCAATCAAATGACGCAAGTTTTGCAAATCAAGTTCTGAAATGTTTGTCATGTGACTACCTCCTTACGCTTTTTCAGAGATAGTATGGGACAATATGCATTTTTTTATTCTTATTTTTTGATTCTGCCACCGGTGAGTACACCGAGTATACCGGGCAGAAGCCACCGCATCAAATAGTAGAGAGCATAGCAACAGATAAATGCCACCACCACAATACAACCAAAAATCACAAATCCTGCACCCAAATTCATTTTCATCGCCCAAGTCTGTAGAACAAACAGCACATACCAATGACTCATGTTGATAAACAGAATCGGGTCCGTGAACCACTTCAAAAAATGCATGTGGGTAAACAGACTTTCCGGCACTGCCTCCCATAACACCAACGGTAGCAAAATATTCAGTAAATACTTCCAACCTGCCGGAATGCCGTGGAAAATCAAATAAACCATGATGACCGCCGTCAAAAGTGCCACAACACTCCTCTTCCAGTCTACGTGAAGTTTATCATCATGGCGACTGCCGATTACCGCCCCCAACAAAAAGGGACCTACATAGCCTGCCATACGGATCAAATATCCGCCCACAACAGGGATAAGTGCCAGTTCCTTTTGAAAATGAATGTATCCCAAATAGGAAGTGAGTCCGCCCAAAACTAGCACCACAATAGTAGACCATCTTTTTGTCAGCGCTTTTCTAATCAGAGGCGCAGGCAGAAAATACAAAAACAATGTCAGCAGGTACCAGGAGGGCGTACAATAGGGATTTACAGTAAAGCCTCTGATGACACTTGCCGCATTATATTCATACTGTTTACAGTACAGTAGCATATAAATCAAATTCCACAAAAAATAAGGCAGAAGCACCGATTGCAGACGCTTCTTCAGGCGCGGCATCACATTTTCCGCGGTAATCCCCCGGTAAAAAAAGAAGGAGGACACGTAAAAAAAGCTGGAAATAACCGCCGGTCCCACCACATCTATGAAATTACAATAATAGCGGAAATTGGAATGGTAGATTACCACCAACCACACGCTGGCAAACAGGAAAAAAGAAAACTTCCTACTGATATTTTCAAAAGAACCTCTGTCCCGGCTCATAGTAAACTCCTACTTAAATCAAATTTACAAATAAAGGAACGATGATTACAGTGATAATCCCTGCAACCACAATGGACAAACTGCTCATAGCGCCTTCCACCTCACCGATTTCCAGGGCTTTGGAAGTACCAAGTGCATGAGAACTGGTACCAATGGCAAGTCCTTTTGCCACCGGCTCTGTGATACGAAGCCACTTACACAGAATCTCCGCCATCACATTTCCCATAACACCGGTAATACTGATACCGATAATAGTGATGGGAACAATTCCATCATATTGTTCTGTAATTCCCATGCCGATTGCGGTGGTGATAGACTTCGGTAACAGGGACACATAATCCTGATGTCCAAGACCAAATAATAAACTCATAATATAAATACTGCCAAGAGCCATGAAAACTCCCATGGTAATGGACACAAAAACCGCCACGGGATACTTTTTTATATAATTCAACTGACGGTACAAGGGCACTGCCAGACTGACGGTTACGGGTGTCAGAAAATACTGAATGTACTTTGCTCCATTATTGTAGGTGTCGTAATCAATATCCAATACAAGCAATACACCGATAATCAGAATGACGGCAATCAACAAGGGATTTGCCAAGGAAAATTTGGTTTTTTTCTGGATATACATGCCCACCTGATAAAACAAAAGACTAATGGCCGCTCCAAAGAATATGGATTCTCTTAACATCTCATTCATCTTCTATCACCAGCCTTCTTGGCTCCCTTTCTTTTCATAATCGCCTGCGCCACCTTGCCCGTAGCTGCAAATACCAAAAAGGTAGAAACTGCACTAATGACCAATAACGGCACCAGCATTTGTTTCATCTGGTCGAATCTGGTCATAATGCTGACTGTGGAGGGCACAAACATAATGGGCATGATTTCTATCAGAAAGTCCGCTGCGTTCTCCACTTTTTCTATCGGAATTATTTTGGTGAATAACCCTATCAGCATCAAAATCAACCCGTAGACACTGGCAGCAATGGGCAATGGAATTAAGAATTCCATCAATTCTGCTATAAATGAAATGGTAAAAATAATGGTCATTTGCTTTATAAATTTCATGGGTCTATCTTTCCTTTACATATTTATCTCAATTGTCAATTTCATGATGCCGGACGCTTTACATCTGATGGCGTACCACACCATACTCATCGTCCAACCTAAAATAAGGACATGCCTGCTGGGTACCTGTAAGGAAGCGATACATCTCATCCTCATCCAGATTCACCAAGCAATAATAACACTCGTCGTCTTCATCATAGACATAATTGACACACATGTCACAATTTGTCGTCATTTGTCAGTCCTCCTTGTGCAGGTGAGCATAGATATCCCGCTTGCCTACACCTCTGTCTTTTGCCACCTGCTTCATGGCTGTTTTGTTGTCCATTCCCTGTTTCTCATAGTATTCCATATGAGCTTCAATGGACATCTCCTCCCAGGACGCAATTTCTTCCTTACGGAGTTCTTCTCTGCTCTTACCTTCCACCACCAGTACATATTCGCCTCTGGGTTCCTCAGTCTCATAATACGTCAAAGCAGCTTCTAAGGTAGTGGGCATCACTGTTTCAAATTTCTTCGTAAGCTCCCTGCAAAGAGCCACTTTTCTCGCCCCCAGTGCCTGATACAGCTCTTCCAGTGTTTTCACTAAATGATGGGGCGCCTCATAGAGAATAATTGTGCGGGTCTCCTGCGCCAATTCCTCCAGCAGTTCCTTCCGTTCTTTCTTCTCTGTGGGCAAAAATCCTTCGAAACAGAATCTTCTTGTGGATAATCCCGACAGAGTAAGGGCAGTAATACACGCTGCAGGTCCGGGCAAACTGGTGACAGGCACCATACTTTCATAACACATTTGCACCAAAATCTCGCCGGGATCCGAGATCGCCGGTGTTCCCGCATCCGTAATCAGAGCAATATTCTGGCCGTCCAGCAGTTTCCCTACCAGCTGCTTGGCTTTTTCTACTTTATTATACTCGTGGTAGCTGGTCATTGGGGTGTGTATATCAAAATGATTTAACAGTTTAATACTGTTGCGCGTATCCTCCGCCGCAATCAAGTCTACGTTTTTTAAGGTTTCAATAACACGGGGTGTCATATCCTGCAAGTTTCCGATGGGGGTTGCGCACAAATATAGAGTTCCTGCCATGTCATCTAACTCCTTTCCATTGGTCAATATCCGTATACATCACATATTTCGGGCATATATACACCCGGCTCTTTGAATACAATCAGAGGTTTTTCCACAGTCATACGAGGTTTTCCCCCACGTACTGCCTCGATTAAAACCATGTTGGGTTCCTTATCTATGTAGGGGTATACCAATTGCATGCGTTTAGGTTCCAGCTTGTGCTTAGTCAACGTAGTCATAATCTCTGCCAGGCGAAATGGTCTGTGCACCAGAAAGAATTTCCCTCCGGGCTTCAGCAGTTTTGCTACCTGAGCCGCGATATCTTCAAAGGTACATAGCACCTCATGTCTGGCAATGGCTTTCGGTGCGTCCGGATTGGTCAGACCATGCTGTCCTATCATATAAGGGGGATTGCATGTAATGCAATCAAAAGAAGCAGACTTGAATCGCATGTCTGCTTCCTTAATGTCTCCGACTACAATATCAATCTTGTGGGACAGTCCATTCAGCTCCACGCTTCTGGCTGCCATATCGGCACTTTCCGGTTGTATTTCCAACCCGGTCAAGTGTGCACAGTTGTATTTGGCTTCCATTAAGATAGGAATAATCCCTGTGCCTGTTCCCAAATCTAAAAGGATATCTGTTTCCTTGGCATGGGCAAAACCGGTCAACAATACTGCATCCATACCGAAACAGAATTTTTCAGGATTTTGAATAATACGATAGCCGTTTCTCTGCAATTCATCCAAGCGTTCATTCTCTTTAAGCTTGATTGTCATTTGCTTTTCCTTCTTGATGGTTTCGTCTATCGTGATGATTTCTGCGATTTCTTCTATGGTGGTTGGAATGTTTCTTTTGCCCTTCTTGTTGACCTTCTTTCGGTGCATCCGCATTTACATTCTCACCCTGTTGCATCTCAGCGCTATGCTCCTTGTGCTCGGCAGATTCCTTGCGCTGGTTATGCTCTCTGCGCTCGCCACGGTCCTTACGCTGGTTATTGTCCCTGCGCTCACCACGGTCCTTACGCTCGTTACGGTCTCTATGCTCGAATTGGTCCCCGCTCTCCGCCTGCTCTTGCGGCGCATCTTCTAATCCTTCCAGTTCGCGCAATTCTTCTTTCGTGGGTTCCGCATTGTCCCGCTTTGTCCCCTTGTGCTTAAACTGAAGTTTTTCTGCAGGGTATTCCTTGATTTCCTTCTCATCGCCTTCTTCAACAATCACCTTAACCAACTGGCGAAGCACATTCACACTTTGTACTTCTCCCTTGGTGCCATCCTCGGCGGTTACTGTCTCGCCCACCCGTGGCAGGCTCCTGTTCAATTCTTCGTATGTGTCTTCTTCGTTCTTCAAACAACACATCAAACGACCACAAACACCGGAAATCTTCGTGGGATTCAAAGACAAGTTCTGTTCTTTTGCCATCTTAATGGAAACAGGAACAAAATCTGCCAAATAACTATGACAACACAAAGGACGGCCACAAATACCGATACCACCTCTGATTTTAGTCTCGTCTCTTACACCGATTTGACGCAGTTCAATTCTGGTCTTGAATACAGCTGCCAAATCCTTCACCAATTCTCTAAAGTCAATTCTTCCATCAGCAGTAAAATAAAACAGTACCTTATTATTATCAAAGGTATATTCTGCATCTATCAGTTTCATATCCAATTCATGCTCTCTGATTTTTTCCAGGCACAAACGGAATGCTTCCTTTTCTTTGACCTTGTTTTCTGCTTCCTGTTCAATATCCTTCTGATTTGCCACACGTAACACGGGCTTCAAGGGCTGGATTACCTTCTCATCTTCCACCTCTTTAACGCCGGACATAACCGTACCAAATTCAATGCCTCTGGCCGTTTCAACTATAACATGATCCCCCCTCTTGATATCAAAATCCTTGGGATCAAAAAAATATATTTTTCCCGCTGTGCGGAATCTTACTCCAATTACTTTTATCATCTATCTACCTCACTTGCGCCTATGAGCGCTTCCCTTTCATTTATAGGGCAATTCCTTTATCTTGTCAACCTTTCCTATCCATTTTCCTGCATGGTAAGAAATAGCAACTCCATAGTCAGTTCAAAGTTCACATTGGCTGCCAGACGCTTCTTTGCAGTCTCCAATGCCGCTATCACCGAATCTAAGCCTTCGTATCCGGTTCTTTTTGCTACTGCACGGATGGTTTGAATCTCTTCTTGAAACACCAAATGATTCGCATCCTTCGTTGCTTTATATAGCAACACGTCCCTATACCACATAGCGCAAATATCCAGATAATCCGCAACTTCCACCTTATACTCTGTCATCTTCTTGACGGCTGCCATCATTTCAGACAGCTCCATCTCATGAATATATTTCAGCAAAGATACTGCATCAGCCTTGATATTATCAAATTCCTCGCTGGTAGCCAATAATTTAGCCCGTCCCAAATTACCTCGGGCAAATGCTACGCATACCTGTGCCTTATAATCCGGCACGCAAACCTCTTCACACAAGTATTTCTTAATGAGATGGTCCGCAACAGGCTTTATGTTCAACACAACACATCGGCTTAAAATGGTAGGCAACATATCGTTGAGATTGGAAGTCAACAATATGATGACTGCATATGCAGGGGGCTCTTCCAAGGTTTTCAGAAGTGCATTCTGTGCTTCTGCATTCATTTTTTCCGCTTCTCTTATAATGTATATTTTATATTTACTACTGTATGGCTTTATCGCCACATCGCTATTCACCTGTTCGCGAATTTCATCCACACGGATTGTATTAGGCTTTTCGTGCGTTACATAGATAATGTCCGGCTGGTTGTCAGACAATGTCTGCACACAAGAATGGCAACTATGGCACGGTTCAATTCCCTCTTGCTCGCATTGCAACGCCATAGCAAAAATCCTTGCCACAAATTCCTTACCCGAAAATCTTTCTCCATTGATTATGTAAGCATGGGAAACCTTTCCCGTGGAAATCGCATTCATTAAGTGCTCTTTTATTTGCTCTTGCCCAATAATATCTTGAAATCTCGACATATTTAGCCCTCCATTTAGGGTTAACAATTTCTTATGTACGCAATTATTTCGTTGAGGCACCTATCTAAATCATCGTTCTCGAAACATCTTTTAATCCCTGCTTCAGCGATTTTTTCCTCTGAAAAATCCACACTGTCCGCCAAAAATCTGCGACACATTTCTTCATACTTAGGATTGTCCTGTCCCATCTCGCGATGCAGTGCTCTCTGCAAGCGTACACCATCGTCCAACTGAATCAGCACGGGAAGTAACCGTTCCTCCCCAAAGTAAGCGCACAATTGCACGTAGGCTTCCAATGTACCAATCATAATGCAATCGGGCCCATCCTCTTGAATCTGTCCATCGTCTGCTGTGAAGTATCGCCAAATTCCATGATAGGTTTCGTAGGCTCTCGCCTCGATAATCTTACCCTCCGCACGGAACTTTTTATATCCTGCTTCGTCAGTGAAAAAATACTCCACGCCGTCCACTTCCCCGCTACGGATGGGTCTGGTGGTGTAGGGCACGATATTTTTCAAGCCCAATTCCTTGTTTTCTAATAGTTTCTTAAAAATAGTGTCTTTCCCTGTGGAACTTTTTCCCATCAGGCAGATTATCTTTCCCATGTTGTTATTCTACCTCAACTACACGAATCATGTTCGTCTTCCCGGCGATACCCAAGGGCACACCGGCTGTAATTACTACGATGTCTCCTGCCTTGGCGTATCCTGCTTTTTTCACCAGTTCCAAAGCATCCGCAAACAACTCCTCCGCTGTTTCCTTGGTGGCTATCTGTAAGGTCTGCACCCCCCATAAGAGGTTCATCTGTCTGCACACATCCTCCCCGATTGCGCAGGCTACGATAGGACAAGTGGGTTTGAACTTCGCCAGTGCCTCCGCTGTACTGCCGGTCATGGTGACTGTTACAATTGCCGCCGCATTTAAATCCATCGCAGCGTCACAGGAAGCATGTGCGATTGCAGCGGTAATATCCGGTGTATCGCAAGCCACCTTCTTCATACGTGACCGATAATCAATGTTTTGCTCGGTATATTCTGCAATCCTTGCCATCGTTCTGAGTGCTTCCACCGGGTACTTGCCCGACGCGGTTTCTCCTGACAACATAATTGCCGTTGTTCCGTCATAAATGGCGTTCGCAACATCCGTTGCTTCAGCTCGCGTTGGCCTGGGGTTTTTAATCATCGATTCCAACATCTGTGTCGCGGTGATAACATGCTTCCCACAGGCATTGGCTTTTTTGATGATTTCCTTTTGTAACGCGGGAACTTCCTCTATAGGAATCTCCACACCCATGTCTCCTCTGGCTACCATAATACCATCAGACACCTCCAAAATCTCTTCCAGATTTTGAATGCCCTGCATGTTTTCTATCTTCGCAATGATTTTCATCTTGCTGTTTTGTGAGTTAATTAATTCTCTAATCTCCAATATATCTTCCTTTGTTCTTGTAAAGGAAGCTGCCACAAAGTCAAATCCTTCCTTTGCGCCAAATAAGATATCCTCTTTGTCTGTTTCACTAAGATAGGGCATGGTTAGAATTGTGCCGGGAATATTTAATCCTTTCCGGTTAGATACCTTACCACCATTGAGCACTCGGCAAACTATTCTCGGCCCTTCCACCTTCTGCACTTCCATCGCAATCAGTCCATCGTCAATTAATATGATGGTTCCGGCTTTCACATCCTTGTTAAGATTCTTATAGGAAACAGAAACCATATCCTGATTGCCCTTGACGTCTTCCATGGTCAAAGTAAATTCCTGACCTTCCTTTAACTCCACCTTGCCATCTTCAAACTCCTGAAGACGGATTTCCGGTCCCTTTGTATCCAGCAATGTAGCCACAGACAGACCCAACTCTTTTCTCACCTTTTCCACGCGTTCCAGCTTTTCCTTTTGCAACTGGTGATTGTCATGGGAGAAGTTAAATCTAGCAACATTCATGCCCGCTAACATCAATTCCCTCAGACATTCTTCGTTATTACTTGCAGGTCCTATGGTACAAATAATTTTTGTTTTTCTCATTATTACCTCTAAAATTTGTTTTATTGCAACACCTTTATCTGTATGGTTTGGATCCCATTTACATCCTCCACCACAGACAGCCCCTGCACCGTGAGTCCTTGTTCATATGCCTTTTTTATTTCACTATAGCACTCTTCACGAATCAATTCGCCCGGCACAAGGAGGGGAATCCCCGGCGGATAGAGATTGACAAATTCTGCCGCACATCTACCTACAGACTCTTGCAATTCTACAAACTCCATAGGGGCGTCCCACGCTTCCCACAGAGTCTTCCCGGATACCTCATCAAAAATGGAACGGTCGAGGAGCGGCATTCTCTCCGTGAATCCGGCTGCTTTAGAAACACTCTTGTCCACCTCAAGAAGTGCTTGTACCATTCTTGTGTAGGCTTCCGTTCCATCATTGATTGTAAACATCGCCAGGGCATAATCCCCGGCAGCCATTTCCAATTCCAAGTGATAGCGGTCACGTAAAATATCGAATAACTGTTTCCCCGTAAGTTCTGTGTCCCTTACGGAAATCAAAAGCTTACCAAAATCCTGATGGACGCCGTCCATAGGCAAAAATCTTAAATTCTTACAATCGGAAAGCCGGTGCATCATTTGAATACAATTTTCCTTGAAGGAACGAAACGCATCCGCCCCTTGTGTTTCAATCCGGTGTAGCGCATTGTCTATGCTACCCATCAACAGATAAGATGGACTACTGGTTTGATAAATCCTCAAAAAGCGACGCAATTTATCTCTGTCAATCAGGTTCCCATTTACATGAAGCAATGCTGTTTGCGTCAAAGAGGGCAAAGTCTTATGAACGCTGTGAATAACCAAATCTGCGCCACACTGACAACTATTTTTTGCAAAGCCTTCAGCAAGCCCTAAATGCGCTCCATGAGCCTCATCCACAATAAGTGGGATACCCTTCGCATGAACAATTTCCGCAATAGCTTCCACATCAGCAATTCTTCCCTCATAGGTAGGAGTCACAATCAAAACAGCTTGCACATCGGGCGTTTGCTCCAGCGCTTTCTCCACCTGTTTGGGTGAAATCGCTTCTAAAATACCACATTTTTCATGATACGAGGGATACAAATAAGATATCCCTAATTCTCTTAAATATGCGCCATGATATGAAGATTTGTGACAGTTTCTGGACATCAAAATCCGACCACCCTGCGAAACCGCACAACTGATTGCACTTAGGATTCCAGCCGTGCTTCCGTTTATCAGATAAAAACTCTCATCTGCATGGTACATTTGGGCAGCTTGAATCTGCAGTTTTGCGATGATCCCATCTGCATCATGAAGATTATCAAAATCAGTAATCTCCGTAATGTCCATAGAATACATCGACTCAGGAAGCTCACCCCACGCCCTTCTCTTGTGACCCGGCATGTGATAAGGGTACATATCCGATGAATTATACTCTTTTAATCTATCATATAAATGTTCCACGAGCACCCCTTAAACAACAGAATCATAGCTTCCTTATTTAGATACTTTCATTATAACATAGTGGACTATAAAAAAATAGCACAAAAAAAATGCCCAGAGCCGGAATCGAACCAGCGACACGAGGATTTT
>JAFQIE010000036.1 GCA_017397645.1 Lachnospiraceae bacterium | reverse complement strand
CAGGCTTCACGGCACGCACAAATGCTCCATCATCCACAAGTATAGGGGCAAGTAATGTAGCTACCGACCAAGGCAGGTGCACACAAACCTCTTTCACGCCCTCACCAAGGGAAAAGGTCTTCTCATATTCTCCAAAGGCAAACTCCTCTTTGGTATAATCTTGGGGTAAGGTTCTGTCAGAAAAGTTATCGATACTGCCGATTCGTTCACCATCCACCAAAACATCTACTGAAAAGAAAGAGCGTAAGCTTGCCTTGGATGTTTTTACTTTCAATCCCAAATGATCACTATCCGTCTGAAAACTCAGTTTGATACCGGCTGTAGCAGGTGTTTTATAAAAGAAATTCCAGGTTAACTCCCGATACATCTCCTCCTGTTCTTTCGTAAAACGATGCATACGAAGGAACCCATCTTCTTCCTCCATATAGACTGCCCCCGTTACCAGTTCCTTCATTTGTTCTAACTTCAGTTCCATTTTTGCTCCTCGCTATCTGTATTTTACAACACAAATGTGTTCATTTTGTTAATTCTAGAAAATTATACCAAGTTATGAACTTTTTTTCAATGCATATACATATAAAAAAAGAGTAATTTATTTATGAACAAAAAGAACCGAACCACATTTATCATTGCCCTGCTGATACCACTTGCTGTAGGGATTCTTTCCAGTATTCTCAGCGGAGATATGTCTCTCTATAACAGAATCAATCAGCCATCCTTCGCCCCACCTGCCATTCTGTTCCCCATTGTGTGGACCATCCTATATCTGTTGATGGGACTTTCCTCCTACATCATCTATACCTCTGACAGTCCAATGAAGGAAACTGCCCTGACCACCTACGGCATCCAGTTGTTCTTTAACTTCTTCTGGAGCATTATTTTCTTCGGGTTTGGTCAATACCTGGCCGCCTTTATCTGGCTGGTGGTTTTGATTGTACTTATTATTGTTATGGTTTATCAGTTCTATCAGATAGAGCCTCTAGCGGCATATCTGCAGATACCATACCTGATTTGGTGCGTGTTTGCTGCGGTGTTGAATTTTGCGATTTATAGGTTGAATTAATGCCAAACTTCTTCGTCCATTATAAGAAAAGGTTCCTACCGCATTTCGCGGTCGGAACCTTTCTCTTCGCTGGTATTCAGCTGTAGTGGACTAGACGGGAGTCGAACCCGTGTCCAAAAGCCCATTCCCTGTACTTCTACTATCATAGTCCGTTATTGTGGTCGAGACCCATTCCCTCCTCTACCGGGAAACGAACACCCCGATAGATTCAGTAGCTTCATATTACGCCCATACACGCAAAGCTTAATGTATGTCGTTTCTCACAGAGTCGATGCCCGGATTCTAAAGTGTGAGTGCCTTAGAGCGGACAGCTGCCATTAGGCAGCGTATGCTAAATTTTCTTCAGCGTTTAGTTTAATTGTGTGATTAACGTGTCACAACGGATAGCTTCTCCAGCTGCAAGACCCCTGTCGAAACCTTTACTAGCCCGGATATATATTTTTTTCAAAACTTCGCTTAAATGATTGCGTTGGGAATCTCTATTAGATGTTTTTTACCTTGAAATCCCGCTCCATTTCCCTGCGTTGGTCCTTCTTGGCAATGTCCTCCCGCTTATCGTAGAGTTTCTTACCTCTGGCAAGACCCACCTCCACTTTGGCTTTTCCCTCCTTGAAGTACACCTGCAAGGGTACCAGAGTGTAGCCTTTTTCTTTGATTTTACCTGTCAACTTATTGATTTCGTATTTATGCATCAAAAGTTTCTTGACGCGGAGCGGATCCTTATTAAACAGGTTTCCCTTCTCGTAAGGGCTGATGTGCATACCATACACGAAAACCTCTCCGTTTTCTATGCGGATGAAGGATTCCTTGATACTGCATTTGCCCAAACGCAGGGATTTTACCTCTGTTCCGTGAAGGGCTACGCCCGCTTCGTAAGTTTCATCTATGAAAAAATCATGGTAGGCTTTTTTATTGTTCGCAACTAATTTCATTGTCTCTTTAGCCGCCATATGTTTCCTCTTTTCTATCCTTATTCCCCTGTTTCTGAATTATACACCTCAACCAAGTCAAAATCAATGGTTTTCATGGCTGCATCGGTATCTGCCACACGGATTTTTACGGGCATACCCAATTTAAAGGTGCGGCCTGTCATTTCACCAACCAATTCATAGGAAGCTTCATTGTAATAATAGAAGTCCCCGAGGATTTTTGAGATATGAATCATGCCCTCCACCGTATTGTGCAGTTCCACATAGACACCCCAGGCAGTGATACCCGAGATGATACCGGGGAATTCTTCCCCAATGTGACGCTCCATATACTGGACTTTCTTCAGTTTCTCCGTCTCCCGCTCTGCTTCCGCCGCCCTGCGCTCCGTGTCGGAGGAATGCTTTGCCACCTCCGGCAGAATCGCCGTATAATGTGCCACACGTCCTTCGTCCATATTCTGGTGCAAATGTTCCTTGATGATACGATGAATCTGTAAATCAGGATATCTTCGGATGGGGGATGTGAAATGGGTGTAATAATCACTTGCCAATCCGAAATGCCCGCTGCAAACATCACTGTATTTTGCCTGTTTCATGCTACGTAGTGTCAATCTGCTGATCATGGCCTCTTCCGGCGTGCCTGCAATTTTATCCAATAGTTTCTGGATTTCCTTGGGATGGATTTCTTTCACATTCGCCTTGGATTTTGCTCTGCCCACAGACTTCATATAATAACCAAAGTTATTGATAAAGGTGGCAAGCCTCTGGATCTTATCCTCGTCCGGCACCTCGTGGGTTCGGTAGAGAAAAGGGCTTTCCATCCAATAGTAATTCTGCGCAATGGTCTCATTGGCAGCCAGCATGAAGTCTTCGATAATCATGGTAGCCACATTCCTCTCATAGGGAAGAATCTCCACCGGAATGCCCCGTTTGTTTAGTTTGATTTTAGCCTCCGGGAACTCGAAGTCAATGGCTCCCCTCTCCCTGCGTCTGCTTCGCATGGCTTGGGAAAGTTCCCGCATCTGCAGTAACATCGGATACAAGCTCTCATAGTCACTGTATTCCGGCGTCTGTATCGCTGTTTCGTCTTCCAATATGGTCTTCACCAAAGTGTAACTGAGTCTCCGGTCCACACGGATGACGGATTCTACAATCTCATAATCCAGTATTTCGCCGGACGGTGAAACCGTCATCAGGCAGCTCAACGCCAATCTGTCCACACCTGCATTTAAGGAGCATATCCCGTTGGAAAGTGCGTGGGGTAGCATGGGAATCACACGATCCACCAAATATACACTGGTACCGCGTTTTTTCGCCTCTTTATCCAGAAAAGAATTTTCCCGCACATAATGGGATACATCTGCGATGTGCACACCCAAATGATATTTGCCATGGTCGAAGCTGACGCTGACCGCATCATCCAAATCCTTGGCATCTTCCCCATCGATGGTCACCATGGTGATATCACGTAAATCTCTTCGTCCCACCGTGTCCTCCGGTCGTACTTCAAAAGGCACCTGAAGCACCTGATTCATCACATTATCATTGAATTCTGTGGGAATCTCAAAGGCACGCACGATGGACATAATATCCACCCCCGGGTCATTGATATGGCCTAATATCTCCACCACTTTGCCTTCCGGACTTTTCTTGGCCGTACCATAGTCGGTGATTTCCACCACCACCTTATGTCCGGTCACGGCGCCCTTGGAACGCTCCTTGGGCACATAGATGTCCCAGGGGATTTTGGTATTATCCGGGCACACAAATCCATAGTGATTCTTGGACTGTTCATAGGTACCCACCAGACTCACAATACCACGGCTCACAACACGAACTACCTGTGCCTCCTGACGCTTCCCTGAATGGGGATTGGGCACCGCAGAAAAAGGTTTGATAAGCACGGTGTCTTTGTGAAACGCTCCTGCTGTGTAATCAGCCGGCACGAAGAAATCGGCATCATAACCTTCCACCTCTACGAATCCAAATCCCTTGGCATGGGCAATGAAGGTACCTGTCAATAATTCTTCGTCTGCGAAGGATTTATTCCGCATATATTCAGTTATGGATTTCTTTTTATGAATATTCGTCAAAATAAATCCTCCTGTAAATTAAAAAAAGCACTCTGTTGTATCAGAGTGCTCTTCCCTTTCAAATCTTAGAAAATGCTGAGATTCAAAACAATTGCAAGAACAATGAATGCCACTGCCAAAATCTTGGTAAGTCTTACAAGCAGTCCTTCCATAGAACGACCCTTGTTCTTACCCCAATAGGTTTCAGCTGCACCACTGATGGTACCAAGTCCAGCGGACTTGCCCTCCTGCATTAATACAAGCACGATAAGTGCGATACAAACGATGATAAAAATAATTGTCAATACAATCTTTAACGCTCCCATTTTTACACCTCCTAATGTCAAGCGTCTTTGATTGTATCACATTTCATTTTTAATGGCAACCATTTTTTTATGATTGTCCAATAATCTTTTTCTGAACGGTCAATTTTCTTTTCTTATTGACATATTTTTTCTTCTATTCTCAACAATCGATTGTATTTTGCGACTCTTTCCGCTCTACAAGGTGCGCCCATTTTGATATATTCCGCCGACACAGCCACCGCTAAATCCGCAATAAAGGTGTCCTCTGTCTCGCCGGAACGATGAGAAATCACAGGCGTAAATCCATTGCGGAACGACATATCGATGGCTGCCAAGGATTCCGTCAGAGTCCCTATTTGGTTTACCTTGATAAGCACCGCATTGCCGCAACCCTTTTGGATGCCTACGGCGATTCGTTTGGTATTCGTCACGAACAAATCATCTCCCACAAGGCGTACTTTGTCACCGATTCTGTCGGTCAAAAGTTTCCAACCGTCCCAGTCTTCTTCCGACAGACCATCTTCAATAGAAAGAATCGGAAACTTCCCGGTCAAGTATTCGAGGTAATTAATCATTTCTAAGGTATCACGATAAATCTCCGTCCCCTTCAACTTACTCTCCCCGGGGAAATAGTACCTCTTATCCGCTTCATCATACAGTTCACTGGCAGCCACATCCAGAGAAATGCAAATATCTCTTCCCGGCATATACCCTGCCGTTTCAATGGCCTCCACCATCAATTCCATCACGCTTTCTGCATCGGGCAGATCCGGAGCAAAGCCGCCTTCATCCCCCACGCCGGTACTCAAACCACGCTGTTTTAGTATCTGCTTCAAATGGTGGTAAACCTCTGCACACACACGAAGAGACTCGGAAAAGCTATCGGTAGACATGGGAACAATCATAAATTCTTGAAAATCCACAGTATTCTCCGCATGTTTCCCTCCATTTAAGATATTCATCATGGGTCTGGGCATTTGTTTGGAGGGTACACCACCTAAATATTTGAACAAAGGGATCTCCAGGCCTTCCGACGCCGCCTTCGCCGTTGCCATAGAAACTGCCAGCATAGCATTCGCACCCAGATTGCTTTTGTTCTCGGTGCCGTCAATGTGCAACATCGTGTCATCAATTTCCTGCTGGTTGCACGCATTTTTACCTATCAATGAATGTGCTATTTTCTCATTTACATTCTGTACCGCATGTCGAACGCCCAAACCAAAGTATCTTGGCTCTCCATCACGCAATTCCACAGCCTCAAACATCCCGGTACTTGCGCCGGAAGGCACCGCCGCCGTCCCCTCAAACATGCGGCCTGTAGCATGATTTTTTACGGTAACTGTAGCCTCCACCGTAGGGTTGCCACGGGAATCTAAGATCTCTCTACCATGCACTGCCAAAATTTCCAAATGTTCCATTTCCATTCCTCCTTCTTTTCATTGCACAAAAGTCTCTAACAAAGAAAGAAATCATGCATATCTTTCATCATAAATATCATACACCTTCCCGGATAAAAATATCCCCCGCAAAGGCATATTCTTGCTCTTGTGAGGGATAATTCTTCTTTCTACCTTACTCTTGTCTTGTTTATCCGAATAATCATATCCTATTTCTTAATTAACAAAGACTTTCCGGTCATTTCTACAGGCTGTTCTTTGCCCATGATCTCAATCAGGGTAGGCACGATATCTGCCAGACAACCGTTTTCGCGAAGTGTGTATCCCTCCTCATAGTTTACAAGAATGAACGGCACCTCGTTGGTGGTATGAGCAGTAAATGCTTCGTTGGTATCATAATCCACCAGCTGCTCAGCATTACCATGGTCCGCACAGATGAACATAGCACCGCCGGCCTTCTTCACAGCATCCACAGCACGGCCCACACACTCATCTACCACTTCCACGGCCTTCACAGCCGCTTCCAGTACACCGGTATGACCTACCATATCAGGATTTGCAAAATTGATGATAATCACATCATACTTTTCTGAACCAATTGCCTCACATAACTTATCACAAACCTCGTAAGCGCTCATTTGAGGCTTCAAATCGTAAGTAGCCACATCCTTAGGGGAAGGCACCAATACTCTGTCTTCGCCTGCATTGGGCTCTTCTACACCGCCGTTGAAAAAGAAGGTAACGTGGGCATACTTTTCTGTTTCTGCAATTCGTGCCTGCTTTATTCCATTTGCTGCCAGCCATTCACCGAAGGTATTGGTCACTGCCACCTTATGGAATGCCACATGCTTATTGGGGATGGTAGGATCATAATCAGAGAAGCATGCAAAGGTAATATTCTTTCTCGCGCCTCTGTCAAATCCCTTGAACTCATCATCGCAGAAAGCTCTGGTGATTTCTCTTGCTCGGTCAGGACGGAAGTTAAAGAATACAACGGAATCCCCATCCTGAATGGTTGCCACGGGAGCACCACCTTCCACCATCAAAGTGGGCTTCACGAACTCGTCCAATTCCTCTCTGTCGTAGGAAGCCTGGATACCACACTTTGCGCATGCTGCGGTAAGTCCCTCGCCCTTGGTCATAGCATCGTATGCTTTCTGCACACGGTCCCAGTTATTATCACGGTCCATCACATAGTAACGTCCCATCACGGATGCAATCTTACCCACACCCATTTCATCCATCTTGTCCATCAATTCTCCGGCAAAATCCTTACCGCTGGCAGGGGGTGTGTCTCGGCCATCCAAAAAGCAATGCACGTACACTTTTTCCAAGCCGTTGCGCTTTGCCAGCTCCAGCAAACCATATAAATGAGTATTGTGGCTATGCACACCGCCATCAGACAAAAGTCCCATCAGATGCAATGCACTATGATTTGCCTTACAGTTCTCTACTGCTGTAAGCAGGGCGGGATTCTCAAAGAAAGTGCCGTCCTGAATCTCTTTGGTAATTCTGGTCAATTCCTGATATACGATACGGCCTGCGCCCATATTCAGGTGTCCTACCTCGGAGTTACCCATCTGTCCGTCGGGAAGTCCAACTGCCATACCGCTGGCATTACCTTTTACAAAGGGACATTCTGCCATCAATTTATCCATCACGGGAGTGTTAGCGATAGCAACTGCATTGCCCTCTCCCTTGGTATTCAGTCCATATCCGTCCAAAATCATTAAAACAACCGGTCTTTTATTCATAAAGTCCTCCTAAAATAGATAGAAATCTTCAGTTTCTCATACCTCAACGATTATACAATGAAACATTCCCGTAAGCAAGAGTCCTTTTCATATTATTGCAATTTTTTCATGAAATTGTTATACTATTTTAAAAGATTTTTACGGAGCAAACATATGACAAAACTGATTGAAAACATGATTACGAATAAGAATTTAACCCACCAGGAAGAACGCCAAGCATACGGCATGTACTGTGGCGGAATCGGCATGTTTTTTAACTTTCTACTATTTTTAGGGAAACTGATTGCCGGTATCATCAGTCATTCCATTGCCATCACTGCGGATGCCTTTAATAATCTGTCCGATGCCGCTTCTTCCGTGATCACTTTAATCGGATTCCGTTTGGCCGGACAAGAAGCGGACGATGACCACCCCTTCGGGCATGGACGCATTGAATACATATCAGGACTGTTTGTGGCTGTTTTGATTCTTTTCATGGGTGTGGAACTGTTAAAAAGCTCTGTCAGCAAAATATTGAATCCTGCCACCTTAACCGTATCCCCACTCATTTTGGGCATTCTGGTAGTTTCTATTCTGGTGAAACTGTACATGTACCTATTTAATAGAAAAATAGGCCGAAAGATTTCTTCCTCCACCATTCTTGCCGCTGCCACGGACTCTGTTTCCGACGCGTGCTCTACGCTGGTGATTTTAGCGGCAACCGTTGCCGGTCAATATACCACGATTCCCGTTGACGGTTGGTGTGGTCTGATTGTTGGTGTGTTGATTTGCCGTGCCGGAGTAATGGCAGCTAAGGATACCATCAGTCCCCTGCTGGGTCAGGCACCGGAAGAATCCTTTGTGAAGGAAGTAAATGATATTGTGATGGGCCACGAGGAAATCATCGGCATCCATGATTTGATTGTACATAACTACGGCCCCGGCCGCGTATTAATCTCCCTTCATGCAGAAGTACCTGCCGATGGCGATGTATTGGTTCTGCATGATGTCATCGATTCTATAGAGCACGAACTTCGGGATACTTTGAAATGTCATGCCGTGATACACATGGATCCCGTATGTGTGGGCGACGAGGAAACGGAACGATTAAAAAACCTCGTAAATGGTTTTTTGATGGAGATTAGTGACGAGCTCTCCATGCACGATTTTCGTATCGTCACCGGTCCCACCCATACAAATCTGATTTTTGATGTAGTGACGCCCTACGGATTTAAGTTAACCGACAAGGAATTGATCACCACCTTAACTGACATGGTACGGAAAGACAATCCAAACTTCTTCCTGGTAGTGGATATAGATAAGAAAATGGTTTAGGTTTTTATATGGCACGTAAACTTTCTCCCGCAGAACAAAAACGCTTGGACGCGATGATACAACGATATAAAAAAGCCGCCCGTATTCAATTCGAAAACAGGGTGGCTTATTATCATACAATGACAGGCGGAAACTATACATCCATCACTGTCAGAGACCAGAAAACCCGCTGGGGAAGCTGTTCCTCGCGGGGTACTCTTTCTTTTAATTATCGGTTGATTTTTGCGCCACCCAGAATTTTAGATTATGTGGTGGTCCACGAATTATGCCATTTGACCCACATGAATCACTCTAAAGATTTCTGGAATATGGTAGCCTGCGTTATGCCCGAATATAAGGTGCACAGAAGGTGGCTAAAAGAGCATGGGCAGGAATTAACCCCGGAGAAATATCTGGAACGTTTAGGAATACCAATTTTACTGGAATAATTGTACCTTGTTTGATATAATATAGTTAATTATTTTTTTCGGAGGTTTTTATGACTAACCTACATTTGACGGCCGTGTATGGTATATTGCTTTTTGGCGCCTGCTTTTATGGCATACGAAAAGACAAATACACCCATAACCGGTTACATAAGAGTATTCCAATTTTAGTTTTTGCATTGGCTCTGTTAGCCCGATTGATTTCCGGCGCCATCTCAGAAGGGTTCCCCACGGATACCAGTTGTTTTTCCGCTTGGGCAGACTCTATGTTTCGTTTGGGACCTTCCCAATTTTATGAGCAAAGTGGATTCTCCGATTATCCGCCCGGATATATGTATGTGCTATGGCTGATAGGTGCCATCAAAAAACTGTTCAACATCCAGGGAATGACCGGCACTCATTTGCTCCTTTTAAAATTGCCTTCCATCATTTGCGATATGGTGCTTGGCTTTCTACTCTATAAGGAAGCGAACAAAAAGTTTTCTGATGTGACAAGCCTTTGGTTGACAGCCGCCTATCTTTTCAACCCGGCAGTCTTCCTGAACTCTTCTGTTTGGGGACAGGTGGATGCTATATTAGCATTGGCTGTGGTCGGAATGTGCTTATGTCTCTCCAGAGAAAAAATGTATTTGGCATATATTATTTTTGGACTTGGCGTGCTGTTCAAACCGCAGATGCTTTTGTTTGGTCCCGTACTTTTGGCAGGTATCATTGACCACGCATTTTTAAAAGGATTTACCACAAAGAAATTCTTTACAAACCTATGGCAGGGCTTATCTGCCATTGCCGGAATGGTACTGTTGATGTTACCTTTTGGTTTTATGAATGTATGGAATCAATACTTCAGCACCGTAGAATCCTATCCCTATGCAGCGGTAAACACCTGTAACTTTTGGGGTATGTTTGGATTAAACTGGGTAAGCCAGGATCTCACATTCCTTGGTATTCCCTATAAAACCTACGGTACGATTTTTATTGTTTTGTCCGTTGCGCTGGTATTGTATTTGAGCCTTCGCCTGAGAAACTCTGAGAATAAATACTTCTTCTTATCAGCACTTTTGATTGTATCGATTTTCGTATTCTCCGTACGAATGCACGAAAGATATATGTTCCCCGCACTGGCTCTTCTGCTTTTTGCGTACATTTATCATCCGATACAGAACACGTTAATCGCCTACGCAGGATTTAGCATCATACATTTTTACAACACAGCATGGGTATTGTTTTTCTACGGCAAGGTGGATTACATCAGAAAAGCTCCCATATGGGTTTATCCTTCTATTGGTATACTGCTCTGTACCTTCCTGCTTTACAAGATTACATACCAGCATTACAGCAAAGACGAGTGCTTGCGTAATCTTCCAAAAACAAAGGTAAACTTAACTAAGAAGGGAAACGAAAAGAAACCCACATCAACCAAAAAAGGAGACACCATGAGTCAATCACAAACAACCACAAAATGGAATCAACCGACTCCTTCTGAATCCAAGATGACTTTATCGAAAATCGATTACATTTGGATGATTGCCATCACCTTGATATACAGCGTGTTCGCCTTAATCAATTTAGGAGACATGCATGCTCCAAAAACCACTTTTGACATGACCAAGGAACAAGTGATTGAGCTTTCCTTCGAGGAACAGTCTCCTACACAATTGCATTACTATATTGCTCCCTGGCATGACCGTAAGTTCAATGCGGAATATGCAACTGCAGACGGAATATGGCAATCCTTTGGAGAGGTAAGATTAGGTAGCGTGTTTACATGGCAGCATACCACAATGCCTTCTGACATGAAGCAGTTGAAGCTGGTCTTAAATGAAGCGGATGCTTCTATTTTAGAATTTGTGTTTACCGATGATGGTGGCAACATTATCACCCCCACAAATCATGCTGACTACCCCGCTCTCTTTGATGAAGCGGATGAATTCCCCAAGGAAAGCAGTTTCCGCAACAGCATGTACTTCGACGAAATCTACCATGGCCGTACTGCTTACGAGTTCGTACATGACAAATATTCCTACGAAAACACCCATCCTCCTTTTGGTAAAGTATTGATTTCCATCGGTGTAGCCATCTTTGGCATGAATCCTTTTGGCTGGCGAATTATGGGTACTTTGTTTGGTATCTTTATGTTGCCGTTTATTTATCTCTTTACCAAGAGAATCACAAAGAACATTCCCATCTCCGCGTTGGCATGTTCCTTGTTCGCCTTTGATTTTATGCATTTTACTCAGACGAGAATTGCCACTATCGATGTATATGTAACATTCTTCGTAATCCTGATGTACTATTTTATGTATCAGTACACTACCATGAGTTTTTACGATACACCTTTGAAAAAGACCTTTATACCTTTGGCCGCATCCGGTGTATGTATGGGCTTTGGTATTGCCTCGAAATGGACCGGTGCATATGCCGGCGCAGGCCTTGCAGTGATATTCTTTGTAACACTCTACAAACGCTATGCAGAATACCAATATGCAAGACGCTTCCCCAGAATGAGCACCAACGGGATCTCACACAGAACCATTTTAGACAATTTTAAACCGAACACGATCAAAACCATTAAGTTCTGCTTGATCGCATTTGTTGTGGTTCCCTTTGTCATCTATACTTTGTCCTATATTCCTTTTGATGATTACTCCACAAGGCCTTTGATTTCAAGGATGTTGCGTAATCAGAAAACAATGTTTGAATACCACAGTGCCTTGGACGCAACCCATCCCTACTCTTCGTCCTGGTATCAATGGCCCACTATTGTAAGACCTGTTTGGTACTATTCCAGAATTGTCACCGGTTCTTATTTGGCCGGTGGCATGAGAGAAGGTATCAGCGCCTTCGGAAATCCCGCCGTTTGGTGGCTGGGTATTCCTGCTGCAGTATTTATGGTGATATTACTGATACGTAGCGTAGTAAAGGAAAAGAGCATTGATAAAACTGCTTTCTTCCTATTAGTCGGCTATATGGCACAGTACTTACCTTGGTTCTTTGTTACCAGAATCACCTTCATCTATCACTACTTCCCCAGCGTAGTATTTGTGGTATTGATGATTGCATACAGCTTAATGCAGTTGAAAAAAATACTGCCAAAGAAAGTGTTTATTACCACTTTGATTGTATATGGGCTGATAGCTTTCGGACTATTTGTACTGTTCTATCCCGTACTCTCCGGTACTCCCGTAGAGGCAGAATTCGTAGACAAGTATTTACGGTGGTTTGACGGTTGGGTTCTTACTTCACAGTAAACGCAACAAACATAAACAACTACAATAAATAGGTTGACGCAACAAACGGCGTGTATCTTTGCGATACACGCCGTTTCCATGCTTCATCGATATTCTATTTCATCAGTGACGACATCAGCCTTTTTCGTCCATATACAGCTGTATACGGCCCTGAATAATCTCTGCCACCTCATCCACTGTCTTATCACCTTCGAAGTAGTATGCTGCTTCTTCTTTAATAATATCCAGCAGACTGGTGTCATAGGACATACGCTTATTGATAAAGCTTACATAGTTGTAAAGATCATCCACCTGCTCTTTTGTCAGAGGATCAATAACAATCTCCTGCTCTCCAAGCCAGTAGGTGTAATCTTCATAAATTATATTACCCTCTTCGTCCTCGTAGTGAGGTCTTTCCGTACATTCCAATGCTTTGTCTAACCAAATACGTCTGTTCAAAGGCATATCGTAGGTTTGCTTCTGATAATCATCCGTCAAATAATATCTTAAGAATTCCCATGCACCTTCCTGATTGGGAGACTTGGCAGAGATTGCATATTGCTGGCTGCTGCTCACCACGGCTCCCATACCTTTTTCAGTGGGGAAGCCCACCAGGGAAACCTCCGAAGTACCCATCTGTCCGAAATTATAAATCATATACTCCAGATTATTGAGGGAAATCTGCATCAACATCGTGCGGTTATCCCTATACTGTGTTTCGAATTGCTGCCAGTATGTGGGATCATCATAATCTACATTGGTTTCAGCAGGAATATCCTTCAGGAAGGAAAGTACATCTTTAAAGCCCTGGGAATTGAAATTACACTGTCCCGTAGTCTCATCAATATAATCAGAAATCGCCATTGTAGAGAATGTCCAAAGCAGGCTTTCTCTTGTAGTCTGATCACCAAAAATGGTAGCACCCTCCGGCATCTTTGCAAAAGCATCCATCATTTCCTTCATGGTCCATCTGGGCCCGGGGCCTACGTTTTCAGTTTTTCCCATTAACGTCTGTACGTAGAAATTCACAGGCAACCGATATAACTTTCCATCGGTGGAATATGCTTCCAGCACATTTTCGAATAAATCTTCTCTCTTAATCTCAGCATCTTCATCTATGAATTTGTTGAGGTCTACGAACAAGCCTTTTTCCGCATAACTGTCCACAGGCATTTCATTTCCTGCGTCCATAACCAATATATCCGGCATATCTCCCGCCAAAATATCATTATTCAACTTTGTATAACCGGCAAGGTAGTCGTCATCAGTAGAATACTTGGTATAATCTCTGGTGATGATACGGTATTTCTCATTGGTTTTATTGAACTCAACAATGTGGTTGCGCATATCGTAGGGAATATTGAACGCTGCCACCTCGATAACCTCTTTATCCGGAATGTTCTCCGGTGCAACATAAGTAAACAGACCGATACATTGTTCCTGCTTCCCGGTGTCATAGTAGTTTGCAATGAACTGAGTTTCGTTGAGTTCTACAATATTATTCACGGCGCTGGTACTGATATCGGAGTTGATGTAACTCATAAACATGGTTGGCTCCGCATCACCCAGATTATATTTGTAAATACCATTATTATCCGTCAGAATCATATCATGCAAACGACTGTCTCTGAATTGATAATGATTGCTCGAAAACGGAAGTTCTACTTCCTCTCCCATCTCTCCGGTGGCAGGATTACAGGTTCTGAATACCTGTTTTGTCCATGTGTCGTTCCAGGAACCTAACAGCAGATTGTCATTTTTATCAACCAAAATATTTGCAAATCCACTCTCGCTTTCAGGTGCAATTGTATAAAGTGCATTACCTTCCTTGTCGTAGGTGGTGAATTTACCCATGGCAGACACCAATACCTTACCATCAGCCAATGGCATCAGTTTGTCGATATAAAACCACTCATCCTCTTCTAACTTTTCAGGAACCACAGAGATTTGATAAACAACTTCTCCATTCAAATTCCAGCAGAACAAATCAGCTGTAATGAGAGGTCTTCCAAATTCATCCACATTTTCATAATCTTCACTTTGCAGCACACCATATACATAGTTATCAGATAAAGCCGTACTGTTCATATAAGCAGCCACACCATCACTACTGCTATCTCTGTTTTGTTGCCAGATCTGATTCTCTTGCATATCACTTCCGTCAAGATTTGCAGTAATCAACTGAATACTATCATTCCATTTGTATTCGCCCGTTTCACGGTCATTTTCCCAGGAGTAACAGCCTGCCACAACTACAATCCGGTCATTGATTACGCCCATATTACGCACGGAATAATCCTCGCCGGAATTCATGTTTTCTTCCCGCTCATCCGTCTTCTGAACAGGGAGTAGATTTAATTCCTCGTACTTATACACATTTGCCTTGGAGTCTGCTACCAGCGAAGGATCCGTCCCCCGGTTACCACAACCTGCCACACCCAACAATAGTGTAGACAGAATAGCAAACACACACACTTTTTTAAAACTCTTCATCCTCCCAGCTCCTTTCACCTTTTAACGCCTCTTTTTTTATTTTTTCTTCTCCATGCCATTATACCACAAATTCCAAGCAATACTATAGGAACTGTTACGATAATTATCGCAAACAAAAGAAGTGTCATCATATTATTTTCGTATCCCCGCGCCACATTTTCCCAATATGGATAAACGATTGCCTTGGTACGCATGGTGCGGGTGTCCGTATCCGCCAGAAGTCGAAGAATCCTTAGTTTATCAAACCGTGAACTATTCTCTAATAATTCTATCCTGCCTTCCTTATCACCTAGTTGCTCTGTGATATAGAGAAAGGCAAAACTTCTCACGGGATTTGGCATCACGATTTCATAGTTTTCAATCTCTGTTGTACCGCCATACTTGGTTAAGGTATCATAGGATACAAATATGGTCGGCTGGCTTAAACCTGCCTTTTCATAGATGGACTCTGCCGGTCTTTCATATACGCCGACAATTTTATGTGGAACATTGTTGAATTGCAAATACTGTCCAACCACATCCGTTGAACCAAATACTTTCCACGCAGTTTCCCTGTCCACGATACAGTAGTCCTGCATCACATCCTGCCCCGAAAAATAAGCGCCTTCTATCAGCTTCACAGGATGAAACAGAAAAAAGTCTCCACCCACGCCAATGGCTTGTGTGATATGAGATGTTTGTTCCGTCGTTATGGACAGTGTACCCATGGAAGAATATGCCGCTATCCACAATCTGGCATCCGGATTTGCGGAATCCGAATAAATGGAGGACTGTATCAGATATTGGTCCAGGCTATGCTGAAATGCCTGAATTCTGTCCGGGGTGATCCCGGTGTTTTGAGGAAAATAGCAGCTAATCTGAGCACAATTTCCTTCTTTGTTCCACCTCTCTGCCACCTGTTGGTCATCCAACGCTTTGGCCAACCGATGATAGATTCCCATGAGTATGGCAAAGGCCAGGAATCCGACTACCACGATAATTCCACAAATCTTCGTCCTTCGACTCACATTTTCAAATTTGTATCTCACAATTCCCTCCTTAATCCGGGAGACGGATCAACTGTCCCGCCTCTATAGGCTGGGTTGCCGTAGTGATGACATTTTCATATCCATATACGCCACCTTGAATTGCGGTCTTAGTATCATCAGAAGCAAGCACCTCTACGTCCACTCTGGTTGCCACAAAGCGATTGCCCAGCGGACTGGATTTTTGTTCTACAATCAAGATGAACTTGCCGTTATTATCTTCTCTGATAGCACTGTTGGGAACAATAGTGCTATACTCTGCACTTTTTTGTCCGACAGATAACGTCAAGGACTGACCTGCCGTTACCTCTCCCGTAATCTTAAAGATAATCAATTTATTCTTCGACGGATTATTGGGGTCGGGTCGGATGGACTGTACTACTGCTTCCATTTCGCTTCCCCACCACGCATTCACTAAATCTGCCGGATCACCCACAGACACTCTCGTAGCCTGCTCCTTTGTCACAGAAATACTAACTGTATATCCCTTACCCTCGGGCTGTATCACAAAAACCGGCATGGCCGGGTTGGTAGTCTCGCCGGAAACCACGTTGACAGAAATAATCTTTCCCGCAACGGGAGCCGTAATGGTTGCGCCCTCTGACTTATCCCGTAACTTTGCCACCTCTTCTTTCTGCTCCGCAATGTCTTCCAATTTCTTCACAAGATTCATTTCTGCAGGAATAGAGGTGTTCACCAAATCATTGTATACCTTCTGCTTCCTTTCATAATCCTCCTGGTGCTCTGCCAAATCATTACCGATATCGCGCACACGGACCTGATTATGGGCGACTTGATTTTTTAAATTCTGAATGGTGGCAGCCACTTCCGACTTCTGTGTTTCGGCATTGATGACTGCATCGTTATATGCCTGCTGACACCGGTTCACTTCAGCTTCACAATCGGTCACAGCCGTCGATGCGGCTACCAACTGTTGTTGTGCCTGGTTTTTTGCCTCAGGTGTAGCATTAGGATCTGCCATCAGTGCATCGTAATTGTTCTGCGCCTGTTGCTTTGCAATTTTTGCATTATCCAAATTGCTTTTTGCCACGTTCAGAGCACTTTCCTCTACATCCGCGTGAAAACTTTTCGCTTCCTCTAATGAAATCTGTAAATTAAGGGCATCTATCCAGTCTTCTGTGTCTGCAAGATAATCTTCCAGCTGATCCACCTTCAAAAGTGCGTCATCCATCTCTTTTTTGGCCGTATCCACCCGCTGCTTATACTCCTCGATGGAGGGTGCATTTCCGCCTTCCACTCTGTTTACAAGGGATATATCCAAACCGGACACCACCATGGCATCATATTCGTCCTGCAAAGCTTCCAGTTTATCCAAAGCAGCCTTTAATTCTTCACTTTCTTCGTCTTCAAGATAAAGCAGAATATCATCTTTTTCCACCTCGTCACCCACCTGGGCAACAATACCTGCCACTTTTCTGGCCTCCATCACCTGCACATTATAGGGGTCTCCACTTTCCACGACACCGGTTCCTCGTATCTTCGAAACGATGGTTCCGGAAGTAATATACTCCGTCGCCACCTCCGGTAGGGAATGATTCATAATTGTATTTGAAAAGAAAGTCAACAAAAGCATAACTGTCAAAAAGACAATTGCCGCATTTTTAACCCAATCCCGTTTTTTTCTGTTCTCTTCCATCTTATTCTCCTCGTTTTTTCGCCGGTTGTCCGCCGCCAAAGTCACTCCACATAATTATCCCTTGATACCGCCCTGGTAAGTAATACCTTCGACCAGGTACTCTTCCCCATAAAGAAATACAAACAAACTGGGAATCATATACACACTTGCCACAGCGAATGCCAGACCGATTTCCGATGCATTAATTTTGCTTAAAAATACGGATAGGGGATGCATTTCCGGATCTGAGAGTAAAATCAACGGTTGCTCTACCATATTCCAATAATCAATAAAAATCAAAATAGCCACGGAACATATTGCCCCCTTGCAAAGAGGAACACAGATTTTTGTGAAAATCTGCCATTCTCTGGCTCCGTCCATCTGAGCCGCTTCTATCATGGCTGTGGGAATCCTTCGCATAAACTTTGTCATAAGATATACCGCAAAGGGAGAAAAGATACCGGGTAATAGAATCGCCCAATAGGTATCTAAAATATCCAACCATCCGGAAACCAGATAATTGGGCACCAATGTCACTTGATAAGGCATCAGCATCAGAATAATGTATGCAAAGAAAATAATCTCCCTTAATCTACCGCGGTACCGCATAAATCCATAAGAAGCCAATGTCGCAACCACAATCTGGAATATCACAATTGGTCCTACTAAAAACACAGAATTCCAAAACTTAATCAAATACTCGGGACTTTTCAATAACACAGTAAAATACTGTTGTAATGTCACCTTGTCCGGAATAAATTTCAAATTTACCTTCTCTGAAATATATACTTTACCGCCATCCCCGGTATTCTCAAATACAGAACCGTAATTTGCGGAAATTTCTGATTGGGTCATAAAGGAATTGGTGATGGTCAACACGATGGGTGTCAAAAAAATCACCGCCGCAAAGATGGCTATTATGGTTGCCAAGGTCAAACCGGAAATCCGAAATATGTTTTTTCGCTTTGCACTGTGGTTAGTTTTTCTCATCCTTCCACATCCTTTCCAAAGCGATTTTCCGCCACAAACAATACACCGATAATCACTATCATCACAAGCGCCATAATTATAGCAGCTGCGGAAAGCTTCTGATAATCCAACGACTTAAACATATTGTTCATATAATGCTGTAACATATACAGCGTATCGTAAGGTCTGTCTCCCGTCAACAAATAAACCTCCCGAAAGACCTTAAAGGAATTAATCAAAGACATAATAAACACAAATACAATGGTAGAAGAAAGATATCTTATCTTAATATAAAAAAATGTTTGTATTGCATTGGCGCTTTCCATTTTGGCAACATCCAAAATATCCTTGGGTACACTAGCCAGTGCAGCCATAAATAAAATCATATTATATCCCAAATTCTTCCACAAAAACAGGATGACAACAACCACCTGGGCATATTCTGATTTGATCCAGTCTATTTTGCCGCCTCCTAATGCTACCAATATATCATTTACAGCGCCGTTATAATGAAACAGCACCTGCCATATCAAAACAATAGATGCCACCGGTGCCATCATAGGGCTCAGGAAAAAAGTTCTGAACTGGCTGCGGAAAGGAATCTTCCTATCAAGCAAAATCGCTAAAGACAGCGAAAGCACCACTGCCAGTGGCACCGACACAGCCGAAAAAGTCAGCGTGTTGATAGCTGCCTTTTTGAACGCTGCATTTCGAAATACCATAGCAAAATTATCAAAGAATACAAATTGACCACTGAATGGGTTATCAATAAATGCATAGTAAATAATCACCAAAAAAGGGATAAAGAAAAAGAGCATTACACCCAAGAAACTGGGGGCAATATACAACCCCGAAGTTACCTGTTTTTTCCTTTCCCTCTTTGAGATTTTTCTATTCATATTCTTCATCGGATGCACCTGTAAACTCATCAAATTCGTTACCTTGATTATACCACGACGTATGTAAGAAACAAAGAGATTCTTTATAGTTAATTATTAAGATTTCATAAAGGATAAACCCGATGTGAATGGACAAAAAAACACCCACATCGCTTTGGGAGCAACGTGGGTGTTAGAATCTACTTTTGGTCCAAAATTACTTACCGGCAACCTGAGCTGCAACTTCTGCTGCAAAGTCGTCCTGCTTCTTCTCGATACCTTCACCAACTTCGAAACGAACTACCTTCTTGATAACAATAGCACCGTTTACGGACTTAAGGTATGCAGCAACAGTCTGCTTTCCGTCTTCTGCCTTTACATAAACCTGATCCAACAGGCAGATTTCTTTCAACTGCTTAGAAATACGGCCTTCTACCATACCGCCGAACATCTTCTCAGCAACGATATTTTCTTTATCAGCCATAGCCAATCCTGCAAGCTGAGCCTTAGCTGCATCAGAGAGGAAATTGAACAGGAAGTTCATATTGCTCTTCTTCTCTTCGTAAATAGCCACATCTTCTGCACTCCATACACCATCACAAGCCTTTGCAAGCAAAGCATTCAGGATGGGCTTAGGAAGAGATGCAGGATCATTCAAAGAGGATTCGATAATAATCTCTCTCATCTTCGCAATCTCTGCCTCAGAGATATCTTCTCTGCTGATGTACTGGGGATTCATTGCTGCAATCTGCATAGCCACATTGGTAAGCGCTTCTTTGGCATCTGTTGCACCATCAGCTGCTACAAGTACACCAATCTTACCGCCTGCATGCAGATAAGAAGCTACACAATCACCGGTAACCTTCTCAAATCTACGTACAGACAACTTCTCACCGATAGTAGCGGTCTTTTCAATCAGTACATCCTTCAAACCATTTACTTCAAGAAGTGCTTCGATATCTTCACCATTCTTACCACCGTTTAAGCCGGAAGCCAAAGCGTCATCAGCAACCAACTGAACGAATTCCTGGAAGGTTTCGTTCTTTGCAACAAAGTCGGTTTCGGAGTTTACTTCAACAACAACTGCAACATTGTCTTTTACTGCCACACGTGCAAGACCTTCTGCTGCAATTCTGGAAGCCTTCTTCTCCATCTTAGCCGCACCGCTCTTCTTCAGAACATCTACAGCCTCGTCCATATTTCCATTGGTCTCATTCAGAGCCTTCTTACAATCCATCATACCTGCGCCGGTCATTTCGCGCAATTCTTTTACCATAGCTGCGGTAATTTCTGCCATTTTAATATCCTCCATTTTCTAATTTTCAAATGTCACAAAAGGATTATTCCTCGGTAGCTTCCTCAGCTGCAACTTCTTCAATATCAGTTGCTTCTGCAGTTTCTACCTGCTCAGCTTCATAAACAACTTCGCCCTGGTTTGCTTCGATAACAGCGTCTGCCATCTTTGCAACGATCAGGTTTACTGCTCTGATTGCATCGTCATTACCGGGAATGATGTAATCCAATTCTTCAGGATCACAGTTGGTATCGCCGATACCAATCAAAGTAATACCAAGAGAGTGTGCCTCCTGTACACAAATTCTCTCCTTCTTAGGGTCTACAACGAAGATAGCATCGGGAATTCTGGTCATATCCTTGATACCGCCAAGGTTCTTCTCCAACTTCTCCCACTCTTTCTTCAATTCAATAACTTCCTTCTTAGGCAACACATCAAAGGTTCCGTCCTCGGACATTCTCTCGATTGCACGGAGTCTGTCGATACGGGACTGGATGGTCTTGAAGTTGGTCAACATACCACCCAACCATCTCTCGTTTACATAGAACATACCACAACGAAGAGCCTCGGTCTTAACTGCATCCTGTGCCTGCTTCTTGGTACCTACGAAAAGAATGGTACCGCCCTGTGCTGCGATTTCAGAGATTGCGGTATAAGCTTCGTCAACCTTCACTACAGATTTCTGCAAGTCGATGATGTGGATACCGTTTCTCTCGGTGAAGATGTAGGGAGCCATCTTAGGGTTCCATCTTCTGGTCTGATGTCCAAAGTGAACACCTGCTTCAAGTAACTGCTTCATAGAAATAACGCTCATTTTTCTTACCTCCATTTGGTTAAATTCTTCCGCTTTCCTTTCTCGCCAAGGCGCGTTAAACCCCGGTTAGCTCCCGCAACCACACAGGAAATTCCCATGCACCATTGCGGAATCGGATTGCGTGTATAATATCACAACTGTGGATTATAACATAAGAAACCCCTCATTGCAAGGGGTTTCTCTCATAATTTAAGACTATTTCATAAGATTATTTTTCTTTAATTCTTCAATTTCATCAAACACCACATCATTTAATACCTTGATGTAGGTTCCCTTCATACCGGAGGATCTGGACTCGATGACACCGGCACTTTCGAATTTACGAAGTGCATTTACAATCACACTTCTGGTAATTCCAACTCTGTCTGCTATCTTGCTGGCAACCAGAATGCCCTCCATGCTGCCAAGTTCATCAAAGATATGAGTGATTGCTTCCATCTCTGAGAAAGACAGGGTACTGATGGCTGATTTCACAACCGCAACCTTACGGCTCTCCTCTGCACTTTCCTCACTGACTGCTCGAAGCATCTCCAAGCCGACCACCGTGGTGCCATACTCACAGAGAATGATATCGTCGATGTCGTACTGGTCATTGCATTTATACACAAACATGGTCCCCAGTCGCTCTCCCGCAATCTCTATCGGAGTAATGATAGCCTGAAACTTCTTGATATCAGGGCCTTCAAAACCCAGCGTAGCAAGGTTCACATTCTCCTTAATGGAAAGCACACCCAGCAAGCGCTCATTTAACATGCTATCAATATATCCGCCAACGGTTTCTTCTATCAGTTCATTAATGCTGTCCACACCTTCGCATTTGCCAACACCTAGAACCTTACCTTTGCGGCTAATTACCAGCACATTGGAATCCAGAATTTCACGCATGACTTTGCATATATCGTTGAACACAACTTTACTGGAATTGTTGTTGTGAAGCAGTTTGCCAATTTTTCTGGTTTTATCCAAAAGTTGCACGCTACTCATATTTGTTCCTCCTCTTCTGTAAATAGCAGGTTTTTGTACTACAACCATATACTATCACAAATAAAGTCAGATTACAATTGAATATTTACATATTTTCGCACAATTTTCAGAATTATTGTGACAATTTCTCAGGATTAGGTCTCTGCCAAGACATAAAATCACAATCGGGGTGATTCATACATCCATAAAATTTGCGGCCTTTTTTTGTCTTCTTAATCACAATGTCTCCACCGCAATTAGGACAGGACACTCCAATCTTTCCAAATAAGGCTTTGTATTCTTACAAGCCGGGAATCCGGGACATGCCAAAAATCTGCCATGAGGACCATATTTGATTACCATGTTTTGTCCGCAAAGTTCACAAACTTCCTCGCTGACTTCATCCTGGATTTTAACTTTCTCAAGGTCTTTTTCTGCCTGCTTTACAGCTTCATCCAAATCGGGATAGAAATTGGATATGATGGTTTTCCATTTTACGCTACCCTCTGCCACACCGTCCAGCAGCGTTTCCATATTAGCGGTAAAATTCACATCCACGATGGTAGGAAATGCTTCCTTCATCATGTCATTTACAACTTCTCCCAACTCTGTGACATAGATATTCTTGTTTTCCTTTGTCACATATCGTCTGCCAAGAATCGTGGTAATCGTAGGCGCATAGGTACTGGGACGGCCAATACCCAAGTCCTCCAAAGCCTTTACCAAAGAGCTTTCGGTAAAGTGTGCGGGAGGCTGTGTGAAATGTTGCTTGGCATCAAAATCAAGGAAAGTAAGTTCGCTTTTCTTATCCAGTGCAACGTGTAACAATCCATCTTCTTCATGGTCATCTTCCACTGTGTACACCTTCATAAAGCCATCAAAGACCAAATTAGACGAAGACGCTGTAAAGATATGGCTGCCTGCTTTGATTTTCACGCTTACGGTTTCGTACACCGCTGCGTTCATTCTGCTGGCAGTAAATCTCTTCCAAATCAATTGATACAGGCGATACAAATCTCTGGGCAATTGGTCCTTCACCATCGCGGGAATACGCTGAATATCGGTGGGACGGATGGCTTCGTGGGCATCCTGTATCTTTTGCTGATTCTTTCTTTCGTTATTCTCCGACAGCACATAGGACTTTCCATACGACTGTTCTATATAGTTTGCCGCCTGATTCTGCGCCTCCTCAGATACTCTCACAGAGTCCGTACGCAGATAAGTAATCAAACCTACGGTGCCTTCCCCTTTGATATCCACGCCTTCGTACAATTGTTGTGCAAGACGCATGGTTTTCTGAGTGGAAAAATTCAACACCTTACTTGCTTCCTGTTGCAGGGTAGAAGTGGTAAAAGGCAGGGGTGCCTTACGCACACGCTCGCTCTTTTTCACATCCGCCACCTGGTATGTGGCCCCCTTAAGGGATTCCAGAATTCTATTTGCTTCTGTTTCATCGGAAATTTTCGCTTTGGTTTTGCCGGTACCGTAATACTTAGCACGGATAGGTTCCTTTTCTCCATTCACCTGCAGATCCACATCAATGGTCCAATATTCTTCCGGTACAAACTTTTCTATTTCTTCTTCTCTGTCACAAATAATACGCAATGCCACGGACTGTACGCGGCCTGCGCTCAATCCTCTTTTGATTTTAGCCCAAAGAAGTGGTGATATCCGATATCCTACAATTCTGTCAAGTACACGGCGGGCTTGCTGTGCATCCACCAGATTCATATCAATCTCTCGGGCATTTTTCAGAGATTCCTTCACTGCTGTTTTGGTAATCTCATTGAATGAGATTCTATATACTTTTTTGTTTTCCAATTTCAAGGCAAACATCAAATGCCAGGAAATCGCCTCCCCCTCCCGGTCAGGGTCCGTTGCAAGATATATCTTGTCCGCCTTTTTGACTGCTTTTCTCAGTGCAGAAAGAATATCTCCTTTTCCCCTAATGGTAATATAATTGGGTTCAAAGTCATTTTCCACATCTATTCCAAGGGAGCTTTTGGGCAAATCCCGGACATGTCCATTGCTGGCCAATACTTCATAATTTGAACCCAAAAACTTCTTTATGGTTTTTACTTTTGCGGGAGATTCCACAATCACCAAATACTTGTGCATATCAATACCTCTTTGTTTTTTGCCCATCCAGACCTAATCGTGAATCACTATACACTATATTTTTTTCTTATGCAAGGACAATTTTTATTTTTTGTTCAGTCCGTGCGACCACCTCTACTCGTCTATCTCCAATTCATATTTTCCGTATGCATTGATTATTCTGGTGTTTTTGTAGTCAGTTTCACGTTTCACATCCCTGCCATAATTCATATGCACATGACCATGAAAAAAGAAACGTGGTTGGTAAGTATCCAGCAATTCGACAAATGTTTCAAAGCCTCTATGGGGCAAATCATCCATGTCACCCAACCCCCTTGCAGGTGCATGGGTGAGTAAAATATCGAATCCCTTCTTTTTGGACAACAACCGCTTCAATTTCTTTATCCTACCTGCCATTTGAGTTTCCGTATACTGGTTGGCTGCACCGGGATGATAACGCATACTTCCCCCAAGTCCCAATATACGAAGTCCTTTGTATTCGAAAATATCATCTTCGATACAGATGCACCCCTCCGGGGGCTTTTTGTCATAATGGTCATGATTTCCATTCACATACAGGAGAGGAACATTTGTCATTGTAACCAAAAAACTCAAGTATGATGCGGGCAGGTCTCCGCAGGAGAGAATCAAATCAACCCCCTCCAGTTTTTCTTTTTCATAGAAATCCCATAGCCATCTGCTGGGTTCGTCGGATATCACTAGTATTTTCATCTTTGCGCCTGCGCCTCCTGTAAAACCGATGCTACCGGTCCTTCCTGCAATGCCATCAAGCTTTTTGCCTCATCTGTCAGGTTCTCGGGGTTCGGCATATCGCCGACCACATTGTTAACATACCAGTCCATGGTAATGATTTGCTCAGGCGTAAGAACTTCCCCTTTCTTACTCATAACCGCACCATCCCGACTGATAATCTCGCCTTGAAAGGGATGAAAAGATTCTGTAAAGATTTCTTTTCTCATGGCCTCCACAAGTGTACGCACGTCATCCGGCACATTTCCGGACAAAAACAGGTCCACAATATCGCCGGAAATACCCCACCAATAATTGACGGAGCGTTTGCTTTTTTGTCCAACACCCCGATTCCAATTGCCTTCGAGAATATCTCGGATTATCTTTTCGTAGAATTCGCCCCAATTCCACATAGGGAAGGCCAAATTCGTGGTAGAACCATCCTCTTCAATGCGATATAAGCCAAATCTCCTGTCTTCGCTGGAAAGTCGCACAATATCGGTGTAGGATACGATGGATATGTCGTGTTCTTTCACGATTTTTTCAAAGTCCGAAGTAGTATCTGCCATCCAGTGTACGTAAATCTCACTTCTGGGATTCACCATTCTCGCTCCCAGCGCAAAAGCGTTGATATCCGCAAAGGAACCGAACATAGGACAATACGCACTGTACAGGATTTTATTATTGTCTGCCATAATACCGGCTACCATGCCACACAAAAACTTTGCCTCATACATCCTGCCGTAATAAGTTCTAATGGCACTGAAAGAACGATTGATGGAGCAGTTCAGTATCTTCACATGCGGATGTTCCAAAGCAGTCCGAAGGCTTTCGGCCAAGAACTTCTGGTTGGCAGTAAAGATAATATCATTGCCATCTTCTATCACTTGATTCATCAATTGTTCAATGGTCATGCCAGTCTGATCCAGATAATAGGCTTTTGTGGTCACAGCATCTGAAAATGATTCGTCCAGATGGGCTCTTCCCAATTCATGGCTGTAGGTCCAACTGGAATGCTCTGCAACCTTTTCGTGCACAAAAGCAACCTTTAAATGTTTGCCGGAATAAGGCAGACTCAACAGTTTATTGATGAGACCATTCTCCTCATACTCTATACGGTCCAGCACCAATGCTTCTTCCGGTTCCTTGCCCTGCACCATGAATTCATTCCACACCTGGTCTATAGCAGTTTTTAACTCATGGTCTGTAAACTTGATTACCTCGTCATAGGTGTAAACAGACAAAAAGAACAAGAATGCATCCGCAGGGCTGATATCCAACGCGTCTCCCCCGCGCTCCGCATAGTGCTTCTTAAATAAGAAGAAAGTGCACGCGAATTCATTGCGCTCCTCCTGGTTCCATACTTCTCCCCAGGTTTTACCAACCGCTTTTACCAGTGTCTTGTATGCGTCTAATTGGGTAAAAATAAGATAATTGATTTTAGTAGCTTTATAGAACTCCATAAATTCATAGTAAATCTTATTCTCTTTGGAGTCACTCTTTCTGGGCACCAGGCGGATGACCTTACCTTCAATGCTGGGAGAATTCAAATACTTGTATACGCTGACGCGCTTATTCCCTTCCTGCACATAAAAACGGTTTAAAAACTCATATACGAAAATAGGGTCTCTATTCCCCTCCGTGGTTTGAAAGTCATAAAGATTTGACCACTTCGTTGCAAACTCACTGCCATACTCCATAAGGGGCATAAAATTCACGGCAAACGCATTCTGTCTGCCGGCAGTTTTTGTCCCCACAATCTGGTCTATGGGAATTTCGACTATCCCTAAATTCTCTTCTCTTACAATTTTAACCGGGGACAAAAGATCATCCAGTGCAGGCAAATAGGGATACTCTCCCTTTGCCACGGCACTTCTATACGCTTTTTCACCAAGTTTGAGCGCCTGTTTGTATTCTAATTCACTCATGACTTCACTCTCCTCGTATCCATATATGAACAGGAATTACTAATGAATTAAAAAAAGCATTGAAATCATAGATTTCAACACTTCTTCGGGTTGGGCTGTATCTACTACAGTCAACAGCTCGTAGGGGAATCGAACCCCTGTTTCCGCCGTGAGAGGGCGGCGTCTTGACCGCTTGACCAACGAGCCATATACAAGTACCAATCTGCCTCAGAAATGGTACTTGCTAATAATACTACATAGAATTTCAAAATGCAAGTATTTTTTTATTATTTTTTAGTTGGGCTATTTATTTCCCATTTTCTCCTATGCGAAATCAAATAAACTAATCTGATTTGACTCGGGTAAATTGCCTAAAAGATGCAATTCCGCCATCAAATCCACAACGGTTTTAGATACCTTTGTTCTGGTACGGAAATCGTCCTTTGACAAAAACTCACCCTGCTTGGCAGCTTCCACAATAGCCTCTGCCGCCTTCTCTCCCAGTCCGTCAATACTGTTTAAGGAGGGCATTAGTTTCCCATCAATAATCTGGAAATTGGTAGCGTGCGCCCGGAAGATATCGATGGGCATAAATTCAAAGCCTCTTGCATACATTTCACGCACAATTTTCATATCGCCGTACGCCAGTTCTTCCTTATTAGAAAGGGGTTCAATACCCGCTTCCATACGACGTTTGTAATTTTCCATTTCACGCTCCAGTCTCGCCTTCCCCTGACACATAATCTCATAAGAGAAGGCCTTGGCCCTGGTACTGAAGAAGGCCGCGTAATAAGCCAGCGGATAATGGATTTTACAATAAGCAATACGCCACGCCATCATAACATAGGCAGCCGCGTGGGCTTTGGGGAACATGTACTCTATCTTTTCACAGGATTTGATGTACCATTCCGGCACGTTATGAGCCAACATATCCTCTTTCCACTTAGGCCATTTATCGCATTTGCCCTTCGCCACATTTCCTTTACGGACATTTTCCATAATCTGGAAAGCGGTCATAGGTTCCACGCCCATCTGAATCAAATAGGTCATAATATCATCTCTGGTACAAATCGCAGTGGAAATGGTAGCTGTGCCGTCCATAATCAAATCTTTAGCATTTCCCAGCCAAACATTGGTACCATGAGACAGACCGGAAATACGCACCAAATCTGAGAACGCTTGTGGTTTAGCGTCAATTACCATTTGCATAGCAAATTCCGTACCGAACTCAGGAATACCCAGCGCTCCGATTTTTGTGCCCCCGATCTGATCCGGAGTAATCCCCAATGCGTCGGTACTTTGGAACAGGCTCATCACGTCCTCCCCATCCAAAGGAATAGAAAAAGGATCCCGTCCTGTCAAGTCCTGCAACATTCGAATCATGGTGGGGTCATCATGTCCCAAAATGTCCAGTTTCAAAAGGTTGTGATCGATGGAATGATAATCATAATGTGTGGTAATGGTATCTGATTCCACTTCATTTGCGGGATGTTGCACAGGAGTGAATGAATTAATATCCTCTCCTACAGGTAATACAACAATACCGCCCGGATGCTGTCCCGTACTTCGTCGTACGCCGGTGCACCCTTCTGCAATACGCTCCATCTCGCTTCTACGCTTATGCACACCGCGCTCCTCGTAGTAGTTTCTAACGTACGCGTAGGCTGTTTTATCCGCCAAAGTACCCACCGTTCCTGCACGGAAGGTCTGTCCTGCGCCAAAAATAACTTCCGTATATTTGTGAGCTTTGGACTGATATTCACTGGAAAAGTTCAAATCGATATCCGGTTCCTTATCTCCTTCAAATCCCAAGAAAGTCTCGAAAGGAATGTCGAATCCTTCCTTTCGCAGGGGTTGTCCGCAAACAGGACAAAGCTTATCCGGCATATCCACGCCTGCTTTTCCTGCGTAGGCTTTTACTTCATCGCTTTCAAAATCGGAATAATGACAGTTCAAACAATAATAATGAGGACTCAAAGGATTCACTTCCGTAATTCCCGCCATGGTTGCTACAAAGGAACTACCCACGGAGCCACGGGAACCCACCAGATACCCATCCTCTAAGGATTTCCACACCAGTTTTTGCGCAATGATATACATTACGGCGAAGCCATTGGAAATAATGGAATTCAATTCTCTCTTCAAACGTTTTTCTACGATTTCCGGCAGATTAGGTCCATAGAGTTGATGGGCTTTTGCATAGCAGATTTCCGTCAACTGCTTGTCAGAATCTGCTATGACAGGTGCACATTTGTCCGGTCTTACGGGCGCTATGGATTCTATCATATCGGCAATCATATTGGTGTTTTTCACCACCACTTCAAATGCCTTTTCTTCGCCTAAATAGGAAAACTCCTCCATCATCTCTTCGGTCGTATGCAGGTATAGGGGTGCCTGGTTATCCGCATCCGTAAAGCCTTTTCCTGCCTGGATGATTCTTCGATACAGTTCCTGTTCAGGGTCCAGGAAATGCACATCGCAGGTTGCCACCACCGGCTTGTGGAATTGCTCACCCAATGCTACAATCCGCCTATTCAAATCCAGAATATCTTCCATGGAGTTGACATTTGAAATCTTCTCAGAGGCAATCATAAACCGGTTATTTCCTCTGGGCTGGATTTCCAGATAATCGTAGAAGTTCACGATATTTGCAATATCTTCATCGCTCTTTTCATTTAACAAGGCCTGATACAATTCTCCCGCCTCGCAAGCGCTTCCAATAATCAAACCGTCACGATACTTTTCAATCAGACTTTTCGGCATTCTCGGATCTCTTTGGTAATAAAGCAAATGAGACTCCGACACTAACCGGTACAGGTTAATTCGCCCCAAATCATTCTTTGCCAGCAACACAATGTGATGGCTGGGCAGTCTTCGAATCAAATCCACATTCATTTTTGCCTTGGCATTAATCCCTGCCAAGTCGACTATTCCCTGTTCTTCCAGCATCTTCACAAATCGAAGAAAAATAGTCGCCGTACACTCTGCATCATGCACGGCACGGTGATGACCTTCCAGAGAAATCTTCAGCGTCTTAGCCACGTCATTCAACCTGTGACGGGCCTGTCCCGGCAATAACATGCGGGCCATGTTCATAGTATCTACAAAAGTGTCTTCCAGGACAAGGTTCGCCTGTCGGTACTGCTCTCTGATAAAACTCATATCAAAGGTAGCATTATGGGCAACAAACACACAGCCTTCGCTAAAGCGGGCAAAGTCTTCGATCACCTCTTTGATATCAGGGGCGTCTGCTACATAAGCATCACTGATATGAGTCAGTTCTTCAATTTCAAAAGGAATCGGCACGTGGGGATTGACAAAGGTGGAAAAACGATCCACCACTTCTCCCCCACTGACTTTCACTGCGCCAATCTCTATGATTTTATTCTTAATCGGAGAAAAACCGGTGGTCTCCACATCGAACACCACGAAATCGCCTGTGAGAAGTTGGTTCTTGCGACCGGTCACAATCTCGTTTAAGTCATCCACCATGTATCCTTCTACACCGTATATCACTTTAAAGAAATCCTGTTTATCGGGATTCTTCTGTCCCGCCTCTTCTCTTTTTTTCTTCTCGTCCTTCCATAGACCGGACCAGGTTTTATTGGCATGCGGAAATCCCTGCGTCACACCATGATCCGTAATGGCGATGGCACGATGTCCCCACTGATAGGCTCTGGCCACAATATCGCTGGCCTCTGATATGGCATCCATATCGCTCATCTTTGTATGGCAATGAAGTTCCACCCGTTTATACGCAGACAAATCTTTTCTGGTGGTAACAAAATTAGGAATCTTCATGATTCCCTTCACAAAGCTGATCGTAATTTCGTGATCATAATCGTCCAGGCTCGCCCTGCCCATTACTTTGACAAAGCTACCAACTTTTAATGTTTTCACAAAATCATTGACCAATTCTTTGTCCACAAAAAGTTTTACCGAAATCGTGTCTGTAAAATCGGTCACATCAAATGTCACAATGTCATTCGCTTTTCTGGTCTCTCTCTTATCGCATTTGACGATTTTTCCCCGAATGGTTACATTTCCCATTTCTCCAAGAATATCTTCTATGGGAATCGCCTCTTCATGAATCTCTTTGCCGTACAAAACATCCGGATGATCCGATTTTTTCAGACTCTTTTCACCACCGTTTTTTGCACCGGTTTCTTTGTTTTTCCTATTTTTATCAGTGGTATCCACCGCTTTTTTTGTTTCATTGATGGGTTCGCTCTGTTCCGAGGTGGAGGCGGCATCCATTCCTTCCCCATTGGATTTCTTCCCTTTTGTTCTGCGGTAAATTTCATCCACCTTCAGCTGGATACGTACCTCTTCTTCGTAGGTATGTTTTAATGCAACAGGTTCCTTATACTCCATGGAAATGGTGGTGGAAAAACCAAAACGTTCGGTATAGATTTTTTCCAAGATACCTTGCAATTTCTCCTCAACGCCGTGATTTAAAACGGTATCTTCCAAGCGTATAATGAGCGTATTAGGAGCAACAAACTCCTTATCTGCCCGTCGAAACGCTGTGTAAATGATGTGATTATACTCTTCCAGCTCTTGCAGGATACTGTCCCCATAGACCTCCAGCAAGTTTTCCGGGGTATACTGAGTAGACAGCCTGAAGCGTTCAATGATATGTAATTCCATATCATTTCGGCCAAACAGCTGTCGTTTCATTTCCTGTTCTATGATGCGAATCTCCGATTTAGATAAAAGGACGGTACTCCGCAGAATCAAAGTCATTCTATCTAACTGTTTCGTAGCAGAAACTCTTTCCACCACAACATCCTTTAGTTTATCCGGCAGATTTCCCTTTAACTTCAGTGTGGGAAACACCTCTGAAAATTTGTGTTCCGTCATGTCCAATGTTCCAATTCTTCTCTCAATACATCCAGCAATTCATTCTCCGGTACTTTTCGGACAATTTCTCCCTTTTTAATCAGGAGTCCCTCTCCGATACCACCGGCAATTCCGATATCCGCTTCTTTGGCTTCTCCGGGCCCGTTCACCACGCATCCCATGACTGCCACTTTGATATCTAAAGGAAAGTCTTCCACCATTTTTTCCACTTTGGAAGCCAAACCAATCAAATCAATCTTGGTACGTCCACAAGTAGGACAGGATACCACCTCTATCCCGCCCTTTCTAAGTCCAAGGGTACGTAAAATCAACTTTGCAGACTTGATTTCTTCCACGGGGTCTCCCGTCAAGGATACGCGGATGGTATCCCCGATACCCTGATTTAAAATCAGACCAAGTCCTATCGCAGATTTAATATTTCCGCTTTGTACGGTACCCGACTCTGTGATACCCACATGCAAAGGATGAACTGTTTTATCTGCCAATAATTCGTGTGCCTTCACACACATAAGAACATCCGAGGATTTAATGCTGACCACCAGGTTATCATATCCGAGGTCTTCTATCATCCGAACCTTATCCAATGCGCTTTCTACAATGCCCTCTGCCGTCACACCACCGTATTTTTCCACAAGATTCTTTTCCAAAGAGCCACTGTTTACCCCCACTCTGATGGGAATATTTCTCTCTCTGGCTATATCCACAACGGCTTTAATACGATCGATGCTTCCAATGTTGCCCGGGTTGATTCTAATCTTATCAGCACCACATTCCATAGCAGCAATGGCCATTTTGTAATCAAAATGAATATCCGCCACCAAAGGGATGTGAATCTGCTTCTTTATCTCTACAAGCGCCTTCGCCGCATCCATATCCGGAACCGTACATCTGATGATCTCACATCCAGCCTTCTCCAAGGCAAGAATCTGACGTACCGTAGCCTCCACATCCTGTGTGGGGGTATTGGTCATTGACTGAATTAATATGGGGTTTCCTCCACCAATTTTACAATTCCCTATCTGCACTACTTTTGTATTATTCCGAAACATATCGCAGGCCTCTTTTCCCGTTATTTTCTACTTAACAATTGTGTTATTCTCAACACATAACGATGGTGTATTTTCTCAACTATTCTACACAATATATACTCTTTTATGATAGCATAGATACCCTCACATCACAAGGTTATAATAGACAAAATTGACCCGGTGAAATTTGTCGTATTTTTCCTGCGGCACATAACATCATCAGACTGGAAGACAGCTGGGGCAATGATATTTCTTCCTCCAATTCATACATTATGACATGGGTTGATTTTGGTTCATAACTAAGTAATCCAAGCAGTTTTTGTTCTACCGTAGATAGTCCGGACATCGTGCTACTATTCTGCGGCAATGAAAAAGAACCTGTTGTCAAAATGCGGTTTTCTCCTGTGATTTCTTTGATAAAATCCTCTACCGACGTAAGTATATTTGCACCCTGCGCAATAAGTGCATTGCATCCTTTGCTCAACTCATCCGTTATTCTCCCCGGAATCACATACACCTCCCGTCCCTGCTCCAACGCCATATCCACGGTAATCAACGTACCGCTCTTCTTTCTGGCTTCTACTACAACCACTGCGTCTACCAGGCCACTGACAATTCTGTTCCGTATAGGAAAGTTCAGGGGCTTGGCCGGGTATCCCAAGGGAAACGAAGATACCACCATTCCCTTATCGGTTAGTTTCTCGTACAAATCCCTGTTTTGCGACGGATAACACACATCTACACCGCTTCCCAGAACACCTATGGAAAACCCGCCTGCGTCCAATGCCGCCCGCTGCGCAATCCCATCAATGCCTCTGGCCATACCACTTACCACGGTAATCCCTGCTGTTGCCATCATCCCTGCCACTTCCCTGGCCACATGCTCCCCATAGGGAGAGCAGTCTCTGGCTCCGATAACTGCCACTGAGGGACTTGAACTATTTTTTAGTTTTCCCCTTACAAACAGCCCAAAGGGTGGGTCGGGGATCTCTTTTAACTTGTCCGGATATTCTTTGTCCAATATTGTAATCAATTCAATTTTCTTTTCACGCATTCCGGCAAAGGCTTCCTCCGGCTTCCAATGTTCCGTATATTGGACCAAGTCTGTCGCTCCTTTTTCTGTGAGCACTGTTTTCCATAACTTTACTGATGAAAAATATAACTCTTCCAAACTTCCACAGGTCTGACTGAACTTGTGCTTTTGTCTGTCACTTAAAGTAGGACAATTCATCAACCAACAGGCATATATTTTCTCTTGTTCTTTCATACAATTCCCCTCATATATAAAATCAAAAAAGAGTGCAACTCCCTTGATAATTCAATAGGAATTACACTCTAAAATGTGTTTATCTTATGTATTAATCCTCAATGTTATTCTGTGTGTCTTCAATCAGTTCGTTGATAATTTTCTTTGCTTCTTCCATATCCTGACGGTCAATTGCGATTTTCAGCAGTTTCAGCTGCCGCATCAAACTTCTAAGATAACCTTTAAAAACAGCCAATTCCTCACCCACCTTCGACACCCTCTTTCCTATAGATTGATATCTATATTATAAGGGAATATAATACATCTTTCAAGAGTGTAATCCTTATTCAATTATCAAGGTACGGCTAACAGTTGGAAAATTTGGCGAACGCCAAGAATTTAAGATAAAAGTATCATAGCAAAGGTTTCGAAAAGATGCAACAAAAAAATCCCCCTCAGCCAAAGCCAAGGGGGAACAAAATCGTATTTTGTTTAGATGTCACAAATTATTCGATGGTACATCCCATGAAGTACTTGTAACCCAAAGGATTGGAGTAGAATCCCTTAACGGAATCATCCAACATATAAAGGTCGGTGTAGAAGTACAAAGGAACGATACAACCGGTTTCCATCAACATGTCTTCTGCAACATGCATCAACTGATAACGAACTTCGTTGTCAGTGCAGGACTTAATGGTTGCAATCAACTCATCATAGGTCTCAGCCCATGTGCCATCTTCTACCTTCAACTCATAACCATACTCGGTCAAATCCAAATCATACATAGCAAGTTCTGCATGAGCACCCTTACCATACTGGATGTCGTTGTTACCGGAAACGGTGGTCCACATATCCAAGAAGCAGATAGGATCACTGTAGTCAGCTACCCAACCGTTACGAGCTACAGAATAGTTACCTTCTTTACGTGTGTTCAAGAAAGTAGCCCACTCCTGGTTCTCCATGTTCATAGTGATACCGATACCAGCCATTGCAGACTGCAAATACTCACCGATTGCCTTGTGAGCGTCGGAAGTATTGTAAAGGTATGTCAAAGTAGGGAAGTCAGTGAACATCTGAGTTGCTTCGTCGAAAGTATAGTATTTCTTCAAAGTCTCAACTGCAGCTGCCCAGTTTGCTTCATAAGCTTCTGCAGATACATCGTAGTATCCGTAGAACTCTTCGCTGTCACCTGCGGTCTTGTAGAACTCAGTTCCGTCGGGATTGGTCATACCCATAGCAACGAAGGAAGATGCAGGAACCTGTCCACCCTGAGCGATCTGCTCAACGATGTAGTTACGGTCAAACAACAGACCGATAGCACTTCTGATTTCCTCTCTTGCCTCTTCTGCTTCTACACCTGTAAGAGCAGAACCTTCAGGAAGGATTTCTTCGTTTATACACCAGCATACATAATAGGTACCGATCTGACCTGCAATCACGAACTCTTCAGGATAGTTCACCTTCAGGTTTGCAATCTCATTGGTAGGAACATCGTCGATTAACAACCAGTCGCCATTTTCAAAGTTGGTCAACATGTTAGCATTGTCATCGGACAAATAGAACTCCAATGTAGGCATGGTAACGCTTGCTGCATCGCTGTAGTTCTCGTTCTTGGTCAAAGTAATCTTAGAGTTGTGCTCCCATGCTGTGATGGTGTAAGGACCATTACATACATAAGTAGCAGGATCGGTTGCCCAAGCTTCGTTAGCTACTACATCCTCACGAACGGGGAAGTAAGTAGGGAAAGCAAGCAACTCGTTCCAGTAGCTAACAGCGTTAGCCAAAGTAACCTGGAGAGTCTTCTCGTCAACAGCTACTACATTCAGAGCTGCATCTTCTGCAGGCTCCTCAGCCCACATATCAGCATAACCGTCTACTACTTCGAACATGTAGCAGTAGTCAGCAGCCAATTCAACGCTTGCTGCACGATTCCATGCAAATACGAAATCAGCAGCGGTTACAGGCTGTCCGTCAGACCATAAAAGGCCATCCTTCAAGGTGTAAGTATAAGTAACGGTACCGTCCTCATTCACAACACCTTCTACCAACTCTTCAGCAGCATCTGCTACAACCACAAGATTGCCATCTGCATCCTGAGTCCATTTTGCAAGACCCTGGAACAAGTGAGCTGCCATGGTAGCACCATCTACTGCAGAGTTCAAAGCGGGATCCAGAGTGTCAGGCTCGGATGCCAAACATACTGCAAGTACATCTTTTGCAGTTTCTACTGCTGCAGAACCGCTCTCATCGACAACATTTTCGTTGCCACATGCAGTCACACCAAGAAGCATGGTAACTGCAAGTACCAGAGATAATAACTTTTTCATCTCTTGTCCTCCTTATATTAATTGATTTCATCAATATGATGACACGCCACAAAGTGCCCCTTGGACACTTCCTTAAATTCAGGCATCACTTCCGCGCATTTATCTGTTGCATATGCGCAACGGGTACGGAAAGGACAACCCGAAGGTGCATTCAGGGGGCTTGGAATATCGCCTGAAAGCACAATTCTCTTATTTGCCCTTACCACCTTAGGATCCGGTACTGGAACCGCCGATAACAGGGACTTGGAATAGGGATGCAAAGGACGGTTATAAATCTCGTCCGCATCTGCCAGTTCCACCATTTTACCCAAATACATAACGGCAATTCTGTCACTGATATGACGAACCACCAACAAATCATGGGCTATAAATAAATAGGTCAAACCTAATTTATCCTGTAATTCATCAAACATATTAATCACCTGCGCCTGAATGGACACATCCAATGCAGATACAGGCTCATCGCACACAATAAACTCCGGATTCACGGCAAGCGCTCTGGCGATACCGATACGCTGTCTTTGTCCACCGGAAAACTCGTGGGCATAACGGGAAGCATGTTCGCTGTTCAGTCCCACATGGCCCATCAATTCCAAAATCCGTTCTTCCCGTTCCTTCTTGGTCTGATATAAACGGTGCACATCCAAAGGCTCCCCGATAATATCGGAAACCGTCATACGGGGATTCAGGGATGAATAGGGATCCTGGAATACCATGGTGGCTTTTTTTCTAAATTCGTTGATATCTTCTGCCGTCTTAATCTCTTTACCATCATACCAGATTTCTCCGGCAGTAGGTTTATAGAGGTGTAACAAGGTACGTCCTACCGTAGTCTTACCGCATCCGGACTCACCCACCAAACCAAGGGTCTCTCCCTTTTGAATGGTAAAAGACACATCATCCACAGCTTTTAGCGGTTTGGTCTTAAACAGACCCATATTGATGTTAAAATACTCTTTTAGGTTTTTCACCTCAACCAGAGGCCGATTCATCTCACTCATCCGCTTCACCGCCTTTATCTTCTGCATTGTCAAGCACCATAGTGCCGTTTTCAATGCCCTCTTTCACGTTCATCCAGCAGGATGCCGCATGGTCCTCGTTGATTAGAATTCTCTCCGCTCTGTGCTGTAAACAAACTTTCATGGCATTGTCACAACGGGATGCAAAAGGACAGCCCTTGGGCATATTCAAAAGGTCAATCGGTGTACCGGTAATAGGTTGCAACTTTTTGCCTGCCGATGTGTCTGTAGGAATGGAACGTAACAATCCCTTGGTATATTCGTGTCTGGGATTGTAGAAAATCTCATCTGCAGTTCCCTGCTCACAGATAGAGCCTGCGTACATAACGATTACTTCATCACACATCTGAGCTACAACGCCCAAATCATGTGTAATCATGATGATTGCCATACCTAATTCTTCCTGCAGGGATTTCATCAAATCCAGAATCTGCGCCTGAATGGTCACATCCAGTGCTGTTGTAGGCTCATCTGCAATCAAAATATCCGGCTCACAGGCAAGAGCCATTGCGATCATAACACGCTGTCTCATACCACCTGAAAACTCATAAGGATACTGTTTCATTCTTTTTTCCGGTTCATTGACATTGACCAACTTCAGCATTTCCACTGCTCTCTCGTAGGCCTCCTGCTTATTACGGCCGGTGTGCAGCAGAATTGCCTCCGTCAACTGCTTGCCAATGGTATAGGTCGGATTCAAACTGGTCATGGGGTCCTGGAAAATAATACTCACTTTATTTCCGCGGACATTGTGCATGGTCTTCTCATCTGCACCAACCAATTCTTCTCCGTTTAACTTGATGGAACCGGATACAATTTTACCTGTACCTGCTAAAATCTGCATAATAGAATATGCAGTAACTGACTTACCGGAACCAGATTCACCCACGATTCCGAGAACCTTTCCCTTTTCCAAAGTAAAGGATACGCCGTTCACCGCCTACACTTCACCTGCGTCGGTAAAGAAGGAGGTATGGAGGTCTTTTACTTCCAATAATACTGACATAATACTACTCCCTTCCTTAACCATTCAGTTTCGGGTCAAATGCGTCACGCAGACCATCGCCCAAAAGATTCAAAGACAACACTATCAAAGATATCACTATCGCGGGAATGACCAAGCGATAGGGATAAGAGTGAATACCATTCAATGCATCCGATGCCAAAGAGCCCAGAGAAGGCATAGGTGCGTTTACACCAAGTCCCAAAAAGGACAGATAGCTCTCTGTAAAGATTGCACTGGGAATCTGCAATGCAGTGGAAATGATAATCACACTGATACAGTTGGGCATCAGATGTTTTCTGATTACCCAGCCTGCCTTTGCACCGGTTGCCTTGGATGCCAGTACATACTCTTGCTCACGCAAGGACAAAATCTGCCCACGGATGAGTCGTGACATGGATACCCAATACAACAGACCAAAGACAATAAACAAACTGATGATATTTACACCGATTTTTTCTAAGACGGTGCCTGCAATCACATCTGTCAAAGCAATTTTCAATACCACGGATAACAGAATCACCATCAACATATCCGGCAGGGAATAGATGATATCCACGATGCGCATGATAAACAAATCCACTTTACCGCCACAATATCCGGCGATGGAGCCGATGGTCATACCGATAATCAACACGATAATACTTGCAAACAAACCGACAGCCAGGGAGATACGGGTACCATATACCACACGGATAAAATAATCCCGTCCCGCTGCATCCGTTCCGAAAATATGGGGGAATACCTTTTCTCCCGCTTCTATTCTCTTTTGTTCTGTCGCACCATACTCAAAGGGCGCCAGATTATTGTAGGATGCATCCACCGGCTTTCCGGGCTGGTTACCCAGCTGGGCTTCATAACTATAGGGCCAGAACATGGGAATCAGAATACTGGCCAAAATGATAATCACCATCACCAGCAAACTTGCTGTGGCAATTTTATTTTTCAAAAGACGCTTCACACCATCCTTAAAGAAGGTCGAGGAAGGTCTCATCTGTACGATATACTCTTTTTCTGCATCTGTAGCCGGAATAAACGCATCCAAATCTGTATGGAAGCTCGGCATCTTTATTTTCTTCTTTTCCATTTGTCTTGCCTCCTATTCCAAATTGATGCGGGGGTCAACTACCTTGTAAAGGATATCGCTGACCAGATTCATCACAACAATCAACACTGCCAGTACAATCGTGGTACCCATAACCAGAGTATAATCACGACCCGTGATACTGTTTACAAATGCACGTCCGATACCGGGCACTGCAAAGATCTTCTCCACTACCAAAGAACCGGTAACAATGTAAGCTAACATCGGGCCAAAGTAGGTGATAACAGGAATTAGGGAATTCTTCAAGGCATGTCCGAAAATAATCTTCCACTTAGGCACGCCCTTTGCCCTGGCTGTTCTGATATAATCCTGTCCCAAGACATCCAACATGGAGGAACGGGTCAGTCTGGTAATATAGGCCATAGGATATAAAGCCAGTGCAATAATCGGCAAAACCAATCCTCCCTGACTGTCTCCGTTGGCAGGAAGCCATCCTAACTTCAGGGAAAACAGAATCAACATCAAACTTCCCATGATAAATGTGGGCATGGAAACGCAAGCCGTAGTCACAACCATAATGATCTTGTCAATCAGCTTATTGCGACGAAGGGCTGCAATAGAACCCAATACAATACCCACAACAGCAGCACTGCAAGCCGCAATCACACCAAGCTTTGCGCTGACCTTCATGCCATCTGCAATGATATCGATAACCATACGTCCCCTCTGCTTCAGGGAGGGTCCGAAATCAAAATCAAACACCACGCCCTTCAAATAGGTCACATACTGCTCGAACACGGGCTTGTCCAAACCATACTTTGCTTCCAAAGATGCCTGCGCTGCAGGAGAAATTGCCTTTTCTCCGATGAAAGGTCCTCCGGGAATCATTCTGGTGGCAAAAAAGGTAACAGTGATAACTACCCACACCGTTAAAATCGCCAATAAAATTCTTTTTAAAATATAACCTAAAGTTTTTGAACTCATACTATTCACCTATCTTAACATTTTATTGCCAATCTATTGTATACTGGAATACAAAAAAAGGCAACCCCTTTTTGCCAATCAGGGTATCATTTCCAATATTCCAGGGAAGGTCTGTACATTGCCGCTTCCATCAAATGTTCCACACCGATTCTTTCTTTTTCGTCCATATCCGCAATGGTTCTGGCAACTCTAAGTATCCTGTGATAAGAGCGCACGCTTAATTGTAGATTTCCGTACAACTCTTCCATGCATTTTAGCTCCCGTATTCCCAAATCACAGTATTCCTCCACTTTAGGTCCGGGAATATCACCATTAAATTGAAACGATGTGTTCCGAAATCTTCTAAACTGTATTTCCCTAGCCCGCTCCACTCTTTTACGAATGATTTCGCTTGTCTCTCTCTGATTATCTTTTCCAAGATACCCCATTGCCACCGGCTGCAATTCTACACATAAATCAATGCGGTCCAAAATAGGACCGGACACCTTACGCATATACCTGGCTACCTCCGGTTCTGAACAATGACATCTGTTTCTGTCGGGATAATATCCACAGGGACAAGGATTCATAGCCCCTACAAAAATAAAATCCGATGGGAATGCAACATTGCCACCCACCCTGGAAATGTGGATTTTCCTTTCTTCCAATGGTTGCCGCAAAGCATCTAATACATTTCTGTCAAATTCAGGTAATTCATCCAGAAAGAGAACCCCTCTGTGGGCCAGCGAAATCCGGCCGGGCTTTGGAATGGTCCCTCCCCCTACTAGGGCGGACAAAGATATGGAATGATGGGGGCTGACAAACGGGCGTTGTACACATAGTGTTTCCCCCGCTTCCATCTGCCCTGCAATACTTTTGATGGAAGTCACTTCCAGACTTTCCTCCCGGGTAAGTGGCGGAAGAATCCCCGCCAGACAACCTGCTATCATCGATTTACCTACTCCGGGCGGTCCCACCATCAGCAAATTATGAAATCCTGCAGCAGCAATTTCTGCTGCCCTTTTGGCCATTTCCTGGCCTGCAATCTCGCTAAAATCCGTTATATCCTTGGTGCCTTTCAGGGAATCCATTGCCGGCATGGCCTGTTGTATCAAAGGCAATATCTTTTCCCCTTTTCCCTTTCCGGCAGATAAATAATCAATGACCTGCGTAATATCCCTGGCTCCACGTACGTCAATCCCGGGAATCACCGCTGCTTCCTTGGCATTATCCATGGGAACAATGCATTCTTTTATACCTTGCCGGACTGCTTCCTGTACAATGGGCAATACACCCTTGGCGGGACGGATTTCCCCACCAAGGCCGAGTTCACCGAGAAACAGTGTATTCTCATGCTCCAAAGACGGTATCATTTCCGTGGCTTTCAGAATCGCAACCGCAATCCCCAAATCAAATGCCGTTCCATCCTTGCGCCTGTCTCCCGGAGAAAGATTCACCGTAATATGCCTGGGTGGAATTTGTATCCCCTTATTCTTCAGGCTCACCATGACCCGCTCTCTGGCCTCTCTTGTTTCCAAGCTAAGCGACCCGACCATCAGAAAGGCCGGCAGTCCTCCGGAAACATCTGCCTCCACGCGCACCAAATAGGCCTGCACACCATGTACCGTGCCGGTAATTGTTGTACTGAACATTTTCGTACCTCCTTGTTCAATTGTACCCTCTCCGACACTTACACTCCTTTACTGCTTATTCTTCCTGCAACTGCTCCCGCAGTTTTTGTAATGCTTTCTTTTCTATTCTTGATACGTAGCTTCTGGATATTCCCAAATGTCCGGCAATCTCATTTTGCGTCAGCCTCTCACACCCCTTAAGCCCGTATCGCAACATAAGAATCTCTCTTTCCCGGTCCGTCAGTACACTGCCTACCAACTCCATCAGACTGGCAATCCTTCGATTCCGCTCCATCATTTCCACCACATCCGGCTGTTCCTGTTCAATCACATCCATCAAGTGGATTTCGTTGCCCTCTTTGTCCTGACCGATAGGTTCGTAGAGAGAGATTTCCTTGGCAATTTTCTTTTTCCCTCTTAAATGCATTAATAATTCATTCTCTATACATCTGCATGCGTAGGTGGCAAGCCTGCCCTTCCCTTCATCAAAGGTGTTGACTGCTTTGATTAAGCCGATGCATCCAATAGAAATATAGTCCTCGGTGTCCTCCTCGCGGCACTGATACTTCTTCACGATATGCGCCACAAGTCGCAGGTTTCTCTCAATCAACATTTGCCTTGCCCAAGCTGCTTTATCAGGGGTACTGCCGAGCATACGAATATAACCGGCCTCTTCTTCCCGACTAAGCGGCATTTTGAATGTTTCCAAATGATACCCCTACGGATTCGTCTTCATTCTATTCTATGTTTTCTACGTTGCTTCGTGCCTGTCAATCTAATAAAAACTGTGCCATTACGTAATTGCTCACATTCAGACCTGTTTCAGTCAGGCGAATTCTCTCTTCTCCCTCTACCCAAAAACGTTCTAACAATCCGTCCCGGATATTTTTCTCAATGACCTCTCCAAAAACCTCTTCCACGGGGATTTCAAATATTTGTTCAAATTCACCGGTACTGATTCCCGTTATCATACGAAGCCCGAGGAACATAAATTCCTCCATACAATCCTCTTCGGTCAGTTGTTCTATAACCTGCTTTTCTCCTAACGGATTGCTAATATAGGAGCCTAACTCTTCCGTATTTTGGAATCTCTGTCCTTGCACAAGAGAAGCCGCTCCAATCCCGTATCCAACGTAATTTACGCGTCTCCAATATCCGCTGTTGTGGCGGCATTCCTTCCCGGGAAGTGCATAATTAGAGATTTCATATCTTTGATATCCGGCCTCCGCTAACACCTCTTTGGTAAGATGGTACATAGCGCGGTCTTCCTCCTCTGTGGGAAACGAAATCTCTCCTGCTTTATGCATTCTGTAAAAGGGAGTTCCTTCCTCCAATATCAGACTGTAAGCAGAGATGTGTTCCGGAGACGGAGTCAGCGCTAAAACTTTCTGCAAACTCCGTTCATAATCTTCCGCACTTTGTCCCGGCAAAGCACTCATCAGGTCTACATTGATATTGTCAAATCCGAGCTCCCGCGCCGTATTATAAGTTTCCAAAAATTCCGCCCATGTATGGATTCTGCCTAACCGTTTTAGTTCTTCATCCAATGCCGACTGCAAGCCAATGCTAAGCCGGTTGATTCCGGCACTACGGTATTCCTTCAGTTTGTCCCGGTTCACAGTCCCAGGGTTAATTTCTATTGTGATTTCCGCATCCTCTGACACAAAGAAATGCTCCCGGATGGCCAAACAGATTTCCTTGATGTACTTAGCGTCCACCGTCGATGGGGTCCCTCCACCAAAGAATACTGTTTCCACAACCATTTCCTTATACTGCTTGGCGCTTCCGACCAATTCGGTCAGAAGCGCCTCCATATACTGTTCTTTGGTCTGTTCTGTAGCGGGTGCAGATAAAAAATCACAGTACAGACATTTTCTTTCGCAAAAGGGAATGTGAAAATACAATTCCAATTTCTGTTTCATTTAGTTCTCGTCCAATTTCAGCACGCTCATAAAGGCTTTTTGAGGTATCTCTACATTGCCAATCTGACGCATGCGTTTTTTACCTTCCTTTTGTTTCTCCAGCAGTTTTTTCTTACGGGTAATGTCACCGCCGTAACATTTTGCAAGCACATCCTTACGCATTGCCTTCACAGTTTCTCTGGCAATGACCTTGCCTCCCACCGCTGCCTGAATGGGAATCTCAAACAAATGTCTGGGAATCTCCTCCTTGAGTTTCTCACACATCTTACGACCTCTCTCGTAGGCAGATTCTCCATGTACAATAAAGGAAAGTGCATCCACTTCTTCACGATTGACCAGGATGTCCAATTTCACCAATTTAGAAACTTCATATCCCTTAATATCATAGTCAAAGGATGCATATCCTTTGGATCTGGATTTTAACGCATCGAAGAAATCATAGATAATTTCATTCAACGGAAGCTCGTATCGGATAAGTGCACGTCCTCCGGTAGTGTATTCCATTCCAAGGTATCTGCCTCGTCTTTCCTGGCACAATTCCATGATGGCACCGATAAACTCGCTGGTCACCATTATCTCTGCGCTGACAATGGGCTCCTCCATATGTTCAATTTCTGCAGGGTCGGGCAAATTGGATGGATTGGTCAGTTCTATCATTTCACCATTGGTTTTGAACACCTTATATACTACACCGGGTGCCGTGGTAACCAAATCCAAATTATATTCTCTTTCTAAACGTTCTTGAATCACTTCCAAATGTAACAATCCCAAGAAACCGCAGCGGAATCCGAAACCAAGTGCAATAGAGGTCTCCGGCTCATAATGCAGGGAAGCGTCGTTTAGTTTCAGTTTTTCCAACGCGTCTCTCAAATCCGGATATTTAGCCCCATCCGCAGGGTACATACCACAGTACACCATGGACTGCACCTTTTTATAACCGGGCAAGGCCTCTGCACAGGGTCTGTTGGCATCGGTCACTGTATCACCTACAGCCGTATCCTTCACATTCTTGATGGAGGCCATAATATAGCCTACCATACCTGCTGATAATTCATCACAAGGGATAAACTGGCCCGCGCCAAAGGTACCTACCTCCACCACTTCCTGTTTTGCTCCTGTGGCCATCATCAGAATCTCTGTGCCCTTTTTCACGGTGCCTTCCATCACACGGCAGAAAACAATAACCCCCTTGTAGGAATCATACAACGAATCAAAAATCAACGCCTTTAAAGGTGCCGCCGGATCTCCTTTGGGGGCAGGAATCTTCTCCACAATCTGCTCTAACACTTCCTCTATTCCGATACCGTTCTTGGCTGAAATCAAAGGCGCATCCTGTGCTTCCAAACCTATCACGTCCTCGATTTCGTCAATCACTCTCTGAGGTTCTGCACTGGGCAAATCAATCTTATTGATAACAGGAAACACATCCAAATCATTGTCTAATGCCAAATACACATTGGCAAGCGTCTGCGCCTCAATTCCCTGGGCTGCATCTACCACCAAAATAGCGCCGTCACAAGCCGCCAAAGACCTGCTCACTTCGTAATTAAAGTCCACATGTCCCGGGGTGTCAATCAGGTTAAAAATGTATTCTTCACCGTTTCTTGCTTTATATACGGTTCTCACGGATTGGGCCTTGATGGTAATCCCTCTTTCCCGCTCCAAATCCATATTATCCAACACTTGCGCTTGCATCTCTCTGCTGGTCAACAGACCGGTGTGCTCGATGATACGGTCCGCCAACGTGGACTTGCCATGGTCTATATGTGCCACAATACAAAAATTGCGAATATGACTCTGGTCAATCACTGCCATCTATCTTACCTCATACTTTCCAAATAGGTAGTATGATTGTAACAGAATTTCTCTCAAATGTCCATAAAAACTCAAGCCCTACACAAGACAAAACTCAAGTCCCTGATAAGACCATGTCCAAGACATGCGCCAAAGGCTCACATGCGTTCATAGCTTCCTCCAGCGTGTTATTTTGAGCTCCCAATTCTATCAGTAAATACTTGGGGGCAAGATGCATATTATATCGGTACCCTTTCAAATAGATTTTTCTGGTAAGCCCGGGATAGTATTCCGCAGCCTTCAGTTGCATTTGAAAGGAAAATGCCAGATTTTTGTCCAAATTCTTATTATATAAGTAGTCAATATCCCCTGTTTTCTTGGTGCGGGACAACCCATTGAAAAACATAAACCTGGCAGTGGGTTTGCCATCCACATCCATCACCAGTCTCTTACCCTCCGGCATTTCGTCCCTATGCAAATCAATTACCACTTCAATAGAGGGATTGTCTTCCAAAATACCGGCTATTTCCGGTAACGCATTTGTATATGCATCGTTTCTTCCATCCACATCATATCGCCCTTCGTGATGAAGCACATTATATCCATAGCGTTCCCGCAAAATATCTGCCAGTTTTTCTCCTACGCCCATAATACCTGTATTTTCTTCCCCTTCACCGGAGTCCGCATATCCTTCCATAGAATGGGTGTGAAAGATTAATATCTGCGGTACTTTAACATTTTTATCAACCGTCATGTCCTGTTCCATCAATCTATATACATTAAGTCTATCACTACCCACCGAAGTATTGGCATCTATCGTATAAAAGGCCGCGACTAAATCCTCATAATTTTCCATAGTACTAATGTCCACGTTCGTCTGTTTTTCTCTGGGCGAGAACGTATTCTCCTGAAATACAGTGGGCTGGGGTGTTGGTTGCAAAACCACCTGATTTTCCTGCAACATCAATTCTTCCAAAGAAACAGGATTTGTTTCTTCCTCCACAGATATGGAAATCTCCTCCGCTCCTTCTGCCAAAGCATGCACCATCTGCCTGTGTGTTTGGGCGTACCCGTACATGGGAAAGATGTCGCGCAGGCTCCCACGGACAACCCAGTCTGTCCCACGATACCCACCGCTGACATAATGATAAGGCAACAAAAATGTGGAAGTCATGTGACTCTCAAAACTACCCACACACCATATGCCCCACAGAACAATCAGTAGCCACAACCAACGGGATTGTGAGATACGAGTTTCCATTCTTCCACACCTCCGGCAAATACTCTTACAAAGTATATGAGAGCCTCAAGTTGCCTATTCTTTTTTCATAAAAGTTTCGCACAATGCGATATTAATTCCTTCTGACAATGTATAGCTGACTCTCTTGATTACAGCGTCTATATCCTTACCCGTCATATACATATTGTTTAATTCGGAAAAGTAAATCTGCTGCTTATCCTCCAAATGTTTTTCCAAGGCATCGCCAACAATGGTTGCTGCATCCACTACCGTAGGTACACCCACCGCAATCACCGGTACCCCGAGACTTTCCACATTGATAGCGTCTCTGTGATTGCCAACCCCGGAACCGGGGGATATGCCCGTGTTTGTGATTTGTATAGTGCGGTTCAAGCGTTTTGTGCTACGAGCTGCCAGTGCATCAATGACAATTACCACATCCGGTCTGGTCTCCCCTACCACCCCTTTTACAATTTCTGCAGTTTCCATTCCTGTTTTGGCCATAACACCCGGTTCCAACGCGCTGACCTGGTTCATATGCTCGCAGTTATACGCCCGTTTACCGTATTCTCTTACAATATGCCTTGTTACCAAAAGGTTATCCACCACTTGAGGACCTAAAGCGTCCGCCGTCACCTCTCTATTGCCCAGCCCTACCACCAAGACTGCCTGTTCTTCACCTATCCCCGGAAGAATCTGACGCAGTTCCTTAGCAAGACATTCCGATATTTCTCTGTGGTACCCATCGTCCGGCTCTGCCATAGCGGGTGCCTCCATGGTCACATAGACTCCCATCGGTTTTCCCATGGTACGTGCTGCATTCTTGGTACCTATCTCCACCTTGGTCACCCGTATGTCATCCTCATCAAGGTAGTACTCTTCTACATTGACACCATGAATTCCGGATTCCTCTCCTCCAATACTTTCCTTTGCCTCTAAGGCAAGGTCCGTCCGAACACGATAGTTCTCCATACGCCTCACATCTCCCGTAAACTTCCCATTCTGTTTTCATTACCAATATTTTGTTCTTTTTATCACCAATTATTCTAAGAATCCAAGATATTGCAAAATAAATAAAGAATCCAAGATATTGCAAAATAAATGTTGACAAAACAGAATATTTTTACTAAAATAACTTCGAATGTTTACATTAGCCCCCCGTGTCTGGCTAAAGTGAACCCTTGAAAACATTTCACAATAGTATACAAATGGAGGTGTACGACTTTGGCTAACATTAAATCCGCAAAGAAGAGAATTCTGGTTAACCGTACTAGAGCTGAAAGAAATAAAGCAATCAAGTCCGGTGTTAAGACTGCTATGAAGAAAGTTTTTGCTGCGATTGAGTCTGGCGACAAGGCTTTGGCTACTGCTGAACTTGCTGCTGCAACCAAGGCTATCGAGATGGCTGCAAGCAAGGGTGTTTACCACAAGAACAACGTAGCTCGTAAGGTTTCCCGTCTCAGCAAAGCTGTAAACGAAATGGCTTAATAAAAAATGAAAGCACCCATACCGTCATGTGGGTGCTTTTTTGTTGCTCAAATTTGCTCTATGATTCTCAATGAACGATGTTTACTATTCTATTATGGTACCGCCACCGATCAGATAACTGTCTTCATAGAAACATATGGCCTGTCCCGGCGTGGCAGCACGGACCGGTGATTCAAATACCGCCTCCACCATATCGTCCCCTATTTTGCGAATGGTACAATACTCTCCCTTATGGTTATATCGAATCTTTGCCCATACCCTTATCGGATGTTTCAAATCCTCAATTCCCATAAAATTCACACGTTTACAAACCACCTTGGTGGTAAAAAGTTCTTCGTTCTTTCCTATGACTACTTCCCCCGTATCCGGACGAATTTGTGTCACGAAAACCCTCTCTCCCATGGGCAGATCCAGTCCCCGACGCTGTCCCTTGGTGTAATGCGTAATGCCTTTATGAGGCCCTAACACTTTACCATCGGATGTAACGAAATTGCCTGCGGTGCATTTCCCCTCCGGCATATTGGCATCGATAAAGGCAGCATAGTCATCCTCCGGCACAAAACAGATTTCCTGACTGTCCGGCTTATCTGCCACGGGAAGATTGGCTTCTTTCGCTATCTCCCGAATCTGTTCCTTCGTGTATTCGCCAACCGGCATCAAAGTCCGTTCCAACTGCTCCTGGGTCAGCAAGTATAACGCATACGTTTGGTCCTTTCCCGATGTAATTGCGTTTTTTAACGCAAGTCTCCCATTGGGCAACCGTTCAATCCGTGCATAGTGTCCCGTAGCGATGTAATGCGCTCCCAATTCATCTGCCAGTTCCAACATTCTCCCCCATTTCATGCAACGGTTGCATCTGATACATGGGTTCGGGGTTCTCCCCGCCAGATATTCCTCCACAAAATAATCGATAACAGTATCCTTAAATTCCTTTTTGCAGTTTACCACATGAAAAGGAATGTCCAGACACTCTGCCACACGGGATGCATCCGTAACGGACTCCTCACTTTGGCCCATCACTAACGTAACACCAATCACGTTGTAACCTTGTTTTTTTAGTAAATAAGCACATACCGAAGAATCCACGCCTCCGGAAAGTCCTACCAAAACGGTTTTCATAGTATCTTTCCTCTCCTGATTTCTGTTTTCAATATAGCATTTCCCCTTTTGTTCTGTCAATGTGGGGGCATGCATATAATTTTTTGAAACCGCCCTCAGGATATCGGCTTATGTGGAATCTTCGAACAAACAATAAAACTTCACATCCCCTGCTTTACGGAACACTGATTTTGACCCTCACCGGCTTAATCAGTCGGGTTATCGGCTTTTTTTACAGAATATATCTTTCCCGCCTGTTTGGCGAAGAAGGCATGGGACTATACCAACTCTTAAGCCCCATCCTATCCATTTCTTTCTCCCTGACAGCTGCCGGCTTTCAAACTGCCATTTCCAAACTGGTAGCTGAAATCACGGCAAAATCACGGGCAAATCATTTTCGTCCCCTGTGGACAGGGCTCCTCATATCCACCCCTTTGTCCGTATTACTGACAGCTTTCGTATACCTATTTGCGGACCAAATAGGCACCTATTATCTCCAGGAGCCAAGAACCATTCCCCTGTTAAAGGTGCTGGCATTTTCCATTCCCTTTAGTTCCATGCATGCGTGTGTCAATGGATATTTCTATGGACAAAAAAAAGCCGGTATACCGGCTTCTTCCCAACTGGTAGAACAAGCGATCCGCGTGGGCTGCGTGTATATTTGCACCACACACCCCGCTTTGTCCGAACGCCTTCCTTCTATTTTATCTGCAGTTTTGGGATTGACGGTTGGCGAAATATGCTCCATGTTATTCGCTGCAATTCCCCTTCTGTTTACCTTAAAGGGCTACCGGTCTACTCCCATATCCACCACACATCGTCAGACCGCCGTTCAGATGATGGCGATGGTGCTCCCCCTGACAGCCAATCGTATCGCATTAAACATCCTGCAAAGCATAGAAGCGGTCTCATTGCCTGCCGGATTAAGAAATTATGGCTATGACAATGCGACCGCTCTTCGTGTTTATGGTGTGTTTACGGGAATGGCTCTTCCCTTTATATTCTTTCCCAATGCTTTAACCAGCTCCATCTCCATCTTATTGCTTCCCGAAATATCGGAAAACCACGCTTTGGGGAAAATAGATGTGGTGACAAATACCACCAAAAAGACCATTCAGTATTGTGGTTCACTGGGCATCTTAAGCATGTTCTTTTTTCTGTTCAGTGGCAGATGGCTGGGCAACACGGTGTTCGAAAGTCCTTTGGCCGGGTACTTTATCTCCACCTTGAGTTTTATCTGTCCATTCCTCTATCTGGATACCACTCTTTCGGGCATTCTGCAGGGTTTAGGCAAGGTGGGGCATATCTTCCTCATTAATCTGGGAGGACTGGCACTGCGCCTGGCCTTTGTATTCTTTGCCGTTCCCACCATAGGTATGACCGGCTATCTTTGGGGCGTACTGGCCTGCCAGTTATTTGTCTGCATATGCTTTTTATTGACCCTAAAAAAGGACCTACACTTATTTTAACATTTTCTTTAATTCGTCCATGAAAGTATTCACATCCTTGAACTCTCTGTAAACGGATGCAAATCTAACATAGGCAACGGGGTCCAGATTCTTGAGTTTGTTCATCAGAAGTTCGCCGATCACCTGGCTGGGAATCTCCTTTTCTTCCATATTGAAGATTTCGTTTTCCACTTCATCCACCAGATTGGTAATCTGCTGTGCGCTGACAGGGCGCTTATGACATGCGCGGAGTACGCCACCTTCAATTTTCGCCCGGTCGTAAGTCTCCCTGTTATTATCTTTTTTGATGATAATCAGAGGAATGGTCTCAATCTTCTCATATGTTGTAAATCTTTTGCCACATTCATCGCAGACACGACGGCGTCTGATGGAATTGTGATCCTCTGCCGGTCTGGAATCAATAACACGGGTATCTGCATGACTACAAAAGGGACATTTCATCTGGAAATCCTCCATTTTTTCTTGGGAATTCTCCCGTATTTATACGCTAATTTTACTATTTTCAGGTACGAATGTCAACGAGAATGATGTCCGGACCGATTTGGATAATATCCTTATAAGGAATCGCAATATTAGGGTCACAATTTAAGAATCCCAAAACCTTTCCACATCCGGGGACAAAGATTTTACAGATACAACCGCTGCAGGGGTCAAACTCCAAATCACACACTCTCCCCAGTTTCCTGCACTCCTTTGCACTAACCACATCCTTACACTTCAATTCTGACAAAAGCATTTGTCTGCCTCCTTCCCTTTCCTTTCCCTAACAAAATATTCCTCCGGGCAGGTATATATTCCCAAGTCAGGTCAATACTTAATACTACCGACATTTATCAGGTAGGAGGCACTTATGGCAAACGGAAAAGTAGAAATTTGCGGCGTCAACACCGCTAAACTCCCTTTACTGAAACCGGAAGAAAAAGAGGCTTTGTTCAGTCGCATTCAGGAAGGCGACAAACAAGCCCGTGAACAATACATTGAAGGAAATCTGCGGCTGGTGTTGAGCGTCATCAAAAGGTTTTCTTCCAGCAATGAAAATGTGGATGACCTGTTCCAAATCGGCTGTGTAGGGCTCATCAAGGCCATCGATAATTTTGACGCTACTCTGAATGTGAAATTTTCCACTTATGCCGTACCGATGATTATCGGAGAAATCCGGCGATTCCTTCGGGACAACAGTTCCTTACGGGTATCCCGTTCCCTGAAAGACACCGCCTACAAAGCTATCTATGCCAAAGAGACCCTGACCAAACAGAATATCAAGGAGCCTACCATCGAAGAAATCGCCACGGAAATCGGCATAGCAAAGGAGGATATCGTATATGCACTGGATGCCATTCAAAGCCCTATGAGTTTATACGAACCTATTTTTACTGACGGTGGAGATACCCTCTATGTCATGGACCAAATCAGCGACAAAAAAAATAAGGAAGAGATGTGGGTGGAACATCTCTCCCTCAGTGACGCAATGAAAAAACTGAATCAAAAAGAACAGGAAATCATACAATTACGATTTTTCGAAGGAAAAACACAAATGGAAGTAGCTGACAGCATTGGTATTTCTCAGGCGCAGGTGTCCAGACTGGAAAAAAACGCCCTTCGCACCATGAGGGCTTATCTATCACCCTGATACAATAGCATCCGATTATGCGTCCTTTTTTCTCCGGGGACGGAACAAAAGGAAAAAAAGCCCCCCTGCCACTGCCCCACAAACATTTGTGAGAATATCATCCAGCTGGAAAATCCCGCGTTTCGTTATCAGTTGCAAAAGTTCGATTCCAAGGCTGGTAACGGAGCCGGCCAAAAAAACGTTCCAAAGAATGTGTTTCTTCCCATATCCCATAGGATAAAACAAACCGAAAGGTAGAAAAAGAAGTAGATTCTCCACCAGATACGCCCTATTCCTTGTATTGATTTTCCATGTAGAAAACAGATTTAAATCAATCATCTCACCGGCGCTTCCAATCTCCCTGGAAAAGAAAGTTACAGTCAAAATAATCCCCAGAAAAACACCGAACAGAAATCTCCCCGTCCTTGTGCCGGAGGTTCGATTTTTGGAAAAAGTACAGCAAACAAGCCCAAGGGGTACGCCCAAGAGCACGCCTGCCGGAAGGTATCTTGCCATTGCTATCATATCTTTGATTATGTAATCTATCATTCTCTTACTCCGGTGAGGTAGGATTAGTATTTGTCATAGGCATCCCAAAGCTTCGCGCTTTGTTCCCAAACCGATTTATTCTCCTCTAATTTACGATTCATCCAGGCAACTGCCTCGATTACCCCCTGCTCTTCAAAAGCAAAGGTTTGTGTCAACTTTTTATCCTCCGGTGTATTCACAAAATTAAAGGGTTCCGGCCATAAGGTGACAAGCAAACGCACCTCATCTTCTATTTTAGATTTCTCCAAACGGTATCTCATCCCCCGATGGCTTCCCGTGTATTCGGATTTTTGCAAAAAACCAATGGACAGTATATCGTTTCTCTCAATCATATCTACATACCTCCAACAAATCCCCAACAAGGGACAATTCTTATTGTACCCCAAAGATGTGATTTTGCATAGATTAAATATAAATACTTATTTCCTTTTTCAACTGTTTCATAATCTTTTTTTCGATTCTGGAAATATAGGATTGCGAAATACCAAGCATGGTTGCCACCTCCTTCTGTGTCATTTCCTGACCATCAGGAGTATCCAATCCGAATCGCAGGTTAATGATGGTTTTTTCCCGGGCCGACAGCTTCGCTATGGCCTTTAACAGCAGTTTCCTTTCTACTTCGTTTTCCATATCCCGGTAAATCAAATCATCTTCCGTTCCCAAAATATCTGATAATAAAAGTTCATTTCCATCCCAGTCCACATTCAGTGGTTCATCGATGGAGACCTCTAATTTGGTCTTGTTTGTTTTTCTTAGGTGCATTAGTATTTCATTTTCTATACAACGGGATGCATAGGTTGCCAACTTGATTTTTTTATCCGGATTGAATGTGTTAATCGCCTTAATCAATCCGATGGTCCCAATGCTAATCAAATCTTCTACTCCCACCCCGGTGTTGTCAAATTTCTTCGCAATATATACGACCAAGCGTAAATTATGCTCTATCAGTATGGTTCGCGCCTCTCCATCGGATTCCCCACCTAAGAGCTGCAGCATTTCATTTTCCTGTTCCGCGTCCAATGGAGGCGGTAGAACGTCCGTGCCCCCTATGTAATAGATTTCGCCCTTCTTTTGTCTTAATATCCCCTCCCTATGAATCAGGTTGAGCAGGATTTTTCCCGGCAACATTATTTTGAAAATCATACTTTCCCACCTTTCGCCTACTTGCTCCATATTTTTGACTTTCTTCCACCAATTTGGGATGTAAAATAATTCTTGTTTGGTCCTCCTGTCCGTCAGAGGTTTTCTCCAAAAACTCCTGTCCGGATGCTATGTAAACATTTTTCATCACAAGAACAGCATCCCGCATTTCTATTTCCATCGCATCCACCATGGATGCGTGCAACACTCCGCCCTTTTTACCAATGCTATTGTATGGTACAATCCGAAATCCCTTCTTTTCTTCATCACATAAAAAAGTATAAGTTTTATCATCTACTACGCATACAGGACTTCCGCTGATAGGCTCGAAAAGACCATTTCCCGTGTCTATCAGGCCTTCCGCAGTAACTTCCCCATTCTCACTCTTTATTCTTACTCTACATAAACTATCAGCTCTTTTGATACAGATTCGGTACCGCAATAATCCCAAATATAGCGCGCCTCCAAAAAATGCCAATAGTACTACATTTGTCGCCTGCTGCGGAAGATGTTTCATAATGAATATCAAAGCACCTCCCATGACAAAGGAATATATCGCAAACTTTTCACAGAAATATAGAAAACGGCGTAAGGTTGCTCTCGGATATACCAATTTGAGCATTCCAATCATGGATACCAAAGTCCCTACCCCGAAACGAATCACCGGTGGCCAGGGGAAACAAAAAGGAACCAAAAATCCCGCGGTACCTGTAAAGGCACCACATAGAATCCTCTTTAACGACGTATTTTGATATGTGCTGGCATTCACCAGAGACAGAAGATAAAAATTCATTACAAAGAGAATAAATATCAGTTTGTCTATGTATATTTCATATATCACTGCAACACTTCCTTTCTGCTCCATTATACGGGCTTAGGAAGGTTTATTTCGTCGAAACAGGCTTTTTTGCCGGAAGTTTTATTCGACAAAAAAAGACCGGACAAATCAAATCTGTCCGGTCCAAAATGAAGTATTATTTTTTCTGTAAGAAATCAGGAATCTTCAAGCTCTTCTCCTGTACGGAGCTACGGATATCTACAGGCTTCTGTATGCCGGGAACCACGTTCAATCCAACAGGAGGATTCGGGTTCGCCTGAGGCGGAGCCGGTGTAATCACAGGAGGGGTCAAGGTCACTTTTTCCTTGAATGCAGGAGTCGGTGTCTTGGTAGCCACTCTAGAAGTAAACTTGGTAGTAGGCGCTGCACTTTCCAAGCCTGTAGCAATTACCGTAATGCTACAGGTATCAGGTTTAGTGTCATCATCCTGCGCACCAAAAATAATGTTTACATCGTCTCCGGTTAATTCCTGTACATATGTAGCTGCATCGTTGGCATCCAACAAAGTGATATCGCCGGTAATATTGATAATAACATGGGTCGCACCGTTAGAAAGGGAGGTCTCCAAAAGAGGGCTCTCCACTGCCATCTTCACGGCATCGATTGCCTTGGTTTCACCCTTGCCTTCACCGATACCAATGTGGGCAATACCCTTGTCCTTCATAACTGTCTGCACATCCGCAAAGTCAAGATTGATAATAGCGGGAATGTTAATCAAATCAGTAATACCTTTGACAGCCTGAAGCAATACCTCGTCTGCTTTTTGCAAAGCTTCCTTGATGCCGGTACGCTTGTCCACGATTTCCAGCAATTTATCGTTGGAAATTACTATCAGTGTATCCACAAAGCCCTTAATCTTCTCGATTCCTGCCAAAGCCTTCACCATACGGGGTCTGGACTCGAAGCGGAAAGGCTTGGTCACTACACCAACTGTGAGAATACCCATTTCCTTTGCCAATCTGGCTACTACAGGTGCTGCACCGGTACCGGTACCACCACCCATACCACAGGTAACAAATACCATATCTGCTCCCTGCAACATCGCTACAATTTCATCCGAGCTTTCTTCTGCCGCCTTTTCGCCCACTTCAGGGTTCGCACCGGCACCCAATCCTCTGGTAAGTTTCTCACCAATCTGGATTAATTTCGTAGCCTTACACAGATGAAGCGCCTGCTTGTCCGTATTTACAGCAACAAACTCAACACCCATCACCTGTCCGTCAATCATTCTATTTACAGCATTATTACCTGCACCACCAACACCTACAACCACGATCTTGGCTGCAAATTCAGCATCATTTGTCTTAATCTCCAGCAAGGTTATATCCTCCTTCTATAGTCCACTAACGAAATCCTACTTATTCTTATATATCATATAATTATTTTTTATTTTTCGCAACTACTTTTTATAAAACTTATGTCAATCCGGCATAAATGTATATCTGCCGTTATACTCATCGTAATTCATCATATAAAGTGTACCACTTTTTCCCTCTAAGCTTGGCAACAAAGTGGGCAAAAGCATCACCTTGTCCTCTTCTGTGGTCCTGTCGTTGCCAAGTGCCACCTTGACATCCCCGAAGTAAATGGTAACCTCTTCCTGCTTGTTGTAATAAATTTTCTCACAACTCATATCATATTTTCCAAGAAGCTTGGTAATATTTAAAATACTTTGAAAAACCTCCGGGTTATCCACCGGCAAAAGTTCTCCCAAAATAATATGATCAAATTGCAAACCAAGTATTTCCGGCACTCCTTTGGTCCGTACGGCTGAGCTTTCAATCACATAACCATCCTTATCAAAGTACATAAACGCATCCAAGTATTTGATGTACCCGGTAAATACTTTTTCATAGACCTTGATTTCAATCCAGTCCGGAGCATTAATGGACACATCCATATACTCCACAAAAGGAATTCCCTCAACCCCTTTATTTCGATACTTAGCCGATAAATAAAGAGAGTTTCGGCCAAATGGACCATCCATCACAATGTTCTCTATCTCTACTTGTGAGTAATGAATATTTCCGTATACATCCACATGTTCTACCGTATATACTGTTTGCAATATGACTCCCGTGATTAGTATCACTGCAATGATGATACCGGATATAATCAAGACCACCCTTGCCTTTTTCTTCTTATTCACCAGATACTCTCGCTCCTAATTCCTTAAAATCTCTGCAAATATTTTCGTAACCCCGCATAATATAGGAGACCCCATCTACCCGACTCTCCCCATCTGCCATAAGCCCCGCAATCACAAGCGCCGCTCCTCCCCGAAGCTCTTCTCCGTGAAGGTGGGCCCCTTTCAATGCATTCACCCCGCATACATGCGCGCAAATGCTGTCTTCTACTTCAATATCCGCCCCCATCTTTTGCAATTGAGGCACAATACGAAAACGGTTTTCAAAAATCCGTTCTGTTATCTTGCTACGTCCCTCTCCCACAGTTTCCACAGCAAGTACTATGGACTGTAAGTCCGTGGGAAATCCAGGATAAGGAGCCGTTTCTAATCGAATGCTCCGAGGGCGACTTGGTCCCTGCACATAGATTCCCTCCGATGTGAGATACAGGACTGCCCCCATATCCTCAGCCACTCTGATGGTTTCTCCCATATGCTTTACAGGTGCCTGCTCCAAAAGCACCCTGCCGCCTGTTCCAATGGTTGCAAATAAATATGTCCCTGCTACAATCCGATCCGCAGGTATCGTATATTCCGTACCATACAACCTTCTGCCTCCAACGACGTGAAGGTGCTCTGTCCCGGCGCCTTCTATCCATGCGCCACATCGATTCAGGAAATCACAGAGTGCAATAATTTCCGGTTCTTTAGCTGCACCTTCCACATACGTGTCACCCTGTGCCGACAAAGCCGCAAGAATAATATTCTCTGTAACCCCCACACTGGAAATAGGAAGCCGGATATAAGCACCTGACAAGTGTGGTGCATAGGCATATAATCGGCTTTCTTCTTGTTGAAAACGTGCTCCAAGTTGCTCCAATGCCCAGATATGCATATCCACCGGGCGGTTTCCAATAACGCAGCCGCCTGGATATTCCAAGGAAAACTCTCCACACCTTCCCAGAAGAGCCCCCCACAGAAATACCGAAGAACGCATTCCACGTACCGCTTTCTCGGGTAGGGCTCCGCAATTGAATTGTCTGGTGTTAACTTCCAGCCCTTCCCTGCGCCAGTGCATGGAACATCCCAAGCATTGCAACAATTCTATCATAGCTTCCACATCTGCTATCCTAGGACAATTCCTCAAAAAAGATACATCTTCCATCAGCAAACATGCCGCCAGTATGGGCAGTGCTGCATTCTTTGAACCCTGAATCCGGACCTTCCCCTGCAGAGGAATTCCTCCCTGTATGTGAATCGTTTCCATCCGGCATATATTCCTTCCATTATTGGCCTATTCTATCATACGCCGGAAGGCTTCATACAGGAACTTGTTCGGCATCAATTATGTTATATTTTTACGTTGCGCCTTTCTTGCAACACTCATCACTGCTCCAATTTCCGCCATTAAAAACACGATGGAAGATCCACCATAACTGATAAAGGGTAGGGTAATTCCTGTGTTTGGTATGCTGGCCGTCACCACGGCAATATTCAGAATGGCCTGAATGGCGATATGTCCCATCACACCAACCACCAGCATGGCGCCAAACAAATCCGGTGCATTGTTGGCAGTCATCATCATTCTCCATAACAGCATCACAAATAAAAGGATGATACAGATACCGCCAAAAAGCCCCAGTTCTTCACAAATAACCGAAAAAATCATATCATTCTGTGCTTCCGGCAGGAAACTCATCTTTTGCATGCTTTGTCCTAAGCCCTTGCCCCAAACACCACCACTACCGATGGCGTAAAGTCCTTGCAATGTTTGATAACTCTTATCTCCGGAATAACTCTCCGGATCCAGCCAAGCCTTGATACGGTCGCCTCTAAAGCCCAATAATTCCGGTTTTGCCTTGACCAGAACAACCAGCAGTACCGCTAATGCAATAATGGTAAGCGCAATCAGAATAAACTTCTTGTAATCCGGGCTGGCCACAAACACCATAAACACAGAAATTCCCATAATAATTATGGCAGAACTGAGGTTATTGGTTAAAAAGTAAACTTCCAACACGATGGGAAGGGGAATTGCCAACATCACAAGAAATCCCTTGAGTGTACGGATGGATTTGCCCATTTTGCATACCACCACCGCCAGAAACAATATCATGAACATCTTTGCCAATTCGGCAGGTTGCACGTTCATACCAAGTCCGGGAATACGCACCCATCTTGTAGCACCATGGGATTCCTCGCCCAGTGGTGTTTTTACCAACGGGATACACAGAAAGGATACGATATATCCGGCAAACGCGAACTTAGCGTATTTTTCATAGGGTATCATGGCCATCAATGCCATCACAGGTATACCGATCAAAATATTTCTCGCCTGTTTTTTCAGGTAAAATGCCGCATCCTGGTGCTCTGCAAAAGAGGTATAGGAACTGGCGGAATAAATCATGAGCAAGCCAAATCCCAACAAAAACAAAACGATCAACAGCATACTGTAATCGAAAAAATACTTTGACTGTTCTCTATTTTTATGTCTATTCACTCTCTCTTTCGGCATAACTCTCTTCCCTTATGTCAAACTTTTTACATATTCCTTAAACATCGTGCCACGTTCTTCGTAATTTTTAAACATTCCCCAGCTAGCACAGGCAGGAGAAAGAAGTATGGCATCGCCCTCCTCAGCTAACTGTGTACAAAGACGCAAGCATTCTTCATAGGTGTCTGCAAATTTTATCTTGTCAAAACCGTGAGCCCGGGCACAGGCGGCAATTTTTTCTCTGGTTTGCCCAATCAACACTAACCATTTCACCTTGCCCTCGAAGCTATCTATCCATTCATCATACTGGCTCTGCTTGTCATATCCCCCACCGATAAGAATAGTAGGTTTGCTCATGGCACGGATGCCCTGAATGGCCGCATCCGGATTAGTCCCCTTGGAGTCGTTATAATAGTCCACGCCGCCTTTGGTGTCCACATATTCAATTCTATGCTCTACTGCGCGAAAATCACGGATGACCTGCAACGTGGTGGCAAGAGGTACTTCCATCCCCTCTGCAATGGCAAGTGCTGCCATCACATTTTCCACATTGCAGGTGCCCACCAGATGCATATCCCTGTGAATATCCAAAATTTCCGTTGCATGACCCTGTCTCATTCTAACGATGGTTTCACCCACCAGACAATATCCGTCGGACAACTCCCGGGCGGAAGAAAAATACAAGACAGAAGCCGGGCATCTTTCACCGAATTCTTTTGTGTATTCATTCTCATAGTTTAACACACACACATCGTCCGGGGTCTGATTTAAGGTGATATTTTCCTTCGCCCTAATATATGCCTCCATAGTGTGATGTCTGTCCAAATGGTCCGGCGTAATATTCAGAATCGCCGATACCTTCGGATGAAATCTATGTATGGTCTCCAGTTGGAAAGAACTGATTTCTCCCACTGAAACCGTGTCTGCGCCTGTTTTTAGGCTCTCCGATGTGTACGGATTACCAATATTGCCCACCACAAAAGATTTATCCTCACCGAAATGAGCTTTCATAATCTCTCCCACTAAGGTAGTGGTGGTAGTTTTTCCATTGGTTCCTGTGATAGCTACCACAGTTCCCTTTTCAGCCAAGTAGCCCAATTCAATTTCACCAATGATTTCTGCTCCATTTGCACGAAGTTCTTCTACCAAAGGATGATCCACCGGTACCCCTGGGCTGAGAACCACTCTCTCCACCAAAGCCTTATCTTCAGCAGACAAATCGGGACAAATACAGGTCACGTTCGTGTCCAAAGTAAGTTTTTCTTTCAATTGCTCTGCAGAAAGATTTGGATTGCCATCGTATAATATAATCTCAGCCCCCATACGCTGTAGTAATGCTACGGAACCAAGACCACTGACACCCGATCCGAATACTAAAGTTTTCTTCTTTGAAATCATCTCTTCCTCCACAAACAACTAAAATTTCTGATTTAATAATTATACCCCATCTTCTCTAAATACGGAAGAATATTTTCGAAAAGTTGGCGCACAATAGGGGCCGCAATCTGACCTCCATAATACATTCCCTTAGGCGTGTGAATAATTGCCAAAGCAATCACCTGGGGATCATCAGCAGGAGCAAATCCGATAAATGACGCGATGTACCTTCCGCTGCCTCGGGGCAGGGTCTGGCTGGTAGCGGTTTTTCCCCCAATGCGGAAGCCTTCGATGGCAGCATTTTTGCCACCGCCCTCCGAGACAACCATTTCCAAAATACCACGCATTTTTTCGCTGGTGTCTGCGTCCACCACGGGCCCTGATACAGGATAAGAAAAGGTATGCAATAATTCTCCGTCCATCCCTGTTGAAATAGCAAAATGAGGTGTCACTCTTTGCCCATTATTGACAATGGAAGCCACGGTAGTCAACAACTGTATTGGCGTAATCTGAAAAGATTGCCCAAAAGAAACCGTAGCCAATTCCACATTTCCCATATCTTCTTTTTTATGCATAATAGTGCCTGCCTCTCCGGGCAAGTCGATGCCGGTTTTTTGCTTTAACATGCACCTTTCGAAAAAATCATAGTATGCGTCCACGCCAACCCGCAAACCCACTGTAACAAGGGCCGGATTACAGGAATTCATCATACAGTGTACAAAATCCTGACTGCCGTGTCCCCCTACCTTGTGGCACCTGATTTTGCGGTCGTCTACCACCACATATCCGGGGCAATGAAATCCGCTGTTCAGCGATACGGCTTGGGACTCTAACCCCACTGCCGCGGTGATTATCTTAAATGTGGAACCGGGTTCATAGGTATCATTGATACATCCGTTCCGCCACATTCTATTCAACCTGTCTTGCCGTTGGGTGTCGGTGAGTTCCTCCCCTTCTTCCAAAGTCAGTTCAAACGGGTGATTTAAATCGAACTCGGGCACATTTACCATAGCCAGCATTTCACCATTTTTCACATTCATGACCAACACCGAAACACTCTCCGCTTCTTTGGTGGCCAGTGCCTGGTTTGCCAATTGTGTGGCATAGGATTGAATGTTCATATCCATGGAAATACGCAAATCCTGCCCTTTTTGCGGCTCAATTCTGCGTTCCCCCCGGTCAGCCACCTCAATGCCCTTGGCATCCGTTACAGTCAAAATGGTACCCGGCTTTCCCTGTAAATACTCTTCGTACTTCACTTCCAGCCCAATAATTCCCTGATTGTCCGCTCCGGTAAAGCCCAACACCTTGCTGGCAAGTTCGCCATGGGGATAATATCTTTTATAATCCTCGTCAACCTTGACTCCCGCCATATCATACTGCCGAATCTTGTCTCCTATATCCTTGGAAACATTGCTGGCAATCCTCTCCATGGAAGAATACTTTTCCACTTTCTTTTTCACCGTTTCCTTTGACAAATCCAGTTCACGGGAAAGAACTTCCACAACATACTCCGGTTGCTCTATCTGACTATGTATGACCGATACTGTACAAACCGTCTTGTTGTCCGCAAGGATCTCCCCATTTCGGTCCAGAATACGCCCTCTTGCAGCCTTAATACTTCGTTCCCTTTCATGTAATTGTGTGGCTTTTTCGGCGTAATAATCCGCCTCCCACACGCAAAGGTAGGTCAATCTTCCTGTCAATAACACCATTGCCAGTGCACAGAGGAAAAACAGGGTGATTACTTTTTTTCTATGAAATATCTTATTATACTCATTCAATGACAAAACCTCATAAAAAGGAATTACTATACTGTATTCGCCTTTTTACGAGGTTATGATTTTATAAAACAGGTGCCGGTGTCTGTGTCGGTTCCGGTGCCGGAGTTGGTGTGGCCGTCTGTACTGCGTCCGCTTCCGTAGGGTAAATATTCATATACGGAAGCACCTCTGCAAGAATATCTCTTACCAAATAAGTCGCAAATTTTGCGTCGTCCTGCTTTGGAGCATTGGGTCTGTCCACCACAACATAGATTGCAATTTCCGGGTTGTCCGCGGGTGCGTAGCCCATAAATGATACCACATACTCATCGGGATGACGCTTGTTGGTCTTCTCGTCAATGGTCTCTGCAGTTCCTGTTTTACCACCGATTCGATATCCGGCAGGCCTTGCCGTTTTACCGGTACCATATTCCACAACTGCGTTACAATACTGTCTGATCAACTCTGATGTAGACTCAGAGATTGTCTGCTTTAACACTCTCGGCTCGCGATTTTCGATAACCACACCGGATGCATTGGTAATCTTGTCTACCATGTGGGGTTCGTAATAATAACCGCCGTTAATCAGAGAGCAGAATCCTGTGATCATCTGTACCATACTGACATTAAAGTTCTGTCCAAAGCTATTGGTGGCCAAATCAGTGGGACCCATATCATCTGCTGTATATATCAGATTCACCGTCCTCGCTTCTCCGGCAAGATCTATGTTTGTCTTCAATCCAAAGTTAAAGTTTTGCTGGTACTTGCAAAAATCTTCCGCACCAACAATCTGCGCAATCTTCATCATTGCCACGTTACAGGATTTTGCAACCGCAGTCTCCAATCCCAATACGCCATCGTCACGATTGTGACATTTGATGGTATATCCGCCAATTTCCAGTGAGCCATTACACTCGAACGTGGAATGTTTTGTGACGGCACCCATTTCCAGTGCCGCGGCTACCGTAAAAGGCTTAATGGTAGAACCGGGCTCATAAGTACCTGTTATGCAGAAATTCTTCCAAAGATTCTGTAAATTCAACTCTAATTGCGCATCGTCCATCTGGTCTATGACATTTTGGTCAATATAAGTGTTTGTCTTATGTAGTTCCTGATATCCGGCGCTATTGGTCACCATCTCTACCATACGCATACCAATCAAAGCATCGGTATTCCAAGTATCGTTGGGATTAAAACAGGGATATCCGGCCATAGCCAAAACACGTCCGGAATCTACTTCCATAATGACGCAGCCCACATTCTCTGCGCCGTTTGCTGTGATAACGGTATTCTTTTGCTTTTCATTAAAAGCAAGTAGGTGTTTCTCCACAATCCGCTGGATGTTCATATCAACGGTGGAATGAATGTTATATCCGTCCACTGCCGGCTTTAGCGTTCTCTCTAATGTTAGATCTGCATCCAAATAACCATACTCTCTACCATTGATACCATTTAATTGTTGATTATAGTATTCTTCCAACCCATAGATTCCGTTGCTGTCCCGACTGGTAAATCCTAAAAAATCACAGCCCAGTGAACCGTTGGGATATATTCTCTTATACTCTTCTTCAAACCACACGCCTTTGATATTGCTGTTTTCCGCCTGGGCATCCTTGAATGGCTTAACCTCTTCGTATGACATTCTTTTTTGTACCACATACCAAGATGACTTAGATGCATTTGCAATGACATGTTCTCGGATTTTGTCAATATCCAAATCAAAGTGTTCATCTAAAGCCTGCATGGTAGGCGCTATGTACCGTTCCAAATCCTGCCTGGTAACCTCGTTTTTACCTTTATCGGCTTTTCCGTTATTGGTCATTACCTTGGCATCCACAATCAGATTATAAACCCGTTCGCTGGTGGCCAAAACCGTACCATTTGCGTCCAAAATATCTCCTCTTTTGAACGGAATGGTAACAGAATTGTATGCTTGCTGGGACAGCACCTGTTTTTGATACTCATTTTCATTTTCAGTAACTATAAACACAAGTCTGGCACTTAATCCAGCAAAAGCCAGTAGTACTATTGCAAACAGCACTACCAGCTTTTTCTGCATTCTGGGGGCAAAAATCTGTTTTCTACGCTTTTTTTCTTCCACAATCTACTCCTAATAACCTGCCGCAGCAATTTGTCTCATGTAATCATTGTTAGGAGCGTCATATAGCACGATTTGCTCTTCCTGTGCATATACCATCCCCAACTCTTCTACGGCAACTCTTCTGATTTCTTCCATATCGATGCTGTTTACTGCGCGCTGATAAGCGTCGTTGTTAGCATCACGCATGGTATTCAATTCTTTTTCCATAGATACGATGGTTTTGGAAAGGCCGGTCAGCTCAGACTGCAGCTGAATATAGTTAATCAATACGAATGCTGCGGTAGCGATTGCCACCACCAAAAACAAAACATAGCCTATATTTAAAGATGCAGCATGGCGTTTGCGCTTGCTTGCTGCAAGTTTTGACTGCACTTCCCACTCCGGTCTTACAGGAGCAATTTTTCTGGCTGTGCTTCCATATACATATGTATTTGCTGTTCTTACCTGACTCATGTTCTTTCCTACCTTCTTTTTTTACTGCTTATTTGTTCTCTACTCGTTTGTTTTCTCGAAAACTCTTAATTTGGCACTCTTGGACCGACTGTTTTCTTCCAATTCCTTTGCGCTCGGCAAAATAGGTTTTCTGGTCACCACGCTTCCCTTCGACACCTTGCCACACACGCAAACCGGAAACTCAGGCGGGCATGTGCAGGGGGATTCATTCTTTTTGAATGCCACCTTAACCATTCTGTCTTCCAAGGAATGAAATGTTATGATGCAAAGCCTTCCTCCCGGATTCAATAGTTCAATAAACTCATCCAAAGATTCCCGTAGCACTTCCAGTTCACGATTGCATTCGATTCGAATCGCCTGAAATGTCTGTTTGGAAGGGTGCCCATCCTTTCTCATCTTCGCCGGAATAGCCGCTTTGATAATCTCGTTCAGTTCAAACGTGGTTTCTATCGGCTTTTGCGTCCTTGCCTTGACAATGTGTTTGGCAATATTCTTTGCGAATTTATCTTCGCCATAATCCCGGATGATCCGATACAATTCCATTTCCGGATATCCGTTTACGATTTCCTTCGCGCTCAAGCCCTGTCTGCGATCCATACGCATGTCCAACGGAGCATCATATCGATAAGAGAATCCTCTGTCTTCTGTATCCAACTGATGGGAAGAAACACCCAAATCTAAAAGTATCCCATCCACCCGGCAAACTCCGTGTTCCTCAAGGACCGCCTTCATATTTCGATAATTGCTTCGAACGACGGTAACCAAATCTCCGAATGGTTGTAATCTTTCTCCTGCAGCTTGTATGGCTGCGTCATCCTGGTCAATTCCGATAAATCGTCCGGTCTTAAGTCTCCTGCACACCTGGTAGGCATGTCCGCCTCCACCCAAGGTGCCATCCACGTAAATCCCATCCGGCTTTACCTTCAATTCTTCGATTGTCTCATCCAACATCACCGAATAATGTTTGAATTCCATTGACCTCTTCCCTAACCAGTATTCTGTGCTTTATCAAATCGAGAAGCCCAAGTTCAACATCGCTTTGGAAACCTTATCAATGTCTACACCCTTGCTTTGCTTGTCGTATTTCTTAGTGTCCCAGATTTCTACTCTCGTACCGGCTCCGGCAACAACCACATCCTTCTCCAAACCGGCCGCCTCTATCAAATGCTGAGGCATTAGGATTCTTCCCTGCTTGTCCACAGTGACCGTGTCGGCTCCGTGTAGGAAGTATCTCACAAACTGTCTGGAATTATCATCCAGTTGATTTAGGCTTTTGAGCTTGTTGTAAAACTCTGTCCACTCATCCATCGGATACACAAACAGGCAGCCATCCATTCCTTTCGAAATCACGAATTCTTCTCCAAGTACCTCACGAAACTTCGACGGAATGCTCAACCTGCCTTTGGGGTCTATCGTATGATTGTGTTTTCCCATGAACATATAGAACCACCACCAATCAAAATCAACTAATTGAGCGTAATCTGGTCTAAATCGAGGCATTTCATCCCACTTTATGGGTTTTTCTGCCACATTTATACCACTTTTAATATGATTCTAATACATTTCACGGAATATTACAAGTGTTTTTTTCAATATTTTTCGGTTGTTTTATTTCATTTTCCAGCCGTTTCTTTTACCTCCTCTTTTTCCTCAAAAATTTCACTTATTTCCCTATTGCATCCCTATCAAATTGACATTCCACGATTGATAATGATAAAATAGGATACGGTAAATGCTTGGTGCTCCAAAGAGACTTGCAAATATTTCATATAAAGGAGAACATTATGAAAAGATCAGAAATCAATAAAGCATTGAAAAACTTAGAGGCGATGTGTGAGAAGTATCATTGCTATCTTCCTCCCTTCTGCCACATGACGCCGGAGGAATGGCAGAATGCAGGTCATGAATATGATGAAGTGCGTGATTGTATGCTGGGTTGGGATATCACCGATTTTGGCATGGGTGATTTTAAAAAATTCGGTTTTTCACTGATTACCATCCGCAACGGTTGCCGTACCAACGAAGCCAAGTATCCCAAGGTATATGCAGAAAAACTCTTATACTTGGACGAAGGCCAGATGGCAGCCAACCACTTCCATTGGTTTAAAACAGAGGATATCATCAATCGCGGCGGCGGAAATGTATTGATTCGTGTATACAACAGCCTTCCCAATGAGGAAATCGATTATGAATCCGATGTCACTGTACATATGGACGGTCGCTCTTTCACTGTACCTGCTGGTACACAGGTGAAGTTGACTCCCGGCGAAAGCATTTGGATTACTCAGGGAATGTATCACGACTTTGCTGTAGAGGAAGGCACCGGTCCCGTGCTTTTGGGCGAAGTAAGCCAGTGCAACGACGACAACACCGATAACCGTTTCAACCCTCCCGTGGGAAGATTCCCCACTATCGAGGAAGATGAAGCCCCTTATCGTCTGCTTTGCAACGAGTATCCGGTTGCAAAATAAAAGAGCCTTTCACGGCCCTTAAAGAAATCAAGTAAAAAAGGGGCTGTAAAAAAACTCCCCTAAAAGAAAAATCGCTGAGGTCGTAGAGACTTCAGCGATTTTTTGGTATAATTAGTTATGCAACTAACAATTAATACCAATGGTAATTATACCACCCGTCAGCTGAAATTACCAT